>NZ_JBAWKD010000001.1:0-609329 GCF_037095735.1 Frigidibacter sp. MR17.14 | reverse complement strand
GCCCGGGGGGCAGAGCCCCCCGCTCAAGCATCCGGGGCAGCGCCCCCCGTCCGCCATGTCAGCTCCGGGCCGCGTCCATCAGCCGGCGCATTTCGCCGATCGCCGCGGGCAGGCCGCGGAAGATCGCCTCGCCGATCAGGAAATGGCCGATGTTCAGCTCCATCACCTCCGGGAAGGCCGCGACCGGGGCGACCGTGTCATAGGTCAGGCCGTGGCCGGCATGAACCTCGAGCCCCAGCGAATGCGCGAAGGCCGACATCTCGCGCAGCCGCGCCAGCTCGGCGTCGCGGGCCGCGAAATCGCCCTCTGCATGGTGGTCGCAATAGGCGCCGGTGTGCAGTTCGACCACCGCGGCCCCGATCCGGGCCGCCGCCTCGATCTGGGCGGCATCGGCGGCGATGAAGATCGACACCCGGCAGCCCGCATCGCGCAGCGGCGCGATGAAATGCGCCAGCCGGTTCTCTTCGCGCGCCACCTCTAGCCCGCCCTCGGTCGTGCGCTCCTCGCGCTTCTCGGGGACGATGCAGACCGCGTGCGGCCGGTGGCGCAGCGCGATCGCCTGCATCTCCTCGGTCGCGGCCATCTCGAAGTTAAGGGGCAGGCTCAGCGCCTCCATCAGCCGCTCGATGTCGCGGTCCGAGATGTGGCGGCGATCCTCGCGCAGATGCGCGGTGATGCCGTCGGCCCCGGCCTCTTCCGCCAGCTTCGCCGCCCGCACCGGATCGGGATAGGCCGAGCCGCGGGCGTTCCGGACGGTGGCGACATGGTCGATGTTGACGCCGAGACGCAGCCGGCCAAGGGGGGCGGTCATCCTGAAACCTCCGGGACTAGGTGACGGGGCGCAGACTAGACGCCGGGCGGGCCGGGAAAAAGGCCCCCGATTGTACCTGCATCAATCGCTCGCGGGTTCAGTCCGCCAAGGGTGCGGGGGGCGGTGGCGACGCCTCGGCGGCAAGCTCGGCGCGGGTGCGGGCCGCGGCGCGCAGCTTCTCGGCCCGCTCGCGCAGCTTCTTGGTGCGGCGCTTCTGGTAGGCGGCGATGACCGGCAGCGTCAGGTAGTGCCCGGCCACGGCCGCGATCAGCCCCAGCACGCAACCGCCCAGCATGTAGGGCAGGAAGACGTTGTCGTAGAAGAGCTTCAGCCCCGACCAATGCATCGCCTCGCCGGCGAACAGCGCCAGGAAATTGTCCCACAGATCCTGCGTGGCATGCGAGAAGGCGGCGACCAGCCGGTGGAAGCGCATCTCGGCATCGATGCCCAGCATCCAGCCGCCCAGCCGCATCGAGACATAGGCGATGAAGGGGAAGGTCACCGGGTTGCCGACGAAGGTGCCGACTAGGGCGGCGAGCACATTGCCGCCGATGATCCAGGCCAGGATCCCGCCCCCGAAGAAATGCGCGCCGAAGAGCGGCGTGAACGAGATGAAGATCCCCGCGCCGACGCCGCGGGCAATGCGGTGCGGCCGGTCGGGCAGGCGGCGCAGCCGGTACCAGGTGTAGGTCGCGGCCCTCAGCCAGCCGCCGCGGGGATAGACGACATCCTGCGCGCGTTGGACATAGGTTTTCGGGGTGCGCCGTCTGAAGACCATGTCCGTTCCGTTCCGCCTCGGCTGTGCTCAGGGCCTGCGCGACAGGTCGCGCCAGCGCTCGACCTGGGCCACGTCGCTTTCCGCCTCGAGCGCGGTCAGGATCATGTGCAAGTGCTCGACATCCCTGAGATCCACCTCGACCACCAGCCGGAAGAAGTCCGACTTGCGGTCGATGAAATGCAGGTCCGAGATATTCGCCCGCTGCTGGCCGATCAAGGTGCAGATCCGCCCCAGAACGCCGGCATCGTTCGCGATGGTGAGATTGAGAGACACCGTGTGCACCGCCGGGTGGCGGCCGGGCTTCCAGTGCAGGTCGATCCAGCGGTCGGGCTGGTCCTCGAACTCGGCCAGTGCCGGGCAGTCGATCGCATGCACGATCGGGCCCTGCCCGCGATAGGTGATGCCGACGATGCGCTCGCCCGGCAGCGGCTGGCAGCAGTTCGCGCGGCGATAGGGCTGGTCGGGGGCAAGGCCTGCGACGGGGCGCTGGGCATCGACCTCTTCGGTGGTGCGGATCGCAAGCTCCGGGTAGATCGCGCCGATCACCTCGCGCGCGCTGATCTCGGACGAGCCGATGCGCGCCAGAACCTCGTATTCGTCGGCCAGCCCCAGCGTCTTTGCCGCGGTGCGCAGCGCCTTGTCGGTCAGCTTGCGGCCCACATGCTCGAACGCGACGCGCGCCAGTTCCTGTCCCAGCTTCACGAAGCGTTCGCGGTCGTCCTCGCGCAGCGACTTGCGGATCGCGGCCTTGGCGCGGCCCGTCACAACGATGTCGAGCCAGGTCGCCTGCGGGCGCTGTCCGGCGGCGGTGATGATCTCGACGGACTGGCCGTTGCGCAGCCGCGTCCACAGCGGCACCCGGATGCCGTCGACCTTGGCGCCGACGCAGGAATTGCCGATCCGGGTGTGGATCGCATAGGCGAAGTCCAGCGGCGTGCCGCCCTTCGGCAACTGGATCACGTCGCCCTTCGGCGTGAAGCAGAACACCTGGTCGGTGTACATCTCGAGCTTCACGTTCTCGAGGAACTCGTCGTGGTCGCCCTCGTCGAAACGGTCGGTCATCGCCTTGATCCACTTCGCCGGATCGACGGCGAAGGGGTTCTTGGCAAGCTTGCCGTCGCGATAGGACCAGTGCGCGGCGACGCCGGCCTCGGCGACCTCGTGCATCTGCCGCGTGCGGATCTGCACCTCGACCCGCTTGCCGTCGCGCCCCGACACCGTGGTGTGGATCGAGCGGTAGCCGTTGGCCTTGGGCTGGCTGATGTAGTCCTTGAACCGCCCCGGCACCGCGCGCCAGCGGGTGTGGACGGCGCCCAGCACTTTGTAGCAGTCGGCCTCGTTCCGGGTGATCACCCGGAAGCCGTAGATGTCGCTGAGGCGCGAGAAGGCGAGGCTCTTCTCCTGCATCTTGCGCCAGATCGAATAGGGCTTCTTCGCGCGGCCGAAGACATCGGCCTCGATCCCCGCCTTCTCCAGCTCCAGCCGGATGTCGCCCGAGATCTTGGCAATCGCGTCGCCCGATTCGCGCTGCAGCATCAGGAAGCGGCGGATGATCGAGTTGCGGGCCTCGGGGTTCAGGACCTTGAACGACAGGTCCTCGAGCTCTTCGCGCATCCACTGCATGCCCATCCGGCCGGCCAGCGGCGCGAAGATGTCCATGGTCTCGCGCGCCTTCTGCGCCTGCTTTTCCGGGCGCATCGACTTGATCGTGCGCATGTTGTGCAGCCGGTCGGCCAGCTTGACCAGGATCACCCGCAGGTCCTTGGACATCGCCATGAACAGCTTGCGGAAGTTCTCGGCCTGCTTGGTCTCGGACGAGCTGAGCTGCAGGTTCGTCAGCTTGGTGACGCCGTCGACCATCTCGGCGATGTCCTCGCCGAACTTGCCCGCGATCTCCTTCCACGAGGCGCGGGTGTCCTCGATCGTGTCGTGCAGAAGGGCGGTGACGATGGTCGCATCGTCGAGCTGCATCTCGGTCAGGATCGCGGCGACCGCGACGGGATGCGTGAAATAGGCCTCGCCCGACTGGCGCGTCTGGCCGTCGTGCATCTTGAAGCCGTAGTCATAGGCCTTGCGGATCAGCTCCGCATCGGTGCGGGGATTGTAGTTGCGGACCAGTGCGATCAGGTCTTCGACGTCGATCATCTGGCTCTCGCGGTCCGCGCGCCCGGGGCTGTCCGGGCGCGGCCGTTTCCGGCGGTCACTCCTGCCCTTGCGCTTCCATGAGTTGGCGCAGCAGGCGCTCTTCGTCCATGTCGTCGGCGACGGGGCGGTCCATCTCGACGGTGCCGCTGCCCATCAGCAGCGACATCGAGTCCTCTTCCGGCTCGTCGACCTCGATCTGGGTCTGGTAGCTGGCGATCATGCGCTCGCGCAGGTCGTCGGCGCCCTGCGTCTCTTCCGCGATCTCGCGCAGGCTGACGACGGGGTTCTTGTCGTTGTCGCGGTCGATGGTCAGACCCGAGCCCGAGGCGATCTCGCGGGCCCGGTGCGCGGCGAGCATCACCAGCTCGAAGCGGTTCGGAACCTTGTCGACGCAGTCTTCTACCGTCACGCGAGCCATGGGCTTCTCCTGTCGGGGCTTGGAGATGAGATCGCGTATGTAAGGGTTTCGCGCCCTATTGACAAGCAAGTTTCCTTGGCCCGAGGGCGCGGGGCGGATTCAGGCGGCAAGCGGGGTCAGCCCGGCGCGGGCCGCGGCGGGCAGGGCGGCGGCCATCTCGGCCACGGTGCGGCCGCTCACCGGATCGCGCCAGCCCGGCGCCACCTCGGCCAGCGGCAGCAGCACGAAGCCGCGCTCGGCCAGGCGCGGATGCGGAAGCATAAGGTCCTGCGGGGTTTCTTCCGTCTGCCGGTCGGGCGGCAGCGCGCGCCAGCGCGCCTGTTCCGCCGCGTCCGGCAGCACCAATCCGCCCCAGCCCACGAGGTCGAGATCGATCACCCGCGCCCCCCAGCGCTGCCCGCGCACCCGGCCCAGATCGGCTTCGACCGCGTGCAGCACCTCGAGCAGGCGCCGGGCGGCGGCGGCCGAGGGCGCCGCCTTCGGGGCCAGCACCGCGGCGGCGTTGACATAGTCGGGACCGCTGCCCGGCGGCCAGGCCGGCGAGCGCCAGAATCGGCTGACCGCGGCAAGGCCCACATCGCGTGCGAGGGCCGTCAGGGCTGCCCGCAAAGTGACCTCTGGCGCGCCCAGTCTGCCCGGCAGATTCGCCCCTAGCGCGATAGGCGCGATTCCGCCACACTCGGCCGGCGTTGTGTCTTGCGACATTCTTGACAACCTCTATTTTTAAACTTCGCTTCGCTGTTCATGATTATATCCGTGCCCGTCCACTCCGGCGCACATGTTGTTTTCCTCCCCGGGCCGGCGAAGCGGTTTGAAAGGGAAATATATGTTCTACAAGGACGAACGGCTCGCGCTGTTCATCGATGGATCAAATCTCTATGCGGCTGCGAAGGCGCTGGGGTTTGACATCGACTACAAGCTCCTGCGCCAGGAATTCATGCGCCGGGGCAAGCTGCTGCGTGCGTTCTACTATACGGCCCTGCTGGAGAACGACGAGTATTCGCCGATTCGCCCGCTTGTCGACTGGCTTCACTACAACGGCTTCAGCATGGTGACGAAGCCCGCGAAGGAATACACCGACAGCCAGGGTCGCCGGAAGGTGAAGGGCAACATGGACATCGAGCTTACCGTCGATGCCATGGAGCTTGCGCCGCGCGTCGACCACATCGTGCTCTTCTCCGGCGACGGCGATTTCCGTCCGCTGGTCGAAAGCCTGCAGCGTCAGGGCGTCCGGGTGTCGATCGTCTCGACCATCCGTTCGCAGCCGCCGATGATTGCCGACGAACTGCGCCGCCAGGCCGACAACTTCATCGAGCTCGACGAGCTTCGCGAAGTCATCGGCCGCCCGCCGCGGGAAGACCGTCAGCCCCGCGACGAAATTCCGGCCGCGACGCATTGACCCGACATGGCCCGGCGCGGCTGGACCCGCGCCGGACCGACCGCCCCCTGCGCGCCGTGGCTGGACCCGCGACGCCCCGGGGCGGCAAGGACGCCGGCGCGGCCGGCGAAGAGTGCGGCGAAGATCGTGCCGGCGTTTTGCCCGCCATGGCTGGACCCGAGCCGGCCCGGACCCCATCTTTCGTCCGGCGCGGCTGGACCCGCGCGGGACGAGCGCCTATGCCTGTCCCGGACTGAACGGGAGCCTTCCATGACCGAAGCCCAGCCGAAATCGCCGCTGACGCTGTATCTCGCGGCCCCGCGCGGCTTCTGCGCCGGCGTCGACCGCGCGATCAAGATCGTCGAGATGGCGCTCGAGAGATACGGCGCGCCGGTCTATGTGCGCCACGAGATCGTCCACAACCGCTTCGTCGTCGACGGGCTGCGCGACAAGGGCGCGGTCTTCGTCGAGGAACTGGACGACTGCCCCGACGACCGCCCGGTGATCTTCTCGGCCCATGGCGTGCCCAAGGCGATCCCGGCCGAGGCGCTGCGCCGCAACATGATCCATGTCGATGCGACCTGCCCGCTGGTGACCAAGGTCCACAACGAGGCCGCACGCCATCACGAGAACGGCCTGCAGCTGGTGATGATCGGCCATGCCGGCCACCCCGAGACGCTGGGCACCATGGGCCAGCTGCCAGAGGGCGAGGTGCTGCTGGTCGAAACCGTCGATGACGTGGCGACCCTTGCTCCGCGGGATGAGACGAAGCTGGCCTTCATCACCCAGACCACGCTTTCGGTCGACGACACCGCGGGCATCGTCGCGGCGCTGAAGGCGCGGTTCCCCGCGATCCTTGGCCCCGCGCGCGAGGACATCTGCTATGCCACCACCAACCGGCAGGCGGCGGTGAAGGCGATCGCGCCGAAGATCGACGCGCTTCTGGTGATCGGCGCCCCGAACTCGTCGAACTCGCGCCGGCTGGTCGAGGTCGGCTCGGCCGCGGGCTGTGCCTATTCGCAGCTCGTGCAGCGCGCCGGCGACATCGACTGGCGGGCGCTGGGCGCGATCCGGTCGGTCGGCGTCACCGCCGGCGCCTCGGCGCCCGAGGTGCTGGTCAACGAGGTGATCGCGGCCTTCCGCGACCGTTTCGACGTGACCGTCGAAATCGTCGAGACCGCGACCGAGACCGTCGAGTTCAAGGTGCCGCGCGCCCTGCGCGAACCGGCGTGAGCGCCGGCGAGGCTTGGGACGGCCAGCCCTTCACCGGCGCGAAGCTGGTGGCGCTGGCCCCTGACGGCGCGTTGCTGACCTATCTGCGCGACGATTTCGACCATCTGCCCTGGCCCGGCTGCTGGGATCTTCCCGGCGGCGGCCGCGAGGGCGACGAAACCCCGGTCGAGACCGTCCTGCGCGAACTTGACGAGGAATTCGGCCTTGCCCTGCCGCCGGCGCGGCTGGTCTGGCACCACCGCCGCGCGGCCGGCGCGCTGCCCGGCCATTACTACGGCGCGCATCTGACGGTGGCCGAGATTGCGGCGATCCGCTTCGGCCCCGAAGGCCAGTTCTGGCAGCTGAGCCCGCTTGACGCCTTTTATGACGATCCGCGCACGATCCCGCATCAGATGCAGATCGTGCGCGCCTTCGCGGCCTCTCAGCGGGTCGGAACCGGCACCTCGCCGCGATAGTCGTAGAAGCCGCGGCCCGACTTGCGGCCCAGCCAGCCGGCCTCGACATATTTCGTCAGCAGCGGGCAGGGGCGGTACTTGGTGTCGGCCAGCCCGTCATGCAGCACGTTCATGATCGCAAGGCAGGTGTCGAGCCCGATGAAATCGGCCAGCTCCAGCGGGCCCATCGGGTGGTTCGCGCCCAGCTTCATCGACTCGTCGATCGACTTCACGTTCCCCACGCCCTCGTAGAGCGTATAGACCGCCTCGTTGATCATCGGCATCAGGATGCGGTTGACGATGAAGGCCGGGAAATCCTCGGCCGAAGCCGCGGTCTTGCCCAGCTTCGCCACCACCGCATGCAGCGAGTCGTAGGTGTCCTTGTCGGTGGCGATGCCGCGGATCAGCTCGACCAGCTGCATCACCGGCACCGGGTTCATGAAGTGGAAACCCATGAACTTCTCGGGCCGGTCGGTGCGGCTGGCCAGACGGGTGATCGAGATCGACGAGGTGTTCGAGGTAAGGATCGTCTCGGGTTTCAGATGCGGGACCAGATCCTCGAAGATCGCCTGCTTCACCGTCTCGCGTTCGGTCGCGGCCTCGATCACCAGGTCGGTCTGGCCAAGGTCGGTCAGCGTCAGCGTCGTCTTGATCCGTGCCAGCGCGGCGGCCTTGTCCTCGGCCGAGACCTTGCCGCGGCTCACCTGCCGTTCAAGGTTCTTGTCGATGGTGATCAGCGCCTTGTCGAGGCTGTCGCGCGAGATGTCGTTCATCAGCACGTCGAAGCCGGCCAGCGCGAAGACATGCGCGATGCCGTTGCCCATCTGGCCCGCGCCCACGATGCCAACCGTCCGAATGTCCATGTCGTTCCCCGAGGCCTGATCCTTGTGTGACCGCGACTCTAGGCAGTGGCGCGGGCGCGGGCAAGAAGCCTGCGGCACTGCGGCATCGCCCCCGGCCGACCCGGCGCAACGTCACCACGCCCGCACGCCCGGCCCGGCGGGTGCCCGCGGCGGTGGGCGAAATCCCCCGAAGCGTTCGCCCGCCGCCGGATTTTTCGCGTTTTGCGGCGAAAAGGCGCACAATCATTGCGCTCGACCGCGATGGCGGGGGCTATTTTTCTTTTTTGGAAAATTGAGACGCTAATGATCCGAAAATGACATACAACAGGGTAAGTGCGATGACCCGAGTGACCCCGATGATTCCCGACACGCTTTCCGCCCTGGAAGACCGCCTGGCCGAGGACCTGCTCTGGCTGAACCTGCCGGCGAAGGACTGGATGGTCCCGCAGCCGGGCGTGCTCGACGTGGCGGTGATCGGCGGCGGGGTGATGGGGCTGGTGACGCTGGCGGCGCTGCGCCGGCTAGGCGTCTACAACGTCCGCGCCTTCGACCGTGCCCCGGCCGGGCGCGAGGGGCCCTGGGTCACCTTCGCCCGGATGGAGACGCTGCGCACCCGCAAGGAGGCCGCGGGCCCGGCGCTGGGCGTGCCTTCGCTGACCTTCCGCGCCTGGTTCGAGGCGAAGTTCGGCCGCGACGCCTGGACCCGGATGACCCTCGCCCCGCGCGAGATGTGGATGGACTACCTCGTCTGGTATCGCCGCGTGCTCGACCTGCCGGTGGTCAACGAGACCAGCGTCACCGCCGTCGTTCCCGAAGGCCCGCTGGTGCGGCTCGAGATCGCGGGCCCGCAGGGGCCCGAGACGCTGCGGGCCCGCCGGGTGGTGATCGCGACCGGGCTCGACGGGCTGGGGGCGCCGTCGCTGCCGGCGGTGGCGCGCAGCGTCGATCCGCGCTTCGTCGCCCACGGGGCCGACATGATCGACATGGCCGCGCTGAAGGGCCGCCGGGTCGCGGTGGTGGGGGCAGGGGCCTCGGCGATGGACAACGCCGCCGCCGCGCTCGAGGCCGGGGCGGCGCAGGTCGACATCTTCGTGCGCCGTCGCGATATCCCGCGGGTCGACAAGTTCACCGGCATCGGCTCTCCCGGCATGACCCAAGGCTATCTGGGCCTGCCCGACGCGGTGAAATGGGCCTACATGGTCGAGGGCGAACAGGCGCAGATCCCGCCGCCGCGCCATTCGGTGCTGCGCGTCAGCCGCCATGCCGGCGCGCGCTTCCACCTGTCCAGCCCGATCGACGCGCTTGTCGAGGAAAACGGCGGCATCACGGTGGTGACGCCCAAGGGCCGCTACCCGGTCGATTTCGCGATCTTCGCCACCGGCTTCTCGGCAGACATGGCCGAGCGCCCCGAATTCGCGGCGCTGGCGGGCCGCGTGCGGCTGTGGCGCGATGCGCATCGCCCCGCCCCGGGCAGCGAGCATGCCGGCATCGGCCAGATGCCCTACCTCGGCCCCGCCTTCGAATTCCTGCCGAAGGCCGAGGGCGACAATGTCGGCCACATCCATTGCTTCGCCTACCCGGCGGTGCCCACCCACGGAAAGATCACCAGCGGCGTGCCCGCGATCAGCGATGGCGCGACGCGCCTAGCGCAGGGGATCGCCCGTTCGCTCTTCGTCGAGGACGCAGAGCTTCACCTAGGCCGGTTCCGCGCCTTCGAAACGCCCGAGCTGCTGGGCGACGAGTGGACCGACGCCGATCTCGAGGAACCTACCCATGTCTGAGCCCGTGCTTCAGGCCTTCTACGGCATCTCCTCTCCCTGGGCCTATTTCGGGGCCGAGCGGATGGTGGCCATCGCCCGCGAGGCCGGCGCGAAACTGGTGCTGCGTCCGATCCGGATCATCGAGGCGAACGGCGGCATCCCGCTGCGCACCCGCCCCGACTACCGCCAGCGCTACCACGAGACCGAGCTGCGCCGCTGGCGCGAGCATCTGGGCATCCCGCTGAACCTCAAGCCGAAGTTCTACCCCTGCCGCACGATCGAGACCGCGGCGCAGGCGGTGATCGCGGTGCAGAAGGCGGGCATTGACGCGACCGGGTTCTCGTTCGCGATCCAGCGCGCGCTCTGGGCCGAGGATCGCGACATCGCCGATCTGGACACGCTGAAAGAGCTGGCGCTGAAGACCGTCGGCGCGGCGGGCGCGGCGTTGGTCAAGGACCCGCAAGAGGCCGACATCATCGCCGACTGGCAGGCCAACCTCGCCGAGGCCGAGGCGCGCGGCATCTTCGGCACGCCGACCTACGTGTTCAACGACGAGCTGTTCTGGGGACAGGACCGGCTGGACTTCGTGGCCCGCGCGCTCGCGGCGGCCAAGCAGAAGGAGACCCTGTGATGGAAGATCACGTCTGGACCGTTCCGCCCGAGGCACAGGCCCTGCACGACCGCGCCATCGTCGTCGACGGGCTGCAGACCTCGCTCTGGGGGCGCCCGATCTTCGAAGAGATGCGCGCGGGCGGCATCACCGCCGTCAACGTCTCGACCGTGCTGTGGGAGAACTTCAAGGAAGGCATCGACTACGTGTCGATGTGGAAGCACTTCCTGCGCGAGAATTCGGACATCCTGCGCCCGGTGCGCAGCGTCGCCGACATCGAGGCGGCGAAGCGCGAGGGCAAGACCGGGATCATCCTCGGCTGGCAGAACACCTCGCCGCTGGAGGACAAGCTCGATTACGTCGAGATCTTCAAGGATCTGGGCGTCAACATCATGCAGCTGACCTACAACACCCAGAACTACTCGGGTGCCGGCTATCTGGAAGAGCATGACTCGGGCCTGACCGGCTTCGGCCGCGAGGTCGTGGACGAGATGAACCGCCTGGGCATCCTGATCGACCTCAGCCATGTCGGCGACAAGACCTCGGCCGACACCATCGCCTATTCCAAGGCCCCGGTCTGCATCAGCCACATCCTGCCGCGCGCGCTGCACGACGTGAAGCGCAACAAGAACGACGATTTGTTCGTGGCCTGCGCCGAAAAGGGCGGGCTGGTCGGGATCTCGCTCTTCGCGCCGGGCCTCGCCGCCGGCAACGACGCCACGGTCGAGCATGTCATCGACGCAATGGAGCATGTGATCGACCTCATAGGCTTCGACCATGTCGGCATCGGCACCGACTTCTCGCTCGACCGGCCGCGGCCCTCTCCCTGGCTGCTCTACGCCAACAAGGACAAGGGCACCGCCCGCAAGCTGACCGAATTCGGCAGCGTGAAGATCAACAAGCCCGCCGGCATCCGGCGGATGACCGACATGCCCAACATGACCGCCCGCATGCTCGCGCGCGGCTGGGGCGAGGACAATGTGACGAAGATCCTGGGCGGCAACTGGCTCTCGCTCTTCGACAAGACCTGGAAACCTTCCGCCTGACGGCGATCCCATAGGAGCAAGACCATGAAGACCGGACTGTCCCTTTCCCTGATCGCCCTTCTGGCGGCCGGCACCGCGCAGGCGCAGGACAAGACCACGCTGAACGTCGTGGGCTTCTCGGGCGTCTTCGCCGAGAACTACGAGAACTTCATCATCAAGCCCTTCGAGGCGGCCCATCCCGACATCGACGTGGTCTACCAGCCCTCGAAGAACTCGGCCGAGACGCTGGCGCTGCTGACCCTGCAGAAGTCGGACCCGACCGTGGACGTGGCGCTGATCGACGTGTCGGTTGCGATCAAGGCCAATGGCGAAGGGCTCTTCGCGCCGCTCGACGCGGCCTCGGTCCCGAACCTGGCCGAGCAGCCGGACTGGGCGCGCATCGACGGCGACAAGTCGATCGCCTTCAGCCAGGACAACCTGACGATCCTCTACAACACCGAGAAGGTGAAAGAGCCGCCGACCAGCTGGGCCGACCTCGCCGACCCGAAGTGGAAGGGCAAGATCGCCGCCAAGCTCGCCGACACCCGCGGCGTGATCCTGATCCCGATCCTGACCAAGATGGCCGGTGGGGATTATAAGCAAAGCATCGACCCGGCGATCGAGGCGATGAACAAGTTTGGCCCCAACGTCTCGACCTGGGAACCGGCGCCGGACTGCTACGCGGTCGTTCAGTCGGGCGAGGTCGACCTGTCGATCTGCTGGAACGGCCGGTCGCAGTTCCTGCATGACACGCAGGGCGGCGTCATCGGCGTCTCGGCCCCGAAAGAGGGCTCGATCGGGCAGACCAACACCATCAACCTCGTCGCGGGCTCGAAGCACGCCGACGCGGCCAAGGCCTTCATCAACTACGCGCTGTCCGCCGAGGCGCAGGGCACCTTCGCCGAAAAGTCGTTCTACGGCCCGGTGAACACCAAGGTGACGCTGGCCCCCGAAGTGGCGACGCGGATCTACGGCTCGAAAGAGGCGCAGGACGCGCAGATGTCGCTCGACTGGCCCTGGATCGCGACCGTCTATTCGCAGTGGATCCAGCGCATCAACCGCGAAGTCATCGCGTTCAACTGACCTGAAGCCAGCGGAGGGCGGATCATGGCCGAACAGCACGTCGTCGTCGAAAACCTCGTGAAGACCTATCCGGGTGCCGCCACGCCCTCCGTCGACCATGTCAGCTTTTCGCTGCCCAAGGGCGAGATGCTGGCCTTGCTGGGCCCCTCGGGCTGCGGCAAGACCACGATCCTGCGGATGATCGCCGGGCTGATCGACCCGACCGGCGGCGCGATCCGCGTCAATGGCCGCGAGATCTCGCAGACGCCGGTCCACAAGCGCAACATGGGCATGGTCTTCCAGGCCTATGCTCTGTTCCCGCACATGAGCGTGGCCGAAAACGTGGCCTTCGGGCTGGAAATGCGCGGGATCCCGAAATCCGAGCGCGCGGCGAAGGTCGCCCGCGCGCTCGACATGGTGAAGCTCGGGGCGCTGGGCGACCGCAAGGTTACCCAGCTGTCGGGCGGCCAGCAGCAGCGCGCGGCCATCGCCCGCTCGCTGGTGATCGAGCCCGAGCTGCTGCTTCTGGACGAGCCGCTGTCGAACCTCGACGCGAAACTGCGCGACGAGATGCGCGACGAGATCCGCGACATCCAGTCCCGCACCGGCGTGACCGCGATCTTCGTCACCCACGACCAGGACGAGGCCCTGTCGATGGCCGACCGGCTGGCGGTGATGTCGGCGGGCCGGCTGGAACAGATCGGCACCCCGCGGCAGATCTTCGACGCCCCGGCGACCGAATTCGTCGCGGGCTTCATCGGCGCCGGCAATTTCCTGTCGGGCCGCGTCACCGCGCCGGGCGAGGCCGAGATCGAGGGGCTGGGCCCGATGCGCTTCGCCGCGCCCGATCCGGGTGTGGCCGTCGGCAACCGGGTGAAGCTGATGGTGCGCCCGCACCGCTTCACCCTTGCCCAACCCGCTCTTGCACAAACCGGCCCGAACAGCTTCACCGGCCGGGTCGAGACGCTGGTCTACCGCGGGCAGGTGCTGACGCTGGGCGTCGATGTCGGCGGCAAGCGGCTGACCGCGGACCTGCACACCCATGCCGGCCACCTGCCGGCGCGGGGCGAGACCGTGACCCTTGCCGTCGCGCCCGAGGATGTCACCTTCCTGTCCGGGGCAGCGGCATGAGCGCGACCGCCTTTCCCGCCCAGCCCGCCGCCGGCTCGGCGCGCTGGATGCTGCTGGCGCTGCTGGTGCCGGGGCTTCTGGCGCTGATGGCCACCTTCCTGCTGCCGATGGCCTGGCTGCTGCGGGCCTCGTTCTCGACCTCGTCGATGTCGGCCTTCGGCGGGGGCATGACGCTCGAACATTACCGCGCCGCGATCACCGATCCGTTCTACTGGAAGGTCGCGGTGAACACGCTGTGGCTGGGGGTCACTGTCAGCTTCTTCGCGGTGGTGCTGTCCTATCCGATCGCGCTGTTCCTCACCCGCAGCGAAAGCCGCTGGCGGGGCGTGCTGACGGCGCTGGCCGTGGCGCCGCTGCTGACCTCGGCCGTGGTGCGCACCTACGGCTGGATGGTGATCCTCGGCGACCGCGGCGTGATCAACGGCACGCTGCAGTCGCTGGGCCTGACCGATGCGCCGATCCGGCTGTCGAACAACAGCTTCGGTGCCACCGTCGCGCTGGTCGAGATCCTGATGCCCTACGCGATCCTCGCCATGCTGGCGGGCTTCGGCCGGCTGAACCCGCAGCTGGAGGAAGCCGCGGCGATGCTGGGCGCCAACAAGGCGCGCGTCTTCTGGCGCATCGTCCTGCCGCTGTCGCTGCCCGGCGTGCTGACCGCGGCGCTTCTGGTCTTCGTCCTTGCCATCTCCAGCTTCGTCACCCCGCGGCTGATGGGCGGCGGCCGGGTCTTCGTGCTGGGCACCGAGGTCTTCCAGGAGGCGACGGTCACGCTGAACTGGCCGCTGGCTGCGGCGCTGTCGGTGGTGCTGCTCGCGCTCTTCTCCTCGGTCATCGTCATCTACCAACGCGCCCTGCGCCGGCTGGAGGCCTGAGATGTCGCGCATCCTCTGGAAGGGCCTGATCGCACTTCTCTACCTGTTCCTGCTGGCGCCGATCCTCGTCGTGGTGATCGTCAGCTTCGACACCCGCCAGTATCTGGCCTTCCCGCCGGAAAGCCTGTCCTTCGGCAGCTATGCCAAGGTCTTCGCCAACCCGACCTTTCTTTCTGCCTTCGGGCGCTCGGTGGTGATCGGGCTGGTGGTCGGGCTGGCCGCGGTGGCGATCGGCACGCTGCTGTCGCTGGCGCTGGTGCGCTACCGCTTCCGCGGCCGCGAGGGCGTGAACTTCCTGATCCTCGCGCCCTTCCTCGTGCCGCACATCGTGCTTGCCGTCGGCATCATGCTGGTGCTCGCGCCGATGAGCCTGCTGGACAGCTACGCCGGCATCATCCTCGCGCATCTGGGCATCACCGTGCCCTACACCGTGCGCACCATCACCATGAGCCTGATGTCCGTCGACCGCCGTGTCGAAGAGGCGGCGATGGTCCATGGCGCGGCGCCGTTCACCGTCTTCCGCCGCATCACCCTACCGCTGATCGCGCCGGGGCTGATCGCGGGCGGGGTGATCGCCTTCCTGATCTCGTTCGACGAGGCGACGATCTCGCTCTTCATCGTCTCGGTGAAGGTCTCGACCCTGCCGACCGAAATCTACAACTACCTCGAGGTCTCGACCGATCCCCAGATCGCCGCGCTCTCGGTCCTGCTGATCGCGATCTCCATCGTCGTGGTGATCGCGGTCGAGCGGCTCATCGGCCTGAGGCGCGCGCTGTGAGCGCCGTCCCCTCCCCGGCGCTTCCGGTTGTCGAGACCGGATCAGGGCGCGTCTCGGGCCGGTTCGAGCCCTGGGGAGGCATCGCCTTCCTCGGTCTTCCCTATGCCGCGCCGGTCACCCCGGCGCAGCGTTTCGCGGCCCCCGAACCGGTGGCGCGCTGGGCGGGCATCCGCGCCTGCGACCGGCTGGGGCCGGTCTGCCCCCAATCGCCCACCTACGGGCCCGTCGGCACCGCCGCGGCCTCGGCCCTCGGGCAGGGCGAGGATTTCCTGACGCTGAACATCCGCACGCCCTCACTGACCGGGCGCGCGCCGGTGCTGGTCTGGATCCACGGCGGCGGCTATGCCGTGGGCTCGGCCAACGAGCCGGTGGTGCAGTCGGGCGCCTTCGCCGCCTCGGGCGTGGTCGAGGTGACGGTGAACTACCGCCTTGGCGCGCTGGGTTTCCTCAGCCTGCCGGGCTGCCCCGAGAACCGCGGGCTGCTCGACCAGATCGCGGCGCTGGGCTGGGTGCGGGACAATATCGCGGCCTTCGGCGGCGACCCCGCGCAGGTCACCTTCGCCGGGCGGTCGGCCGGCGGCTTCTCGATCGCCGCGGTGATGGCGATGCCCGCCGCGCGCGGGCTCTTCGCGCGGGCGATGCCGCAGTCGGGCGCGTCGACCGGCCTCGCCCGACGCGAGGATGCCGCGAAGCTGACCGCGCGGATGGCCGCGGCGCTGGGCTGCACCCCTGACCGGATCGCAGAGGCCCCGCTGCAGGCGCTGATCCTTGCCCAGCGCGACCTCTGCAACGAAAGCTACGAGCGTCACGACGCGACCCGTGACGGGCGCGCGGCGATGCTGGGCGTGCCCTTCGTGCCGGTGATCGACGGTGACAGCCTGCCCGACCACCCCGAGGCGCTGGCCGCGCGCGGCCAGACCGCGCCGGTGCCGATGATGATCGGCTGCACCACCGCCGAATACCTGACCCATTCCAGCGTCCTGCCCGCCGATCTCGACTTCGCCGGCGCCGCGCGGCTGCTGCACGAACGCGTCCGCCCCTGCGGCCTGAGCGGCGACGAGATCGTCGCGCGCTACCGCGCGGCCCTGCCGGACCATGGCCCGCAGGGGATCTGGCGCGCGGTCGCGGGCGATCTGGTGTTCCAGAACCCCACGACCCGCTTCGCCCGGGCCCATGGCCGCCACCAGCCGGTCTGGAAATACCTCTGGGGCGCGCTCGGGCCCGACGAGACCGGTGCCGCCCATGGCGCCGAGGTCGGCGAGGTCTGGTATCGCCCCGGCATGGACCAGTCGCAGCGCCCCGCCCGCCAGCGCGTGGCCGACCCCGCGGCGGCGGCGCGGACCCATGCGCTGTGGCTGTCGTTCCTGCGCGGGGACATCCCTGCGACCGGCGGCGTCACCGCCCCCCGCCACGCGGTCGACGCGCCCGAGGTGCTGTGGCTCGACCCGCTCGGCGCCCGCAGCACCCGCGATCCCTTCGATGCGCGCACCGCGCTGTGGGACCAGCCGGCAGGGCAGGGGGAATGAGCGCCCGCGGCGACCGATATGCCGCAGTCCCGGCCGATCCCGCGGTCCGTCCCGGCTTCGCGCTCGACTTCCGCCCCCGTGGCGGGATGATCGGCGCGAACCTCGCGGCGGGGACCCGGACCGAATGCAGCCCATGACCAGCCCCTATCTCGACACCCGCCAGCTCGAGGCTTTCGTCGCCGTGATCTCGATCGGCTCGATGACAGGGGCCGCGCGGGCGCTCGGCCGCTCGCAGCCGGTGATCACCCGCCTGATCCAGGAGCTCGAGGCCGAGCTCGGCTTCCCGCTGCTGCACCGCAACGGCCCGCGGATCTCGCCCACCCAGCAGGGCGTCGCCTTCTACGAACAGGCCGAGGTGATCCTCGGCGGCCTGCGCACCATCGCCGAGCGTGCGCGCGGCATTTCGACCGCCGCGCCGCAGCCGATCGAGATCGCCTCGCTGCCCTCGCTCGCCGCCAGCGTGGTGCCGAAGGTGCTGGCCGGGCTCGACCCCGCGCAGGTGCCGGCGCGGGTGCACCTGCGCTCGACCGCGGCAGAGACCATCGTGCAGGCGGTGGCCGACCGCACCGCCGACCTGGGCCTGACCTCGCTGCCGCTCGACAACCCCGGCGTCGAGGTGCACTGGACGGCCGAGGTGCCCTGCGTCGCCGTCGTCGCCCGCAGCCATCCGCTGGCCGACCGGGCCGAGATCTCGCCCGCCGACCTGGCCGGCGAACGGCTGATCGCGTCGCACAATCCCTACCGGCTGCGGCTGGCGATCAACCAGGCGCTCGGCGCCTTCTCGGTCGATCCGCCGGCGCTGATCGACAGCAACTCGAGCCCGGTGTCGATCGCGCTCGCCCGCGAGGGGCTGGGCGTCGCGGTGGTCGAGGCGCTGACCTCGACCGGGCTGCCGGTCGCCGATGTGGCGGTGCTGCCCTTCAGCTTCCGGATCCCGTTCCGCTTCGGCGTCATCACTGCCGCTGGCCGGCCGCTGTCGCCGCTGGTCGAGCGGTTGATCGGCGACCTGCGCGACAGCGCCGCGCGGCTGGTGCCCGGCTTCCGCCTGCTCGACGGGACCGAGACCGCGCAACCCTCGAACCTCGGTGGACAAGGTCCCGCCTGAGCCACCGCCATCCCCCCGCAGTGCACCCTCCGCATCCCGCGCATCGCGGCAGCGGCGCGGGCTCAGCCCATTTGCGCGCCTCCGCAGTCAAAGAAGGACTCCGGATGACGACGCTTTCCCGTCTTGGCTGCACGGCGGGTCATCATCGGGTCGAACCAGATCGCGAGAGACCCGCGCCGGCGCAGAGCGGCCCATGATATTGGGCGCGGACCGTTGGCGCCGCGATCGCACGATAATTGAGCCAGTTCGTCGCGTGGTAGCGAAGGGAAGAGGGCCTCGGAAGGACGCAAAGCTGACGATCAGATGTCGCGACGTGGCTCTGTCTCGTCGATAAGTGCCGCAACGCGATGCAGGGATCGCAACGGTCCTCCGGCCGTCGCCTGAACTGAGCGAGGTGGGTCAGCGCCTCCAGCCGATGCCCAGCGTCGGCATGATCGTCGCCGCCATACTCATGGCCAAACCGTCAGCGATCGACACGACTGGCCGCCGAAAGATCGCAGCGCTCATTAGTTTTGCGGCGATGGGCCAGAGAACCTGCCCCGAAGGTCAGGCTCTCTGGCGGGTCAGTGGTTGTTCCGGGGCAGGCTCGCGCGGGCGATGTCGTGGTAGGCATCCGCCCCGTCGAGGACCATCCCGGCGTCGAGCTGGCCGGTGAGGGACCGGAAGATCCCCTGCCAGGGCGTCTGGCTCGGCGGCACCGGGTAGCCGCCGGCCGCCTGCATCGCCGCACGGCGCGCGGCCAGCTCCGCCTCGGGCAGCAGGACGTCCACCCGCGCCTTGCGCAGATCGATCCGCAGCCGGTCGCCGTTGCGCAGCAGGGCAAGGCCGCCGCCGGCCGCCGCCTCGGGCGAGGCGTTCAGGATCGAGGGCGATCCCGAGGTGCCCGATTGCCGGCCGTCGCCGATGCAGGGCAGGGCGGAAATCCCGCGCTTCAGGAGGTAGGCGGGCGGGCGCATGTTCACCACCTCGGCCGCGCCGGGGTAGCCGAGGGGACCGGCGCCGCGCATGACCAGCACCGCGTCCTCGCCGATCGCCAGCGCGGGATCGTCGATCACCGCGTGGAAATGCTCGGGCCCGTCGAAGACGAAGACCGTGCCCTCGAAGGCTTCGGGATCCGCGGGGTTGGACAGGTAGCGGGCCCGGAAATCGGCCGAGATCACGCTGGTCTTCAGGATCGCGCTGTCGAAGAGGTTGCCCGACAGGTTCAGGAAGCCCGCCTCGGGCTTGAGCGGTTCCGCGACGCCGTGGATCACCTCCGGCGACAGGCTGCGGATGGCGGCGGCGGACAGCGGCGCGCCGGACACGGTCGGCGCATCGGGATGCGGCAGCAGCCCGGCGGCGATCAGTTCGCCCAGCACCGCCGGCACGCCGCCGGCACGGTGGAAGTCCTCGCCCAGATACGTGCCGGCCGGCTGCAGGTTCACCAGCAGCGGCACGCGGTGGCCCAGCCTTTGCCAGTCATCGTTGTCCAGCGCGACCCCGGCATGGCGCGCGACGGCGTTCAGGTGGATCGGCGCGTTGGTCGATCCGCCGAAGGCCGAGCAGGCCACCACCGCGTTCTCGAAGGCGGCGCGGGTCAGGATGTCGGAGGGGCGCAGATCCTCCCACACCATCTCGACGATGCGGCGCCCCGTGGCGTGCCCCATCTGGCCGCGCTCGCGGTAGGGGGCGGGGATCGCGGCCGAGCCCGGCAGCTGCATCCCCAGCACCTCGGCGAGCGAGTTCATGGTCGAGGCGGTGCCCATCGTGTTGCAGTAGCCGACCGAGGGGGCCGACGAGGCGACGAGTTCGTAGAAGCCCTCTTCGTCGATCTCGCCACGGGCCAGCAGTTCGCGCGCCTTCCACACCACGGTGCCCGAGCCGGCGCGTTCGCCGCGGTGCCAGCCGTTCAGCATCGGACCCACGGAATAGGCGATGGCGGGGATGTTGACGGTCGCCGCCGCCATCAGAAGCGCGGGCGTGGTCTTGTCGCAGCCGATGGTCAGCACGACGCCGTCGATCGGATAGCCGTGCAGCGCCTCGACAAGGCCGAGATAGGCGAGGTTGCGGTCGAGGCTGGCGGTCGGGCGCTTGCCGGTCTCCTGGATCGGGTGGACCGGGATCTCCATCGGGATGCCGCCGGCGGCGGTGATGCCGTCGCGCACGCGTTTGGCCAGTTCGACGTGGTGGCGATTGCAGGGCGACAGGTCGCTGCCGGTCTGGGCGATGCCGATGATCGGCTTGCCGCCCTGCAACTCGGCCCGCGTCAGGCCGTAGTTCAGGTACCGCTCGAGGTAGAGCGCCGTCATCTCCGGATCGTCGGGGTTGTTGAACCACAGCCGCGAGCGAAGCTGGTCGGGGGTGATCCGGGGGCGTTGGGTCATGACGGGTCCCTGTGTATGGACGGCGGTCAAAGGCAAGGAGGGCGGGGCCTGAGCCCCGCCCTGTCCGGTATCAGTACATCGCGATGCCGGGGAAGAGGATCATCACCGCAAGGCCGAGGATCTGCAGCGCGATGAAGGGCACCAGCGCCTTGAAGATGTCGCCGAGCGAGATCCCCGGAGGCGCCACCGACTTCAGGTAGAAGGCGGCGGGGCCAAAGGGCGGCGACAGGAAGCTGACCTGCATGTTCATGCAGAAGAGCACCCCGAACCACACCGGGTCGAGCCCCAGCGACTTCACGATCGGCACGAAGATCGGCATGGTCAGAAGCGCGATCCCCACCCAGTCCAGGAACGCTCCCAGCACGAAGAGGATCGCCATCATCAGCAGGATGATCACGGTCGGATTGTCCGACACGCCGGTGATCAGGCCCGAGACGAAGCTGATGCCGCCCATCAGGTTGTAGACGCCGACGATCGCGGTGGCGCCGATGCCGATCCAGACGATCATCCCGCAGGTCGCGAGGGTCTGCATCGCGCTGTCGCGGACGAAGGCCCAGTTGAACTCGCCGCGTAGCAGCGCCGACAGGGCGACACCGCCGACACCCACGGCCGAGGCCTCGGTCACCGAGGCGATGCCGCCGTAGATCGAGCCCAGCACGAAGACCACCACCATGATCGGCAGGATCAGGCCCTTCAGCAGGCGCAGCTTCTCTGACGTGGGGATCTTCTCGTTCGTCGGCGGGGGGGCGGTGCCGGGCACGAAGTAGGACATGACCAGCACGTAGATGACGTAGAAGCCCGCCAGCATCGCCCCGGGGATGAAGGCCGCCGAGAAGAGCGAGCCGATCGAGACGTTGGCGGTCAGCCCGTACATGATCAGCACGATCGAGGGTGGGATCATCGCGCCCAGCGAGCCGCCGGCGCAGACCACGCCGATCGCGAGGTTCTTGTTGTAGCCCAGTCGCAGCATCTGCGGCAGCGCGAGCAGGCCCAGCAGCACGATCTCGCCGCCGATGATGCCCGACATCGCCGCCAGGATGACCGAGACGAAGATCGTCTGCACCGCGACGCCGCCGCGGATGCGCCCGCCGATCAGCTTCATCGCGTCGAACAGGTCGCGCGCCACGCCGGAACGGTCGAGCATCGCCGCCATCAGCACGAACATCGGCACCGAGACGAAGATGAAGTTGTTGACGAAGGTATAGATGCGGCTGGTGATGATGCCGACCGCCATCGGGCCGAAGCCCAGAAGCGCGAAGATCAGCGCCACCAGCAGCGTGACGAAGGCCAGCGGCATGCCGGTCAGCAGCAGCACCACCATCGTGCCGAACATCAGCAGCGTCGAGGTGCCGATCCCCAGCGCCGCGAGGTCGAGGATCGCGTTCATGCCGCGCCTCCGGTCCGCGTTTCGGCGCTGCGGCGCAGTTGGTTCCAGGCGAAGATGGCGAACTGCAGGGTCATGACGATGAGCACCACGAAGAGGAAGATCTTGGTCCAGGCCGGGATCGCCGGATTCCAGGCGCTGCCCGAGCGTTCGAAGCGGACCTCGCCGCTGGGGGCCCAGACCGATTTCGCCACCATCAGCCAGGCCGCCCAGGCGAAGAAGGCCGAGGCCAGTGCCGACGAGGCAGAGATGAAGATGTCGAGCCCGCGCCGGATCCCGGCGGGCAGCGCGTCATAGATCAGCACGACGCGAATGTGGGTGTCGCGCGCCGCGACGAAGAGCCCGCCGTAAAGGAAGGCCAGCGCGCAGAGGAAGGTCGATGTCTCGTGCGCCCAGATCGTCGGGCGGTTCAGCACGTAGCGCAGGAACACTTCCATCAGCAGCATCACCGCGGCGGCGACGATGCCCGCGGCGAAGATGAAGCCGAAGCGTTCGACCACGCGGCCAAGCGCGCCAGCGGCGCGCGGCACGCCCAAGGGGCTTTCGACCGGCAGCACCGAATGGTCGCCGGCGGGGTGGGTGTTGGGATCCGACATGGGGCCTCCTCCGCGGGGAATGCGGCCGGGCATCGGCGACGTCCGGCCCGCAGGGAACGACGGGCCCCGACGCGGCAATGCGCCCGGGGCCCGTCTTCGCGTCACTTCGCCATCAGGCCCTTGTCGGTGAGATAGGCGACCAAGGTGTCGTAGACCTTCTGCGACATCGGCGATTTGGTCGCGACCTTCTCCCATTCGCCCCGCGCGATGCCGCGGAACTTGGCGCGCTCTTCATCCGACCAGTTGTGCACGGTGATCTTGCCGCCGGCCTTTGCCGCCTCGACGGCCTTCAGGTCGCGCTGGTGCAGCGTGTCGATCTGGGTCTGCTGGAAGATCTTCTCGGCTTCCTTGATCTTGCCCTGGAGCTCGGGCGAGAGCGCATCCCATTTCGCCTTGTTCATCGACACTTCGATGAGCGGCAGCGAGTGGAAGCCCGGGTAGACCGGGTTCATCGCGATGTCGTTCATGCCGGTGTCCTGGTTGACCGAGAAGACCGAATAGTCGGCCGCGTCGATCACGCCCTTGTCGAGCGAGGTGTAGACCTCGGACGAGGGCAGGTTGACCGGGTTCGCGCCGGCGGCGGCGAAGACGTTGGCGATCAGCCCCTCGGGCGAGCGGATCTTGACGCCCTTCAGGTCATCCACCTTGTCGAGCGGCACCTTCGAGACGAAGGCCTCGAGCCCCGGGGTCGAGACGCCGATGAACTCGAGCCCGTAGGGGTTGATCAGCTCGTTCATCAGCTCCTTGCCGCCGCCGTTCTCGACGAAGTCGATCATCTGCGCGGGGTCGGCCCAGGCGCCGACCGGGTTCGCGATCAGGCCGAAGGCGGGATCGCGGCCGGCGAAATACGAGGTGTCGGTGATGTGGCCATCCAGAAGCCCCGCCTGGATCGCGTCCGGCGTCTCCTTGTAGTCGACGATGGTGCCGACCGGCAGCAGCTCGATCGTGACCTCGCCGTTGGTCAGTTCCTTCACCTTGTCGACGAAGACGTGCTGAAGCTCGAAGTTGGGGTTGCCCGCCGGGTCCGAGGACTGGAAGCGGAAGTGCTGCTCGGCCATCGCGGCAGAGCCGGCACCGAGGGTGGCGATCAGCGCCACGGCGGTCGTCGTCAGGTAATTCATCAGGTCTCCTCCCTTACTGAATGCGTCATCTGAACAGCAGCCCGCCCCATCACGGGGACGGGAAGGCGATCTGCACCTTCATCGCCCGGCTCTTGTCCGAGGCGAGGTCGAAGGCGTCGGTGGCCTCTGCGACGGGCAGGACCCGGGTCAGCAGCGGCGACACGTCGATGCGGCCCGAGGCGATGGCCCGGGCGGCGGTGGCGAATTCCGCGTCGAAGCGGAAGCTGCCCTGCATGCGGATCTCGCGCGCGACCAGCGCGGTCACCGGCAGCGTCACCTCGGGGCCGAGGCCAACGGCGACCAGAAGGCCCTGCGGCCGCAGCACCTTCAGTGCGGCCAGGATCGCCGGCGGCGCGCCCGAGCATTCGAAGGCGACATCGATTTGGCCCTTGGCTTCGGCGTAAGGCGCAAGCGCGTCCGCGTCGCCGGCAAGGTCGAGCACGGTGTCGGCGCCGACCGCGCGGGCGCCGGCCAGTGCCGGGGCGGCGATGTCGGTGGCGATGATCTCTTCTGCCCCGGCTGCGCGAGCGGCGAGGATCGTCAGGCAGCCGATCGGGCCGCAGCCCGAGACCAGCACGCGCCTGCCGATCAGGCTGCCGGCGCCTGCAACGGCGTGCAGGCACACGGCGAGCGGTTCCGACATGGCCGCTAGCGCGAGGTCGGTGCCCGCGGGCAGGCGCACCGCCTGGGCCGCAGGCAGGGTGACCGCGGCGCGGAACAGGCCCTGCTCATGCGGGAAGCGCATGGCCGAGCCGTTGAAGCGCATGTCGAGGCAGTGATGCGCCAGCCCCTTGCGGCAGTAGTCGCAGTGCCCGCAGGGACGCGAGGGGTTCACCGCGACAAGGTCGCCTTCGGTCAGGCCAGTGACCCCGGCGCCCAGCGCGGTGATCGTGCCCGAAACCTCGTGGCCAAGCGCCATGGGTTCGCGCACACGCACGGTGCCGAAGCCGCCGTGGTGGTAGTAATGCAGGTCGGACCCGCAGATGCCGCCATGGCTGACGGCGATCTGCACCTCGCCCGGCCCGGGGGCGGGCGCGGGGGCGATGTCGTCGAAGCGCAGATCGTGCGGGGCGTGAAGGACGACCGCTTTCATCACAGCACCGAAATCATGCCGCCGTCGGCATAGATGATCTGCCCCGAGACATAGTTCGACGCATCCGAGGCAAGGTAGATCGCGGTGCCGGCCAGTTCCTCGGGCAGGCCCCAGCGGCGCATCGGCGTGCGTCCCTTGACCCAGCCGTCGAACTCGGGGTTCGACAGCAGCGCCTCGTTCATGTCGGTGACCATGTAGCCCGGGCCGATGGCGTTCGACTGGATGCCCTTCTCGCCCCATTCGGCGGCCATGGCCTTGGTCAGCATCTTGATGCCACCCTTGGCGACCGTGTAGGGCGCGACCGTCGCGCGGGCGAGCTCCGACGTCAGCGAGCCGATGTTGATGATCTTGCCGCGGCCGCGCGCGGCCATGCGCTTCGCCGCCTCGCGCCCGATGACGAAGGCCGAGGTCAGGTTGATGTCGATCACCCGCTGCCAGTCGGCGGTGTCCAGCTCCAGCATCGGCTTGCGGAACTGGATGCCCGCGTTGTTCATCAGGATATCGACCTCGATGCCGTCCGCGTCGAGCCTGTCGAACGCAGCCTTGATCGCGGCCTCGTCGGCCACGTCGAAGGCCGAGGTCAGCACGTCGAAGCCCGCCGCGCGCATCTCTGCCGCGGCCTCTTCGAGCCGCGCGGTGTTGACGCCGTTCAGGATCACGCGGGCGCCCGCACCGGCCAGACCTTCGGCAAAGGCGCGGCCCAGACCGCGGGACGAGCCGGTGATCAGCGCGGTGCGCCCGGTCAGATCGAAGAGTTTCAGCGACATCACGCGGCCTCGGACAGACGGGTGGACAGGTCGGAGCGTTCGAAGAACTGCGGCACAAGCTCGGTGCCGAGGCCCGGGCCCTCCATCGGGTAGACATAGCCGCCCTCGATGCGCGGCACCTCGGTGACCAGTTCGCGGTACCAGCCCTTGTAGAAGGCGCGCACCGATTCCTGGATCAGGGTGTTGGGCTGGCTGATCGACATGTGGATCGCGGCGGCGAAGCCCACCGGGCCGATGCAGTCATGCGGCGCGAAGGGGCGGTGGTAGGTGTCAGCCATGGCCGCGATCTTGCGCCCCTCGGTCAGCCCGCCGGTCCAGCACAGGTCGGCCATGACGACATGGGTCGCGTCGCGGTCGAGATATTCCTTGTAGGCGAAGCGCGAGCCCAGCGTTTCCGAGGCGCAGGTCCAGGTCGTGGTCGAACGCGCGAATTCCGCCAGCGCCTGCGGCGAGTTCATGCGGATCGCGTCCTCGTACCAGCGCGGCTGATAGGGTTCGAGCGCGCGGGCGATGTCCATGGCGACCGGCAGGTTCCACAGGCTGTGCATCTCGACCATGATTTCCATCTTGTCGCCGACGGCCTTGCGGATCAGCTCGAAGGGCTTGATCGCGGTCTTCATCTGCTCGGCGGTGATGAACATGCCCTTGTTCTCGATCGCGGCCGGATCGAAGGGCCAGATCTTCATCGCCGTGATGCCGTTCGACAGCAGGTCCTCGGCCAGCTCGCCCGCACGGGTCATGAAGGCGTCGAGATCCTCGTAGGGCGAGGGCGCGTCGGCCCCCTTCGCGCCGAGGTTCCAGGTATCGACCGGTTTGATCTTGTTGGTGCGCACATAGCGGGTGCCGGCACAGGTGTTGTAGATCCGCATCCGGTCCCAGCTCTGCCCGCCCAGCATCATGTGCACGGGCTGGCCGGCGACCTTGCCGAAGATGTCCCACAGCGCGATGTCGATCGCCGAAGCCGCGCGGTACTCGACCCCGGTCGAGGCCTGCGCGTTCGGCAGCGACACCATTTCCTTGTGCAGAAGCTCGATGTTCAGCGGGTTCTGGCCCACGAGGCGGACGGCGAGCGTGTTGTGGATATGCGCCTCGCAGGCCTCGGCGCCGTAAAAGGTCTCGCCCAGCCCGGTGATGCCCGCGTCGGTCTCGACATGGACCCACAGCACGTTGGCGAATTCCTCGACCCGATAGGTCCTGATCGCGGTGATCTTCATCCGTCCTCCTCCGCGGCGGCGCACCGGCCGCCCGCCCTGCCGCGGTGATGCCGCGGTCCTGTCCCCTGCGCCCCGAAGGACCACGCCTCCCTGCGCAGTTCCCCTGACCTAGGCCGGGGGGCGAAATCAGTCAACCCGAATCGTCAATGCGAACACACCAAAGGATGTAACCTGTCTTACAATACGGCGCCATCCGGCGCGCGCGGGTCTATGGCGCGGGCCTGGGCGACGGCGTCCCCCGTGGCCTGCATCAGCTCGATCTCCAGCCCGTCGGGCATCCGCAGCCAATTGCGCCCGGCCGGCAGCGTGACCCCGCCATGCGCCAGCGCCCCCTCGATCGCGGCGTCGAGATCCGCGACCATCAGGCCCAGGTGCAGGCAGCGCCCCTCGGGCCCGGCGAAGCCGTCGCGGCGCACCAGCTGCAGGCCGCCGTCGAGCCAGACCGAGCTTGGCGCGTCCTCGGGCCCGGCGGTGCGGTTGATGCCCATGCCCAGCACCTCGCCGAAGAAGGCGATGTGCGGCGCGTAGTCGGCGACGATCAGCGCCATGTGTTCCAGATAGCCGCGGGTCTGCATGTCATTCCTCACCATTCCGCCACCGAGCCGTCAGCGTGCCGCCACAGCGGGTTGCGCCAGCGGTGACCTTGTCCGGCGGCGCGGATCACCGCCGCCTCGTCGATCTTGATCCCCAAACCGGGACCGGTCGGGATCGCGACGGCGCCGTCCGCGTAGCGGAAGACCGAAGGATCGACGAGATAGTCCAGCAGATCGCTGCCGGCATTGTAGTGGATGCCCAGGCTCTGTTCCTGGATGAAGGCGTTGTAGGACACCGCATCCACCTGCAGGCAGGCCGCCAGCGCGATCGGGCCGAGCGGGCAGTGGAAGGCCACGGCGATGTCGTAGGCCTCGGCCATCGCGGCGATCTTGCGGCATTCGGTGATGCCCCCGGCGTGGCTGAGGTCAGGCTGGATGATGTCGACGCAGCGCGTCTCGAACACGCGCTTGAAGTCCCAGCGCGAATACAGCCGCTCGCCCAGCGCGATCGGGGTCGCGGAACCGCGGGTGATCTCGGGCAGCGCCTCGAGGTTCTCGGACAGCACCGGCTCTTCGATGAACATCAGCCGGAACGGCTCCAGCTCGCGGATCAGCACCTTCGCCATCGGTTTGTGCACGCGCCCGTGGAAGTCGACGGCGATGCCCACGTGGGGGCCGACCGCGTCGCGCACGGTGCCGATCGTCTCGAGGATGCGGTCGACCTTGTCGTGGCCGTCGACGATCTGCAGTTCCTCGGCGCCGTTGAGCTTGAGGGCAGTGAAGCCGCGCGCCACTGCGTCGCGTGCGCCCTGCGCCACCTCTTCGGGGCGGTCGCCGCCGATCCAGGAATAGACCCGGATGCTGTCCCGGCAGGCCCCGCCCAGCATCTGGTGGACGGGCAGACCCGCTGCCCGGCCCTTGATGTCCCACAGCGCCTGGTCGATGCCCGCCAGCGCGCTCATCAGCACCGGGCCGCCGCGGTAGAAGCCGCCGCGATAGAGCGCCTGCCAGTGATCCTCGATCCGCAGCGGGTCCTGTCCGATCAGGTAGTCGGCCATCTCCTGCACCGCGGCCTCGACCGTCAGTGCCTTGCCCTCGACCACCGGCTCTCCCCAGCCCGAGATCCCTTCATCGGTCTCGATCTTCAGGAACAGCCAGCGCGGCGGCACCAGATAGGTCTTGAGCGCGGTGATCTTCATCTGGTCTGGCGTCCCGGGTCCGAAAGCGGCGATGGATTGGCAATATCATTAGTAGTATTATTCGAGTCGGTAAATAGGATTAAATTGTTCCGCAACGGCCTTCTCGGGGCTGCTGGTTTGGGATAGGGATCGCGCATGTCCGCATCTCCCGCTTCACCACGCGTCCACCCTGCCGCCGGCCCGAAAGGCGCGGGCCAGCATGTGGCGCGGGAACGGGATCTTCCGGCGGGGCGGGTGATGCGCGAGGTGCTGCTGCATTTCGTGGACGCGATCGTCTCGGGACAGTTCGCCCCGGATACGCCCCTGCCGGGCGAGGCCGAGCTGATGCGGCAGTTCGGCGCGAGCCGCACCACCCTGCGCGAGACCATGCAGCGCCTTACCGCGCTGGGCATGCTGCGCGCCCGGCCGCGGTCGGGAACCATGGTGCTGCCGCGGGCCCGCTGGAACATGCTGGATCCGGTGGTGCTGGATGCCGCGCTGCGTCAGGAGCCCGACATCGAGTTCTTCACCGCGCTGCTCGACATCCGCGCGCTGATCGAGCCCGCGGCGGCGGCGGCCGCGGCGCAGGCCGGCAACCTGCCGGCACTGATGGCGATCGGCGACGCGCTCGACCGGATGGCGGCCGCCTCGGGGCGGGACGCCGAGGCCTGGAGCCTTGCCGATCTGGATTTTCACAGCGCGATCATCGAGAGCAGCGGCAACTGGGTCTATGCCCAGCTGATCTCGGCGGTGCGTGCGGCCCTGCTGGCGATCTTCCGGCTGACGAACCGCGGTAGCCAGTCCCACGAAGAGGCGATCGCGATGCATCGCGCGGTGCTCGAGGCGATCCGCCTGCGCGACCCCGAGGCCGCCCATGCCGCCATGCTGGCCGTTGTGGCGCGCGGCAGGGTCGATCTTGAAAGGGCCCTGCGCGCGGCCGCGGCCGCGGCCAGAACGGCGCCCGGCGCCTGAGCGCGGCTTTGAAGGCGCTGACAAAGCGCCAATCCTCGGTTATACCGCACGGATGCCGTGCATTGTAGGGCGCTATGACTGATATTGTCAGACAGGACGAAGAGGGGCCGCGCGTCGGCCTTGTCGAACGCACGATGGAGGGTCTGCGCAGGCTGATCCGCCAGCGCGGGCTGCGGCCGTCCGACGCCATGCCGTCCGAAACGGTGATCGCCGAGATGCTGTCGGTCTCGCGCCCCGTCGCGCGCGAGGCGCTGCGCGGTCTTGCGACCCTGGGCATCCTCGAGGTCGGCAACGGTCGCAAGGCGCGGGTGGCGATGCCGGACGCGCGGGCGCTGAGCCTGATCCTCGATCACACGACCTGGACCGGGCAGCTGACGATCCAGCAGGTGCTCGACGTGCGCCGGACGCTCGAGATGCGGACGACCGCGCTGGCCGCCATGCGCCGCAGCGACGCGATCGCGGCCGAACTGCTCGAGATCGTGGCGCAGATGTTCGCGGGGCTCGACGGGCCGCCAGAGGCGCTCATGGAGCTCGACATCAAGTTCCACGAACTGATCGCGAAGGCCTCGGGCAACCTGCTTTACGAAATCCTGATCCAGAGCTTCGGCGTCACCACCCGCCAGACTTGGCCGATCGGCTGGCGGTCGCGCGGCACCCGCGAGAACCGGCTCGAGAACCTGCGCTGTCACGAACGCATCGCGACGGCGATCCTCGCGCAGGACGCGGCGCGGGCCGAGGCCGCGATCTCGGACCATTTCGACAGCGCCGTCACCGTGCTGCTGCGCGCCGGCGTCACCTGATCTGCCTCTTGGGGCGAGCGGTTCAGGCCACGAGCCGCGCGCCGTCGAGGATCGAGAACACCGGCCGCTCGGTCGCGCGGCGCAGCGCGGCCGCATAGGGCGGCAGGTTGCCGCATTCCAGCACCAGCGCCGCGATCCCGGGATGGGCTGCGACAAGCGCCGCGGCGCGCGCCAGAACCGCGGCCTCCATCGCGGCGGGATCGAAGCTTTCGCGTTGCTGCGCCTTGGCGTTCAGAAAGGTCTCGGCGAAGGCGGGCTCGGCCTCCATCCCCGCGACATGCACCTGCAGCCCCTCGCATCCGGCGGCGGCGAGAGCGGCGGGCCCGAGGCTTCGCGACGACGCGGTGAGAATGCCGATCGCGCGACCGCCCACCAGCCGCGACACCATCGGCACCAGCGACAGGCCGGACAGCAGCACCGGGACCCGCACCGCCTGCGCCACCTCGGCCTGGACGCTCACCAGGAAGCCGCAGGTCGAGGTGATCAGCACCGCGCCCTCCGCCTCCAGCGCGCGGGCCGCGGCGATGAACCGCGCCACGAGCGCGGGGTCCGGGCGGCCGTCGCGGACGATGTCGGGGCTGCCCGCGCCCTCGACCACGCTGACGCGGGCGGGCAGGTGGTAGCTGCCGGGGTTTCCCGCATCGCCCGCGATCCGCGGAAAGCGGGTGTCGAGGCTCAGGATTCCGATGAAAGGCTGCATCTGGCGAGGATCCGGTCGTAAAGGCCCAGCAGGGCAGGGGTGAGGTAGATCGGCACCTGGGCCAGACCGACGAAGAAGGCGATGGTCGGATCTGGCATCGCGGCCAGGATCACCGAGGTGTTCCGGTTTCCGAAGACCAGCCCGAAGCTGGCCGCGACCGGGGCGGGCAGGCGGTGCCCGAGGGTGCCGCGCATCAGCAGGTTGCCCCCGAAGTTCAGCAGGCAGGCAAGCCCGGCCAGCAGCGCGGCCAGCTGCGGCATCGCGACGATCCGCGCGGCCAGCCCGTCGACCAGCGGCAGCAGGAAGGCCAGCATCAGCAGCGCCGCCACGCCATCGAGCGCGCGGGCCTGCCGTGCGATCCGGTCCCGCCCGATGGCCTTGCGCGCGCAGAGCCCGAGAATCAGGCCGCCGGCCAGCATCGCGCCGGTGCGCAGCGCCATCTCCAGCGGCAGGCTGCCGGGCAGGTCCGCCAGCCAGAAGCTGACCGGCACCATGAGCGGCGACAGCAGGGTTCCGGCCAGCATCAGCCTGAGCGCGACCGTCGCGTCATAGCCCAGCATCAGTGCCAGCGCCGGGGCAGAGCTGAGCGGCGGCGCGGCGGCGAAGACCACCAGCACCAGGATGACGGTCTGAGGCAGGTCCAGCCAATGGCCGGCCTGCGACAGGACGAGGGCCAGCACGGGCTGGAACAGCGTCAGGACCGCCAGCAGGCCCAGCGCGCGCCGCGGGCGGGCGAGGTCGCGCGAGAGCGGCCTCAGGTCGATGCGGGTGAAGGTCATCGCGATCAGCGCACCGACCAGCCAAGGCACCAGCGGGGCAAGGCGGCCACCGCTCGAGGGCAGCAGCGCCACCAGCACGAGGCCGGCGGGCAGGATCGGCCGGGCATGCCGGCCGATCCGATCAAGCAGCGCGAGCAGGGTCACATCACGGGCCGTTCTGCTTCATCACCGCCGGCAGCCAAGTGGCAAGCCCGGGGAAGGCCACCAGCACCCCGACCATCAGGATCATGATCAGGAACATCGGGAAGGCGGTGCGGGCGATATAGCCCATGTCGTGCCGGGTCATGCCCTGCAGCACGAACAGGTTGAAGCCCACCGGCGGCGTGATCTGCGCCATCTCGACGACGACGACGATGAAGATGCCGAACCAGATCAGGTCGATGCCGGCGGCGCGGATCATCGGCTCGATGATCGCCATGGTCAGCACCACCGCCGAGATCCCGTCAAGGAACATGCCGATGATGATGTAGAACACCGTCAGCGCCGCGATCAGCGCGATCGGCGACAGGTTCATCTCGGCGATCCAGCCCGCTAGCGCGCGCGGCACGCCGGTGAAGCCCATCGACAGCGTCAGGAACGCGGCCCCCATCAGGATCAGCGCGATCATCGCAGAGGTGCGCACCGCTCCCAGCAGGCTGTCGCGGAACGACACCCAGGTGACCGATCCCTGCAGCGCCGCCAGCGCGAGCGAGCCCAGCACCCCGAAGGCCGCGGCCTCGGTCGCCGTCGCCCAGCCGGTGTACATCGACCCGATCACCAGCACGATCAGCGCGATCACCGGCAACAGCAGGACCGAATTGCGCAGCTTCTCGCGGAAGGTCATGTGCGGCTCGGCCGGTGGGGTCTGGTCGCGGCGGATCACCGACCAGGCGGCGATGTAGGCCATGAACAGCCCCGCCAGAACCAGCCCCGGGAAGACGCCGGCCATGAACAGGCTGGTGACGCTTTCGCGGACCGAGACGCCATAGACGATCAGCGTCATCGAGGGCGGGATCATCAGCCCCAGCGTCGCCGCGCCCGCGAGCGTGCCCACGATCATGTATTCGGGATAGCCGCGGCGGCGCAGTTCGGGGATCGACATCTTGCCCACCGTGGTCAGCGTCGCGGCAGAAGACCCCGACACGGCGGCGAAGATCGTGCAGCCGACGACATTGGTGTGCAGCAGCCCCCCCGGGAAGCGCGACAGCCAGGGGGCGAGGCCCTTGAACATGTCTTCCGACAGGCGGGTGCGGTACAGGATCTCGCCCATCCAGATGAACAGCGGCAGCGAGGTCAGCGTCCAGCCCGAGGCGCTGGTCCAGGTCGTGATCGACATCGACGAGCCCGGGTTGCGCGAGGTGAAGCCGATCATGCCGACATAGGCCACGCCCATCAGCGCAAGCCCGACCCAGAGGCCAGAGCCCAGCAGGAAGAACATCACGAACAGGAAGACGCCGATCTTCAGCCCCGTCGCCTGCGGATCGAACCCGGTCATCGCACGCAGCGCGCCCCAGACCAGCAGCAGGCTGAGCCCCAGCATCACGATCCGCAGCGGCTTGCCGGCGAAGCGGTCGCGCAGCGGCGTCTCGCGCGGGGTGTCGATGCCATAGCCGCGGCTGAACAGCACCTGCACCAGGTTCTCGATCAGCGCCAGCGCCAGGATCACCGCGCCCACCGCCATCGCCAGCTGCGGGATCCACAGCGGCGTGCCGTCCTGCCCCTGCGAGACGTCGTTGAAGCGATAGCTCAGGATCGGGGTGCGCACCGCGTACCAGGCGAAGAACACCGCGATGGCAGAGCCTGCGGCATAGCTCCAGATCTCGACCCCGCGCCGCCAGCTGCCGGACTGGTCGACGAAGAGGTTCACCCGGATGTGCTCGTTGCGCGAGAAGGTGTAGCCCAGCCCCAGGAACGAGGCGGCGGCCATCGCGTAGCCGGCATAGTTGGCGCCGCCGGGGAACAGCACGCCGAACCAGCGCGCCAGCATCTGGGCGACGACCAGCGCGAGGATCGCGATCAGGGCCAGCGCCGCGCCGGCGCCGCACAGGGAATAGAGCGCGTCAAGGCCGCGACGCAGCAGGACGGGACGGCCGCCGGCAGCGACGCCGGGGGCGAGCGGAGGGGCGGGGGAAGAGGCGGGGGAGGACAGCTCTGCCATGGCGGATCGCCCCCGGGCGCCGGGCCCGGGGGCATGTCCTCAGTTCGCTTTGTAGGCGTCGATGATCGCCTTGCCGTCGTCGCCGGTCGCGGCCAGCCAGTCGGCGGTCATCTTCTCGCCGATGGCGGTCAGGTCGGCCTTCAGCGTGTCAGAGGGTTCGGCGATCTTCATGCCGTTCTTGCCCAGCGTGTCGACGAAGCCCTGCGCGAGGCTCGCGGCTTCGGCGGTGCCGCGGGTCTGGGCGGTCTGGGCCGAGGACTTGACGCAGTCCTGCACCTCGGCCGGCAGCGCCGCGAAGGCCTCGGTGTTCACGAAGACCGTGTTGCGCGGCAGCCAGGCCTTCACGTCGTAGAAGTGGCTGAGGTCTTCCCAGACCTTCTCGTCCACACCGGTCGCCCCCGACGAGATCATCGAGGCCACGACCCCGGTCGCCAGCGCCTGCTTCAGCTCGGCCGCCTCGATCTGGGTGGGGACCATCCCGGTCAGCTCGGCCACCTTGGCGGTGGTGGCGTTGTAGGCGCGGAACTTCACGCCCGCCATGTCGGCGACCGAGTTCACTTCCTTGCCGAAATACAGGCCCTGCGCCGGCCACGGCACCGAATAGAGCAGCGTCATGCCCTGCGATTCCAGCAGTTTGCCCAGCACCGGCGCGGCCGCGTCGCGAAGCTTGTCAGAGGCTTCGAAGGACGAGGCCAGGAAGGGGATCGAGTCATAGGCGAACAGCGGGTTCTCGTTGGCATGGGCCGACAGCAGCCGCTCGCCGATCTGCGCCTCGCCCATCTGCACCGCGCGCTTGATCTCGTCGCCCTTGAACAGCGAGCCGCCCGGATGGACCGTGATCTCGAGCGCGCCACCCGAACAGGTCTTCACGTCCTCGGCGAAGGCCACGTCGTTCTTGGTCTGGTAGTTGTCGGCCGGATAGGCGACCGGCATGTCCCAGCTTTCGGCGGCGGCGGCGCCGGCCAGCACGGTGGTCAGGGCGGTCGTCAGGACTGCGGCACGCGCGGCAGAGGGGAGGATCGCAAGGGTCATGGTCTTCATCTCGGGTCTCGCTGTTGGAAAGGGTGTTGTTCTTGTCGAGCCTTGCCGGCCCTTCCGGCCGATCTTGTCAGAAGCGGGCGCGGGCACCCATTTCCGAATCTTCGCGCATTCATGACGAAAAGTCATCCTCGCGGCCCGGATCGTCGAGCCGCACCGGGCCGATCTCCGGGTAGAGGTCGCCCGGACCGGGGTTCGCGGCGGGGGTGGTCCCGCCCAGATGGGCGAGGATCCCCCAGACGGCATTGAGCCCGGTCTGCACCGCGCCCTCGACCCAGGCCGGGGTCCAGCTGACGCCGTCGCCCGCCAGGAACAGGCCGCGCTCGGCCTCGGGCAGGGTGTCCTGCATGAAATGGCCGTAGATGCGGTGGTTGTAGCGGTAGTGCCCCGGCAGCGCGCCCTTGAAGGCGCCCAGGAAGTTCTCGTCCGCCTCCCAACTGACGCAGATCGGCGCGCTGCGGATGTGGCGGGCGATGTCGACGCCGGGATAGATCTTGGCCAGCGCCTTCAGCGCCAGTTCGGTGCGCTTCTCGGCCGAATGCGGCAGCACCTTCAGCGCGTCGGTCATCCAGGCGTAGCTGAGGCAGATCACGCCCGGCCTGTCGTCGCCGTTGTCGAACAGGTAGGTGCCGCGCGTCAGCCGGTCGGTCAGGGTCATCGACATGACTGGGCGGCCCGTGGCGGGGTCGATGTCCTTCCAGAACGGCCGGTCGGTCAGCACGAAGGTCTTGGCGGCCTGCATGTAGCGGGTGCGATCCAGCGCCATCCACATCTTCTGGCTGAACAGGCTTTCGTCGGTGTCGATCGCCGTGGTCAGAAGGTGGCTCTGGCAGGTGGCGAGCACCGCGGCATAGGCGGTCTCGGTGCCCCACTGGTCGGTCACCGTCAGTGCGCCCGCGCCGTTGCGGCCGATCGCCACCGCGCGCGACCGCGTCGCCCCGCCGTTGAGTGACGACAGCGACGTGCCCTCGGGCCAGTGCGCGCAGGGCGGCGTCGCGCGCCACAGGCGCCAGAGCACCTGCTCGACCCCGCCCTCGACCAGCTGCTGGTCGTCATCGAGCCCCAGCAGGTTCACCCGCAGGATCTCGAGCATCGAGTTCGGGAAGTCGCTGTCCCAGCCGCCGGTGCCGAAGCCGACCTGACCGAAGATCTCGCGGTGCTGGAAGTCGAGCCGCCGGAACGCCTCGGAGCCGGCGACGAAGTCGTAGAAGGTGCGCTCGTCCCAGGCCGCGACCAGCGGGTCCCACAGCGCCTTGATCTGGCCCACGTCGCGCAGCCGGATCGCGGCCTGCAACTCGGGGAAGGCGGCCTGCGCGGCCAGCGCCTCGGAATAGGCCTCGGCGATCTCGCGGTAGAAGGGGGGCAGGTCGCCCAGCGTCCGCGCGAAGAGCGTGCGTCCTTCCAGATCGATGACGGTCGAGCCCGCGGCGGGCGTCAGCGGGTTCGGGAACGGCCGGGTCTTCAGCCCGACCATGTCGAGATAGTGGAAGAAGCCCCGCGACGAGGCGGGGAAGCGCATGCCGCCCAGCTCGGCCACGATGCCATCCGTGCCCTCGAACGGCACCGAGCGCAGGCGCCCGCCGAAGCGCGCGGCCTCGTAGATCACCGGGCGCAGGCCCAGCTTCATCAGCTCGAAGGCCGCGATGATGCCCGAGGCGCCGGCGCCGATCACCGCGACCTCGGTCCCGGCCATGTCCTTCGGCAACCGGCCGAGGCCTTCGGGGTGGCGGATCCAGTCGTCGAAGGCGAAGGGGAAGTCGGGTCCGAAGGCGGAAAGCTGGGTCATGTCGGCACCTTTGGGCGGCGGGGATCGCGGTCAGAGCCCGGCGGCATGGCACAGCGTCACCGCCGCCAGTCCGAGCAGGGTCAGTAGAAACACATATCGGGCGTTCCATCCCAGCGCGACCTTGCGGGAGCTGACGCCGCAGAAGCGCGCGGTGATCAGGCACATCGCGCTGAGCGGCGAGACGCAGATCGCAAGCCCCCAGCCGATGCAGAGCGCCAGCGCCAGCGTCAGCGGATGGCCGGTGCCCAGCGGCGTGTGCCCCAGAAGCTGCGCCCCCATCACGACGACGATGGTGTTCGGCAGGTAGACAGAGGCGGCCAGCGGCACGGCGACAAGGCAGGCCAGCGCCAGCGGCAGTCCGGCCGCGTCGCTCGCGACCAGCGCGTGCCAGACAGGCGTCGCCTGCAGCCCCATCGACAGCACCGCGCCGATGACATTGGCCGACAGGAAGGTCGCCCCTTCCGAGCGCAGGTCGCCCAGCGCGGTCAGGGCCAGACCCAGCCGCGGGCCGAATCTGCCGGGGGCGCCCCGGCTTTCGAGGGCCAGCCAGACCAGCGCGAAGGCTGGCAGAACGCTGACAGAGGCGACGGTGAAGCTCGGACCGGCAAGGCGGTGCAGAGCATAGGTCGCGGCCAGCAGCAGGCCCGAGATCGCGAGGATCGCCAGCATCGGCCCGATGCCCGGTGCCATCATCGGCCCCATCGGCCCCATCGGCGACACGGGCGGGGCGGGGCGGTCCTCGGGCTGCACGCTGGCCTCGGGCGGCAGCAGCGGCCAGCGGCAGCCGATCAGCACCGCGACCGCGGTGAAGGCGGCGGCGGCCAGCACCAGCCGCACCGGGTCCAGCGTCGGGATCCCGGCGCTGACGATCGCGAAGCCAAGGCCGATCGGCGACCAGATCGCGACCAGCGCCGCGCCGCGCATCGCCGCCATCACCATCGCCCGACGGCTTGGATCGCGGCTGAGGTCGCGCCCGTCGCGACTTTCCGTCAGGTCGCCGATCATCGCGATGATGCCGACGTTGAACATCAGGCTCATCAGATGCGCCCCGGCGAACAGCGCGGCGAAGCGGCGGGCCGGCGGAACCGACAGCAGATAGCCCGTCGCGCCGATCGCGGCGCGCGAACGGCGCACGGGGTCGCGCAGCAGCCCCAGCACCATCATCAGCGCGGCGAAGCCGGTGCCCTGGATGACGGCGGTCTCGATCCGGGCGAAAGCTCCGGGCATCACGGCCAGCGCCACCGCCGCCAGCACCGCGGCCAGCGCCAGAAAGACCTGCGCCAGCCGGATCATCCGCTGCACCTGCGTCGCCATCCAGGCCAAGGCCAGCAGGGCGGCAAGCTGCAGCGCCGCCGGCGTGTGCCCGAGCGATCCGCCCACCAGGCAGAGCAGCATCGCGATCTGCAGCCAGGTTGCCGGCGCGGGCAGGGGGCCTGCCGGACGCGGCAGGGCGATCTGGTCCGCCATCGGTCAGCCCCGCAGCGTCAGCGTCGCGCAGGCGCGGGCGATGCGATCCATCGCCTCTGCCAGTTCCGCCGCGCCGGTCGCGTAGGAGATGCGGAAGAACGGCGACAGCCCGAAGGCCGAGCCCGGCACCATCGCGACATGCGCCGTCGCGAGGATCCAGGAACAGAAGTCGCGGTCGCTCGCGATCGTCGTGCCTTCGGGCGTTCCGGCCCCCAGCAGGCCCGCGCAGCTTGCATAGGTGTAGAAGGCCCCTTCGGGGCGGCGGCAGGACAGGCCGGGAATGGCGTTCAGCGCATCGACGACCAGATCGCGGCGCTGGCGGAAGCTTTCGGCGCGCGCGGCCAGGAAGTCCTGCGGCCCGTCGAGCGCGGCGATGGTCGCCGCCTGCGAGATCGAGCAGGGGTTCGAGGTCGACTGGCTCTGCACCACCGCCATCGCCGAGATCAGCGCCGCCGGCCCGGCCCCGTAGCCGATCCGCCAGCCGGTCATCGCATAGGCCTTCGAGACGCCGTTGACGATCAGCGTGCGCGCGCGCAGCGCCGGGCACAGCGCCGGCGGCGAGACGCAGCGGAAGCCGTCATAGGTGATGTGCTCGTAGATCTCGTCCGACATCAGCCAGACATGGGGATGGCGTTCCAGAACCTCCGCCAGCGCGGTCAGGCCAGCCGCATCATAGGCCGCGCCGGTCGGGTTCGAGGGCGAATTCAGCATCAGCCAGCGGGTGCGCGGGGTGATCGCGGCCTCGAGCCGTTCGGGTGTCAGGCGGAAGCCGTCCTCGGCGCCGCAGGCGATGGTGACGGCGGTGCCCCCGGCGATCTCGACCATCGCCGAATAGGTCGTCCAGTAGGGCATCGGGATCACGACCTCGTCCCCGGGGTCGAGCGTCGCCATCAGCGCGTTGTAGATCACCTGCTTGGCGCCGTTGGCGACGGTGATCTCGGCGGGCGCGTAGTCCAGCCCGTTCTCGCGCGCGAATTTGCGGACGATCGCCGCCTTCAGCGCGGGCGTGCCGTCAAGGGCGGTGTATCTGGTGTCGCCGGCCAGCATCGCGCGATGGGCGGCTTCGACCACATGGGCGGGCGTGTCGAAATCGGGTTCGCCCGCGCCGAGGACGATCACCGGGGCGCCGGCGCGCTGCATCTCGGCCGCGCGGGCGCCGACGCGCAGGATCTCCGAGACCTGCTGCGTCGCCAGCCGGCCGGCGCGGCGGAACGGGGGGATCTGGTCCAGCATCGCCCGCCCCTCAGACGATGCCGTTGACGAGATCGGCACGCCCCGCCCACAGCCGCGACAGGTTCTCGTCCAGCACGGCCAGCACGTTGCGTTCGTATTTCCGGGTCTCGCCCGCCGCATGCGGGGTCAGCACGACATTGCGCAGGCCCCACAGCGGGCTGGTCGGCGGCAGCGGCTCGACCCGGGTCACGTCCAGCCCGGCGCCGGCAAGGCGCCCTGCCTCCAGCGCGGCGATCAGCGCCTCTTCGTCGACGCAGCCCCCCCGCGCGACGTTGATCAGCAGGGCCGAGGGCTTCATCACGGCCAGCGCCGCGGCATCGATGATGTTCGCGGTCTCGTCGGTCAGCGGGCAGCTCAGCACCACCACGTCGGCGCGCGGCAACACCGCCCTCAGGTCGCGGAAGCCGTGCACCTCGTCCGCGGCGCCCGCGCCTTTCGAGGCGTCGCGCCGGACGCCGATCACCGTCATGTCCAGCGCCCGGGCGATCCGCGCGATCCGGTCGCCGATGCCGCCGGTGCCGACCACGATCATGGTCTTGCCGGGCAGCTCGTCCTCGCGCTGCGCGGGTTCGGTCTGTTCGGGGCGCCAGTGGCCGGCGGTCTGGTTGTCCCGGGCCAGCGAAAGGCGCCGCGTCAGCGACAGCAGCAGCCCGATGGCATGTTCCGATACGGCGTTCTTGTTGACGCCCTGACCCGAGGCCAGCCGGATGCCCTGCGCGCGGAACGCCTCCCTGTCGTACTGGTTGGTGCCCGAGCTGACGGACTGCAGGTATTTCAGCCGTCCCGCCAGCGGCAGCAGGTCGTTCTTCCACAGCATCGAGGTCACGAGGACATCCGCCTTGGGCAGCGCCGCCGCCAGATCCGCATAGGTCGAGACCTGCGTGGTGCGGATGTCGCCATGCGCCGCGTCGAAGATCGGCTTCATGTCATAGGCGCCATGGGCGAAAAGGATGTGCAGCTTGTCCCGGGTGGGCAGCATCGGGGCCGGCGCGGCGTGCAGGGTCATGGCAGGTGTCCTGAAGTCGTGACTGGGGAGGCCGGTGCCCGAGGGCCCGGAGCAGGAAGGTCCGACCGGCGGGCCGGTCGGTGAAAGCGGTTGGTGAAAGCGGTTAGCGGAAGCGGTCTGGCGAGAACGGCGCGATGTCGATCGGCGGCTCGCGCCCGGCGATCAGCGCCGCGACGATCTCGGCCGTCATCGGCGACGAGGCAAGGCCGATATGGCCGTGCCCGAAGGCATGGACGATCTGCGGGCAGGCGCGCGCCGGGCCGATGACCGGCCGCCCGTCCGGGGTCGAGGGGCGGTTGCCCTGCCAGCGGCGGATCTCGCCCCCGGTGGCAAGGCCCGGCCAGGTGCGGCGCAGGTGCCCCAGCAGGATGTCCGCGCGGCGCCAGTCGGGCGCGGCCTCCTCCGAGGCCAGCTCGACCTGCCCCGAGGCGCGCAGGCCCCCCGCGGTCATCGTGTTGGCCATCTTGCCGTCCTGCGGCATGACCGGGGCGGACAGCGCGATGCCGGGCGCGGCGATCTCGACGTGATAGCCCCGTTCGCTTTCCATCGGGATGCGGTCGCCCGCCGCCCGCGCCAGCCGTTTCGAGCGGATACCGGCCGCGATCACCACCGCATCGCAGGGGATCGCGCCCGCCGCGGTGACGAGCGCCCGCAGTCTGCCGCCCGCGATCTCGAAACCGGTGGCTTCGGCCCGGACCCGCCGGGCCCCGCGCCGCTCTGCCTCGGCGACGATGGCCGCGGTATAGGCGCCGGGGTCGTGGCAATGGCCGCCGTCTTCGACCAGCAGGCCGAAGCGGTAGCTGTCCGCAAGCGCCGGCAGCCTCGCGTGCAGCTCCCCGGCTTCAAGCTCGCGGGTCTTCACCCCGAAGCGGCGGCGCAGGCGCCAGCTCAGCGCCTCGCCGGCCAGCGCGGCGCGGTCGGCGAAGGCATAGACCAGCCCGTCGCGACGGATCAGCTCGGGCCGGCCGATCGCTTCGGCCAATGCCACGTGGCGCGAGGGGGCGCCCTGCAGCAGGTCGTTCAGCGCGGCGGCGGTGCGTTCGACCCGCGCCTCGGTCCAGCCCGACAGTAGGAACCGCCAGAGCCAGGGCAGAAGCCGCGGCAGGTGGCGCCAGCGGATGGTCAGCGCCCCGGCGGGATCGCACAGATAGCCCGGCACCTTGCGCCACAGCCCCGGCCCGGACATCGGGATGATCGAGGCGGGGCTGAGGAAGGCGCCGTTTCCGTGGCTGGCGGCCTGCGGCCCGCCGGGCTCTGCCGGCTCGACGATGGTCACCCGGTGGCCATCCTGCACCAGCCGCAGTGCGGTCGCGGCACCGACGATCCCGGCACCGATCACCACGACCTCCTGTTTGCGTGCTGCGGCCTGCATGGCGCGCGGATCTCCGTTCCTGGTCCGGCGGGCATGCCCGCGGCCCCCGCCGCGCCCGGTCGGGGCCACGGCCGGGCCGGGGGCGCCCCGGTCGGTTGAGTGGTCACAGGTCAGGGCGGTGGCCGGCCCTTTTGCCGGCGGCTGTCCTTGCCTGATGCTGTTGTGGCGCAGCGCCGAGGCGCTGAAAATGCTTGAAAACCTCACACAGGCATGACTTTTGATCATGAGAGGTGCCCATGCGCAGATTTCTTCCCTCGCTTTCCGCCCTGCAGGCCTTCGAGGCCGCCGGCCGCCACGGCAGCTTCACCCGAGCGGCCGAGGACATGTCGATCACCCAAAGCGGCGTCAGCCGGCAAATCACCAACCTGGAAGGCTTCCTGGGGGTGCGCCTGTTCGAGCGGATCGGGTCGCGCATCGTGCTGACGCAGGCCGGCAGCAGCTATCTTGCCGACATCACGCTGCTGCTCGACCAGATCGAACAGGCCTCGATCGACACGGTGCGCGGGCGCAAGCTCGACGACCGGCTGATGATCCGGACACTGCCCGCCTTCTCGTCCCGCTGGCTGACCCCGCGCCTTGGCGGGTTCATCGACGCCCATCCCGGCATCATGGTCGAGATCGGCAGCACCGAGGGCGAGCTGAACTTCGAGGACACCGACACCGATGTCGCGATCCTGCGCGGCCGGGGCTCGTGGCGCGGGGCGATCGCGCAGGAACTGTTCGGCGAGCGGATCGTCGCCGTCGCCTCTCCGCGGCTGATCCCGGTGGGCGAGGCGCCGGCGCATCTCGACTTCGGCGCGATCCGCAGCCTGCAGAACGCCGGGCGGCCGGACCTGTGGCTGACCTGGCTGCGGATCTCGGGGCAGAAGCACAGCGGCGCGATCCAGGGGCCGCGGCTGCCCAACAGCGACACGCTGATCTCTGCCGCCATCGCGGGTCTGGGCATCGCGGTGGTGCCGCTGGCCTATGTCGAGGCGGAACTGGCCCGCGGCGAACTCTGGGCGGTCTTCGGCCCCCCGGTGGTGACCGAGGACAGCTTCTGGGTGGTGATGCCCGAACGGCAAAGCCAGAAGGCCTCTGCCAAGGTGTTCCGCTCCTGGCTTCTGCAGGGCTTCCGACGCCGGGTCCCCGGCGCCACCGCGGACTGACGCGGCGCGGCCCCGGTCGGGGTCAGCACCGGGGCGCCGGGCACAGCCGCTCGAACGCGTCCCCCAGCCGCAGAAGCTGCGCATCCGCGCCGGGCAGGCCCAGCAGGGACAGTCCGATCGGGAGGTTGCCGCGGACGATTCCCAGCGGGACCGAAAGCTCGGGGAAGCCGGTCGCCGGGGCGATATAGGCCGCGGCATAGGGGTCCGCGGCGGCGCTTGCAGGGTGCACGGCGTCGCACCCGCCAATCAGCGATGCCGGGCGGTCCATCGTCGCGAAGATCAGCGCATCGAGCCGGTCGTGCCGGAACAGCCCGGCCAGCTCGGCCCGCAGCGCCGGCATCCTGCGGGTCAGGATCGCGATATAGCCCGGCGTGGCCGCCCGCGCGCTGAACGCCTCGCGCAGGCCCCTGTAGCGGGCCGGGTTGATCCGCTCGGTCCCGCCGGCGGTCAGGCTGTCCAGAAGACGCAGGAAGCCGGCCATGTCGCGGGGCTGACCCGGCGCCAGCCGCGAGAGATAGGCATCGAACTGCGGGCGGAACTCGGCGGTGCCGATCGGTTCGAGCACCTGCGACCAGAGGTCCTCGAACCGGTCGGGCAGGCGTACCTCGACCAGATCTGCCCCTGCGGCGGCCAGCGTCGCGCGGCCGGCCGCCAGCGCGGCATCGACCTCTGCGCTGCGGCCGAGGAAGTTGGTGACGACGCCCAGTCGCACGCTGCGCAGCGCATCGCCGCCAAGCCCTGCGGCGAAGGGCTCGGGGGGATGCGTGACCTCGGCGGTCGCCGGATCGGCAGGGTCGGGCCCCCGGATCGCGTCGAGCACGATCGCCTGGTCGGCGACGGTGCGGGTGATCGCCCCGACGGTGTCGAAGCTCAGTGCCAAGGGGATCACGCCCGCGCGGCTGGTCAGGCCCAGCGTCGGGCGCAGGCCGACGGTGCCGGTGGTGCTGGCCGGCGCCCGGATCGAGCCGCTGGTGTCGGTGCCCAGCGCGAAGGGCGCGAAGCGCGCGGCCACGGCGACGGCCGAGCCGCTGCTCGACCCCGCGGCGTCATGCAGCGGGTTGAACGGGTTCACCGTCTGGCCGCCGACCGCGCTGTAGCCAAGCCGCCCGTACGAGGCCGCAAGCTCGGACAGGTTGGTCTTTCCAAGCAGGATCGCGCCACCGTCCAGCAGCCGGCGGATCACCGTCGCGTCTTCGGGCGGCACCGACCGCGCAAGGGCAAGCGAGCCGCCGGTGGTGGGCATCGCCGCGGTGTCTATGTTGTCCTTCGCAAGGAAGGGAATCCCCGACAGCGCGCCCGGCACCGCGCGCCCCTGCGCCTTGGCGGCATCCCAGGCGCGCGCGGCAGCGGTCGCGGCGGGGTTCACGGCGATTACTGCGCGCAACGCCTTGCCGTCGGTGTTGTCCGCCGCGATCCGCTCGAGACAGGCGGCGACCACCGCGGTCGCGGTCACGCGCCGGGCATCGAGCGCCGCGCGCAGCCCGGCCAGCGACAACTCGAGGATCTGGTCGGGGTTCATCATGACCGGTCGGCCCTGATCGGGGAGGGGGCAGCGCGGCCCTGGCCGCAACGGCGGGAAGACGCAAGCCGGTGGCCTTGCCGCGGGCCGCGAAGCTGCCCGCGCCGTCCGCCGGCACGCCGGTTCAGCCCATCCGCTCGGACACGTAGCTTCCGGGCGAGGCGGGGAAGACAACGGTCTTGTTGCCGTTCAGGAAGCTGCGGCGGCGGATATGGGCATGGATCGCGCGGGCCAGCACCTGGCTTTCGACATCGCGGCCAAGGCTGACGTAGTCGTCGGGCGACTGCGCATGGGTCACGCGGATCGTGTCCTGTTCGATGATCGGGCCCTCGTCGAGATCCGCGGTCACATAGTGCGAGGTCGCGCCGATCAGCTTCACCCCGCGCTCGAACGCCTGCTTGTAGGGGTTCGCGCCCTTGAAGCTGGGCAGGAACGAGTGGTGGATGTTGATGATGCGGCCCGACATCTCGCGGCACATCTCGTCAGACAAGACCTGCATGTAGCGCGCCAGCACGATCAGCTCGGCCCCCGTCTCGCGCACGATCTGCATCTGGCGCGCTTCGGCCTCGGGCTTGTTCTCTTTGGTCACCTTGATGCAGTGGAACGGGATGTCGTGGTTCACGACGACCTTCTGGTAATCCATGTGGTTCGAGATCACGGCCACGATGTCGATCGGCAATGCGCCTATCCGCCAGCGGTAGAGCAGGTCGTTCAGGCAATGCCCGAACCGGCTGACCATCAGCACCACCTTCATCTTGCCTGCCTCGTCATGGAAGCGGCCGTCGATGCCGAACTGCTGCGCGATCGGTGCGAAGCCCTTGTCCAGCGCGGCGAGCGTGCTGCCGGTCTCTGCCGTGAAGGACACGCGCATGAAGAAGCGCCCGGTCTCGGCATCGTCGAACTGGGCGCTGTCGGTGATGTTGCAGCCGTGTTCGGCCAGATAGGTCGCGATGGCGGCGACGATGCCGCGTTGCGCGGGGCAGGCGACGGTGAGGCAGTACTTGGTCATGTCCGGTCTCCGAAGGAGGCGCGCGCGGACCCCGGTCGCGGGGCCGGGCGAATGGCGCGGGGAAGGGGCGGGGGATCAGGCGGTCAGGCCGCGGGGCTCTGGCAGGCCCGCCGCGCGGCAGCAGGCGCTGAGCGTGTTGGCCAGCAGGCAGGCGATGGTCATCGGGCCGACGCCGCCCGGAACCGGGGTGATCGCGCCGGCGACGGCGGACACCTCGTCGAACCGCACGTCGCCGACCAGCCGCGCCTTGCCGTCACGCTCGACCCGGTTGATGCCGACGTCGATCACCGTCGCGCCCGGCTTCACCCAGTCGCCCCGGATCATCTCGGCCCGGCCGACGGCGGCCACGAGAATGTCGGCCTGCCGGCAGACCGCGGGCAGGTCGCGCGTGCGGCTGTGGGCCAGCGTCACGGTGCAGCTGTCGCCCAGCAGCAGTTGCGCCATCGGTTTGCCGACGATGTTCGACCGCCCGACCACCACCGCATTCAGCCCGGCCAGCGACCCCAGATGGTCGCGCAGCATCATCAGGCAGCCCAGCGGCGTGCAGGGCACCATCGCCCGCTGTCCGGTGCCCAGCAGGCCCACGTTCAGGATGTGGAACCCGTCGACATCCTTGGCCGGGTCGATCGCGGTGATGACCCGGGTCGCGTCCATCCGGCCCGGCAGCGGCAGCTGGACAAGGATGCCATGCACCGCGGGATCGGCATTCAACCGTGCGATCAGCGCCAGCAGCTCGGCCTCGGGCGTGTCGGCGGGCAGCCTGTGCTCGAAGCTCGCCATGCCGGCCTCGCGGGTCTGCACGCCCTTGTTGCGCACATAGACGGCCGAGGCGGGGTCTTCGCCCACCAGCACCACCGCAAGACCCGGCACGATGCCGTGCTCGGCGGCCAGCGCCGCGACATGTTCCGCGACCCGGGCGCGGAGGCCGGCGGCGAAGGCCTTGCCGTCGATCATCCGCGCGCTCATGCCGTCACCCGGGTGGTGATGGCCTGCAGCGTATGCCAGAGGCTGCCCGCGGCAGAGCGCATGCCCAGCACCGTCACCTGCTCGGCCGACCGGCGGACGACGAAGACCGACATGTGGTCAAGGCCGGTGCGCACCGCCATCCCGGGTGCAAGCCGGGCGGGGTCGATGTTGGCGATGCGCGACAGCAGGCACAGGATCGGCCCCTCGCCCCAGTGCGAGGTGACGTCGAAGGCCGCGAAGCCGTCGGTCTCCTCGGTCACCGAACAGCCCGGCGCTTCGGCCGCGACCTCGGCCGCGAAATCGCGCCCGGCCGCGCCCGCGCCCTCGATCATCCACTGGTCGGGACCGGTCCAGAAGGCCGAGATCGCGCCGTGGCGGGCACAGTTCCCCGCCGTGGGAAGGGTCAGGCCGAAGGGCGCCGGGGCCTGCGTGCCGCGTCGCAGGGCCAGCGAGGCGAGGCCGAGGTCGGGCACCTCCGCCAGGGTCAGGCGGTCAAGGCGCAGCAGCCGCGCGGTCTGCGCGCCCAGCGCGGTGACCGGCGCAAGGGGGGACAGGTGAAGATCAGGCACGAAGACGCTCTCCCTCGGGATCGACGAAATGGGCGGACACGACGCGCAGGGCGATGTCCTGACCCTGAATCGGGTTGGCCGCGGTGACGATCTCGCCGATCCGCTCCTGGCCACGGGCGAGGAATCCGATGCCGATGGCCGAGCCCAGATGCGGCGAATGGCAGGCCGAGGTGATCCAACCCTGATCGTTGGCCGTCACCTGCGCGGCCCCTGCCGCGAAAAGATGCGCGCCCGCCACCACCGGGTCGGCGGCATCGACTGGCCGGAAACCGACAAGCACGCGACCCTCCGCCAGAAGCCCCTCGCGCCGGGTCATCACCGTGCCGATCGCATCCTTCTTGGCCGAGACCATACGCCCCATCCCCAGCATCTGCGCCGTGGTCTGGCCGTTCAGCTCGTTGCCCGCGGCATGGCCCTTTTCGATGCGCAGCACGCCAAGCGCCTCGGTCCCGTAGGGGGTCGCGCCCAGATCCGCGCCCGCCTCGACCAGCCGCGCCATCAGCGCCGCGCCGTAGCGCGCCGGCACCGCAAGCTCATAGGCCAGCTCGCCCGAGAACGAGATCCGGAACAGCCGCGCCCGAAGTCCGCCGCAGACGGTGAGGCCCGCGCAGGCCATGAAGGGGAAGGCCGCGTTCGACAGGTCGAACCCGTCGACGATCCGCTCCAGCAGACGCCGCGCATTGGGGCCCGCGACCGAGATCTGAGCCCAGGCATCGGTGGTCGAGATCAGCTGCACGTCAAGCTCGGGCCAGAGGCACTGGCGCGCGAATTCCATGTGGCGATAGACCGGGCCCGCCTGTGCGGTGGTCGTGGTGACGACGTAGTGATCCTCGGCCAGCCGCGCGCAGGTGCCGTCGTCCCAGACGTGGCCGTCCTCGCGCAGCATCAGGCCGTAGCGGACCCTGCCGACCTTCAGGCTGGCCGTTGCATTGGCATAGAGCCGGTCGAGGAACAGGCCCGAATCCGCGCCCTGCACGTCGACCTTGCCCAGCGTGGTCACGTCGCACAGGCCGACGCCCGCGCGGGTCGCCAGCACCTCGCGGTCGACCGTCTCGCGCCAATGCGTCTCGCCGGGGCGGGGGAAGTATTGCGCCCGCATCCAGGGGCCGACCTCGACGAAGACCGCGCCCTGCGTCTCGGCCCAGGGATGGGTGGGCGTCAGGCGACGGGGGCGGAACTGCGTGCCGGTGTCGCCGCCGCCGAGGACGGACAGCGAGACGGGCGTGTAGGGCGGGCGGAAGATCGTGGTCCCGGTCGCGGGGATCGACTGGCCGGTCAGCTCTGCCATCACCGCGATCGCGGTCACGTTCGAGGTCTTGCCCTGATCGGTCGCCATGCCCAGCGTCGTCCAGCGTTTCAGATGCTCGACGGGACGCATGTTCTCCTGATGGGCCAGGCGGATGTCCTTGACGGTGACATCGTTCTGGAAATCGACCCAGGCGCGGCCCTTGCCCGGCACCTGCCACAGCGGCTGCTGGGCCATCTGCCGGTCCTCTGCATGGGGCAGGGCGGGACGCGCTGCGGTGATCCCCAGCGCCGCCAGCGTCGTGACGGCCGCCTCGACCCCCGAGGACAGCGCGGCGGCCGTGCTGCCCGCACCCGCGCCGGCCCCCGCCACGGCCATGCCGGCGGGAAGCGTGCCGGGCAGGAAGGCCGCGCGGCCCTCGTCCCAGACCGGGCGGCCGCGCTGGTGCGAGGTCAGGTGGACATTGGGGTTCCACCCGCCCGCGACACCCAGCGCGCCGCAGTCGATCCAGCGCGCGCTGCGTCCGTCCTCGACGCGGATCGCGCGCAGCCCCAGCCGCCCGCGGCTGTCCGTGACCCGTGCGCCCGCCTGCAGGGGATAGTCGCCGAAGGCCCGCGCGCCCGCGCGGCTGTCGATCACCGCCGCGATCTCCACGCCCTTCGCCGCGAGGTCCAGCGCGGTGCGGTGCCCGTCGTCGTTGTCGGTGAAGATCGCGACGGTCTTCGCCGGACTGACCGCCCAGCGGTTGGCATAGGCGCGCATCGCGCCGGCCAGCATGATGCCGGGGCGGTCGTTGTTGGCGAAGGGGATATGCCGCTCGGTCGCGCCGGCGGCGACGATCGAGCGTTTCGCGGTGATCCGCCACAAAGTCTGGCGCACGCCCGCGCCGGGGGTGGCAAGGTGGTCCGCCACCCGCTCGACCGCGCCGAAGATGCCGTGGTCGAAGGTGCCCCAGACCGTGGTGCGCCGCATCACCCGCAGGTTCGGCAGGCTGGCGAATTCAGCCTCCAGCGCCGCGATCCAGTCGGTCGCGGGCGCGCCGTCCATCACGTCGCTCTCGGCCAGCAGCCGCCCCCCCAGCCGGTGGTCCTCGTCGGCAAGGATCACCCGCGCGCCGGCGCGCGCCGCGGTCAGTGCCGCGGCAAGGCCGGCCGCGCCGCCGCCCACCACCAGCAGGTCGCAGTGCAGGAAGCCCTTGTCATAGCTGTCCGGATCGGCCTGCATCGACAGCGCGCCCAGACCGGCGGCCCTGCGGATCGCGGGCTCGTAGAGCTTTTCCCAGAAGGCGCGCGGCCACATGAAGGTCTTGTAGTAGAACCCCGCCGTCAGGACGTCCGAGAAGAGGTCGTTCACCGCCATCAGGTCGAAGCGCAGCGAGCCCAGGCGGTTCTGGCTGCGCGCCGCGAGCCCGTCGAGCAGTTCGACCACCGTCGCGCGGGTGTTGGGCTCGTCGCGCGCGCCCGCGCGCAGCTGCACCAGCGCGTTCGGCTCTTCCGAGCCCGCAGAAAACACGCCGCGGGGCCGGTGATACTTGAAGCTGCGGCCCATCAGCCGCACGTCGCTGGCCAGCAGCGCCGAGGCCAGCGTGTCGCCGGGATGGCCGGTGAACGCCTTGCCGTCGAAGGTGAAGCGCAGCCTGCGGCTGCGGTCGATCAGCCCACCCGAAAGTCTCATTCCGCACCTTTCCGGGCCAGCGCCACGTCGCGCGCCAGTTCCGCGCCAAGGATGTCATGGGTGAGGGTGTCGCGGGTCACGACCAGCCAGCTGCGGTCGCCCTGTTCGTGGAACCACAGCTCGCGATGCAGCCCGGCGGGGTTGTCGCGCAGGTAGACATAGTCATTGAACGCCGCGGCCGCGCCCTCTGCCATGCCGTCGGGCCGGTCGAGCAGCGACGCATCGCCAAGATAGGTGAACTCCTGCGCGTCGCGCAGACCCAGAAGGGGATGGGGGATCAGCATCGCGCGCCTCAGTGCAGATTCGGTTGGGCGCCCACGCCCTTTTCGTCGATCACGTAGCCGCGTTCGAACCGGTCGAGCCGGTAGGCGGTCGCGGTCTCGTGCGGGCGGTCGGTGCTCAGCAGATGCGCGAAGGCGTAGCCCGAGGCGGGCGTCGCCTTGAACCCGCCGTAGCACCAGCCCGCGTTCAGATAGAGACCCTCGACCGGGGTGCGGTCGATGATCGGCGAGCCATCCATCGACATGTCCATGATCCCGCCCCAGACGCGCAGCAGCCGCGCGCGCCCGATCATCGGCATCAGCGCCATGCCGCCCTCGGCCACGTCCTCGATCACCGCGAGGTTGCCGCGCTGGGCATAGGAGTTGTAGCCGTCGATGTCGCCGCCGAAGACCAGCCCGCCCTTGTCGGACTGGCTGACGTAGAAATGCCCGGCGCCGAAGGTGATCACGCCCGGGATCACCGGCTTCAGCCCTTCCGAGACGAAGGCCTGCAGCACGTGGCTCTCGATCGGCATCCGCATCCCGGCCATCGCCATCACCCGGCTGGTCGCGCCCGCGACCGCGACCCCCACCTTCTTCGCGCCGATGAAGCCGCGCGAGGTCTCGACGCCCCGGATGCGGCCGTTCTCGATCCGCATCCCGGTGACTTCGCAGTTCTGGATCAGGTCCACCCCCGCCAGATCCGCGCCACGGGCATAGCCCCAGGCCACGCCGTCATGGCGCGCGGTGCCGGCGCGGCGCTGCAGCAGGCCGCCCTTGATCGGGAAGCGGGCATTGTCGAAGTTCAGGAACGGGCACATCTCGCGCACCGCCGCCTGATCCAGCAGTTCGGAATCCGCGCCCGCGAAGCGCATCGCATTGCCGCGGCGGCGATAGGCGTCGCGCTGGCCGTCGGAATGGAACAGGTTCAGGATCCCGCGCTGGCTGACCATCGCGTTGAAATTGAACGCCTGCTCCAGCCCCTCCCAGAGCTTCATCGAGAATTCGTAGAAGGGCTCGTTGCCCGGCAGCAGGTAGTTCGAGCGGATGATCGTGGTGTTGCGCCCGATGTTCCCCGATCCGAGCCAGCCCTTTTCCAGCACCGCGATGCGGGCTTGCCTGAAGGTGTTGGCCAGGTAGTAGGCCGTCGCCAGCCCATGCCCGCCGCCGCCGACGATGACGTAGTCATAGGCGGGCTGCGGGTCGGGATCTCGCCAGAGCGGGCGCCAGCCCCTGTGTCCGGTCAGGGCCTCTTTCAGAACCCGGAAAGCCGAATAGCGCACGTCCGATCCACCTCGATATGCCTGTCTTCCGACCCTTGTATTGCCCGAGATCCGAACGGATCGCTTTGCCGTGGCGGACGTTTTCTTGCCCGTCGCGGACGGCTTGGCTAGGCTGCGCCGAACCGCAGGGAAAACGCCCCATGAGCCTGCCCGAACCGCTGTCGATCGGCTTCGTCCTGACCCCGGATTACGCGCTGATGTCGCTCGCCTCGGCGGTCGAGCCGCTGCGCGCGGCGAACCATCTGGCGGGGCGCACGCTGTATCGCTGCAGCTTCCACTCGGTCGCGGGGGGCTTTCTTGCCTCGACCTCGGGCGGGGGCTTCCACACCGAGCCGCTGTCGGTCGCCGGCGCGATCCCCGACCTTGTGCTGGTCGTCGCCGGCGGCAACCCGATGCTCTACGAAGACCCTGCGCTGACGCAGGCGCTGCGCGGCCTTGCCAGCCGCGGCGTGCGGCTGGGCGGCATCTCGGGTGGGGCTGCGATCCTCGCCAAGGCCGGGCTGATGGCGGGGCGGCGCTTCACGGTGCATTGGGCCCATATCGACCCGCTCGCCGAATACGCGCCCGACCTGCTGATCGAGCGCGCGCTCTATGTCATCGACCGCGACCGCTACACCTGCGCGGGTGGGGTTGCGGCGATGGACATGATGGGGGCGCTGATCGCACGCGGCCAGGGCGCGGCCTTCGCGCGCGAGGTCAGCGACTGGTTCATCCATCCGCGGCTGCGGCTGGCGGACGAGCCGCAGCGGCTGGCCGCGGCGCAAAGGTTCAACCTGCATCACCCGGTGCTCGAGGCCGCGGTCGAGCTGATGGCGAGCCATCTGGCCGATCCGCTGTCGCCCGATCAGCTGGCGGCGCTGTCGGGCTGCAGCGCGCGGCAGCTGCAGCGGCTGTTCACGGGGCGGTTCGGCCTGTCGATGATGACCTTCTATCGCGACCTGCGGCTGGCCAAGGCCGATGAGCTTCTGCAGCAGACCGCGCTGCCGCTGATCGAGATCTCGACGATGACGGGCTTCGGCAACGTCTCGCATTTCACGCGCTGCTTCAGCGGGAAATTCGGCGTGCCGCCAGCGCAGAAGCGTCGGGCGGCGATGGTGGGTGAACGCCCGGTGCCGGCAAGACCGAAAAGGTCCGCACCCGGGGCGCGGACCTGACGGTGCCGGATCGAAGGGCCGCTCAGATCAGGCCCCTCGGGTGAGGATGCACTTGGCGAAGCGTTTCTGCACGCGTCGGTGCGGAAGATTTATAATATGAATACAAATGGTTAGCACTGGATCGTGCCGAAGCCTTCCCCTCTCCGCTACCGCACGACGAACGGGCCTAGTCTAAATGAGACTCTGCGCTGCCGCGCCTCAGTGTCGATCTGATTCGAACCGACGGTGACCTGACATGTGGTCTCGGCGCACTGATGTGGTCCACCTCTTGGAGTAGTTTATGCCGTTTTACGGAAGACTGCGGCGCCGGCAGGCAAACGAGAGAAGCCTGCAGACATCCTGCAGGTTCAGGCCGGATGGTGGGCGACCCATAAGCGTGCGGAACGAACATGGCGGCGTGAGGGGCTCGAGGTTCCGCCCAAACATCAGAAACGCGGCTGGCGGATCGCTCATGCCCGCGCTTGCGCCGGGAACGACCGAACCACGTCTGGTCCCATGACTTCGTCCAGCACCGGACGGCGGATGGGCGCGCTTGCCGCATGCTCATGCCCCGCGTAAAGCGCAAGCTCCACGCTGTCGACGTGGTGGATGCGCTGACCGGCCTGTTCATCCTGCGGGGCCCGCCAGTGTATATCAGGTCGGACAACGACCCGGAGTTCATCGCGAGACTGCCCGCATCGAGCCGGAATCCCTTGGGAAGACGGCTGCGTCGAGAGCTTCGACGCGAGGCTCCGTGACGACCTGCGCGACGCCGAGATCTTCCATTCTCTGAGGGCGGCGCAGATCCCGATCGAACGATGGTGCCGCCATTACGATGCCGTCCGCACCCACATCGCTTCGGGCTATCGGCCGCCAATACCTGAGGCGCCCCTCCCGATGGACCACAGGCCACTCCTGCACTGCCTTCAAACCAGACCGCCCGAGAGGGGCAGTCCCGGTCTTCCGAAGCGCTGCAACCGGTCAAAGCCTCGGGCCGCTGCCCTGTCCTGACCCTGCGTTTCAGCAACATTCTCGCGCAAATACCGTGAAAGCCCGTCCCCCCGCCGAACGGCGTCAGGGGAACCCTCCAGCGCTGGAAGGTCGTTCGCTTTGCGTGAACCCGACCGGAGGCCGCCATGTCCTACTCACGCTTCGCCCTGATGATCCTTGCCTCGACGGTGGTGATGTTCGGGCTCATGTATCTGAACACCTACGCGCTCGAGCATGTCTTCTTCAGCGAGACGCGCGGCTACATGGCGCTGGTCATGGGGGCGGCGATGGCTCCTATCATGCTCCTGTTCATGTGGGGCATGTACAAGGGCCGCGGCACGAAGATCGCGATTCTCGCCGCCAGCGCCGTCGTCTTCGCGGGCGCGCTCTGGCTCGTGCGCAGCCAGGTCACCGTCGACGGCGTCAGCTACATGCGCGCGATGATCCCGCACCACTCGATCGCGATCATGACCTCCGAGCGTGCCGGGATCGAGGATCCGCGCGTGCGCAAGCTCGCCCGCGGCATCGTCGAGGCTCAGGAACGCGAGATCGCCGAGATGCGCTACCTGATCGCGGACATCGGTCGGAACGGAGAGGCGACCGAGATCTACCGCGATCCGGAGGCGCGACCGGGCAGCCTCGGCGATGCGCTGGCCAACACGCTGCGGGCCGGGCTCGATCCCGCCCAGATGAGCGACCGCGAGATCGGCGAGACCGTCGCCGCCCCCGCCTGCCGCTTCCGCCAGACCGAGGCGGCGGCACCGATCCTCGTCTCGGGCCCCGAGGGCGCCGGGATGAAGCTCAACGGCATCCTGTTGCGCCTCGCCCCGACCGGGAACACCGCATGGCAGACCGAGGGCGCCTCGGTCACGGTCACGCCCGAGGCCGACCCGGGCCCGCGCGCCGATGCCGAGATGGTCTTCGCCCTGCAGGACGGCCCGACCGTCGGCTACCGCGGCTTCTGGTCCTGCGACGGGTGAGCGGTCAGTCGATCAGGCCATTCGCCTGCTGGAGCGCGCGGACGTAGGCGATGACCGCCTTCACCTCGGCCCGCGTGATGCCCTCGACGGGGGGCATGTCGCCGAAACGCCAATGATGGGCCCGGACGCCGCTTTCCGCCGCGATCAGGAAGGCCCGATCCCCGTGGTGGTCAGGAAGATAGAACGGATGCAGGAACGGGGGTCCCTGCTCGGTACCGGTCGCGACCTCTCCATGGCAGCTGGCGCAGCGCGCAGCATAGGCGCGCTGGCCGAGCGCCGCCTCGCCGGTCACGTCGGGAAGGATCACCGCTCCCGGCTCGGGCACCGCGAAGCTGCCGGCAGCCGCGGGCAGACCTGCCGCCACGGCAAGGCACGCGAGCGTCCCTGCGAGGGGCCAGTTCATGCCCGGCCCTCCGCCCCGGCAAGGTCCGACAGGATCGGGCAGTCCGGGCGGTCGTCGCCGTGGCAGCGGTGCACGAGGTCCGAGAGCACCGCCTTCAGCCCCTCGAGCTCAGCGATCTTGCGGTCGATCTCGCCAAGCCGCTCCTCGGCCAGTCGCTTCACGTCGGCACTGGCACGCTCGCGGTCCTCGTAGAGCGAGATCAGCGCACGGCAATCGTCGATCGAGAACCCCAGCGACCGCGCCCGGGCCAGAAAACCCAGCTTCGCCGCCTCGCGCGCGCCGAAGTCGCGGTAGCCGTTCGCGGCACGGGCCGGACGGACCAGCCCGATCTCCTCGTAATAGCGGATCGTCTTCGCCGGCAGGCCGCTCGCCTCGGCCGCGTCCTTGATGTTCATCGCGCCACCTCCATCCTTTGATGCAAAGCCTAAGGCTTCCTGCCGCTGGAAGGTCAATCGCGATTTTCCCCTTGACCTTCCAGCGACTGGAAGGACTACGTCACAGGGCGACGCAAGGTTCCTGCCCGGGAGGCACACATGCACGCGCATCATCATCACGACCATGGAACCGGTTCCGGCTGCTGCGGCGGTAAGGGCCAGGGACCCGCGAAGACGACCGTCATCCGCGATCCCGTCTGCGGCATGACCGTCGATCCCGCCGCCGGCAAGCCGAGCCTCGATCACGACGGCCGCAGCTTCCACTTCTGTTCGGAAGGCTGCCGCACCAAGTTCGCCGCCGCGCCGGAGGACTACCTGACCGCGAAGGATCCGGTCTGCGGCATGACTGTCGACCGCGCCAGCGCCGCGCACATGGCCAGGCATGACGGCCAGCGGTTCTACTTCTGCTCGGCCCGCTGCCAGCAGAAGTTCGAGGCCGATCCGGCCAGCTACCTCGGCGACCGCCCCGCGCCCGTGGCCCCGGCTGGCGCGCAATGGACCTGCCCGATGCACCCCGAGATCGTGCAGGACGGCCCCGGCGACTGCCCGATCTGCGGGATGGCGCTCGAGCCGATGATGCCCACCGCCGACAGCGGTCCCAACCCCGAACTCGTCGACTTCCGCCGCCGGCTGTGGATCGGCGCACCCTTGGCAGCGGCGGTCTTCGTGCTCGAGATGGGCGACCACCTCGGCCTGCCGTTCCGCGACTGGCTGGGGCCGACCGCCTTCCTCTGGGTCCAGGCGGTGCTGGCGACGGCGGTCGTCTGGCTGACCCGCGTGTTCTTCAAGCGCGGCTGGTCCTCGATCGTCAACCGCAGCCCGAACATGTGGACGCTGATCGCGATCGGCACCGGGGCGGCGTGGATCTTCTCGGTGGTGGCGCTCATCGCGCCGGGCATCTTCCCGCACGCCATGCGCCATGACGGCATGGTGCCCGTCTACTTCGAGGCGGCGGCGGTGATCCTGATCCTCGTGCTCGTCGGACAGGTGATGGAAATGATCGCGCGCGAGCGCACCGGTGACGCGATCCGGGCGCTGATGGACCTCGCGCCGAAGACCGCGCGGCGGATCCGCGGTGGACAGGAGGAGGACGTGCCCCTCGACGCCGTCGCGGCGGGCGACCTGCTGCGCGTGCGCCCGGGCGAGTCGGTGCCGGTCGACGGCACGGTGACCGAGGGTCATTCGAGCGTCGACGAGAGCATGGTGACCGGCGAGCCGGTGCCGGTCGAGAAGGCGCAAGGCGCCACCGTCACCGGCGGCACGCTGAACCGCACCGGCAGCTTCGTCATGCGCGCCGAGCGGGTGGGGGCCGAGACCACGCTGTCGCGCATCGTGGGCCTCGTCGCGCAGGCGCAGCGCTCGCGCGCGCCGATCCAGGCGGCGGCCGACCGGGTGGCGGGTTATTTCGTGCCGGCGGTCGTCGGCTCGGCCCTGCTGGCGTTTGTCCTGTGGTGGGCGCTCGGCCCCGCGCCGGCGTTGAGCCACGCCTTCGTCGCCGCGGTCTCGGTGCTGATCATCGCCTGCCCCTGTGCGCTGGGCCTCGCCACGCCGATGTCGATCATGGTGGCGACCGGGCGCGGCGCGCATGCCGGCGTCCTGATCCGCGATGCCGAAGCGCTGGAGCGGCTGGCCAAGGTCGACGTGCTGGTCGTGGACAAGACCGGCACGCTGACCGAGGGCCGCCCCTCGCTGACCGAGGTGGTGGCGGGCGCGCTCGACGCGCCCGCGATCCTCGCCCATGCGGCGGCGCTCGAGCGTGGCTCGGAACACCCGCTGGCCGAGGCGATCACCGCCGGGGCCCAGGCGCGCGGGGCCGCGCGGCTTGAGGTGCAGGACTTCGAGGCCGTCACCGGCAAGGGCGTGACCGGCACGGTGAACGGCGCGCGGGTCGCCCTTGGCAATGCCGCGCTGATGGCGGCCGAGGGCATCGAGACCGGGGATCTTGCCGCCCGCGCGGCAGAGCTGCAGGCGCAGGGCCGCACCGCGATGTTCCTCGCGGTGGGCGGCAAGGCCGCGGGCCTCGTCGCGGTCGCCGACAAGGTGAAACCCACCACGGCCGAGGCGATCAGGGGCCTGCACGCGGCGGGTCTGCGCATCGTCATGGCGACGGGCGACGCCGAGGCCACGGCCAAGGCCGTGGCGCAGAGCCTCGGCATCGACGAGGTCCGCGCCGGGGTTTCGCCCGAGGACAAGGGCGCGCTGGTGGCCGAGCTGCAGGCCAAGGGCCTGAGCGTCGCGATGGCGGGCGACGGGGTGAACGACGCGCCGGCGCTGGCGGCGGCGGACGTGGGCATCGCGATGGGCACCGGGGCGGATGTCGCGGTGGAAAGCGCGGGCATCACGCTGGTGAAGGGCGACCTGACGCGGATCCTGACCGCGCGCAGGCTGGCGCAGGCGACGATGGCCAACATCCGCCAGAACCTGTTCTTCGCCTTCGTCTATAACGCCGCCGGGGTGCCGCTGGCGGCGGGGGTGCTCTACCCGTTCCTCGGCATCCTGCTCTCGCCCGTTGTCGCGGCGGCGGCGATGAGCCTCAGCTCGGTTTCGGTCATCGGCAACGCGCTGCGCCTGCGCGCGCTGAAGCTTGACTGAGACCAAGGTCGGTGGCGGGGGATTGCCGCGCCACCGACCAGGCCCTTGCCCCGCGCCCCTGCAGTCCGGTAGATTTCCCCCATGTGGCACCGCCTTCGCGCTCTTCTCCCGCTTTGCGTCGTGATCCTGATCACGGCGACGGTGGCGTTGAGCCCGGCCAACGCGGCCTCGATGCTCGACTGCGATGGCACGGTGACCGCGCCTGCCAAGGCCTCCGAAATGGGCCATGACCATGCCTCGATGTCGCACGCGGATAAAACGCCCGCGCCCGGCGACATGAAGGCCGACCACTGCGCCAGCCATGCCTGCCTGATGGCGATCGCCGCGCTGGCGATCCAGCCTGCGGCGCCGTTGCGCCTTGCGCAGCCGCAGGGCCTGCCGGTGCGCGCCTCGCTCATTGACCTCGCGATCCCCGAGGGGCTGCGCCGGCCACCCCGCGCCTGATCCGGATTCCGCATGCGCGGGGGGGCCAAGCCCTCGCGCCCGTCGTGACCTGTGATCGGATGAGGACCTTTCGTGAAAACCGTTCTTGCGGCCATCGTGCCGCTGCTTGCCGCCGGCTGCGCGCCGGTGGACAGGCTGACCCCTGCGCTGGCGCTGATCGCCCCGGCCGATCCCGCGACCGCGCGCCCGGCCCCTTCGGGCCCCGCCGTCGCCTATACCGCGCATGAGATCACCGAGCCGGGCGACTGGCGCGGCCTGAACGACGCGCAGTCCGGGGGGCGGCCATGAAGCCGCTGATCCTGGGCCTCTCCGCCGCCCTCACCCTGTCGGCCTGCGCCGATTTCGGCACGATGGGCCGCGCCTCGGAGCCCCGCGCGGGCTTCGCGCGCACCGAGGCCGCAGCCCGCTCCGCCGGACTGACGGCCGCCTGGCACCTCACGCCGGCCGAGGTCGCGGCCAATGCCGCCCGCGTCCGCGCCCGGGTGCAGGGCAAGACCGTCAACGCCGACACCGCGGTGCAGGTGGCGCTGGTCAACAACCGCGCGCTGCAGGCGCGCTATGCCGAGCTTGGCCTGTCCTCGACCGAGCTTTGGGAGGCCGCGATGGGCCCTGTTCCCACCCTCGGCGTCTCGGCCACCGGCCTTGCGGGCGATGCCGCGCGCAGCTTGGAAGCGGCGCTCGCGGCCTCGCTTCTCGACATCGCCACCGCGAAGCCCCGCACCCGCGTGGCGCAGATCCGCTTCGAACAGGCCGAACTCGCGGCGCTGTCCGAGACCATGGCGCTCGCCGTCGAGACCCGCCGCGCCTGGATCGAGGCGGTCGGCGCCTTCGAGGCGGCGGCGCTGATCGGCCAGACCCAGGGCACGGCCGAGGCCGCGTCGGAACTGGCGGCGCAGCTTGGCCAGACCGGGGCGCTGAACCGGGCCGATCAGGCGCGCGAACATGCCTTCACCGCGGAACTCGCCGCCGAGCGCGCCGCCGCGCGGCTGGAGGCCGAGGTCGCCAAGGAACGGCTCTTGCGGCTGATGGGTCTTTGGGGCGGCGATCTCGACGTCTTCGTCCCCGACGCCCTGCCGGGGCTGCCGGGCCGGCCGCGGGGCGCTGCCGACATTGAGCGGCTGGCCCTGCAGAACCGCCCCGATCTGGCGTCGGGACGGCTGGAGCTGGAGGCGGTCGCGCTCGACTACCGTCTGGAAGGCCGGACGCGGATGATCTCCGACGTGGCGCTGGCCGCGGGCGGCGAGGTGGAGCGCGAGGACGGCGAGACTGACCGCACGGCGGTTCTGGACCTCGATTTCGAGATCCCGCTCTACGACACCGGCAGGCTCGTCTCGAAGCGCGGCCAGATGGCCTATCTGCAGGCCGCCAACGAACTGGCCGACCAGGCGATCGCCGCGCGGGCCGAGGCGCGGATCGCGCAGCGGCAGGTCACCGGCCGCCACGCGATCGCGCGGCAGTGGCGCGACCAGGTGGTGCCGCTTAGGGCCGAGATCGATGAGCAGGCGCTCCTGTCCTACAACGGCATGCTCACCTCGGCCTTCGATCTTCTCGAGGATGCCCGCGACGGGCTCGAGGCGCGGCTCTCGGCCGCCGCGGCCAAGAAGGACTACTGGATCGCCGAGACCGACGTGACCGCCGCCATCTGGGGCGGCCCGATCTCCAGCGAAGGAGGCGACGAATGAACCGCAGACAGATGCTGGGCGCCGGGATCGGCGCCGGTGCGGTGCTGGCCTCGGCCGCCGCCGCGCAGACGCGCTTTCGCGACCTGCCCGAGGCCGCGGTGATGGACAGCCCCGCGACCGCGGTGCCGCCGCGCCCGGGCTCGGGGCCCGACTACAACCCGGTGGTCACGCTCAACGGCTGGTCGCTGCCCTGGCGGATGAACAGCAACGTCAAGGAGTTCCATCTGGTCGCCGAACCGGTCGAACGGATCATGGCCGAGGGGATGATCGCCCGCCTCTGGGGCTACAACGGCCAGTCCACCGGCCCGACCATCGAGGCGGTCGAGGGCGAGCGGGTGCGGATCTACGTCACCAACCGCCTGCCCGAACACACCTCGGTCCACTGGCACGGGCTGATCCTGCCCTCGGGGATGGACGGGGTCGGCGGCCTCAGCCACCCGGCGATCCCGCCGGGCAAGACCTTCGTCTACGAGTTCGACCTGATCAAGTCGGGCACCTTCATGTACCACCCCCATGCCGACGAGATGGTTCAGATGGCGATGGGGATGATGGGCCTCTTCATCGTGCATCCGCGCGACCCCGCCTTCATGCCGGTCGACCGCGACTTCGCCTTCCTGCTCGCTGCCTATGACATTGACCCCGGCACCTACCTGCCGCGGGTGGCCGAGATGACCGACTTCAACCTGTGGACCTTCAACAGCCGGGTCTTCCCCGACATCGACCCGCTGGTCGCGGCCAAGGGCGACCGGGTCCGCGTGCGGGTCGGCAACCTGACGATGACCAACCACCCGGTGCACATGCACGGCTACGATTTCGAGGTCACCTGCACCGACGGCGGCTGGGTCCGCCCCGAGGCGCGCTGGCCCGAGGTGACGATCGACATCCCCGTCGGCGCGATGCGGGCCTACGAGTTCGACGCGAACCACGTCGGCGACTGGGCGCTGCACTGCCACAAGTCGCATCACACGATGAACGCGATGGGCCACGACCTGCCGACGGTGATCGGCGCCGACAAGTCGCGGCTGACGGCGATGATGCGCCGCCACCAGCCCGGCTACATGCCGATGGGCACCGCCGGCATGGCCGACATGGGCGAGATGTCGATGGAGCTGCCCGAGAACACCGTGCCGATGATGACCGGCTGGGGGCCCTACGGCCCGCTCGAGATGGGCGGCATGTTCACCGTGCTGAAGGTGCGCGAGGGCATCGCGCCCGGCGACTATTCCGACCCCGGCTGGTTCGAGAACCCGCCCGGCACCCAGGCCTGGGAATGGACCGGAGAGCTTCCGGACCATGCCCGCAACGACAGCCCCCGCACGATCCTGACCCCGCCCGGCCACCTGCGCCGCGGCTGAGCCCCGATTTTCCTGAGGAGACTCCCAGATGACCACCAGACTCCCCCTGATCGCTTTCGCGCTTTCCCTTGCGCCGGGCGTGGCCCTTGCCGCCGGAAACCATGCCGGCGGCCACCCGATGGCGATCGGCATGGCGGCCCACCACAAGCCCTCGCGCACCGTCGAGGTGACCATGCGCGAGACCGACGACGGGGCCTATGTCTTCGAACCCGCCGATCTCGCCTTCACCCCCGGCGAGACGGTGCGCCTGCACATCGTCAACGCCGGCGAGACCGAGCACGAGTTCGTCATGGACACGCCCCATGCCATCACCGAGCACAAGGCGCTGATGGAGAAGTTCCCCGAGATGGAGCACGACGACCCGAACGCCGTGCGCCTCGGCCCTGGCGAGGAGGCCGACATCCTGTGGACCTTCGGCGACGCCGGCGCCTTCGCCTTCGCCTGCCTGCTGCCCGGCCATTACGAGGCCGGCATGCACGGCACGCTCGACGTCAAGTGACCCCTGAAAGGAGATTTCCGATGAAGACGCTGCTGACCCTCGCCGCCGCGCTGACGCTCTCGGCCGGCATGAGCCTCGCGCAGTCCGGGATGCCGATGACCACCGGCACCGTGACCAAGATCGACACCAAGTGGAACAAGGTCACGATCGACCACGGCCCGCTCGAGAACCTCGACATGCCGGCGATGAAGATGGTGTTCAACGTCGCCGATCCGGCGATGCTCGAGGGCCTGAGCGAAGGCGCCGAGGTCGAATTCCACGCCGAGCGCATGAACGGCAAGCTGACGGTGACCGAGCTGAAGCGCTGACGGCGATGCCCCGGGTGACGGATCATGCCGTTCATCCGGGGTTCAAAGAAGGCATCGCCAGCTTGCGGGCACGGTCGCGGACCGGGCATCACCCTCGACCTTCGCCCGCATCGTGTTGCCACCGATCCGTGGCGCCGTTCCGGGATCCGACCCTGGCCCCTTCCCCTCGCGAGACGGGGCCCGGTGCACGCGCGAGCCGGACAGGCAAGTGCGGTCGCGAATGTCCGCTCCGTCCGCGAAGTCGACTGCCACGGTCGCATGCACGCCCGGAGATCCCGCGCTTGCGGCCGTCGGCACGCACCCGCGAAGCGACAGGTTATGGGTAATCGCGCACCCTTACGGGGGCGCGAACCGCTTTGGGCACTCCTGCACCCCGATCAGAAGTCGAGGTTCTCGACGCTCAGCGCGTTCTGCTGGATGAACTCGCGGCGCGGCTCCACCACGTCGCCCATCAGCTTGGTGAAGATGTCGTCGGCCTCCAGCATGTCGTCGACCTTCACCTGCAGCAGCGTCCGCGCCACCGGGTCCAGCGTGGTCTCCCACAGCTGATCCGGGTTCATCTCGCCCAGACCCTTGTAGCGCTGCAGCGTCAGCCCCTTCTCGCCCTCGGTCAGGATCGCCTTCAGCAGCTCGAGCGGGCCGTGGATCAGCTGCTCGCGCTCCTTGCGCACCAGCTTCACCGGCTGGCCATAGGCCTCGATCAGCGCCTCGGTGAACGAGCCCAGCCGCCGCGCCTCGCCCGAGCGCAGCACCTGCCCGTCGAGCGTGCGCACTTCCTCGACGCCCCGGACGAAGCGGGCGAAGCGCAGCCCGTGGTCCTGCGTCGGGCGGCCCTGCCAGCCGCGCTCGTATTCCAAGACCACATCGTCCAGCCGCGCGGCCACGGCATTGCCCACGCCCTGCTGGTCGGCATCGACCGCACCGGGGCGGAAGGCGCCGGCGATCGCCGCCTGTTCCAGGATATGGGCCGGATAATGCGTCGGGAAGGCCTTCAGCACCCGCTGCACCGACCGCGCCTCTTCGACCACGCGGGCCAGGTCCTGGCCCATGATCTCTTCCCCGTCCGCGCGGCGCAGCATCGCCCCGTCGACCCCGGCCTGCACCAGGTAATCCTCGAGCGCCGCCTGGTCCTTCAGATAGACCTCGGACTTGCCGCGCGCGACTTTGTAAAGCGGCGGCTGCGCGATGTAGAGGTGTCCGGCCTCGATCAGCTCGGGCATCTGCCGGAAGAAGAAGGTCAGAAGCAGCGTGCGGATATGGGCGCCGTCGACATCGGCATCGGTCATGATGACGATCTTGTGGTAGCGCAGCTTGGCCAGGCTGAACTCGTCGCGCCCGATGCCGGTGCCCAGCGCGGTGATCAGCGTGCCGATCTGGTCAGAGCTGAGCATCCGGTCGAAGCGCGCGCGCTCGACGTTCAGGATCTTGCCGCGCAGCGGCAGCACCGCCTGGTTCTTCCGCTCGCGCCCCTGCTTGGCAGAGCCGCCGGCCGAGTCCCCCTCGACGAGGAAGAGTTCGGAGAACTCGGGGTTCTTCTCCTGGCAGTCGGCGAGCTTCCCGGGCAGCGAGGCCACGTCCATCGCCGTCTTGCGCCGCGTCAGCTCGCGCGCCTTGCGCGCCGCCTCGCGTGCCAAGGCGGCCTCGACGATCTTGCCGACGATGATCTTGGCTTCCGAGGGATGCTCTTCGAACCATTCGGCGAGCTTCTCGTTCACCAGGTTCTCGACCGCCGGGCGGACCTCGGACGAGACCAGCTTGTCCTTGGTCTGGCTCGAGAATTTCGGATCGGGCACCTTCACCGACAGCACGCAGGTCAGACCCTCGCGCGCGTCGTCGCCGGTGAAGTCGACCTTCTCCTTCTTCGCGATCCCGCTCGTCTGGGCGTAGGAGTTGATCGTGCGGGTCAGCGCGCCGCGGAAGCCCGCCATATGGGTGCCGCCGTCGCGCTGGGGGATGTTGTTGGTGAAGGGCAGCACCGTCTCGTGGTAGCTGTCGTTCCACCACATCGCCACCTCGACGCCGATGCCCTTGACCTCGCCGGTCATGTAGATCGGCTCGGCCATCACCGGGGTCTTCGAACGGTCGAGATACTTGACGAATTCCTTCACCCCGCCCTCGTAGAACAGCTCGGTCTTCAAGGGCTCGGCCGGGCGCTCGTCCTCGATGATGATCCGCACGCCCGAGTTCAGGAAGGCCAGTTCGCGCAGCCGAGTCTCCAGCGTCTTGAAGCTGTACTCGAGGTTCGAGAAGGTGCCCTCGGGGTCCGTCACCTTCGACGAGGCCATGAACCGCACCTCGGTGCCGCGCTCGCCGGGGGCGGGGCCCACGGGGTGGACATGGACGGTGCAGACGCCGCCCTCGAACCGGGCCTTGTATTCGGTGTCGTCGCGCCAGACCGTCAGCTCCAGCCAGTCGCTGAGCGCGTTCACCACCGACACGCCCACGCCATGGAGCCCGCCCGAGACCTTGTAGGCGTTGCCGTCGCTGTCGGTGTTGTTGAACTTACCCCCGGCATGCAGCTGGGTCATGATGACCTCGGCCGCCGAGACGCCCTCTTCCTTGTGCATGTCGACCGGGATGCCGCGGCCGTTGTCGCGCACCGAAACCGAGCTGTCGGCGTGGATCTTCACCCGCACGAAGTCGGCATGGCCCGCCAAGGCCTCATCGATGCCGTTGTCGACGACCTCGTAGACCATGTGATGCAGGCCCGAGCCGTCGTCGGTATCCCCGATATACATGCCCGGCCGCTTGCGGACCGCCTCCAAGCCCTTCAGAACCTTGATGGAATCCGCGCCGTAGGTCGAGGGCTTCGGGCTGTCGTCGGTCATGGGGAAAGGCCTTCGGTGGTGGATGCCATTTTATAGGGGATCGGGGGGGCAATGTCACCCCGAACCCACAATATTTGGGGGTTTCGCGCCTGTGGCGGCCCTGCGCCGGAAACAGGGTCGGGGGGCCTGCGAGGCCCCCCGTGCCCCCCCGGCTCTGGCGCGCCTGCCCGGGGTCAGAGCAGGGGGATGATGCAGCCGACGGCGACCAGCAGTCCGCCCGCTACCCGGTTGGTCCAGATCAGCGCCGCGGGGCGGGTCAAGAGCACGCGGGCGCGGGCGACCGCGGCGGCGGTGATCAGGTTGCCGCACAGCGGGATCGCCATCGACATCGCCACGATCGCCGCGATGTCCCAGCCGGTGATCCGCGTCAGGTCGAAGAAGCCGGGCAGCACCCCCATGTAGAACAGGATCGCCTTCGGATTGCCGAGGATCGCGAGGATCCCGGCCGAGAACCCGGCCCAAAGCCCCGGCCGCGTCATCCGCCCGTCGGTGGTCAGCGGCCGCGCCGCGCCGCGGATCAGGCCCAGGCCCATCACGATGAAGATCCCCGCGGCGATCCAGCGCAGCACCGCCATGATCTCGTGCATCTGACCCGCAATCACCGACAGGCCGAAGATCGCCACGAGCGACCACATCATGTCGCCCAGCACCACGCCCACCGCCAGCGGCCAGGCGCCCGCGAAGCCCCCCGTGAGGCCGCGGGCGATCAGCGCCACGAAGACCGGGCCGGGGGTCAGCCACAGGATCAGCAATGCCCCGGCATAAAGCCAGAGGCCTTCGGCAGAGAGCGTCATCGCGGCCTCGCGCAGGGCAGGGGGCGGGCGGGCCGCCGGTTGGTCCGCGCAGTCATGCCGGGCCGCGATGCCGCTGTCGAGGGGGCCCGTCGATGGGGCCCGTCGAGGGGAGGTGTCGAGAGGGCTAGAGATCCCGCGCCCAGGTCTGCCCCATCAGGTCCTGCCCGAAGCTGCGGTGCGGCGCCTGATCGACCAGCTCGAACCCCGCGCCCTGATAGATCCGCCGGGCGCTGGTCAGGCAGTCGTTGGTCCAGAGCACCATCCGGCCATAGCCCTTCGCCCGGGCGAAGCGCAGGCATTCCTCGACCAGCCGCCGCCCGATGCCCAGTCCCCGTGCCCAGGGCTCGACCCACAGCAGCCGCAGTTTCGCGCTGCCGTCCTCGGCCTTCACCACCATGACCGAGCCCGCGACCCGCCCCTCGACCTCGGCGATCCAGAGACGCTCGCAGGCGGGATCGAAGTCGCGGACGAACTTCGCCAGGATCTCGGCCACCAGCGCCTCGTAGCTCTGGTCCCAGCCGTATTCGGCGGCATAGAGCGCGCCGTTGCGGGCCATGATCGTGCCAAGGTCGCCCGGCTCGGGCGCCCGCAGCACCACCGTCCGATCCTTCGGCCCTTCGCCCAGCAGCCGCGAGACGCTGCGCATCGCGCCGACCAGCTCGCGCCGCTCGGCCGGGGTCAGCGGCGCCAGCAGCCCGCGCATCACCTCGGCCGAGGCCGCGTCCAGCCCCGCCGCCGCCGCCGCCCCGGCCCGGGTCAGGCGCAGCTCCAGCCGCTTGGCATTGGCGGCGCTCGGCCGGCGCTCGACCAGCCCGTCGCCCTCGAGCTGGGCGATGACCCGGCTCAGGTAGCCGGGATCGACCCTCAGCGTCTCGGCCAGATCACGGGCCGCGGGGGCGGCTTCGGCAGTGGCGATCTCGTAGAGCACCCGCACCTGCGGCAGCGCGTAGTCCGACGCCAGGAAGCGGTCGTCGAGCAGCCCGACCAGCCGCGTGTGGAAGCGGTTGAACTGCCGGAAGGCGGCGACCTGCCCGGGATCGACCTCGGGCACGGCCTGCGCAGGGGAAGGGGAAGACATGTTGCCTGATTCCGCTAAGTGTTGCCTTTGGCAACATAATCGGCGCGCGTCTGTCGGCGCAAGAGGCTCTGCGCGACCGAAGCTTCTGAAGAAGCCCTGAACGGCGTGGTCGCGGGGGGTGTACGGGGGGTGTACGCGGGCTGCACGCGAGGCACCCCCCCGGTTCTCGCGCTGCCGGCGGCCTCAGCCCTGCGGCGGCAGGGTCAGGCTGCCATCGGCGGCCAGCGGCCAGAACGGGTTCATCGCGACCTCCCAGACATGGCCGTCGAGATCGGCCCAATAGCCGGAATAGCCGCCCCAGAACACCTCCTCGGGCGCCTTCACGGCGCGGCCCCCCGCGGCGAGGGCGGTGGCATAGGCCGCGTCGACCTGCGCCTTGGTGGGGAAGTTCTGGGCCAGCGTGACAGCCCCGGTGCCCAGCTCGGCCACCGGGCGCTTCTGGTCCGCGGCCAGATCCTCGCGCCCGAACAGCGCCAGCACCGCGCCCTGCATCTGGAAGAAGACGACCCCCTCCTGCGCCTGGGCCGGCACCCAGCCAAGCCTCTCGTAGAAGGCGCGCGCCGCGTCCAGGTCGGCAACACCGAGCGTCAGCAGCGTGACCCGCTGCGGGCTGAGCGCACTCATGGGACATCCCTCTCGCTGGCCGCAGAAATCCCTGCGGTTTCGGTGACTTCCAGACCCTGCGCCCGTGCGCCGAGCCCCTCGAACAGCTCGGGCCCGGTGCCGGTCAGGAAGGCCTGCGCGCCAAGGGCCGCGATCTCGTCGTACAAAGCCCGCCGCCGGCCCGCGTCAAGATGGGCCGCGACCTCGTCCATCAGGATCACCGGCGTCAGGCCGGTTTCCGCCGCCAGAGCGCGCGCATTGGCCAGCACCAGCGACAGCAGCAGCGCCTTCTGCTCGCCGGTCGAACATTGCCCGGCGGGCAGACCCTTGGCGGCATAAACCGCTTCCAGATCAGCACGATGCGGCCCGACCACCGTCCGCCCCGCAGCAAGATCGCGCGCCCGGCCCCCCGCCCAGGCCGCCGTCAGCGCCCCGGCGCCCTGCGGATCGCCCTCCGGCCCGGTCAGCGTCAGCACCCCGGCGGGAAAGGCCGTCTCGGCCCCTGCCTGCGCCGCGACGATGCGGGCCACGGCCGCCGCCCGGTTCGCCTGGATGCGCGCGCCTTCCTCAGCCATCCGCGCTTCCAGCGCCTCGTACCAGCCCGCGTTGCGCGAGCCGTCCTTCAGCAGCCGGTTGCGCTGCCGCATCGCCTTCTCATAGGCCAGCGAAGCCTCGGCGTGGTCCGGCGCGAAGCTGAGCGTCAGCCGGTCCAGGAACCGCCGCCGCCCCTCGGCCGCCTCGATCCACAGCCGGTCCATCGCCGGCACCAGCCAGACCATCGGCACCACAGCCGCCAGCGCCGCCTGCGGCGCGGCCTTGCCATCGATCCGCACCATGCGCGAAGCAAGCCCCTCGGCCCCGGTCTCGATCTCGCGGAACACCCCCTCGCGGCGCAGCCCGGCCGAGACCTTCCAGCCCACCGCCTCGGGCCGCCGCGCCAGTTCCTCGGCCCCCGCACGCCGCAGGCCCCGCCCCGGCGACAGCAGCGACAGCGCCTCGAGGATATTGGTCTTCCCCGCGCCATTGGCGCCCCAGATCGCGACGGGCCGCCCGTCAAACGCAAAAACCGCCCGGCGATGCGAGCGGAACTGGGCGAGCGTCAGCTCATGGATCGCGAGGCCCGGCATCGCGCCCCTTTTCGCATTGGTTCAAATATCCCGGGGGGAGGCCGGGGGCCCGGGGGGCAGAGCCCCCCGCCTTAAACTAAATCGGGGCAGTGCCCCCCGCTCTTAACAGAAGCGGGGCAGCGCCCCCCGTCCGCGATGTGTCACACGCGCATCGGCATCACGACGTAGACCGCCGAGGTGTCGTTGCCCTCGCGCATCAGCGTCGGATCGCCCGAGGAGTTGAACAGGAACACCGCGTTCTCGCGGTCGACTTGGCTCGCGATCTCCAGCAAGTACTTGGCGTTGAAGCCGATCTCCAGCCGCTCGTCGCCATAGGCCACGGCCAGCTCTTCCTCGGCCGCGCCCGAATCCGGGGCGTTGACCGACAGGATCAGCCGGTCCTCGTCCAGCGCCAGCTTCACCGCGCGCGAGCGTTCCGACGACACCGTCGCGACCCGGTCCACCGCCTTGGCGAATTCGGTCGCATCCACTTCCAGCCGGCGCGAGTTGCCCATCGGGATCACGCGGCTGTAGTCGGGGAAGGTGCCGTCGATGACCTTCGAGGTCAGCGTGATCGCCGGGGTCGCGAAACGCACCTTGGTTTCCGAGACCGAGACCGCGATCTGCATCTCGTCATCGTCCAGAAGCTTGCGCAGCTCGCCCACGGTCTTGCGCGGCACGATCACGCCCGGCATCCCGTCGGCGCCCAGGGGCAGGGGGGCGTCGATCCGCGCCAGCCGGTGGCCGTCGGTCGCCACGCAGCGCAGCACCTGGCCATCCTCGCCCTGCGCGACATGCATGTAGACGCCGTTCAGGTAGTAGCGGGTCTCTTCGGTCGAGATCGCGAATTTCGCCTTGTCGAACAGGCGGCGCAGCACCGGCGCGGGGGCCGAGAAATTCGCCGAATACTCGGACGAGGCCATCACCGGGAAATCTTCCTTCGGCAGCGTCGCGAGGTTGAAGGTCGAGCGTCCCGCGGTCACCGTCAGCCGCCCCGAGGCGGGGTCGTCGGCCAGCGTCACCAGCGCGCCATCGGGCAGCTTGCGGACGATCTCGTGCAGCGTCACCGCCGAGACGGTGGTCGATCCGGCGCGCTCGACATGCGCGACGGCCTTGTCCACGACCTCGATGTCCAGGTCGGTCGCGCGGAAGCTGACGCCCTCGCCCTCGGCCTCGATCAGCACGTTCGCCAGGATCGGGATGGTGTTGCGACGCTCCACCACCGACTGTGCCTGACCCACGGCCTTCAGAAGCGTGCCGCGTTCGATCGAGAACTTCATTCCAACCCCCATCTCGCCGGGAGGGGAACGGTATCCGATTTCCCTGCCGGCTCAAGTCCTTTCGGCCCCAGCGGACCGTCGCCGCGACTGTTCCCGCTTCGCCCCGTCCCGTCAAGGCGGGCCGGGCCGATCTGCGGCATTCCGGCCACGCCCGGGGCGCGGCCTGTTGTCACGAGGACATAAGTCGGCGCAGCAGTTCCAGGTCCTCGGACAGCTGGTTGTCCTGGCCGCGCAGCTCTTCGATCTTGCGGATCCCGTGCATGATCGTGGTGTGGTCGCGCCCGCCGAAGCGCCGGCCAATGTCAGGCAGCGACCGGGTGGTCATGTGTTTCGACAGATACATCGCGATCTGCCGGGGCCGGGCGATGGTGCGCTGCCGCTTCGGCCCGATCAGATCGGCGAGGCGGACGTTGTAATGCTCGGCCACCTTGCGCTGGATCTCTTCGATCGTGACGCGGCGGTCGGAGGCGCGCAGGATGTCGGCGAGGCAGTCCTGCGCCAGTTCCAGCGTGATCGGCTTGTTCAGCAGCGAGGCGAAGGCGAAGAGCCGGGTCAGCGCGCCTTCCAGCACGCGGACGTTGGTGGTGATGCGGTGCGCGAGGAACTCGAGCACGCCCGGCGCCAGTTCGAGGCCCCGATACTGGCCGCCGTCGCGGGCCTGTTCGGCCTTGGTCTGCAGGATGCCCAGCCGCAGCTCGTAGTCGGTCGGGTGCAGGTCGACGACAAGGCCGCATTGCAGGCGCGACTTGATGCGCTCTTCCAGGTCCTTGATCTCGCCCGGCGCACGGTCTGCCGAGATGACGATCTGCTTGTTCTGATCCACGAGCGCGTTGAACGTGTGGAAGAACTCTTCCTGGGTCGAATCCTTGCCGGCGATGAACTGCACGTCATCGACCATCAGCACGTCGACCGAGCGGAACAGCGACTTGAAGTCCATCACCTGCTTGTCGCGCAACGCCTGCACGAAGCGGTACATGAACTGCTCGGCCGAAAGATAGAGCACCCGCAGATCGGGGCGGCGGGCCTGCAGCTCATGCGCGATGGCGTGCATGAGGTGGGTCTTGCCCAGACCGACGCCGCCGTAGAGGAACAGCGGGTTGAAGGTCACCGGGCCGCCCTCGGCCACCCGGCGGGCGGCGGCATGGGCCAGCGCGTTCGGCTTGCCGACGACGAAGCTGTCGAAGGTGAAGCGCGCGTCGAGCGGCGCGCCCGGCAGCTCTTCGGCCGGGGCCGCAACCGGGGCTGCGGCACGCGCGGGTTTGCGGGTCGGCTCGGCCGGCTTCGCGGTCTCGGTCGTGCGTTCGGTGGCGCGGGCGGGCGCGGCGGGGGAGGCGCCGGCGGTCATCCGCGGAACGGTGAATTCAAGGCGGTCGACCTCGGCGCCGGTGCGCTGAAGGACCTGACGGATCTGCTCGCCGAAGTTGCGAGACACCCATTCGCCCATGAAGGTCGTCGGCACTTCGATGCGGGCGATGCCGCCCTTGAGGCCTGCGAGTTTCAAGGGTTCGATCCAGGTCACGAAGTTGTTGTGACCCAGCGCCTTGAGCAACTCGTTACGAACCTGTCCCCAGCTGTCTTCAGCCATTATTATTCTGTCCATTCTGTCTGCACGCGGGACCCCCACGGCCCGCTGCGACCCTCATGGACAAGGGAAACCGAATACGTGCCGGCCTGCCGGTGGCAGGTCGGATCGCAGACAGCCCGTCCGGTCGCGCCCGAGAGGAGGGCGCGTCGAACGGTATGGGACAGACACCAAGGTGCAGGTCCGCAAAGTCGCCTCTCTCACCGGCACCGTGGCAGCGGCTGTCCCGTTCCCTGGCAGGGGCGCGGGGCGCAGTGAGGGGTGCAACTTCCCCCAGTCGATGTGAATCGCAGGGCCAAGCTAGACCGGCGCCGGAAGGGTCCGCAACCGAACTTCACGCTTGACGGAGGGTTTGTCCGAACGAATCCCTCGGGCCTGTGCACGCCGGACACGGGGATCCGTAAGTGGCTGAAAACAAACGAAAGGGGGCGCAGCTATGTGCTGCGCCCCCTTTAAATATTGGGATTCCCGGCCGGGCCGGGCAGCGGCCTATCAGGCGGCCGACAGGGCCTTCACGCGGGCCGAGAGACGCGACATTTTGCGCGCCACGGTGTTCTTGTGCAGAACGCCCTTGGTGATGCCGCGGGCCAGTTCCGGCTGGGCGGCGCGCAGGGCGGCGACGGCGTCTTCGGCGTTGCCCGAGGCGATCGCTTCCTCGACCTTGCGCAGGAAGGTGCGGATGCGCGAACGGCGGGCCTTGTTCACGTCGTAGCGGCGCTCGTTCTGGCGGGCGCGTTTCTTGGACTGGGCGGTATTGGCCATGGTGTGGCTCCCCTCTGGCGGGTCGAATGCATAACGAAAAGCGTGTTCGCCCCACCACCGGGTTCAGTACCGGCTGATTCCGGCCAAAGCGGGCCTCACACGCATGATCGGGCGGCCTATAAGCAGATTCCCGGGCCTTGAAAAGCAAAAACCGCGCCGGGGGCGCGGTTCGGGGGCCTGCGAGGGGCGGCGGGGTACCCGCGGAGGGGCGGCTCAGCGGTCGCGGAACTGCGGCGTGCGCTTTTCCAGGAAGGCCGACATGCCCTCTTTCTGGTCCTCGGTCGCGAACAGCGCGTGGAACAGCCGGCGTTCGAACAGCACGCCCTCGCGCAGCGTCGTCTCGTAGCTGCGGTTCACCGCCTCTTTCACCGCCATCACGGTCAGCGCGGATTTCTCGGCGATCTTCTTGGCTGCGGCCATCGCCTCGGGAATCAGCTTGGCGGCCGGGACCACCCGGCTGACGAGGCCTGAGCGCTCGGCCTCGGCCGCGTCCATGAACCGCCCCGTCAGGTGCATGTCCATCGACTTCGACTTGCCCACGAAACGGGTCAGGCGCTGGGTGCCGCCGATGCCGGCCACCACGCCAAGGTTGATCTCGGGCTGGCCGAACTTCGCGGTGTCCGAGCAGATGATGAAGTCGCACATCATCGCCAGCTCGCAGCCGCCGCCCAGCGCATAGCCCGACACCGCCGCGATGACCGGCTTGCGGGTGCGGCAGATGGCCTCGCTCTCGCCGGCGAAATAGTCCGAGCCGAACATGTCGACGAAGCTTTTCTCCGACATCTCCTTGATGTCGGCGCCGGCGGCGAAGGCCTTTTCAGAGCCGGTGAGGACGATGCAGCGCACCTTCTCGTTCTGGTCTGCGGCCTTCAGCGCCTCGGCGAGCTCGCCCAGAAGCTGGGAGTTGAGGGCGTTCAGTGCATCGGGACGGTTGAGACGGATGAGGGCGACGTAGTCTTCGACTTCGACGATCAGCGTCTGATAGGCCATCGGGGAACCCTTCCTTTGGTCGGGGAAGTCCTATCACGGCAGCGGGTTTTGGCAAGCCGCTCGCCCCTTTCGACCCCTGTGTCGCGAGGTCACGGGGGGCGGTCGGGGCCTCAGTCGCCGTGGCGGGTGAGGGGCAGCGGGCGCTGTTCCTCAATCGCCTCCATCGCGAAATACGAGGTGACGGTGTCCAGCTCGACCCGGCTGATCAGCCGGCGGTAGATCGCGTCGTAGCTGGCCATGTCCTGCGTCACCACCTTGATCAGGTAGTCGTAGTCGCCGCCGATCCGGTAGAAGTCGATCACGTCCGGGATCGACGAGACATGCGCGCGGAAGGTCTCGAGCCAGCGCGCCGAGTGGTGCCGGGTGCGGATCATCATGATCACCAGCAGGCCCGAGCCCAGCCGATCGCGGTTCAGCACCACCGTGCGGTTGCGGATCGCGCCGCCAGCCTCGAGCGCCTTCAGCCGCCGCCAGCAGGCGTTCTGCGAAAGGCCCACGCGATCGGCCAGATCGCGCTGCGAGGCGGTGGCGTCGCGCTGCAGCTCTTCAAGGATCTTGCGGTCGAGATGATCGAGTTTCAGGCTCATGTTGGGTCATGTGATAGAATATGTTGGTCTGTGCTGTGTCATTTTGGGACAAATCCGCACCCATGCAATGACATTCTTCGCCGAGAGACAGGGCGGCCCTTCCACCGCCAGGACCGGAGACCTGAAATGAGCGTCCTTGAAAGCTTCCGCGCCGATCTGGCCGCCCCCCGCCTTGCCGAACGGCTGGCCGCGGGGCTGGTCGGCCATGACGCGGTGATCGAGGGGCCGTTCGGGCCGAAGCCGATGGTCTATTGCGATTACGTCGCCTCGGGCCGGGCGCTGCGGCAGGTCGAGGAGTTCGTGCTGACGAAGGTGCTGCCCTTCTACGCCAACAGCCACACCCGCGCCTCGCATTGCGGCGCCTATACCACCGGCTTGCGCGAAGAGATCCGGGCCGAGATCGGCCGGATCGTCGGTGCGGGCCCCGAACAGTCGGTGATCTTCGCGGGCTCGGGCTCGACCGCCGGGCTGAACCGGATCGCGATGCTGCTCGACATCCCGGGCGTGCTGGCCGCGGGCGGGCGCGCTGTGGTGCTGGTCGGGCCCTACGAGCATCATTCGAACCTGCTGCCTTGGCGCGAAAGCGGCGCTGAGGTGATCGAGATCCCCGAATCCGAGGCCGGCGGGCCGGACATGGCGGCGCTCGATCGGGTGCTGGCCGAGGTCGCGGGGGCGGCGCTGGTGGTGGGGGCCTTCGGGGCGGCCTCGAACGTCACCGGGATCCTGACCGATGTCGAGGCGGTGACGCGCCGGCTGAAGGCTGCGGGCGCGCTGGCTGTCTGGGACTACGGCTGCGCAGGGCCCTACACGCCGATGACCATGGGCCACGGCACCGATGCGGCGAAGGATGCGATCGTCTTCTCGTCGCACAAGTTTCCCGGCGGCCCGGGCGGCTCTGGCGTCATGGTGCTGGACCCGGCGGTCGCCCGGCGCCGCACGCCGACCCTGCCCGGCGGCGGCACCGTGGCCTTCGTCTCGCCCTGGGGCCATGTCTATTCCGACGACCTCGCCGACCGTGAAGAGGGCGGCACTCCGAACGTGGTGGGCGACATCCGCGCGGGCCTGTCGCTGATGATCAAGGCGGCGCTGACCGATCAATGGCTGGCCGACCGGCAGGAGGCCCTGCGCCGCCGGGCCGAGGCGGTCTGGGCCGCCAACCCGCGGATCGAGCTGCTGGGGCGCGAGCGCAGCGCGGCGAAGCTGCCGATCTTCTCGTTCCGAGTCCGCGACGGCAAGGATGCCCTCGTGCACCACCAGCTGTTCACGCGGATGCTGTCGGACATCCACGGCATCCAGGCCCGCGGCGGCTGTGCCTGCGCGGGCAGCTATGCGCACCGGCTGCTGGGGCTGGACGAAGAGACCTCGGCCGCGATCGTCGCCGCGCTTGAGGCGGGAATCGAGACCGAGAAACCCGGCTGGGTCCGCCTGAACCTCTCGGCGCTGATGTCGGACGAGAAGGTCGATTTCGTCATCGAGGCCGTGGACTCTCTGGCGCGAGAGGCGTCTGATCGGGCCAGTGCCTACGCGGCCGACACCGCCCATGCCCGCTTCACGGCACGGGCCCTGACCGAGGTCTGATCCTGAGCCGATCCCCGCTGCTGAGCCCCGTCTTCCGCCGCCTTTACGCCGCGCAGGTGCTGTCGCTGCTGGGAACCGGGCTTTTGACCGCGGGCCTGTCGCTGACCGCCTGGCGGCTGGGCGGGGCCGCGGCGGCGGGGCTGATGCTGTCGGCGGTCTTCGCGCTGAAGATGGTGGCCTATGTCGGCCTCGCGCCGCTGGCCGAGGTGGCGCTGGCGCGGGTGTGGCGCGGGCCGGCGCTGATCGGGCTCGACCTTCTGCGGCTCGGGCTGCTGGCGCCGCTGGCGCTGGTCGACAGCTGGCCCGCCATCGCGGGTCTCAGCTTCCTGTTCTTCGCCGCAACCGCCGCCTTCGCGCCGCTCTTCCAGGCTCTGATCCCCGAGATCCTGCCCGAACGCGACGCCTATGCCCGCGGTCTTGCCCTGTCGCGGCTGGCCTCGACCGCCGAGACGCTGCTGACGCCGATGCTGGTCGCGCTGGCGATCGCGGTGATGCCCTCGCGCTACGTCTTCACGCTGGCGGCGCTGTGCTTCCTGGGCTCGGTCGCGGCGCTGCTTCTGGCGCGGGTGCCGGCGACGGTGCGTCCCGCAGTGCGGGCGCCGCTGTGGCAGCGGGTGACGAAGGGGATGGCGATCTACCTGCGCACGCCGCGGCTGCGCGGGCTGTTCATGGTCAACCTCGGGCTCAGCCTCGGCTATGCTTGGGTGCTGGTGAACACCGTGGTCTTCGCGGGTGCCCGGCTGGGCAATGCCAACCACAATTACGCGCTGCTGATGGGGGCCTTCGGGGTCGGGGCCGGGGCGATGGCGCTGGTCCTGCCGCGGCTGATGGCGCGGGTGTCCGAGCGGCGGCTGACCGTTGCCGGCGCGCTGTTCTTCGCCGCGCTGACGCCTGCGATCCTGCTGCCGCTGGCGCTGCCGGGACTGCTGGTGCTCTGGGCCGGGTTCGGCGCGGCAACCAGCCTCGTGCTGACGCCCGGCGGGCTCGTCCTGACCCGTTCGGCGGCCGAGTCCGACCGGCCGGCGGTCTTCGCGGCGCAGTTTTCGCTGAGCCATGCCGCCTGGCTGGCCGCCTATCCGCTGGCGGGCTGGCTGGCCGGGAGGCTCGGCCCCGAGCCCGCGCTGGTGGCGCTGGGCGCGCTTGGCGCGCTGGTGACGCTGGCGGGGCTGGCGATCTGGCCCGCCGAGGACCCCGAGATCCGCGCCCACAGCCACGACGACCTGCCCCCCGATCATCCGCATCTGGCGGAGACCCCGGGGGCGCGGCGCCATGCCCATGTCTTCCACATCGACGCGCTGCACCCGCACTGGACGATGTGACCGCGCGCGGCGCGCATCCTGCCCATGATTTCAGCACCCCGCCGCTCGCCTGCCGCGCGCTTTGGCGGTATACTCATCATACCGGCCTTTCGCCTGCGCAGCGTGTATTTCCGCGCTGCAGCATGATAGGCTGGCCGCAAGGAGGACGTGCCGCATAGCTTGAGGATATTTGAGATGATCGCCCTTGTTTTCATGGCCTGCCTGCCGAACGGCGGCAGCGACTGCCGCGAACAGCAGCTTCTGTTCTCGGCGGAAAACCTGACCCCCTACATGTGCCTGATGCAGGCGCAGCCCGAACTGGCGAAATGGACCGAGGGCCATCCCGGCTGGACCATCGCGAAATGGGGCTGCCGTCGCGTGAAGTCGGGCGAAGTCACGCTCTGACCCGTCCGGAGGCCCGGCCTCCGCCCTTTGGCTGAATTGCGACCGATCACGGGCCGGTGACACACTCCGGGCGTGCCGCTTGTGATGCGGCTGTCACGGGAGGAGTGACCGGTCATGACCTACGAACACGTCAAGATCCACCCCGCGGTGGACAATGGCATCAAGCCTGCGGCCCCCGGCTTCGCGGGGGGCACGCTCAGCTGTCTCTGCGCCACCGACCCGGTCGAGGTCTCGGTCGGCGGGCAGACCGCGCACAACCACGTCTGCGGCTGCACCAAGTGCTGGAAGCCCGACGGGGCGACCTTCAGCCAGGTGGCAGTCGTGGGCCGCGACGCGGTGACGGTGACGAAGAACGGCCACAAGCTGAAGATCGTGAACGAGGCCGCGCCGATCCAGCGCCATGCCTGCACCGGCTGCGGGGCCCACATGTACGGACGGATCGAGAATCGCGAGCATCCGTTCTACGGGCTCGACTTCGTGCATACGGAACTGTCGTCGCAATCGGGCTGGTCCGAGCCGCAATTCGCGGCCTTCGTCTCGTCGATCATCGAATCCGGGGTGGACCCCTCGCGCATGGATGACATCCGCGCGCGGCTGCGCGAACTGGGGCTCGAGCCCTACGATGCGCTCTCGCCGCCGCTGATGGACGCCATTGCGACGCATGTGGCCAAGAAATCCGGCGCACTTGCAGCCTGATTGCGGGCAGTCTACCCCTTGCCGCGCTGCCGCATGCCGGCGGCGCGCTTCCGTGACCTGACAGAGGAAAGTTCCATGCGCACCCGTGCCGCCGTCGCCGTCGCCCCCGGCAAACCGTTGGAAATCATGGAGGTGAACCTCGAAGGGCCGAAAGCCGGCGAGGTTCTGGTCGAGATCAAGGCCACCGGCATCTGCCACACCGACGAATTCACCCTTTCCGGCGCCGACCCGGAAGGCATCTTCCCGGCGATCCTCGGCCATGAGGGCGCGGGCGTGGTGATCGAAGTGGGCGAGGGCGTCACCTCGCTGAAGCCCGGCGACCATGTGATCCCGCTCTACACGCCCGAATGCCGCGAATGCCCCTCGTGCCTGTCGCGCAAGACCAACCTCTGCACAGCGATCCGCGCGACGCAAGGGCAGGGCCTGATGCCCGACGGCACCACGCGCTTCTCGATGCTCGATGGCACGCCGATCTACCACTACATGGGCTGCTCGACCTTCGCGAACCACACGGTGATGCCCGAGATCGCGCTGGCCAAGGTCGACCCGGCCGCGCCCTTCGACAAGATCTGCTACATCGGCTGCGGCGTCACCACCGGCATCGGCGCGGTGCTGAACACGGCCAAGGTCGAGATCGGCGCCAAGGCCGTGGTCTTCGGTCTGGGCGGCATCGGTCTGAACGTCATCCAGGGCCTGAAGATGGCCGGGGCCGACATGATCATCGGCGTCGACCTGAACAACGACAAGAAAGAATGGGGCGAGAAGTTCGGGATGACCCACTTCGTCAACCCGAAGGAGATCGAGGGCTCGGTCGTCCAGCACATCGTCGAGATGACCAAGACCCCCTTCGACAAGATCGGCGGTGCGGACTACTCGTTCGACTGCACCGGCAACGTGAAGGTGATGCGCGACGCGCTAGAATGCACCCACCGCGGCTGGGGCGTCTCGGTCGTGATCGGCGTGGCACCGGCAGGGGCCGAGATCCAGACCCGCCCGTTCCAGCTGGTCACCGGCCGGGTCTGGAAGGGCACGGCCTTTGGGGGCGCCCGCGGCCGGACCGACGTGCCGCAGATCGTCGACTGGTACATGGACGGCAAGATCGAGATCGACTCGATGATCACCCACACGCTGAAGCTCGAAGACATCAACAAGGGCTTCGAGCTGATGCATGAGGGCAAGTCGATCCGCTCGGTCGTCATCTACTGACCCACGGCCCCCGGGCCGCGCGCGGGGCCGGTCTTCCGGCCCCGTTTCCATGTTCGAAAACCGATCGGGAGATCACCGATGGCGATGAAGACCGTCTCCGAGAACGCGAGCTTCGGCGGGGTGCAGGGCGTCTATTCCCACGCCGCCACCTCGACCGCCTGCGACATGACCTTCGCGGTCTACCTGCCGCCCGAGGCGAAGACCCAGAAGGTGCCGGTGCTGTGGTATCTCTCGGGCCTGACCTGCACCCATGAGAATGCGATGACCAAGGCCGGGGCGCAGGCCTGGGCCGCGGCCTACGGCATCGCGGTGATCTTCCCCGACACCAGCCCCCGCGGCGAGGGTGTGGCGAATGACGAGGCCTATGATCTCGGGCAGGGCGCCGGCTTCTACGTCAACGCCACGCAAGCCCCTTGGGCCCCGCATTTCCGCATGTGGGACTACGTGAAGACCGAGCTGCCGAAGCTCGTCTTCGACGAATTGCCGCTCGACCCCGCGCGGCAGGGCATCACCGGCCATTCGATGGGCGGGCACGGCGCGCTGACGCTGGCGATGACCGACCCAGACACCTACCGCTCGGTCTCGGCCTTCGCGCCGATCGCGCATCCCACCGCCTCGGACTGGGGCCGCAAGCAGCTGGGCGCCTATCTCGGCCCTGACGAATCCACCTGGACCGCGCACGACTCGACCTTGCTGATGCGCGAGAAGGGCTATCCGGGCGAGATCCTGATCGACCAGGGCAGCAAGGACAACTTCCTCGACCTGCTGAAGCCCGAGGCCTTGGCCGAGGCCGCGGCGAAGCGTCGCCAGCCGATCCAGTTCCGGATGCAGCCCGGCTACGACCACAGCTATTTCTTCGTCTCGACCTTCATGGAAGACCACGTCGCCTGGCATGCCGAGCGCCTCGGCGCCTGAGGTTTCCGCCTTCGCATTGGTCCAAATATCCCGGGATCCGGGGCAGAGCCCCGGCCCGTTTCCCCCCGTGCGCCCGCCGGTCCCCGCGACCTGCGGGCGTGCCGGCATTCCATTTTTCTGAACCCTCCGACGCCCCTCATACCTTAGGGTGACGCGCCCGTGCGGCCCGTTGACGCAGCCGTGATCGCGCCGCCAGATGGTCCTCATTGAGCGGGACCCCGGCTTTGGGAGGAGCTTGGATCCGGACATCCGGATCCGCGCGGTCACGCTCTCCGCACCAGGGAGGAACCCCATGAAGAAGGTCACATTCGGCGTCGTCGCGGCCCTGTGCCTGTCGACCGCCACCGCCTATGCGAACGATGCGCTGATGGAGGTGATGAAGGATCCCAAGCAGTTCGGCACCCAGCTCGGCAACTATGCCGGCACCCGCTATTCCGAGCTCGACCAGATCACCAAGGACAACGTCAAGGACCTGAGCGTCGCCTGGACCTTCTCGACCGGGGTGCTGCGCGGCCACGAGGGCGCGCCGCTGGTGATCGGCGACATCATGTATGTCCACACGCCGTTCCCCAACAACGTCTACGCGCTCGACCTGAACAACGAGGGCAAGATCCTGTGGCGCTACCAGCCGCAGCAGAATGCCGACGTGATCGGGGTGATGTGCTGCGACACGGTGAACCGCGGTCTCGCCTATGGCGATGACATGATCTTCCTCGGCCAGGCCGACAACACGCTGGTGGCGCTCGACGCCAAGACCGGCGCGGTGAAATGGACGGTGCAGAACGGCGATCCGGCCAAGGGCGAGACCAACACATCGGCCCCCTTCGTGGTGAAGGACAAGGTGCTGATCGGGATCTCGGGCGGCGAATACGGCGTGCGCGGGTACATGACCGCCTACAACATCAAGGACGGCAGCCAGGCCTGGCGCGCCTATTCGACCGGCCCGGACGCAGAGATGCTGGTCGATCCGGAAAAGACCATGGTGCTGGGCAAGCCGATCGGCGCCGACAGCTCGCTGAAGAGCTGGGAGGGCGACCAGTGGCAGATCGGCGGCGGCACCACCTGGGGCTGGACGACCTATGACCCCGATCTGAACCTGATCTACTACGGCACCGGCAACCCCTCGACCTGGAACCCGGCGCAGCGCCCGGGCGACAACAAGTGGTCAATGACGATCATGGCCCGCGACGCCGACACCGGCATGGCGAAGTGGTTCTACCAGAAGACCCCGCATGACGAATGGGACTTCGACGGCGTCAACGAGCACGTGCTGATCGACAAGGCGGTCGACGGCAAGGACCGCAAGCTGATCGTCACCTTCGACCGCAACGGCTTCGGCTACACGCTCGACCGCGAGACGGGCGAGCTGCTGGTCGCCAAGAAATACGACCCCGCCGTCAACTGGGCGACCGAAGTCAACATGGACAAGAACTCGGACCAGTACGGCCGGCCGCAGGTGGTCGCGCAATACTCTACCGAGCAACAGGGCGAGGACGTCAACACCACCGGCATCTGCCCGGCGGCGCTGGGTTCGAAGGACCAGCAGCCCTCGGCCTACAGCCCGAAGACCGGGCTGAACTACGTGCCCACCAACCACGTCTGCATGGACTACGAGCCGTTCCGCGTCAGCTATTCGGCCGGGCAGCCCTATGTCGGCGCGACGCTGTCGATGTTCCCGGCACCGAACAGCCACGGCGGCATGGGCAACTTCATCGCCTGGGACGCCGCGACCGGCGAGATCAAGTGGTCGCTGCCCGAGCAGTTCTCGGTCTGGTCGGGGGCGCTGGCCACCGCCGGTGACGTGGTCTTCTACGGCACGCTGGAAGGCTATCTGAAGGCCGTGGACGCCACGACCGGCGAGGAGCTTTACAAGTTCAAGACCCCCTCGGGGATCATCGGCAACGTGATGACCTACGAGAACGCCGGCAAGCAGTATGTGGCGGTGCTGTCGGGCGTCGGCGGCTGGGCCGGGATCGGTCTGGCGGCGGGTCTGACCAATGCCAATGACGGCCTCGGCGCGGTCGGCGGCTACGCGGCGCTGTCGGACTACACCGCGCTTGGCGGACAGCTGACGGTCTTCGCCCTGCCGAACTGATCGATGCCGAACTGACCGTCGACAGACCAGATCACCGCGCCGTCCCGGACCCCGGGGCGGCGTTCTCGTATCTCGAAGCCCTTGGCGCACCAACTAAAGGCTGACGCGACAGGCCCCGACCCGCGGCCTAGCTTGAGCACGAAAGCTCTTTGGGAGGAGAGACCATGAAGGCCAAGACCTGGCTCGCCGCGGCGCTGATCGCCTGCGCATCCGCCGGCACCGCCGCCGCCGCCGACAAGACGGCCGAGGATCTGAAGGCGGTGTCGAACGACGGTGTGCGCAACTTCGACGCCAAGGAGGAACCGACCTACAAGATCGAGGCCGACGGCACCGTCGACTGGAACACCTTCTCGGGCTTCCGCCGCTATCACGCCGAATGCCATGTCTGCCACGGGCCGGACGGCGAAGGCTCGACCTATGCGCCGGCGCTGAAGAAAAGCGTGCTGCGGCTGGACTATTACGAGTTCCAGGGCATCGTCGCCGGCGGCAAGCAGGAGGTCGGCAATGCCCAGAACCAGGTGATGCCCGCCTTCGGCACCAACCCCAACGTGATGTGCTATCTGGACGACATCTACACCTACCTGCTGGCGCGCGGCACCGATGCCATCCCGCGCGGGCGCCCGGCCAAGAAGGCCGACAAGCCCGAGGCCTATACGAAGGCCGAGAACGAATGCATGGGGGGCTGAGATGCGGCCCCTGCTTCCTGTCCTTGCGCTGATCGCGCTGGCCGGCAGCGCGGGGGCGCAGGTCGCGGACCTTGTCGACCGCTCGGCTCTGCGGGTCTGTGCAGACCCCGCCAACAGCCCGATGTCCGACAAGGACGGCAGCGGCTTCGAGAACCGGATCGCCGAGCTGCTGGGCCAGGCGCTGGGCCGCCCGGTGCGCTACACCTGGTTCCCGCAGGTCAACGGCTTCGTGCGCAAGACGCTGGCGGCGGGGGAATGCGACCTCGTCATGGGCTATGCGCAGGGCGACGAGCTGGTGCTGAACACCAACCACTACTACGTCTCGACCCATGTGCTGGTCACGCGCCCCGGCGATCCGCTGGCCGCGGTCGAGCGGCTGGAAGACCCCGCGCTGCAGGGCCACCGGCTGGGGGTGGTCGTGGGCTCGCCCCCCGCCACCTATCTGGCGCGCGGCGGGCTGATGAAGCTGGCGAAACCCTATGACCTGATGGTCGACCGGCGGGTCGAGAACCCGGCAGGGCAGATGCTCGACGACCTGCAGGCCGGGGTGATCGACGGCGCGCTCCTGTGGGGGCCGATCGGCGGGCCGCTGGCCAAGGCGCGCGGGCTGTCGGTGATGCCGCTGGTTCACGAAACGGCGAGCCCGAAGCTGTGGTACCGGATCACCATGGGCGTGCGCCAGGGCGAGACCGACTGGAAGCACGAGATCAATTCCCAGATCCGGCGCAATCAGGAGGCGATCGACCGAATTCTGGTAGAGGCGGGCGTGCCGATCCTGAACGACTACGGGACCGAGCCGAAACAGGTTGCCAACTGATTGATGTGAAAGGGCTGGGGCCTCATCCGGAAGTATGATGGCGCCCCGCCGCTGCCCCGTGTCTTCTGGGGGCGGGAGGCCGGGACGCGCCGACACGCGCCCGGCGGGAGGAGAAGATGGTTGCGAGACATGGCCTTGCCGGCGCGCTGGTCGCCGGCCTGTGGCTGGCTGTCGCCGCGGGCGCAGCCGGGGCCGAGGGCGTCACGATCCGCGCCGCGGTGCTGCGCATCGACAGCCCGGCCGCGGTGCTGCCGGCCTCGCGGCTGGACCTGCCGCCCGCGGATCTGGGCTTTGCCGGCGGACAGCTCGGCACGGCCGACAATGCCACGACGGGGCAGTTCCTGAAGCAGGCCTACGAGACGATCGACGTCGCCGCCACGCCCGAAACCGCCGGGGCCGAGCTGGAGCGGCTGATCGGCGCGGGCGTGCAGTTCGTGGTGACGCTGGGCGACGCCGAAGAGACCGGGAAGCTGGCCCACCTTGCGGGGCCGCGGGCGCTTCTGTTCAACGCCTCGAGTGGTGACGACGCCCTGCGCAATGCGGCCTGCCGGTCGAACCTGCTGCACACCGCACCCAGCGACGCGATGCGGGCCGATGCGCTGGCGCAGTTCCTTGTCTGGAAGCGCTGGGACCGCTGGCTGCTGGTCTCGGGCAGCCACAAGGAGGACCTCGACCTGGCCGAGGCCTATCGCCATGCGGCGAAGAAGTTTGGGGCGAAGATCGTGGCTGAGAAGGTCTTCGCCGACACCGGCGGCGCGCGGTCGACCGACAGCGGGCACGCGCAGGTGCAGGCGCAGATGCCGGTCTTCCTGCAGGATGCCAAGGATCACGACGTCATCATCACCGCCGACCGCAGCGGCGTCTTCGCCGACTGGCTGATCTGGAACAGCTGGCAGCCGCGGCCGGTCGCCGGCTCGGCCGGGCTGATGCCGGTCAGCTGGTTTCCGGGGCACGAGGGCTGGGGCGCGACCCAGTGGCAGACCCGCTTCGAGGCGCAGGCCCATCGGTTCGCGCGCGAAGAGGATTACCAGGTCTGGCTTGCGCTGCGCAGCATCGGCGAGGCGGCGAGCCGCACCGGCTCGGCCGATTTCGCGGTGCTGTCCGACTATATCCGCGGCCCGAAGTTCCAGCTGGCGGGCTTCAAGGGCCAGGCGATGAGCTTTCGCGACTGGGACGGCCAGCTGCGCCAGCCGATCCTGCTGACCTCGGGGCGGGTGCTGACCTCGGTCTCGCCGCAGGAGGGGTTCCTGCACCAGAGCTCGGTGATGGACACGCTGGGCACCGACCGCCCCGAGACCGGCTGCAATCTGAGAGGATGACCATGCGCCCGCTTCTGATCGCAGCCCTGCTGTCCGCCGCAAGCCCTGCCCTGGCCGACCGGATCTTCGTGTCGAACGAGAAGGGCAACTCGATCACCGTGCTCGATGGCAAGACGCTGGAACGGATCGCGGATTTCCCGGCGGGGCAGCGGCCGCGCGGCATCACCGCCTCGCCCGACGGCAAGACGATCTATGTCTGCGCCTCGGACGACAACCTCGTGCGGGTCTTCGACGCCCAGACCTTCGAGGAACAGCCCTCGCTGCCCTCGGGGCCGGACCCGGAGCTGTTCGTCCTGCATCCGTCCGGCAACCCGCTGTATATCGCGAACGAGGACGACAACATCGTCACCGTGGTCGATGTGCACACCCGCAAGGTGCTGGCCGAGGTGCCGGTGGGGGTCGAGCCGGAGGGGATGGGCGTCAGCCCCGACGGCAAGATCGTCGTCAACACCTCCGAGACGACGAACATGGCCCATATGATCGACACCTCGACCTTCCAGATCGTGGGCAATGTGCTGGTCGACAGCCGGCCGCGCTTTGCCCAGTACGACAGCGACGGCAGTCACCTTTACGTCTCGGCCGAGATCGGCGGCACCGTCTCGGTGATCGACGCGGCGAAGCAGGAGATCGTGCACACCATCCGCTTCGAGGTGCCGGGCGTCCTGCCCGAGGCGCTGCAGCCGGTGGGCGTGCGGATCACCCCGGACGACAAGCGCATCTTCGTGGCGCTGGGCCCGGCGAACCGGGTTGCGGTGATCGACGGCGAAAGCTGGGAGGTCCTCGATTACCTGCTGGTCGGCCAGCGGGTCTGGCAGCTTGCCTTCTCGCCCGATGGCAAGTGGCTCTACACGACCAACGGCAACAGCAACGACGTTTCGGTCATAGACGTGGCCGCGGCCAAGGTGGTGCAATCGGTGCAGGTCGGCCAGCAGCCCTGGGGCGTGGTGGCCGTGCCGTGAGAGTGAAAAGGGAGAGACGACCGATGAGGATGATCGCGATCGCCGCGCTGGCGGGGATGCTGGCGCTGCCGGCCACGGCGCATGAGTTCGGCCCGGCAGGCCTGATGGACCGCACCAACCGCACGGAGCTGCCGCCGCTGACGCTGGCCTCTGGCAAGCCGCTGGCGGAAGAGACCTATCAGCTGAAGTCGGGCGGCTATTATACGATCGAGATCACTTCGGACGGCTCGGCCGAACTGGCGATCGCCGGGCCCGAGTTCTTCCGCGCGATCTGGATCAACGAGGTGGTGATCAACGATATCGAGATCCGGCCGCTGGGCGTGGCCTCGCTGGAGTTCGACGACGAGGGCACCGCAAAGATCAGCTTCGTCGCGATCACGCCGGGCAGCTACACGGTGATGATCCCCGGGACCACCGGCGAAAGCCAGCGCGCGAGCTTCGTGATCAAGTGAAACCGCTCGCGCTTCTTGCCCTTGTCGCCCTGGCGGGTCCGGCCCTGGCCGACGGCCCGCCCAAGGATGCGGACTGGCCCTGCGTCCAGCGCAAGGTGCCGCATCTGTCGCTGGGCTCGGTCTGGGCGGGGCCGCTGCCGGATGACGCGCTCGAGGCGCGTTCGCAGGATGGCGCGATCCGCGAGACCGCGGCGCGGCTGGCGCTGCGCCGCACCGGCGAGGATGAAGCGCGCGCGCTGATCGCCGCGACCGCGCCCGGCGATCGCGCGGCGCTCTATCTCGCCGTGTTCCGCGACATCGACCACACCCGCGACCGGGTGATGCAGGGCATCGCCCGATATGCCCGCAAGCAGACCGAGCTCGACACCCGGATCAACGCGTTGCGGGTCGAGCAGCGGGGGCTGGAAGGCAGCAAGGATTTCGACCGCATCGACACGGTCGAGCGCGACCTGGATTGGGCGACGCGGATCTTCCGCGAACGCCAGCAATCGCTGACCTATGTCTGCGAGGTGCCGGTGATCCTCGAGCAGCGGGCCTTCGCGCTCGGGCGGGAGGTGATGGCGCAACTGCAATAGATGCGGTGCAGATGCAGCATTTCGGCGGGTTTTGGCCGATCAGCTAGGTTTTGGTCCAAGACTCTGTGTGTGAATGGAAATTTCGGATGATTTTCCGCCGCGTCGCGCAAGATTTCCGGTATGCGACTGCGACCGATCGTCCTAGGATCGAAGTCTGTCGGAAGGGAGAGGAGGCCCGACCGACGAGGGAGGACACCATGCAGACCACGCTGAGCCGGCATGCCGCCGGCACTGATGTCGCGCGCGGCGCGACCTCGCATTCCGTCCAGGACGTTCTGATCATCGACGACCATCCGCTGATGTGCGACGCGCTGGCGGTCACGCTCAGCCATGCCTTCGGGCTGCGGCGGGTGCGCACCGCCTCGGGGCTGACGGCGGCGGTCGCCAGCATCCGCGGCGAGGGGGCGCCCGATGCGATCGTCGTCGACCTGAACCTGCCCGATGTCGCCGGGACCGAAGGGGTGATGAGCCTGCGCGCGCTGGCGCCGCAGGCCGCCGTCACCGTCATCTCGTCGGATTTCGATCCCGAGGTGGTGGCGACGGTGCTGGCCGCGGGCAGCCGCGGCTACATCCTGAAGTCGCTGCCCCGCGCGCGGATGGTCCGCGCCTTCGAGGCGATGTGGGCCGGCGAGACGGTGATGCCTGACGGCTACGACCCCGAGGAACTGGGCCAGCAGGCCGAGGAACAGGCGCGGCTCGCCCGCGACTTCGCAACGCTGACACCGCAGCAGATGAACATCCTGCGGCTGATCTGCCAGGGACGGCCCAACAAGATCATCAGCTACGAGCTGTCGATCGCCGAGGCGACGGTGAAGACCCACATCGCCGCCATCATGTCGAAGATCAACGTGAGCAACCGCACCCAGGTGGCGCTTCTGGCCAACAAGGCGCGGATGTTCATGCGCTGAGACCGCGATGGACCGCGCGGCCGCAGGGGGGGCAGGGCTGGCGGCGGACGCCCGTCCGCTGGTCGCGGTCAGCCGCGGCTCGGCCGAGGAGATGGCGAAGGATTTCCTCGCCGCCTTCGCGGGCGCCCGGCCTGCGGCGATCCTGCTGTTCGCCGCCGACGGCACCTGCCTGCCGTTGTTGTGGCGGACGCTGTCGCAGGCGTTTGGCCCGGCTTGCCGGGTGCTGGGATGTTCGTCGGCCGGCGAATTCGCCTTTGGCGGCTATGCCAGCGGCACCACCGTCGCCATCGCGCTGCCGGCCGCGCATTTCCGGGTCAGCGCCGTGCAATTGCAGGGCCTGCGGGCTTCGGCCAGCCTCAACTGGCTGCTCGCGCTGCGCGCGGCAGGCGAGGCGGTGCCCGAGGAGCCGGGCCGTTCGCGCTTCGGGATCCTGCTGATCGACGGGCTCTCGCAGCGCGAGGAACTGGTCAGCGCGCTGATCGACGCGACGCTGCCCGGCACGCTGGTGCTGGGCGGATCCGCAGGCGACGGGCTGCGCTTTGCCCGGACCGAGGTGATGCTGGATGGCGAGAACCGCCCCGACACCGCGATCTTCTGCCTGATGTCCACCGACTTCGCGATCGAGGAGATCGTCTTCGATCACATCATGCCGACCGGCGCGCGGATGGTGGTCACCGATGCCGATCCCGAGGAACGCCTGATCCTCGAGATCGACGCCGAACCCGCCGCGCGCGAATATGCCCGCCTGATCGGCACCACGCCCGAGGCCCTGGGCCCCGCCGCCTTCGCCGAGAACCCGCTGCTGGTGCAGATCGGCGGCAAGCAGTTCGTCCGCGCCATCGCCGGGCTGACACCCGAGGGGGGGCTCAGGCTGATGTCCTCGATCGAGACCGGCTCGGTCATGACCCTCGGCCGGGCGGTGGACCTGACCGACGGGCTCGAGGAACGGCTGGGCCAGCTCGGGCGGCCGGCGGCGCTGATCCTCGGCTTCGACTGCATCCTGCGCCGGATCGCGCTGGAACAGGCCGGGCTGCAGGAGGATGCGGCGCGGATCTTCCGGCGCTGGAACGTCGCGGGCTTCAACACCTACGGCGAGCAGCACGGCGGCATCCATGTGAACCAGACCTTCGTGGGTCTCGCCTTCCTCGACCCGGACGGGGGCACGGCCCATGCCTGACAGCGTGATCCCGCCCGATCCGGCCGCGCTGGCGCGGCGCATCGAGAAGCTCGAACGCATCAACCGTGCGCTGGTGAAGCGCATCGACCAGCTCGATGCCGCGCGCAGCTCGAGCTATTCGCTGGCCCGCACCGCCGAGCATCTGGAACGCGAGGTGCTGGCCCGCAATCAGGACCTCGAGCGCGCCCTGGCCGACCTGTCGCTGACCAACCGCGAGCTGGGACAGGCGCGCGAGGCGGCTGAAGAGGCCAGCCGCGCCAAGTCGCGCTTCCTGCGCGCGGCGAGCCATGACCTGCTGCAGCCCCTGTCCGCGGCGAAGCTGCTGCTGTCGCATCTGGACGAACTCAGCCGCGACCCGCTGCTGAGCGACCTTGTGACCCGGATCGGCGAGAATTTCGACAGCGCCGAAGAGCTGATCCGCATGCTTCTGGAAATCGCCCGGCTCGACAGCCAGCGGCTCGAGATCCATCCCGCCCCGGTGGCGCTGGGGCGCCTGTTCCAGCGGCTGGCGGGCGACATGGGCCCGCAGGCGCAGCACATCGACCTGCGTTTCGTGCCCTCGTCCGAGACGGTGATCAGCGACCCGGTGCTGTTGCGCCGGATCGCGCAGAACCTCGTGTCGAATGCGCTGAAATACACGCGGTCCGGCAAGGTGCTGGTCGGCGCGCGGCGGGCGGGCGACAACATCTGGCTCGAGGTGCATGACACCGGTTCAGGCATCGCGCCCGAGGATCAGGCGAAGATCTTCAACGAGTTCGAGCGCCTGTCGCGCGCCGATGTGCCCGGCACCGGGCTGGGGCTGTCGATCGTGCAGCGCGCCTGTCTGCAGCTTGGCCACAGCGTCGAGGTGATCAGCACGCCGGGTCGCGGCTCGTGCTTCCGGGTGCTGCTGCCGCGGATGGGCGGGCTCTGCCTGATCTCGCCCAAGGCGGCAGAGACCCGCGACGTGCGCGCGGTGCCCGACTGCTTCGCCGGCCGCACCGCGCTGGTCGTCGAGAACGACCGCAGCATGCGCCATGCCTTCGTGCTGCTTCTGCGCAGCTGGGGCATGACGGTGCTCGACGCCGAGTCGGTCGAGACCGCCGAGGCCGAGCTGATCCGCACCGGCCTGACCCCCGACCTGATCCTGACCGACTATCGCCTGAACGACGGCGAGACCGGCATCGATGTGATCGCCGCCGTCCGCGCCAGTCTTGGCGACATCCCGGCGCTGATCGTCAGCGGCGAATGCGCCGAGGCGATCATCGAGGCCTCGGGCCATCTGGGCGCCGCGGTGATGGAAAAGCCGGTGGTCGAACTTGACCTGCGCGACATGCTGCAATCCCTGCTGGAGGCCCAATGAGACCCCTTCCCGCCGCCGCCCTCTGCCTGCTTCTGGCCGCCGCCGGGCCGCAGGTGCCGATTTCGGACCTCGTGCTGGCGCCGGGCGTCTTCGCCGAGCTGCCGGCCACCGCGCCGGTCCGCTTCCACCACACGCGCACGGGCGCCAAGACCCCGGTGGATGAGACCCTGCACCTGTCGCGCCGGCCCGAGGGCGGGCTGGTGATCGCCGGCGACACGCCGATTGCCGAGTTCGGGCTGGGCAGCGCCAATCCGATCGTCCTCTATTTCCTGGAAGGCGTGGTGCGCGAAATGGCGCAGGAAACCGGTGGCAGCCCGTTCTACATCCGCAACCGCATGCGCGAGGCGCTGTCGCGCACCGCGATCGCCGGGGCCGTGACAGAGGTGCAGCCCTTCGACAAGGATCCGAACCGCGGGCAGATGGGCGACTGGGGCGGGCTGACACTGGAATTCACCGCCGACCGCGCGGTGCCCGGCGGCGTGCAGGCGCTGCAGGCGCAACTGGACGCGCCCGAGGGTTACCGCGAGGCGATGGTGCTGGTGAAGGGGGACTGACCATGCAGGGACGCGCTCTTGCCTTGATCGCGCTGATCGCCGGCACGCCGGCGCTGGCGCAGCAGGCCCCCGCGGGACTTGCCGCGGTCAACGACTATCCGACCGATGCCCGGGCCGAATATGTCTTCAGCTGCATGGCGGTGAACGGCCAGACCTCGGACGCGCTCGAGCGATGCTCGTGCTCGGTCGATACCGTCGCCTCGATCCTGCCCTATGACCGCTATGTCACCGCCGAGACGGTGCTGCGGATGCGCCAGACCAGCGGCGAGCGGGCGGCGCTGTTCCGCGGAACCCAGCCCACGACCGAGGCCGTGGCCGACCTGCGCCGCGCGCAGGCCGAGGCCGAGATGCTCTGCTTCTGACCGGTCAGCCGCGCCGCGCCGCCCGCAGCGCCCGGCGCAGCGTCTTCGCCTCTGGCATCGGGGCCGCGCGGGCATAGATCGCGCGGTCGAGCGGGGCCAGCGCCGCCGCCGCGCGCGCGGGCGGAATCTGCCGGGCGCGCGCCCAATCCTCGGCCGCGCGGCGCAGCGCCAGCGGACCCTGCGCGCGGGCCATGCGCCAGCCGTAGACCGGCGAGATCCGCGCCCAGTTTTCCGCGAGCCGCGACCGCGCCACTCGTTCGCCCCGCATCAGGATCGCAAGGCCAAGGAGCATCCCGCCCAGCGTCGTGCAGACCAGCGCGGCGAGGCTGGCCGTGCCGATCTCGCCCGATGGCACCTGCGACGAGCGGAAGCTGCCGTAACCGATCGGCAGGGCCGGGATTTCGACCTTCTCGACCCGCCGGGTTGTGGTGTTGAAGAAGGGGATGGCTTCCGCCGGCAACACCCCCGGCTCGCCGGTGTGCGGGCGGAACTGCCAGCGCCAGACGACGGTGGCGACGGGCCCCTCGGGCGTCAGCTCCAGGCGCCGCTCGACCGGTGCGGTGAAGGTGATCAGCCAGTTCTGCTGGATCACCGGGCGGGGCGGCAGCATTTCCGGCAGGGCACCCTCGGCGCGCAGGGTGACGGTGCGGGTCACCGTCTCGCCATCCTTCAGCGTCGCCGGATCGGTCGACAGCTCGTCGGTCAGCGTCAGTCCCGCGGCGGTGAAGCGCCAGCCGTGCGGGCTGTGGAAGGGCGGATCGTCAGGCATCGGCGCGATGGTCAGCTCGACGGGCCGGGCGATGACCGTCACCGGCACCCGGCGGCTGGTGGCCTGATCGATGATCTGCAGCTCGTGCTTCACCGGGCCGAAACGGGCGATGCCGGTATGGTTCGGGAAGATCGCCAGATGCCGCTCGACCACCACCCGCTCGACCCCGTCGACACGCTCGCGGTGCCAGTCGTCCTTGCCAAGCTGCACCCAGTCGAAACGGTCCGACGGCGCGATCACCATCTCTTCGCGCGCGACGGGGCGGTCGTAGACGCCGCGGATCGTCACCGGGATCATCTCGCCCTCGACGATGCGACCGTGCAAGGGATGCGGCTCGATCGTCAGCACGCGGGGCTCCTCCGCCGCGGCGGCGCCGGCAAGCAGCGCAAGAAGCAGCAGCGCCCTCACCATGGATCGCCCGCCTCTGGCGGCGTGAAGCCCATCGCGAGCCGGCGCTGGTATTCGTCGGCGAGCCTGAGCCGCAGGAAGGCACCCGGATCGTCGGGCAGGGTGGCCAGCCAGTCGTCATCCGGCACGATCCGCCCGGGGTCGAGCGGGCGGGCGACGGCCGAGAACAGCTCGACCGGCGGGCCGCCGCCCGGCTTGGCGCGGGCGGCGATGCGGCCGGCGGCATTGCCCTCGCCCAGCGTCTTCGGGGCCAGCCGGTCGACCAGCGCCCGGTTTTCGCGGGCCTGCGAATCCGCCGGGTTGGCGAAAAGCACCGCGTCGAAGTAGGCGCGGGCCAGACCGTAATCGCCCAGCATCGCCAGCGAGGTGCCGCGGTTGAAGGTGGCGGTGCGCCCGGCCTGCGCAAAGGCGGCGTCGGCCCCGGCGTAATCCCCCGCGCGCCACAGCGCCGTGCCGCGCGCGGCGGGGTCGTCGATCAGCGCGGCGGCGGGGCCGGGCAGGCCGATCGCATACAGGAGCTTGCCATCGGTGCCGCGCCCCGCAGCGACGATCAGCGCGACCCCGGCCGCGGCGAGGATGAGGGCGCGCTTCATGGCGCGGGCCTGCGGAACAGGAGGGCGGCGGGGAGCAGCGCCAGCAGCAGCAGCCAGCGGCCCATGTCGCGGAACACCTCCGGCGCGCGCTGCGAGGCCGCCAGCGCGCCGATCCGCCGCTCGGCGATGCGCGCGGCAAGCTCGGGTGCCGCGCGCGCGGCAAGGCCCGCACCGCCACCGGTCCGGGCAAGCTGGTCGAGCGCCGCGGCCTCTGCCGCCGGGGCCTCGGGGTCGGCCGCCGTCAGCGCCAGCGTCCAGAGCCGTGCGCCGCCCTCGGCTGCGCGTTGCGCCTCGGCCAGCGCGGCAGGCCGCCCGGCGCCGCCGCCGTCCGAGATCATCACGAGATCGGCCCCGCCGATGCCGCCGCCACCGCCGAAAAGCTCGCGCACCGCGCCCAGCGCGATGTCGGGGCGGCTGCCCGACAGCGGCATCGTGTCAGGGCCCAGCACGCCGATCAGGCTGGCAAGCGAGGCCGCATCGGTGGTGGGGGCGCTGGCGACGAAGGCATCGGCCGCAAAGACCAGCACCCCCACCGGCCGGCCGTCCGCACCGTTCAGCAGCGCAGCGGCGGCGGCCTGCAGGTCGGCCAGCCGCGCCGGGCTCTTGCTGACCGAGGGCGACAGATCGAGCAGCAGCAGGATCGGATCGGCGCGCAGCAGGCCGGTCGCACCGGCGGCAAGCCGCGCCGGGCCGGTCAGCGCGATCACCACCGCCAGCGCCGCCATCCAAGGGGACAGCCGCATCAGCCGGCCGCCGCCCGCACGGGCCAGACCCAGCTGCGCGAGGCGCGCAAGCACTGCCGGGGCGAGAATGCCCTCCCATCCGCCATGCCCGCGCTGGCGCCAGAGCTGCCATCCGAGCAGCGCCAGCGGCAGCAGCGCCAGCGCCCAGAACGGTCGCAGCCAGACCAGCGTCATGCCACTGCCCTCCGGAAGCCCGGCAGGCCCGCGCGGCCGAGGGCCAGCACCAGCGCCGCCACAAGAGCCAGGCCCGCGGGCCAGGTCCAGGCGGGGCGGGGGACGACGACGGGGGGGCGTCGGCTCGGGTTCGGCTCCAGCCGGTCGAGCGCCTGCGCCATGGCGCGCAGATCCTCGGTCCGGCGCACGCGCCAGCTTTCGCCGCCCGCCGCGGCGGCGATCTCGCGCAGCATGGCCACATCGACGGCATCGCGCGCGGCAGGGCGCGTCTCCATGTCGTCGGGGCCGAGCGCCACGGTATGCACGCGCACGCCATGCGCCGCCGCCAGCCGCGCCACATCGCGCGCATCCAGCCGCTTGCCGCTGTCGCGCCCGTCCGACAGCAGCACGATGGCGCGGCTTTCGGCGCCGCCCTCGTCCAGCCGCTTGAGCGCAAGGCCCAGCCCCTCGCCGATCGCGGTCGACCGGCCGGTGACGCCGACCGAGGCTTCCTCGATCGCCCGCCCGACCGCGGCAAGGTCATGGCTGAGCGGCGCCGCGACATAGGCGCGGTCGGCAAACAGCACGAGGCCCAGCCGGTCGCCCTCGCGTCCCGCGGCGAAGGCGCCGGCCACGGTCTTCACCGCGTCGAGCCGCGAGACCTGTTGACCGTCTAGGGTGAAATCCTCGGTCAGCATCGAGCCCGACATGTCGAGCGCCAGCAGGATGTCACGCCCCGAGGCGGAGCTGTTGCGCTCGAGCGTCAGGCGTTCGGGACCGGCCAGAGCGGTCACCAGCGCCGCCCAGAGCAGCGCAGCGAGGACAATCTCGCTGCGGGTCGCGGGATCGCGCGTCGCTGCGGTCTCGCTGCGGGGGGCGAGACTCGACGGAAGGTAGACCGCCCCCTGCAAATCGGCGCGCGGCGGCAGGACGCGCCACAAAAGCACCGGCAGGGGCAGCAGCAGAAACAGCAGCGGGGCGTCGAACTGCATGCTCAGCGCCGCCGTCGCCTGCGGGCCTCGCCCAGAAGGCGGTCCAGACGCTCGTCGGCGCGTCTCAGCTGCTCTGGGGACTGCGATCGGTAGAGGCTGTCGCGCAGATCCGGCGGCAGGCGGCCCCCCAACCGCGTGAACAATGCTGCGCGGCGAGACAGGCGTTCCGGTGCGGAAAGATCGTCTGAAATCAGCGCATTGTCGTCATGATCGCGGTCTGTTCGGGCCGGCTTCGCTGCAGGTCGCAGGGCCAGATGGATCAGGGTGGCAAGCAGAAGGCCGATCCCGAGCGCCGCGAGCATGTCAGAGGCGTGAAGTGCAGCGAAACTTTCGGGCAGACGGGGCGGATGCAGGTCTGCCGCGGCAATTTCGGGGGTCATGCCGCAGCCTCCGCCGCATCTTCGCTGCGCAGCATTCTTACCGTGACCCCAAGCGCAGCAAGCCGATCGCGGATATCTTGTTGCGTGTCGCCGCGCGCAGCGAAACGGCCACGATGCGCGGCGCCAAGGGCGTCCAGCCAGCTCAGCCGAACCCTTGGCGGTGCAATTTCGACCGGGTCCGCAGGCACAAGAAGAACAATCTTGCCGCGTCGCAGCATGGCCGCGGCGACGGCCGGCAGCTCTGTCCCCGGATCGTCGAGCGCCGAGGCCAGCACCACCGTCGCGCCCCGCGGCGCGAGCCGGGCGGCGCGGGCCAGATCGGGGGCCAGCGGGCGGACGGGAAGGGTGACAGAGGACAGCGCAAGGGCATGGGCGCGCACTAGGCAGCCTGCAACCCGCGCCATGCCGGCGGTGCGCGCACCTATCCGCGCGGTCTGTAGCCCCGCGTCGGTGATCGCCGCGCAGCCGACCGAGCCGCCGGCCGCCACCGCCTGCCAGCCGGCGCGCGCCAGTGCCTCGGCCGCAGTCAGCGAGCGGAAGCGGCGGCTGCCCCAAAGCATCGGGCGCCGGAAATCGGCGATCAGGAACAGGCTGCGGTCGCGGTCCTCGTGGAAGCTGCGCACCTGCATCTGGCCCGACCGCGCCGAGGCGGCGGGATCGAGATGGCGCGGGTCGTCTCCGGGGACGAAGGGGCGGATCTCGCGGATCTCGTGGCCCTGCCCGCGGGGGCGGGTCGGCGCGGTGCCGGGACGGTCGGCGATCTGCACAGCCGCCGCGCGGCGGCCGCCGTGACCGGCCAACGCCAGCAGATCGGCGGCACGAAGCTCGGTCGCGCGCGCGATCTCTTCCGGGCTCACCACGGCCGCACCTCTGCCAGCAGCCGTGCGACGATCTCGCGCGGGCCGATCCCTTCCGTACCCGCGCGCCAGCTTGGCACCAGCCGATGCGACAGCGCGTCGGGGGCCAGCGCCTCGACATCCTCGGGCAGGGCATGGTCGCGCCCCTGTAGAAGCGCCCGCGCCCTCGCCGCCGCCGCCAGCGACAGCGTGCCGCGCGGGCTGACCGGATGCTCGATCAGCCCCTCGAGCCCGGTGCCGGCGCTGTCGCGCGTCGCCATCACCAGCCGGACGATGAAATCGCGCAGCGCCGGTGCAAGATGCACCTGCGCGGCCTCGGCCCGGGCTGCGAGGATCTCGACCGGGTCGAGCTGCAGGGGCGGATGCGCCGGGCCCGAAAGCCCCTCTCCCTCGACAAGGTCGAGGATCCGCCGTTCATCTTCGGCCCCGGGCAGGGCGAGGTCGAGATGCAGCAGGAAGCGGTCGAGCTGCGCCTCGGGCAAAGGATAGGTGCCCTCGTGCTCGATCGGGTTCTGGGTCGCGGCGACCATGAAAGGGCGCGGCAGCGGCCGGGTGACGCCGCCCGCGGTCACCTGCGCCTCTGCCATCGCCTCGAGCAGGGCAGACTGCACCTTCGGCGGGGCGCGGTTGATCTCGTCGACCAGCACCAGCGAATGGAACAGCGGCCCCGGCACGAAATCGAAACTGCCGCGGTCGGGGCGGAACACCTGCGTGCCGGTCAGGTCCGAGGGCATCAGGTCCGGCGTGCACTGCACCCGCGAGAAACTGCCCGAGAGCCCTTCGGCCAGAAGCCGCACGGCCCGGGTCTTGGCGAGGCCCGGCGCCCCTTCGATCAGCACATGACCGCCCGCGATCAGCGCGACCATCAGTCCTTCGACGAGATGTTCATGTCCGATCAGCCCGGCCGTCAGGCCTGTCGCCAGCGCTCGCACGCGCCCGGCCGCTTCCGGCCGGTCGAGACCGGCCAGGGCTGCGCTTCTGTCCATCGTCTCCTCCCGGACCAACCGCCGGGCCAGACTGGCAGAGGCCTGCGGCAAATGCGCCTCGGCCGAAAGGATGAGGAGTCAGCGCTGGCAGTCTGGGCAGAAGAAGGTCGAGCGGCCGGACTGCACGACCCGCGTGACATGGCCCGTGCAACCCTCGGTCCGGCAGGGCTCGCCCTCGCGGCCATAGGCGCGGAAGCTGTGCTGGAAATAGCCCAGCTCGCCCGAGGCCTGGCGGTGATCGCGCAGGGATGAGCCGCCGGCCTCGATCGCTTCGTCGAGCACGCGGCGGATCACCGGCACCAGCCGGGCGATCTCTGCCGCGGTCAGGTTGCCGGCGGGGCGGCGCGGGTCGATCCCTGCGCGGTGCAGCGCCTCGCAGACGTAGATGTTGCCAAGCCCCGCGATGATCCGCTGGTCGAGCAGCATCGCCTTGATTGGCGCGGCCCGCCGCGCAAGCCGCGCTGCAAGGAAGTCCTCGTGGAAGGCATTGTCGAAAGGCTCGGGGCCGAGGCCCTTCAGCAGCCAATGGTCGGCGGCGCCCGAGGTCGCCACCAGATCCATCGCCCCGAAGCGGCGCGCATCGTTGAAGGTGACGCGGGCGCCGCCTTCCATGGTCAGAACGACATGGTCGTGCTTGGCGACCGGCTGGTGATCGCGAACGAAGACACCCGGGACCTCGCCCGAGACCAGCATCCGCCCCGACATGCCGAGATGGATGATCAGCGTCTCGGCGGTCGAGAGATCGGCGAGGATGTATTTCGACCGCCGCCCCAGCCACTCGACCCGTGCGCCGGTCAGGCGTTCCGCCATCCGCGGGGGCAGGGGCCAGCGCAGATCGGGGCGGTTGACCTCGGCCAGATCGATCCGGCGATGCTCCATCGCGGGCAGCAGGCCGCGGCGCACGGTTTCGACTTCGGGCAGTTCTGGCACGGGCGGCCCCTTGGTCTGGAAGGATGCCCCGATGTAGGCGCTGGAACGCGCGGGGGAAAGCCCGGGCCGCCGCCGAGTGTCGCAGCCGGTTTGCCTCGGGCGAAAACGCAGTATATCCCGGGGGCGGCCGGGCAGTTCCGGCACATGAGGGCAGCGGACATGACCGGCGAGCAGCGCACCACCCATTTCGGCTATCAGACCGTCGACGAGGACGCGAAGGCCGGGATGGTCCACGGGGTGTTCAGCCGCGTCGCCTCGAAATACGACATCATGAACGACCTGATGAGCGTCGGCATCCACCGGCTCTGGAAGGATGCGATGATGGACTGGCTGGCACCGCGCCCGGGCCAGCGGCTGCTGGATGTGGCCGGCGGCACCGGCGACGTCGCCTTTCGCTTCCTCAAGCGCGCGCCCGGCGCGACGGCGATGGTCTGCGACATGACCGAGTCGATGCTGATCGAAGGCCAGAAGCGGGCCGAGGCCGAGGACATGGCCGACCGCCTGTCCTGGCAAGTCGGCGATGCGATGGAACTGCCCTTCGAGTCGAACAGCTTCGACGTCTACACGATCAGCTTCGGCATCCGGAACGTGACCCGCGTGCAGGACGCGCTGGCCGAGGCCTATCGCGTGCTGAAGCCCGGCGGTCGCCTGATGGTGCTGGAATTCAGCCAGTTGCCGAACGCGGCGATGCAGAAGGCCTATGATCTTTATTCGTTCAACGTCATCCCGGTGATGGGGCAGGTCGTGGCGAACGACCGCGACAGCTATCAGTATCTGGTGGAGTCGATCCGCAAGTTCCCCGATCAGGAAACCTTCGCTTCGATGATCCGCACCGCCGGGTTCGGGCTGGTGAAGTATCGCAATCTCTCGATGGGGATCGCGGCGTTGCATTCGGGCTGGAAGATCTGAGCGGATGCGCGGACCGCACAACTTCTGGCGGCTGATCCGCACCGGTGCCACCTTCGAGCGCACCGGCGCGATGGGCCAGGCGCTCGAGGCGATGGAGGCGCCGCCGCGGCTGCGCGCGATCGCGCGGGTAATGGGCTGGCCGTTCCGCTGGCTGGGGTATCGCGGCGATCCGGCCCTGCCGCCGGTGACGCGGGCGATCACGGCGCTGGGGCCGGCCTACATCAAGTTCGGCCAGATCATGTCGACACGGCCCGACGTGGTCGGCGTTGACCTGGCGCAGCAGTTGCGCGTGCTGCAGGACAAGCTGCCGCCGTTCCCGACAGAGGTCGCCAAGCGCGTCTTCGAGGCCGAGACCGGCTTCAAGGTCGATGAGGTTTTCAGAGAATTTTCTGAGCCCGTCGCCGCCGCCTCGATCGCGCAGGTGCACCGCGCGCGGCTGGCATCGACCGGGGCCGAGGTCGCCGTCAAGGTGCTGCGCCCGGGGATCGAGCGGGCCTTCTACCGCGACATCGATGCCTTCTACCTTTCGGCCGGGATGATCGAACGCATCGCCCCTTCGGCGCGTCGCCTGCGCCCGACCGAGGTGATCCGCCATTTCGAAGGCGTGGTGCTGGGCGAGCTCGACCTGCGGGCCGAGGCCGCCGCAGCCTCGGAATTCGGGGCGAATACCGCGGGCGATGAAGGCTTCAGCGTTCCCCAGCCGAACTGGATGCTGTCGGGCAAGCGGGTCATGGTGCTCGACTGGGCCGAGGGGATCCCGATGGGCGACCGCGAGGCGATCGTCGCGGCGGGTCATGACGCGACGCGGCTGGCCGAGCGGGTGCTGCAGCTTTTCCTCGCCCATGCGCTGCGTGACGGCTATTTCCACGCCGACATGCATCAGGGCAACCTGAAGGTTGCGCCGAACGGCGATGTCGTTGCGCTCGACTTCGGGATCATGGGACAGATCGACGAGTACACCCGTCGCGTCTATGCCGAAATCCTGATGGGCTTCATTCGCCGAGACTATCAGCGCGTCGCCGAGGTGCATTTCGAAGCCGGCTATGTCCCGGCCGATCGCGACGTGCATGCCTTCGCGCGGGCGCTGCGGGCTGTGGGCGAGCCGATCTTCGGCATGGATGCCAGCCAGATCTCGATGGCGCGCCTGCTCGCCTATCTCTTCGAGGTCACCGAACGGTTCGGGATGCAGACCCGGACCGAGTTGATCCTGCTTCAGCGGACCATGGTCGTGGTCGAGGGCGTCGCCCGCTCTCTCGATCCGCATCTGAACATCTGGGCCGCGGCACGGCCGGTGGTCGAAACCTACATTGCGGACAACATCGGCCCCAAGGCGCTGGTCCGCGACCTCGGGCGCACCCTTCGGGTCGTGTCGCGCTTCGGACCGCAGCTGCCAGGCATGGTCGAATCGCTGCTTTCGGAGCGCCAGGCCGAGGTGAAGGTTTCGGTATCCCCGCCGCGCTGGCGTGCCGCGGGTCTGCTTGTGCTGGGGGCGGCCCTGGCGCTGGCGGGGGTCGCCCTCGGCGTAGCGCTCTGACGCCACGCGGGTCATTGCGCGCTGCGCAGCGCGGTGACGTCCGCGGCCGGGACAGAGATGCCCCCCTTGCGCAGCAGGATGACGCTGCCGCCCTCGTTCCGGGCTTCGATGATTGGCGAGAAACTCGTGACTTCGCTCGAGCCGGTGACGATACCTGCCTCGAGGTGATCGAGCTTGAAGTGGTAAGCACCCTCCGGCAGCGGATTGCCATTCGCATCGGTGCCCGCCCAGTCGAGCTGGGTCGTTCCAAGCGGCACCGCGGCCTGCGCGACCAGCTGGTTCGACGCGTTGTAGACCGAGAGGCGCTCAGCCTCGGCCACGGTGCTGGGGGTCAGACCAAGTTCGACCGGGGCACCGTCGAACCAGACTGGTCCCGAGGCTTCGGCCTGCAGGCCCACCCATCCCACCAAGTCCGACAGTGCCATGACGTTCAGGCGAGATCCGAGGTCCGTCAGCAGATCGTTGGTCTTCACCTGCTGCTCTACGCCCGAAAATGTCGCGAGCTGCACAGCAAAATCCGTCGACTCCATGGGATTGAGCGGGTCTTGATTCTGCAGCTGGGTGGTCAGCATGGTCAGGAAGGTCTGGAAGTCGGACGAGACGTCGGTCGCGTCTTCTGCGCTCGACGGCTGGGTCGAACTGCTCGGGGTCGCAGAGGCGACAGCGGTCACGGCCATGGTGGGTCTCCTGGCGGGGGTCAGAGGCGCAGGTCGAGCGCCCCGGTCGCGCTTGGCTGCGCGGAATGTGGCAGACTGTTCGGGGATATCGGCTGCCTCGCTGGCGTCAGCGCAGGCTCTTCCGGAAGCGGCTGCAACGGCGGCTGCCGGCCATCGGAATGAGACGAGCGATTCTGCGAGAAGAAGAAATTGACATCTGACATGCCAGCGTCACGGAAATCCTTCGCCAATTGGTCGACATGGCGGCGCAGCAGATCGAGTGTTTCAGCGCGTTCGACATGGATTGCGACGGTCATCCCGTCCTGCCCCGAAAGCATGGACATCTTGAGATGGCCCAGCTCGCGCGGTGACAGCTCGATCTCGACCGTGTGGCCCTGCATGTGCCGGACCTTCGCGGAGATCTGAGGGCCGGGCCACACCGGTTCGGCCGTCGCGGCAGGAAGGGCCGCCTGAGCGGGCGCCGGCGGGGCATCGTGCCGAGCAGGCAAGACAGGTCGCGTCGTTTCGACAGCAAGCGGTCCGACGGTGGGGCCGCCCGCCGTCGGGAGGGCCGACGTCTGTGCTGCGGTCTGATCGGGCGCTGTCGCAGGAAGTCCTTGGTCAAGTGACGACAGGGTGGGCGGCGGCGATGCCGCATCCGATCGCCGCGCGATCGGGGTGCGGGCTGGCGGCGACGGTCTCTCTGCCGTCGCAGCAGCGGGAGCGGCTGAAGCTGCGGCGCAGGTGCTTGTTGAGAGGGGGGCGGCAGGGGCGGGACCGGCCGAAGCGACTGGCAGCTGTCCCCGATTGGGGAAGTCCGCCGTCTGCGCGTTGTCGGTCAGCCGACGCGCCGGCTGCGGCGCGCCGAGGTCGATGGCGAGCGGCTGTGGCGTCGCTTGTACGATCGTCGGTGCGATTGCCACTGGCGTCCCCACTGGCATCTCCGAGGGCGCTGCCGCCGCCGGTGTCGTCGTCGTCGTCGTCGTCGGCGCGGGGTCAGCTATTCTGGTCGCCAGTGTCTCTGCCGAGGGCATCGTGTTGCGCCGTGGCACGGGGCTCGCGTTCAAGGGGGCAGTCGGCGGGATGGCTTCGCGCGGCTCGGAAGCTGTCACTTTGCCGGCCACCGACTGCGTCGGTTCCCGCTCGATCGCAGGCGTTGACGGAAGGCCATGCTGTGTCGAGCGTGAGAGTTGTTCGGGTGCGGCGCTTCGGGCCAGCCTGCCCACGCGATCATTGAGGCCGCCAGACTCACCGAGAGCGGGAGCAATCCGGTCGGTGTATGCGGTGCCGTTTCCGTCGACGGACTGCTCAGCGGTCTCTGGTGCTGCGGGGACGTCCTGCTCCGAAGACGGTCGACGTGCGGGCGTTTGGTCAGAGGATGACGCGGGAGGCGCGACGAGAGGTTCACCCTGCTGAATGACCGCGGTCTCTGCAGGCAGCATGTCCAAAGCCGTCTGCGCCGTGGCTGCCCTGTCCTGAAGCGGCCGACCAGCCTGTGCGCGCACTTGCGAGGCAGTTTCCGGTGGCTGCAGTGGCAGGTTCTCTGGCGCGCTCGCGAGTCCTTGCGTCGGAGCGGCCACGCTCGTCAAAATGGCCTCGTCTGCCTGCTCGGAGCCCATGGTCCGGTGCACCGGAGGCAAATCGCTCCCAAAGTCCGCGACGCCTTCCCCCTCGGGCCCGTCGACTTCGGCGCCGTCCGCTGGATTCGCGGTGATACGGCCCGGGGACAGCGGACCAAAGATAGCGGCGGGCTCGGCGATGGTGAGGATGGGCGGCCGCACTTCGGGCTGATGCTCTGTGTCCGCAGGCGCGGGTGGCAGGGCTGTGAGAACAGGCCGAGGTGGCAACTCAGTGTCCGTGGACAGCGTGTCAGAACCGGGCAATTCTTCGGTCGACGCCCCGCCGAAGACCATGATTGGCTGCAACGCGATGGCCGCCGGAGCCGCTTGGTTCGCCCCGCCCCGAACCTGCTCGGAGGGCGTCGTCGCGTTGGTCGCAGGCGTGTCGATGCTGGAAAGGTCATCCAGATCGAAGGGCGGGATGCCCCCCTCTGCGTCGGCGGGGGGCGATGCGGACGGCAGAGCCCCGAGGAGCCGCGTCAATATTGCTTCCAGCATCGGCTGCAATGCCGCACCTCCGGGTTGGTCTGTTCCCGAGTGTGTCGGCTTCGCCTTACCGAATGTTTACCGCGACTCGGGCAAATGTCCTCGTCCTGCCACAATTCAGAGGCCGCGCATGCTGACCGCTCCATCTGCCGCCTTGCGACCCGAGGGCGCGGCGCGCCTTCTGCCGGATCGCGCAACCGCCGCCCGCGATCTCGAGGCCGCATTTCTGACCGTCCTTCTGCGCGAGGCGGGGTATGGCGCGCCCAGGGCCTCTTTCGGGGGCGGGCTGGGAGAGGAGCAGGTATCGTCCATGCTCTGCGACGAGCAGGCCCGTCTGATCGCCGAGGCCGGCGGGATCGGACTTGCCGCGCGGTTTCTGTCCGCCGGCGCGATGGGGGGTGACGATGGATGATCTTCTAGCCTTGGAACGGCTGCTGCGGCGCGAGGCGGCGCTGCTGCTGGCTGGAGAGCTGCGGCATCTTGAACCGATCGTGGCGCGAAAGGCGCTGCTGCTGGCGCGGCTCGACGCCCAGCCGCCGGCAGACGCACGACGGCTTGCCCGCGTGCGGGCGCTGGCAGAGCGCAACGCGCGCCTGCTGACGTCGGCTCTGGCCGGGGTGCGTGCCGTGGCGGGCACGCTGGCGGCCGGGCAACGCGCCGGCACGCGGCTTGAAAGCTACGATGCGCTCGGTCGCAGCCGGACGATCTCGTCGCCCCTCCCGGGGCTCGAACGCAAGGCCTGATGCGGCGTGATTCGTTCAGGGGTTCTTAGGGAGTCTCGGCGAATGTGCCCCTGCGTCCCGGAAGCGGGCGGCGCGCGGTCAGCGCGGCGGCGAGAACGCCCGAGCATCCCGGAAGGGGTTTTCCACGCATCCGGCGCAAAGCGCCTCATCAAGGGACGACAGTCATGTCGAGCATCCTCACCAATACCGGCGCAATGGTTGCGCTGCAGACTCTCAAAGGCATCAACTCGGGGCTGGCGAAGACCCAGTCCGAGATTTCGACCGGCAAGTCCATCTCGACCGCCAAGGACAATGCCGCGGTCTGGGCCATCTCGAAGGTCATGGAATCCGACGTGAAAGGCTTCCAGGGCATTTCGGCGAGCCTCGATCTGGGCGAATCGACCGTTGCGACGGCGCGGCTGGCCTCGGAAAAGATCACCAACCTGTTGACCGACATGAAGGGCAAGATCGTCGCGGCGCAGGAAGAGAACGTCGATCGCGGCACCCTTCAGACCGACATCGACGCGCTGAAGGACCAGATCAATTCGATCGTCGGCGCGGCGCAGTTCAACGGGCTGAACCTGATCGATGGCAACTCGTCCACCGACATGAAAATCCTGTCGTCGCTGGACCGCAGCTCCACGGGCTCGGTGTCGACCTCGACCATCGATGTCACCCGTCAGAACCTGTCGTCCTCGGCCTATGTCGCCAAGGCCGCCTTCACCGGCACCACCGGCGCCTCGACCGATGCGGACACCGCGGTGATGACGCTGGCCAAGACCGACACGACCGGTGTCAGCTTGGTCCTCGACGATGCGGTTACCTACGCTGCCGGCGACAAGATCTCCGTCACGCTGGGTGACAAACGGATCAGCTACACCGTCACCGCCGAGGATGCGGCACAGACCGCTGCGGCACAGACGAACCTGATCGGTGCCGGGCTGAAATCGGCGGCCGATCAGCTGGGCATCACCGATCTGCGCGTGGATTATGCCGCGAACGACGGGACGAACCAGGCGACTCTCACCTTCAAGGTCGCGGACACCAACGGCGACAGCACGTCGGACATCGGCGCCGACATGACCATCGTCGCCCAGTTCCAGAATGCCGGGTCCGGCGGTCTGGCCCTGATGACTGGGATCGACGTGACGACTGATCCGGCCTCGGCGCTGGCGAATGTCGAGACGCTGATCGACACCGCGACCCAGGCCGCAGCCTCCTTCGGCTCGGCCGAGGGTCGGATCCAGACCCAGGCGGACTTCATCTCGGGCCTGACCGACTCGATGAAGACCGGTATCGGCTCGCTGGTCGATGCCAACATGGAAGAGGCTTCGGCCCGCCTCCAGGCGCTGCAGACCCAGCAGCAGCTCGGCATCCAGGCGCTGTCGATTGCGAACCAGCAGCCGCAGAACATCCTGTCGCTGTTCCGCTGACACTTGGCGGGGCGGGCAGAGGACGCCCGCCCCGAACCCACGGCAAAGCCGTGACCTGAAGCAATGCTCCTGTGACGGGAGAGGGCAAGATGAACGCGACCAGGATGGCTAAAACGGCCTATTCCACGCCAGGCGAGCCGGTGCGGACGCCGCGTGGCATCGAATACGAGATCTTTGCCCGGGTGACCGGGCAGCTGCAGCGCGCGATGGATGCCGACCAATTCGGCGATCTCGTGGCCGCGTTGCACGAGAATCGCCGGCTTTGGCAGGTGCTCGCGGCAGATTTGGCCCTGCCGGAAAACGGACTGCCAGAGGATCTTCGCGCCCGCTTGCGGTATCTGGCGGAATTCACGCGACTGCACAGCCGTAAGGTCGCCGCCGGCGAGGCGGGGGCGCAGGTGCTGATCGACATCAACACGATGATCATGCGCGGCCTGCGCGCGACGGGGCCGGTGCAATGACCGGGCTCGTCCTGAAGCTGGCCCCGCAGGAGCGGGTGCTGATCAACGGGGCGGTGATCGAGAATGGCGAAAGGCGCTCGCGGCTCGCGATCATGACCCCGAACGCACATATCTTGCGGTTGCGCGATGCCATCCACCCCGATGCGGTGACGACGCCGGTGCGCCGCGTCTGCTATATTGCGCAACTTGTGCTGTCAGGGGACGCCGATCCCGACGAGGCACGCTTCCAGCTGCTGCGCGGGATCGAACAGTTGAGCCAGGTGCTGACCGATCCGGACAGCCGTTCGCATCTGCGGCAGGCGACCTCTGCAGTGGTCGGGGACCAGCCCTACCAGGCACTCAAGGCGTTGCGTGCCCTGCTGCCCCGGGAGGAGCGGCTGCTGGCCGCGAGCCAGCGATGAGCTATCAACCGATCGTTCCCATCGGTGGCTTCGCGGGTTGGGCGATGCTCAACCGGACCATGACCAGCCAGAAACAGGCCTTCGCGGCCTCGGGCGAGCCCGCACGGAACGTGGCCGCCTTCAAGGAGCGCATCGCCTCGGTCACCTCGGCCGAAGCGCTCGTCAAGGATCGCCAGCTGCTGTCGGTGGCACTCGGGGCGTTCGGACTGCAGGACGACATCAACAACAAGTTCTTCATCACCAAGGCTCTGTCCGACGGGACCACGGATGCCAGCGATCTGGCGAACCGGGTCTCCAACAAGGCCTACCTGTCGATGGCCCAAGCCTTCGGATTCGGCGATGGCACCGTTCATACCGCTGATGCCGGCTTCGCCGACCAGATCGCCCAGGCCTACCTGGACCGACAGTTCGAGGTGGCGGTGGGCGACAGCAATGAAAGCTTCCGCTTCGCGCTGAACGCCCAGCGCGAACTCCCCGCGCTGGCCGACAAGACCAGTTCCGACACGACCAAATGGTACACGGTGCTCGGCTCGCCGCCGCTGCGAAAGGTGTTCGAGAGCGCCTTCGGCCTGCCCGCCGCCTTCGGGGCGATCGATGTGGACCTGCAGGTGGAAACCCTGCGCGATCGGGCCGACAGTTATCTCGGCTCGCGGGATTTCGCGCAATTCGGCGACAGCGCAGCGATGGACAAGCTGATCCGTCTGTATCTTGTGCGTTCCGATGCCTCGGCGGGGCAGGTGGGGCTCAGCGGCGCCGCTATCGCCAGCCAGATCCTCGCCGGTGGTTGAGCGGCGGCGCTGCGCCGGAACGAAAAGGGCCGCGGGTTGCCCCGCGGCCCGGCAGTCGCTCGGAAGGGCGATCAGTCCTCGTCGCCGGCCAGCTGGCTCAAAACCTGACCGCGCCCGCGGGCCCGCAGCACCAGCGGCACGATCAGCGCGGTCGCCGCGACGGCCAGCATCACCGCCGCGATCGGCGAGGTGAAGAGCACCGTCCAGTCGCCCTGGCTGATCGCCAGGGCCCGGCGCAGCTGCTGCTCGGCCATCGGGCCAAGGATCAGGCCGACGACGATCGGCGCGATCGGATAGCCGAACACCCGCATCATGTAGCCCAGCAGGCCGAAGGCCAGCAGCATGCCCAGCTCGAAGACCGACGGGTTCGCGCCGATGGTGCCCAGCGTCGCGAACAGCAGGATGCCCGCATAAAGCCAGGGTTTCGGGATCGTCAGCAGCTTCACCCAAAGCCCGATCAGCGGCAGGTTCAGCACCAGCAGCATCGCGTTGGCGATCAGCAGCGAGGCGATGAGACCCCAGACCAGCTGCGGGTTCGTCGCGAACAGCAGCGGCCCCGGCTGCAGACCGAATTGCTGGAAACCGGCCAGCATGATCGCGGCGGTCGCCGTGGTCGGCAGGCCCAGCGTCAGCAGTGGCACCAGCGTCCCCGCGGCCGAGGCATTGTTGGCGGCCTCGGGACCGGCTACGCCCTCGATCGCGCCTTCGCCGAACTCCTCGGGGTGCTTGGTCAGCTTCTTCTCGGTCGCGTAGCTGAGGAAGGTGCCGATCTCGGCGCCGCCGGCCGGCATCGCGCCGATCGGGAAACCGATCACCGTGCCGCGCAGCCAGGGCATCCACGACCGCTTCCAGTCCTCGCGGTTCATCCAGACCGAGCCCTTGACCGCATGGACCTTGTCCACGCCGGTGTTGCCCTGCGCGGCGATGAACATCGCTTCGCCCAGCGCGAACATCGCGACGGCCATGGTCGTCACCTCGATCCCGTCCAGCAGGTCGGGGATGCCGAAGGACAGGCGGGTCTGGCCGGTCAGCTGGTCGATACCGACGCAGGCGAAGGCGAAGCCCACGAAGAGCGAGGTCAGCCCGCGCAGGGTCGAGTCGCCGAAGGCCGAGGAAACGGTGACGAAGGCCAGAACCATCAGCGCGAAATATTCGCGCGGCCCGAAGACCAGCGCCATCTTCACGACGTAGGGCGCGAGGAAGGCCAGACCCAGCGTCGCGATCAGGCCCGCGACGAAGGAGCCGATGGCCGCCGTGGCCAGCGCCGGGCCGCCGCGGCCCTTGCGGGCCATCTTGTTGCCCTCGAGCGCGGTGATGATCGAGGCGCTTTCCCCGGGCGTGTTCAGCAGGATCGAGGTGGTCGAGCCGCCATACATCCCGCCGTAGTAGATGCCCGCGAACATGATCAGCGAGCCGGCGGCGTCCAGCCGGTAGGTCACCGGCAGCAGCAGCGCCACGGTCAGCGCCGGGCCGATGCCGGGCAGCACGCCGACGGCAGTGCCCAGCGTCACCCCGATCAGCGCATAGAGCAGCATCATCGGCTCCATCGCCGTGAGCATGCCCTGCATGAGGAAGTCGAACGCGTTCATCTCAGCCCCCCACGAGCCGCTCGAGCGGCCCGACCGGCAGATGCAGCATCAGAAGCTGCGAGAAGATTACCCAGACGATGAAGCTCAGCACCACGCCGACGCCGAGGGCGAGCGGCAGGTTGCGTTGGCCGAAGCCCCTCGCCGTCAGGCCGAAGAGAATGCCGGTGGCGATCGAGAAGCCCGCCACGTTCAGCAGCAGAAGCTGCCCGGCGAGCCCGGCCACGACCCAGACCACCGGGCCGAACTGCTGCTTGTCACGCTCGGGGAAGTCGCCGCGCCAGGCGGCGACCACGGTCCAGAGCGCGAGGATCAGCAGGCCCGCGCCGACGACCTGCGGGATCGTGGCGGGACCGACCTGAGAGTAGCCGGCAGCGCCCTTGAGGCGCTGCACGTCCCACAGGACGACGGCGCCCATCCCGGCAAGACCGGCGGCGATCAGAAGCGCCGGCCTGTCGGGGCGGCGCCGGCTGTCCTGCGGGAGTTGCGTCATTTCACCAGTCCGATGTCCTTGAGGACCGCTTCGGTCGCCGTGATTTCCTTGTCGAGCTGCGCCTGGAAGGCGTCACCGGCCAGGAAGGTGTCCGACCAGCCCTTGGCCTTCAGCTGTTCCTGCCATTCGGCCGACTTGGCCATCTTCTCGACGTCGGCGGTGATCGCCGCCTTCTGCTCGGCGCTCAGATCCGGGCCGGCCGCGACCATGCGCCAGTTCTGCAGCTCGACATCCAGGCCCGCTTCCTTCAGCGTCGGCGCTTCGATGCCCTCGATCGGCTCGGGCGAGGTCACCGCCAGCAGGCGCAGGGTGCCCGCCTCGACCTGGCTCTGGAATTCGCCCAGGCCCGAGATGCCCGCGGTCACCTGGCTGCCGAGGATCGCCGCCAGCGCCTCGCCGCCGCCCGAATAGGCGATGTAGTTGATCTTGGTCGGGTCGACGCCTGCGGCCTTGGCCAGCATGCCGACGCCGATGTGGTCGACGCCGCCCGCCGAGCCGCCGGCCCAGCTGACCGCGCCCGGATTTTCCTTCAGCTTCGCGACCAGTTGGTCGATCGTCTCGATCTCGGACGAAGCCGGGACCACGATCGCCTCGTATTCGCCGGTCAGCCGCGCGATCGGGGTCACGTCCTTCAGCGTCACCGGGGCGTTGTTGGTCAGGATCGCGCCCACCATCACATAGCCGCCGACGATCAGCGCATTGGCGTTGCCCTTGTTCTGGCTGGCGAATTGCGCAAGCCCGATGGTGCCGCCGGCGCCGGGGACGTTCTGCACCTGGACCGAGGACGAGATCTTCTCGTCCTGCAGGACCTGCTGCATGGTGCGCGCGGTCTGGTCCCAGCCGCCGCCGGGGTTCGCCGGGGCGATGATGGTGTAGTCGGCCGCCATCGCCGGAACGGCGATTGCGCTGGCCAGAAGCGCTGCAAGAATGCGGTGTTTCATATGGTCCTCCCTGTGGACCGGCCATGGCGACCGATCCGGACTGAATGCAGGGGGGAAGGCCGAATCTCCGGCGCAATCTGCCGGTGGTGCCTCGACGTCTCCCCCCGTCGACAGCGCGCCACCTCCATGGCGCCCTGCGACAATACTGCACAGTTCCCTGTCATGAACCTGACGGGAATGCCGGTTTCTTCGGCAGTCTGTGAAAATAAATCGGGTCTGCGGTGCAGCTATCGCCCGGACAGCGCCGCGCGCCACTGCGCGATCAGGCGCGCGCGCCGGGCATGGTCGAGATAGGCCAACAAGCCCGGTCCCACCGGGATCGGTCGCAGTTGTCCGCCACTGAGATCGCCCATCGCCAGCGCCGAGTTGCGCCCGGCGACCTTCAGGCTGACCGCGGGCAGCTTCAGCTCCTCGGTCATCACCGTCTGGCCCTCGGGCGACATCAGATAGGCCAGGAACCGCGCGCCAAGTTCTGGCTGCGCGGCCGCGCGCGGCACCAGCCCGATGCGCGAGGCGACGACGGTGAAATCCTTGGGCAGCAGGATGCCGACGTCGGGATGGGTCCGCGCCCAGTCCGCGGCATAGGAGCCGAGGATGTTGTAGCCCATCACCAGCCGCCCGTCCGCGACGCGCTCCAGAATGTCGACGCTCGTCGGGAAGGCCTGCACCCCGGCGTGGCCCATGGCCCGGACCACCCGCCAGATGTCGCGGAAATGATCCTCGTCGCGGGCGAGGAACAGGTAGCCCACGCCGGACTGCTCGACGTCATAGGTACCGATGCGGCCCTGTGCCTCGTCGGGGCGGTCGCGCATCCAGGCCAGGAACTCGGCGCGGGTCTGCGGCGGCGGATGGCTTGCGAAGCTCGGGCGGTTGTAGACGAAGACCGCGGGTTCGAAGGTCAGCGCATAGCCGGTGTCGCGCCAGTTCGCCCAGCGGGGCCAGGTTTCGGTCTCGGCGGTGTGCACCGGCTGCGCGAAGCCGTCGTTCACCAGCTTCACCTGCAGGTCCATCGCCGAAGAGAAGGCGAAATCGGCCGTCGGCCCCCCGGCGCGGGTCTCGGCGATGACGCGGGTGCTGATTTCGGCGGTCAGCAGGTCCTCGTAATGGATCGTCACGCCGGGATTGCCGCGCTGGAACCCCGCGATCAGCGGCGCCGCCAGCCGCTCGTCGAACGAGGAATAGACCGTCATCTCGGCCACGGCGGGTCCGGGGGCCGGGAACAGGAAGGTCTCGGCCGGGGCCGCGCTGGCCCAGAGGCCGAAGAAAAGGGCGGCAATGGCGCGCATCATGGCCCGCAACGGTGGCAGAGGCGGCCCCCGTTCACAAGCCCGCGCGGCGCCGCTACTGTCGGCCCGATAAGAAGGAGCCAGCCGGTGCGCATCCTGCTCGCGGAAGACAACCTGCCCCTGTCGGACGGGCTTGCGGCGCTGCTGCGCGGCTCGGGCTATGCCGTGGATCAGGTCCATGACGGCGCCGCGGCCGAGGCGCTGGCCTCTGCCGAGAGCTTCGATCTGGTGATCCTCGATCTGAACCTGCCGCTGATGGACGGGCTCGACGTGCTGCGGCGGATGCGGGCGAAGGGCAACCGCGCCGCGGTGCTGATCCTGACCGCGCGCGGCGCCCCGGAAGAGCGGGTGAAGGGGCTCGACCTCGGCGCGGACGACTATCTGGTGAAGCCCTTCGATGCGGGCGAGCTCGAGGCGCGGGTGCGCTCGCTGCTGCGCCGGCAGGCGGGGCTTCGGGCGGCCGAGATCTCGCATGGCGGGCTGACGCTCGACCTGAATTCGCGCGGCTTCTACGCGGCGGGCCAGCCCTTCGACCTGCCCACGCGCGAGCGCGACCTGCTGGAACTGATGTTCACGCGCTTCGGCAAGGTCGTCGCGCGCGAGGCGATCGTGCAGTCGCTGACCAGCCTCGACGACGAGCTGTCGCCCAACGCGATCGAGCAATATGCCTCGCGCCTGCGCCGCAGGCTGGCGCCGCACGGGCTGACGATCCGCACCGCCCGCGGCATCGGCTATTACCTCGAGAGGGCCGAGGCTTCGGGGGCAGGGGCGTGAGGAAGGGCTTCGGCGGGACGGGCGCGATCCGCGGCTCGATCCGGCGCCGGCTGCTGACATGGCTGTTGGTTTCGACCGCGGTGATCGGGCTTCTGGCGCTGCTCGATACCCGGGCCGAGGCGGTGCGCACCGCCAACACCGTTTCGGACCGGGTGCTGGCAGGCTCTGCGATGGCGATCGCCGAGCGCGTCTCGGTCGACGAGACCGGCGATGGCGGGCTGTCCGTCGACATTCCCTATTCGGCGCTCGAGATGCTGTCCTCGACCGCGCAGGACCGGGTCTTCTACCGCGTCGACGGCCCGCCCGGCACCTTCATCACCGGCTACCGGGAACTGACGCCGCTCGATGGCCCCTGGGACGTGCCGGTCTTTGCCGATGCCGCCTTCGACGGTGCGCCGATCCGGGTCGCCTCGCTGCGCCGCGCGGCGTCGACCGGGATCGATTCGATCCCCTTCGTGGTCACCGTGGCCGAAACCACCGCCGCCCGCGGCGCGCTGACTTCGACCATCCTGCTGCGTTCGGCGCTGCGGCTGGGGCTCATGATCCTTGGCGCGACCGTCGCGGTCTGGATCGCGGTGACGCTCGCCCTGCGCCCACTGCACCGGCTGGGGGCGGCTCTGTCGCTGCGCTCGCCCGACGACCTCAGCCCGATCGACGAGGCCGCGCCGCGCGAGGTCCGCGGTCTGGTCGAGACGGTGAACGGCTTCATGGCGCGGCTGGCCGGCGCACTGGGGGCGATGCGCAACTTCACCGGCAATGCGAGCCACCAGCTGCGCACTCCGCTGGCGGTGGTCCGCACCCAGCTTGCGCTCGCGGCCCGCGCGCCCGACCTGCCCGCCGCGCAGGCCGCCGCGCGCGCCGGTGATGCTGCCATCGGCGAGGCAGAGCGCATCCTTGCTCAATTGCTGACGCTGGCCCGCGTCGATGCCGCCGGGTCCGCCGCCGCGGGCGCCGCCCGGTTCGATCTGGTGGCGCTGGCCCGCGACACCACGGCCGAGCGCGTGCCCGATGCCGCGGGCGCCGGTCTCGACCTTGGCTTCGAGGCCGAGGGCAGCGCCGAGATCCGGGCAGAGCCGGTGCTGGTGGCAGAGATGCTGCGCAACCTGATCGACAACGCCCTGCGCTACGCGGGGCGGGGGGCAGAGGCGACGGTGCGCGTGCGCCCCGGGCGCGGCGGGACCGTGGTGCTGGAGGTGCAGGACGATGGGCCCGGCATCCCCGAGCATCGCCGCGCCGAGGTGCGCGCCCGCTTCGTGCGCGGTGCGCCCGTGCAGGCCGACAGCAGCGGTGCGGGCGGCAGCGGCCTGGGGCTGCCGATCGTCGAAGAGATCGCGACGCTGTTCGGCGGCGCGCTCGAGCTTGACGCGGGCCCCTGCGGGCGCGGACTGGTGGCGCGGATCCGCTTTCCCGATCCGACCGGCACCTAGGCCCGCGCCGCCAGGGCGGACCGTCAGGTCGCGCGGGCCGAGGGCGGCATGTCGAAGGGGCCGGGCGGGATCATGCTGGGCAGGAAGGTGTCGGCCGAGGCGCGGTCCCAGCGGCGGTGCCATTCCCAGAGATAGTCGATCTCGGTCTCTGCCAGCAGGAAGCCCTCGGGCAGGTAGGGATAGGCCTGGTTGCCGTCCTGGAAATCCTCGCGCTTCCGGAACATGAAGTGATAGGGCATGAACCCCCGCGGGTCTTCCAGCCCGGCCGCGCCGGCGATTTCCGCCAGTGCGTGCAGGGTGTTGCGGTGGAAGCGCGCCACCCGGTCCGACTTGTCGCCCACGTCCAGCGCGCGCTGGCGCAGCGGGTCCTGCGTGGCAATGCCCACCGGGCAGGTGTTGGTGTGGCAGGACTGCGCCTGGATGCAGCCGATCGCGAACATGTAGCCGCGGGCCGAGTTGCACCAGTCGGCCCCCAGCGCCAGAGCCCGGGCGATGTCGAAGGCGGTCACGATCTTGCCCGCCGCGCCCACCTTCACCCGCTCGCGCAGGCCGGCGCCGCGCAGGGTGTTGTGGACGAAGTGCAGCCCGTCCAGCATCGGCATGCCGACCCGATTGGCGAATTCCAGCGGGGCCGAGCCGGTGCCGCCCTCCTTGCCGTCGACGACGATGAAGTCGGGGGCCACGCCGGTCTTCAGCATCGCCTTGACCATGCACATGAACTCGCGCCGGTGCCCGATGCACAGCTTCATGCCGACCGGCTTGCCACCGGACAGCGCGCGCAGCTGCGCCACGAATTCCATCAGCCCGATCGGGGTCGAGAAGGTCGAATGCGCCGCCGGAGAGATGCAGTCGACCCCCATCGGGATGCCGCGCGCCTCGGCGATCTCGGCCGAGATCTTGGCGGCGGGCAGCATGCCGCCATGACCGGGCTTCGCGCCCTGGCTCAGCTTGATCTCGATCATCTTGATCTGCGGATCGCGGGCCTGCGCCGCGAACTTCTCGGGGTCGAAGCCGCCATCCTCGCGACGGCAGCCGAAGTAGCCCGAAGCGACCTGATAGACCAGATCGCCGCCGCCCTGCCGGTGATAGCGGCTGATCCCGCCCTCGCCGGTGTCATGGGCGAAGCCGCCCTTCCGCGCGCCGGTGTTCAGCGCGAGGATCGCATTGGCCGAGAGCGAGCCGAAGCTCATCGCCGAGATGTTGTAGATCGAGGCGTCGTAGGGCTGCGTGCAGTCCGGGCCGCCGATGCGGATGCGGAAGTCGCTGTCCTTGATCACCTTCGGCACCACGGAATGGGTCAGCCAGCTGTAGCCGGGGTCATAGACCCGTTCGGTCGTTCCGAAGGGGCGCTTGTCCTCGACCCCCTTGGCGCGCTGGTAGACAAGGCTGCGCATCTCGCGGCTGAAGGGTTCCTCGTCCTTGTCCGATTCCAGCAGGTACTGGCGGATCTCGGGGCGGAAATCCTCGAACAGGAAGCGGATATGCCCGATCACCGGGTAGTTGCGCAGGATCGAGTGCCGGCGCTGTGTCAGGTCGAGGATCCCCAGCCCGAAGAGCGCGGCGAAGGCCAGCGCCGGGACGATCATCCACAGCGACCACACCATCAGGGCAAGGAAAAGAAGGGCGAACAGGCCGCAGAGCACGAAGCTCGCGTAGCGGTTCAGCAGGCGGAGCTTGCGCATCTCGGCATCCGTCGTGATCTCGGTTGCCGGACCATGTGCCAAGGGCGCGCGCGAAGTCCAGCCCGTCGCGACGGAACGGCGCCCGCGCGGTCGGCTGGTACGGGCGGGGGGACTCGAACCCCCACGGCCTTCCGGCCAAGGCATTTTAAGTGCCGTGTGTCTACCATTCCACCACGCCCGCGCGACACCGGGGAACTCGTAACCCGAAGCGGCGCAACGGGCAATCCGGCTGCCGACCCCAATTGCCGACCCCGATAACCGACTTCAGTTGCCGGCTCTCAGCCCAGCCCCGTCTCCTTCACCGTCTCCATCGCCACGTATGTCGAGGTCGAGGCGACATGCGGCAGGGTCGAGATCCGTTCCGCCAGCACCCGGCGATATTCAGCGATGTCGCCGGTCCGCACCTTCAGCAAATAGTCGAAGCCGCCGGCGATCATGTGGCATTCCTCGATCTCGGGCAGCGCCCGCACCGCGCGGTTGAAGGCCTGCAAGGCCGCCTCGCGGGTATCGGCGAGCCGGCATTCGACGAAGGCCACATGCGCCAGCCCCATCCGGATCGGGTTCAGCATCGCCCGGTAGCCGGCGATCACGCCTGTCTCTTCCAGCCGCTTCACCCGCGCCTGCACCGGCGATTTCGTCAGCCCGACCCGCCGCGCCAGCTCGGCGTGGCTCATCCGGCCATCGGTGGCCAGCGCCGCAAGGATCGCGCGGTCGAAACCGTCAAGGTCCGCCGGGACGTTCGCCATGTCATGGCTCCGAATTTCAGGCGGATCGCCTGCAGTTGGCCCATAAGCGGGCGAAGCGCCTGCGAGACTCGCGCTATCATCGCGGGAACGCAACCCCTTCTCCCGCTCAGATCAGGATCGCCCGCAGATGACCGCGCCCGCCCTGCCGTCGCTTTTCGCCTCGCCCGACTTCGCCCGGATCGAGGGCGAGACGCTCGCCCCCGAGGGACCGCTGCTGGCGCGCCTGATCGACGAGGCGGCCTTGTCCTCGCAGGACCGTGCCCGCATCGCCGCCCGGGGTGCCGCGCTGGTGCGCCAGATCCGCGCCGACGTGCGCCCGGGGCTGATGGAGGTGTTTCTGGCCGAATACGGGCTGTCGACCGAAGAGGGCATCGCGCTGATGTGCCTGGCCGAGGCGCTGCTGCGCGTGCCCGACGCGCCGACGATGGATGCGCTGATCGAGGACAAGATCGCCCCGTCCGACTGGTCGCGACACTTAGGCAATTCGGCCTCGCCGCTGGTCAATGCCTCGACCTGGGCGCTGATGCTGACGGGGCGCGTGCTCGAAGACCGCGAGCCGGGGCTGGCGGGGCATCTCAAGGGCGCGGTGCGTCGTCTGGGCGAACCGGTGATCCGCGCCGCCACCCAGCGCGCGATGAAAGAGATGGGCCGCCAGTTCGTGCTGGGCGAGACCATCCAGTCGGCGATGACCCGCGCCGCCAAGCGCGAGGCGGAAGGTTACACCTACAGCTACGACATGTTGGGCGAGGCCGCGAAGACCGCGGGCGACGCGCGCCGCTATGCCGCCAGCTATTCCGCCGCGATCGGGGCCATCGCCTCGGCCTGCACCAAGGCGGACATCCGCGACAACCCGGGGATCTCGGTCAAGTTCTCGGCCCTGCATCCGCGCTACGAGATCGCGCAGGAAGACCGGGTGATGGCCGAACTGGTGCCGGTGGTGCGCGATCTCGCCCGCAAGGCCGCCGCCGCGAACATGGGCTTCACCGTCGACGCCGAAGAGGCCGACCGGCTGACGCTGTCGCTCAAGGTCATCGCCGCGGTGCTCGAGGACGGGAAGCTGTCCGGCTGGGACGGTTTCGGCGTGGTAGTGCAGGCCTATGGCCGGCGCTGCGGCGCGACGATCGACTGGCTGCATGCGCTGGCGACACGGCTCGACCGCAAGATCATGCTGCGGCTGGTCAAGGGCGCCTATTGGGACGCCGAGGTGAAGCGCGCGCAGGTTCTGGGGCTCGACAGCTTCCCGGTCTTCACCCGCAAGGCCGCGACCGATGTCAGCTACATCGCGAATGCCCGCCGCCTGCTTGGAATGACCGACCGCATCTACCCGATGTTTGCCGGCCACAACGCCCATACCGTCGCCGCGATCCTCGACATGGCCCCGGACCGCACGCTCTTCGAATTCCAGCGCCTGCACGGCATGGGCGAACGTCTGCACGACATCGTCCATCGCGCCGAGGGCACGCGCTGCCGCATCTACGCCCCTGTCGGCGCGCATCGCGACCTGCTGGCCTATCTGGTGCGCCGGCTGCTGGAGAACGGCGCGAACTCCAGCTTCGTGCACCAGATCGTCGACGAGACGGTGCCGCCCGAGGCCGTCGCCGCCTGTCCCTTCGCCGCGGTCGAGGCGCTGCTGCCTGCGCCGCAGAACCCGGGCCTGCGCACCGGTCCGACGCTGTTTGCCGACCGTGCCAATTCGCGCGGCTTCGACCTGAGCGACGCGCCGACGCTGGCCGCGATCGAGGCTGCGCGGGTGCTGCCTGCACTGACCGCGCGGCCACTGCTCGCGGGGCCGAGCGCCGGGTCCGCGGCTCAGCCCGCGCTGAACCCCGCAACGCTCGAGCGGATCGGTCAGGTCATCCCGGCGTCACCGGCGGATGTGGAAACCGCGCTGGATGGCGCCAGCGTCTGGGACGCGCCTGCGGCAGAGCGCGCCGCCGTGCTCAACCGCGCGGCCGATCTTTATGAGGCCGAATTTGGCTCGCTCTTCGCACTGCTGGCCGCCGAGGCCGGCAAGAGCCTGCCCGATGCCGTGGCCGAGTTGCGCGAGGCAGTCGACTTCCTGCGCTACTATGCGTCCCGGAACGCCGAACTGCCGGGTGAGGCACGGGGGGCGGTGGTCTGCATCAGCCCGTGGAACTTCCCGCTGGCGATCTTCACCGGCCAGATCGCGGCGGCACTCGCTGCGGGCAATTCGGTGCTGGCGAAGCCGGCCGAGCAGACGCCGCTGATCGCCTTCCACGCAGTCACGCTGCTGCATCGCGCCGGGGTCCCGATCGCGGCGCTGCAATTCCTGCCCGGCGATGGCCCGACCGTGGGCGCGCCGCTTGCCGCCGATCCGCGGGTGGGGGCGGTGGCCTTCACCGGCTCGACCGAGACCGCGAAGGCGATCCGCGCCGGCATGGCCGCGCAGGGCACCCCCGGCACGCCGCTGATCGCCGAGACCGGCGGGCTGAACGCGATGATCGTCGATTCGACTGCGCTGCCGGAACAGGCGGTGCGCGACATCGTGGCTTCGGCCTTCCAGTCGGCGGGCCAGCGCTGCTCGGCCCTGCGGTGTCTTTACGTGCAGGAAGACATCGCGCCCGCGATCCTCGAGATGCTGGAAGGCGCGATGGACGAATTGACGCTGGGCGATCCCTGGCAGCTCTCGACCGACATCGGCCCGGTGATCGACGCCGAGGCCGCGGCGGGCATCCGCGCGCATGTCGAGACAGCGCGCGCCGAGGGCCGGCTGATCAAGCAGATGCCCGCGCCTACGACCGGGCATTTCATCGGCCCCGCCATGATCCGGGTCCCCGGCATCGCCGCGATGCAGCGCGAGATCTTCGGTCCGGTCCTGCATGTCGCGACCTTCCGCGCGGGCGAGATCCCGAAGGTCGTCGCCGCGATTAACGCCACCGGCTACGGGCTGACCTTCGGCCTGCATAGCCGCATCGACGACCGTGTGCAGGAGGTGACCGAGGCGCTGGCGGTGGGCAACCTCTACGTCAACCGCAACCAGATCGGCGCGGTCGTCGGCAGCCAGCCCTTCGGGGGCGAAGGGTTGTCGGGCACCGGGCCGAAGGCCGGCGGGCCGGATTACCTGACCCGGTTCCGCCACCTGCCGGCGCCGCAGGCCGCGCCCTCGTTCGAGGACGGGACGGCGACGCTCGAACGGCGGCTGGCCGCGGCCCGCGCCCCCGCGGGCGCGATCCATACCCAGGACCTGCCGGGCCCGACCGGCGAGTCGAACCGCCTGTCGCAGCATCCGCGGCTGCCGCTGCTGTGCCTTGGCCCCGGCCATGCCGCGGCCGAGGCGCAGGCGCAGGCGGTCCGGGCGCTGGGCGGGGTGGCGGTCACCGCACCGGGGCTGGCGCCGGATCGGCTCGGGACGCTGGCGGGCATCTCGGGCGCGCTCTGGTGGGGCGGGCGCGACGCCGCGCGCGATCTCGAGGCCGCGCTGTCCCGCCGCGCCGGGCCGATCCTGCCGCTGATCACCGGCCAGCCGGACCGCGGCCATGCGGTGCTGGAGCGTCACCTGTGCATCGACACCACCGCCTCGGGCGGCAATGCCCAGCTTCTGGCCGAGGCCGGCGGGCACTGACCGCCGCGCCACGCAGCGCGCGGGAACGTCGCCGCCCCGCTTGACCGGGCGGCGGCGAACCCCGATCTGGGGCAGACGATGTTTCCGATCCGCGACCACAATCCCTCGCGCCGTCCGGCGCATGTCACGCGGGCGCTGATCGCGCTCAACGTGCTGGTGTTCCTGCTGACCTGGCCCGCCTTTTCCAGCGGGCGGGGCCTGCTGACGCTGTGGGCGGACTGGGCGCTGATCCCGGCGGCGGTCACGCAGGGCTATCACTGGTACACGCTTGTCACCTCGATGTTCCTGCATGCGGGGCTGCTGCACATCGCGGGCAACATGCTGTTCCTGTGGATCTTCGGCGACAATCTGGAAGACGAGATGGGGCCCTTGCGCTTCCTCGCGTTCTACCTTGCCTGCGGGATCCTCTCGGCCATGGCCCATGTCGCCTCGAACCCCGGCAGCGTGGTGCCGACGGTCGGCGCCTCGGGCGCGATCGCGGGGGTGATGGGGGCCTACCTGCTGATGTTCCCGCGCGCCCGGATCGACGTGCTGTTGATCTTCATCATCTTCTTCAAGGTGATCCAGATCCGCGCCTGGGCGGTGCTGGGGATCTGGTTCGCGCTGCAGTTGCTGCAGGGCGCCGCGAACGATCCCGGCGCCAGCGTCGCATACTGGGCCCATGCCGGCGGCTTCGTCGCGGGCGCGCTGCTGGTGCTGCCGCTCTGGCTGCGCCGCGGCGGCCCGCGCTTCTGGGCCCGCACGCAGGGCGCGCCGCCGCATCCGGCCGCGGGCCAGCTGACTCGCGTGCCGCTGGTGCCGCGCCGCCGCCGCTAACGGTCGCGCCAGGCCTGCAGGATATAGGCCGCGGTCATCAGGTCGAGATGCGCGCCGCCGCCGTTCTTGCAGATCGTGATCTCGTCGGGGCTGGTCCGCGCGAAGCGACCGGAGCCCAGGTCGTAGTAATCTGCGATCACGTCGCCGCGGGCGATGACGCCGCGGGCGAGCGGGTCCTTCAGCTCGCCGATATGCTCGATCGTGGTGGCGTAGGAGTTCACGAAAAGCCGCGCGCGGGTCAGCGCGGTGTCATCGACCTCGCGCATGTCGGGGCGATAGGCGCCGATCAGGTCCAGATGCGTGCCGGGAGACAACCATTCGCCCTTCAGGATCGGCTCGGAGGCCATCGTCGTCGTGGCGATGATCTCGGCCCGCGCCACCGCCTCGGGCAGGTCGGTCACCGCCCGGGCGCCGACCTCGGCCGCCAGTGCCTCGGCCGCGGCGGGGCTGCGGTTCCAGATCTCGAAGCTCGCGCCTGGGAAGGCCGCGGAATAGGCCTGAACCATCGAGCGCGCGACATTGCCCGCGCCAAGGATCAGCACCCGCCGCGCCTCGGGCCGCGCAAGCCGCCGGGCGGCCAGCAGCGAGTCGCCCGCCGTCTTCCACTTGGTCACCAGATGGAAATCGACGATCGCCTCGAGCGTGCCGTCGCGGTCGGAAAACAGGTTCACCGCGCCGTTGACCATCGGCTTGCCGTTCGCCGGGTTGCCCGGCATCACCGTCGCCCCCTTGATTGCAAGGCCCAGCCCGTCGATCCAGGCCGAGCGGGTCAGCAGCGTGTCGCGCCCACGGTAAAGGAAGGTATCCGCGACCTCGGCCTTCGGCAGCGCATGGCCCGCGGCCAGCGCCTCGGTCAGCGCGATCCAGTCCAGATGGGCCTCGGCCTCGGGGCCGACGATTTCGATGGTCATGCCGTCTCCTGCTCGGTCAAAAGTCCTGCCGCCACCAGCCGCGCGGCCCAGCCGTCGGCGCCGTCGAACAGATGGGTCTGCCAGCCGCGCGCGGCGGCGGCCGCGACATTCTCGGCCCGGTCGTCGGTGAAGAGAAGGGCGGCGGGGGCGATGCCGGTTTCGGCCTCGAGCCGCGCGTAGATCGCGGGATCGGGCTTGGTGACGCCCATCGGGCCGGACAGGAACAGCCGGTCGAAGCGCCCGAGGAACGGATGCACCGCCAGCGACCGCGCGAAGGGATCGGACGCGAAGTTCGACAGCGCGAAGCAGCGCACGCCGCGGGCGAGCAGCGCCTGCAGCAGCCGGACCGAACGGGGCAAGGCGGGGCCGGCCAGATCTTCCCAGCGGTCATGCCAGAGCCGGATTTCTGCCGCCCAGTCAGGGCGCTCGGCGGCGGTGGCCTCGACCGTGTCGCGGAACGGCGCGCCGGCGTCGATACGGGCGTGCATCGCATGCAGGTCCACCGCCGCGAACAGCGCCCGGCGGGCCGCGTCGCCGATGCGCTCGTCGTAGAACCGTTCGGGCTGCCATCCGATCAGCACATTGCCGATGTCCCAGACGACCGCCGCCGGGGTCATGGCGCCTCGCGCATCGCCGCCCGCAACACGCGGTCCAGCGCATCGAGGAAGCGCGAGCGGTCGGCCTTGGAGAACGGCCGGCCGCCCCCCTGCCGGAACGGATCGGCGGCCCGCAGGTCGGCCATCAGGTCGCGCGTCGCCAGCACGTTGCCGATATTGGCCTCGGTCAGCGCCTCGCCGTTCGGCTTCAGCACCTTCGCACCCGAGGCCACGGCCCGCGCGGCCAGCGGGATGTCGTTCGTCACCACCACGTCGCCGCGCCCGGCACGCTCGGCGATCCAGATGTCGGCGGCATCGGGGCCCTCGGGCACGAAGACCATCTCGACCAGCGGATGCGGCGAGGGGCGCAGGCCGCCGTTCGAGACCAGCAGCATCTTCTGCCGCAGCCGCTCGGCCACCTTCAGGCATTCGTCCTTGACCGGACAGGCGTCGGCATCGACGTACAGCGCCATCACAACCCCTCGGCCAGCGCGATCAGCACCGGCACCGACAGGATGCTGGCCGCGGTCGAGATCAGGATCGCGGCCGAGACGCGCTGCTGCGCGGCCCCGAAGTGATGCGCCAGCATGTAGACGTTGCCGGCCACTGGCAGGGCCGCGGTCGCGATCATCACCGTGATGTCGAAGCGCTCGACCGGGAACAGCCAGATCGCCGCGGCGCCCACCGCCAGCGGATGCAGAACCAGCTTCGCGACGCTCAGCCAGATCGCGGGGCCCAGCCGCTCGGCCGCGCCGCGGGCGGCGAGCGAGGCGCCGATCGCGAACAGCGCGCAGGGCGTCGCCGCCCCGCCGAGCTGCACGAGGAACTCCTTCGCAGGTCCCGGCAGCGGCAGGCCAAGCTGCGACCAGACGATGCCTGCCACCATCGACACGATCATCGGGTTGCGCGCCAGCCCGCGGGCCAGCGCCTTGAACAGCGCCGGCGAGATCCGCCCCGCGCGCGACCCCGCGACCAGCATCGTCACCAGCGAGGCGAAGACGATCAGGTCGATGGTCAGCATCATCAGGATCGGCCCCGCCGAGGCCGGGCCGAGGATCACCCCCAGCATCGGCAGCCCGAGGAAGCCGGTGTTGCCGGTCATGCCCGTGTGGGCCTCCATCGCGGCATCGGCCAGCGGCTGGCGGCGCAACCGGGCCACGGCCATGCCCACCGCCCAGACCGCGCTCGAGCCGACGAGATAGGCGGCGACGAAGGCGGGATCGAAGATCTCGCCCAACGGCAGCTCGGCCGAGAAGCGGAACAGCATCGCCGACAGCGCGAAGTAGAAGACGAAGCGGGTCAGCCAGGCGGTCGCGTCGGCGGTGAACCAGCGCGCGCGTCCCGCCCACCAGCCAAGGCCGATCAGCGCGAAGAAGGGGAGTGTCTTTAGGAAGATGGCCAGCATCGCGGGGCCATCCCTAGCACGGGGTCCGGGCCTGTGCCAGCGCTGGCCGGTGCTGCGGCGCGCGCGCCGGAACGTCATTTCTCGCAGGCTCAGCTGCCGGGCAGACGCGACAGGATTTCTGCCGCATTCCACAGCAGCACCAGCCCCGCCACCGCCGCCATCGGCCGGGTCAGGCGGCTGCGCAGCGGGGTGAGTCGCGCATGGGTGATGGTCAGCGCCACCGTCGCGAACCAGACCCCCGCCACCCCCAGCACACACAGCGCCAGGGTCAGGCTGGGGCCGATGCTGCCGGCACTTCCCAGCCGCAGCGCCGAGGCGGCGAAGAACCCGGCGCTGAGCGGATTGCTGGCCGCTGTGGCGAGCCCGTTCACGAACCCGCCCCGGGGCGGGCGGCCGTCGGGCCGGTCGCGGGGGGCCACGACCTCGTGCAGAAGCCGCAGCCCCATCAGCGCCAGCAGCGCGGCGAAGCCGATGGCGGCGGCGCGCAGCGCCGGGCTGAGGTGGCCGCCCGGATCGGCGGCCAGCGCGGGGCCAAAGGCCAGTCCCGCCGCCAGCGCCAGCGCCGCGGCGCCCAGCGCGACACCAAGCGCGGTGGCGAGCGAGGACATGCGCGACCCGCTCCAGGCGGCACGCGAGACGACCACGAAATTCGGCCCCGGCAGGATTGCCAGCAGGGCATAGGTCAGGGTGAAGGATACCATCCGGTGAAATCCGATGAATGAATGACTGGGGATCAAAAACTGGGGCCTCGGGCCGCCTGCCACGCCGGCGGCGTGGTCGGGCGGTCCGGTGGCTGTGGGCACTGTCAGCAGTCCCTTCGGCGGCGGGCGGAAATTTCCCGGCCTGCGGGGTTTGCCTTGGGTCAGACGGGGGCGGGCCACCTCCCTTCGCGGCGCGATCGCCGGTCACCGGCGCGCGGCCGAGGGGGACACGTCCCCGTCGCGCGTGGCGGCGCGGGGTCGAAGAGTTTGCGGATGTGCCAATTGCCGCAGCGGGGCAGGCGATATCCACCGGTCGCGCCCGCCACACGCACGGCAGGATGCTCGCGCCATCGCGGGCGCGGCAGGTCAGGGGGCGGGTGGATCTGCGGATCGGGGGGAACGGTTGCCAACATGGCGGTCCCGGGCACTGGTTACTCGCCCTGAAGTTTAGTTGCGCCGCCGATTCCGGCAAGCGCGCCGTCAGGCTCAGGCCGCGGGGCGGCGGAAGTCAGCCGCCCCCGATCAGCGCTCCGGCCGCGAAGACCAGCGCCCCGCCCAGCACCACCTGGAAGGCCGCGCGCAGGAAGGGCGTCTCCATGTAGCGGTTCTGGATCCAGACGATGGCCCAGAGCTCGACGAAGACGATGGCGAAGGCGAGGAAGGTCGCGGTCCAGAAATCGGGGATCAGGTAGGGCAGGGCATGGCCGAGCCCGCCCAGCATCGTCATCACCCCCGAAGCCAGGCCGCGTTTCCACGGGCTGCCGCGCCCCGACAGCACGCCGTCGTCATGCGCGGCCTCGGTGAAGCCCATCGAGATGCCGGCGCCCACCGCCGCGGCAAGGCCCACGGTCAGCGTCGTCGCCGGATCGCGGGTGGCGAAGGCGGTGGCGAAGATCGGCGCCAGGGTCGAGACCGAGCCGTCCATCAGCCCCGCCAGCCCCGGTTGCACCCAGGTCAGCACGAACTGGCGATGCGCGGCGTGATCCTCGCCCTCGCGGGTCTCGCCGTCCAGATGGGTCGCGGCCAGCGTGCCGGCGGTGTGCTCGTGCCCGGCCTCGGCCGCGGCGAGATCGCCCAGCAGCTTGCGGGTGGCCGCATCGCTCGTGCGCGCCGCGGCCGCGAGGTAGAAGCGTTCGGCGTCGCGCTCCATCGCCGCCGCTTCCTCGCGGATCCGCTCGAGCCCCAGCCCCTCGATCAGCCAGACCGGGCGGCGCGCGTAATAGCCCGCGACATGCTCGCGCCGGATCAGCGGGATCACCTCGCCGAAGCGGGCGCGGTGACGCTCGATCAGGCGGCGGCGATGCTCGTCCTCTTCGGCGGCCATGCCGTCAAAGACCCCGGCCGAGGCCGGGAATTCGGCGCGCAGTCGTTCGGCATAGCTGCGATAGATCCGGGCGTCGTCCTCTTCGGACGAGATCGCCAGCGCGAGCACCTCCTGCTCTGAAAGGTCGGTGAACCGTCGGCGCATACCCAGTCCGGGAATCATCGCGATGCGTCCTTCTTTAGAATGATTCCAGATCTAGGATCCTTCCGTGACCGACGCAATGTGCGAAACCGCACAGATTCCCGGCGCCGCGCCTCTTGAATGGGTGAACTGAAAAGTTCACCTCAGTTGCAACGAAGACGACCCGGGGGAAGTGACGATGCGGCCAAGACTGTCACGAAACTGGCGCCCCGCGCTCGTGCTGGCGATGCCGCTGGCCTTGGCGCTGGCGACGGGCGCCGGCCTGACGGGGCAGGGGGTGGCCAAACCCCTTGTTTCGCCCGCTGCGCCGGCGCAAGGGCCGGAACTGGCCCCGGCGCCCGGATGCGCGCCGGCGAAGACCCCGCCTTTCGGGGCCTGTGCGCTGCCGCTGGACCGCTGAGTTCAGTTCGGCGGGAACCCCCGCCCGCAGCGCGGGCGTTTTCTCGTGACTCTCTTTGCTCTCGCACGCCCTTGGGGTTAGGATCGAAAAGGAGATACGAGAATGGATGCCATGCCGGACGGACAGGACGACATCGCCCGCGACACCGGGGACCGGACCGAAATCCGCAAGGGGCGGAAGTTCGGTCAGGTGCTTGCAGGGGCGCGCAAGATCTTTCTGAGGGACGGCTACGAGGGGGCGAGCGTCGACGACATCGCCCGCGAGGCCGGCGTCTCGAAGGCGACGCTCTACAGCTATTTCCCCGACAAGAAGCTGCTGTTCCTCGAAGTCGCCAAGGCCGAATGCGGCCGGCAGGCCGAACAGACGCTCGAGGTGCTCGACCTCGACGCCGCGCCCGAGCAGGTGCTGCGCACCGCGGCCGAGCATATCGTCACCCTCGTCTCGTCCGAGTTCGGGCAGAAGGTGTTCCGGATCTGCGTGGCCGAAAGCGACCGCTTCCCGCAGCTGGGGCGCGAGTTCTACCACTCGGGCCCGCATCTGGTGCGCCAGCGGATCTCGGAATACCTGCGCCGGGCCGTTGCGCGCGGCGAGCTGGCGATCGAGGATATCGAGCTGGCCGCCGACCAGTTCCACGAGCTCTGCAAGGCCAACATCCAGGCCAAGCTGATCTTCGGGATCAACGACTGCTGCCCGGCACGCGATGCCAAGCGCACGGTCGACGGCGCGGTCGAGATGTTCCTGGCGCGCTACGGCGTCCGGCAGACGGCCGGCTGACGCCTGCGGCGACCGCGCCCGGGCTCAGGCTCTGGCTCTGGCTCTGGCTCAGGCGAGGTCGCGCACGATCAGCGAGGTGCCGGTGCCGCGCTTCACCTCGAACCGCTCGGTCCGCCGCACCAGATCGCTGAACTTCGACGCGCCATAGCTGCGCACGTCGAAATCGGGATTGGCTTGGGCGATGTACTGCCCGACCTGGCCAAGGTTGAACCACTCGCCCTCGACATCGATCGCCCGCATAGCCGCGACGATCAGCGGGATCGCCGACTTTGGGTTCTCTTTGCCGCGGCCCGCGGGCTCGCTGCTGCGGGCGGGGGCGGGCTGGCCCGGCTCGACCGGCTCGGGCGCTTCGTCGGCGCCGAGGTTCTCGACATAGATGAACCGCTTGCAGGCCATCCGGAACGCCTCGGGCGTCTTCTTCTCGCCGATGCCATAGACGTCGAGCCCCTGCTCGCGGATCCGGGCGGCGAGCCGGGTGAAGTCGCTGTCGGACGAAACCAGAACGAAGCCGTCGAATAGGCCCGAATGCAGGAAGTCCATGGCCGAGATCACCAGCCCGATGTCGCTGGCGTTCTTGCCCTTGGTGTTGGCGAACTGCTGGTCGGCGACCAGCCCCAGCGTCGCGACCTTCTCGGCCCATTTGCCCAGCCGCTGCGCCGACCAGTCGCCGTAGATGCGCCGCACGCTGGCCTCGCCCAGCGTCGCGATCTCGTCGAAGATCGCGGTGGCGTAATGGGCGGGGACGTTGTCGGCATCGATCAGCACGCAGAGGCGGGCGGCGCGGGTGGGCATGTCGGGCATCTTGGCCTCCGTTCGTTTCCCCCCTTCTGCCCGAAACCGCGTGGCTTCGAAAGGGGCGGCGGTCCGCCGCCGGTCGCGGCCAGGGTGCTGGTGCCCCGCGCTGGGCAGCAGCGCCGGCAGGGTCTAGTCTGACGCCGATGGCAGAAGGATGGCCCCGATGACCGACACCCCGATCCGCAGCCGTTGGCTGCCCGCCCTGACCGCGGCCGCGCTGCTGGGCGCCTGTCAGGCCGGCACTCCCGCAGCGCCGGCGACCGATCCGGCGGCCGATCCGGCCACCACCGCGGATGTCTGCGGCGCGTCCAAGCACCAGTCGCTGGTCGGCAAGCCCGGCAAGGGGCTGGCTCCCGGCCGGTTCGGCGTGCCGGTGCGGATCGTGACGCCGGGGTCGATGATGACGATGGACTACCGGGCCGAGCGGCTGAACATCTCGATCAACGAGGCCGGGCTGGTCGAGAAGGTCTACTGCGGCTGAGGCCACGCCCCCGGCGGCCGGGGGCGCGGCGAGGGCCGTCAGTCGGCGCGGAATTCGCCGTGGCAGTCCTTGCAGGCGCCGCCGACCGCGCCCATGCCGGCCTTGAGCGTGTCGACGCTGGCGACGTCGATCTTCATCGCCGCGGCTTCCAGCGCCTTGGCGTCAGAGGCGAAGTCGTCCCAGTCGTCCCAGATCTCGGCCTTGGCCTCGCTCACCGGGTCGGTTTCCTTGGGTTCGAACTTGGCGGGGATCTCGGCGGCGGCGGCGGCCAGCGCGGTCTTGGCCGCGGCGGCCTTGCCGGCATCGAAGGCGGCCTTGCCCGAGGCCATGTCCCCCAGCGTGCCGGTGTTCAGACGGATCGTCTGCATGAGCGCGATGCGCTCTTTCACGACAGGGTTCTTGGCCTCTTCCTTGGCATAGGCGGCGCCGGCGGCGACGATCAGGGCGAGGGCGGTGATCTTGGCGGCGGTCTTCACGGGGTCTGGCTCCTGCGCTGGGGATGAGGGGCGGGTGTCCGCCCCTTCACCAGACGCAGGCTGACGCGAAACCCTTCACCGGCCCAGCCGTGATCACGCGAATGTCATCCGGCGTGGGTACGCGCGATGGTCCGACGCAGCGTCAGACAGACCGGGGTCAGGCCATCGCGGCCCGGGGCACCCGCGGCTCGCGCACCGGCAGGTGGACGACGGCCGAGAAGGCCCCGACGGCAACGCCGATCCACCAGACCGCATTGTAGTTGCCGTAGATGTCGTAAAGCCGCCCGCCCAGCCAGACGCCCATGAAACCGCCGATCTGGTGCGACAGGAAGACGATCCCGTAGAGCGTGCCCATGTAGCGCAGCCCGTAGAGATGCGCGACGAGGCCCGAGGTCAGCGGCACCGTCGCCAGCCAGAGCGAGCCCATGACCATCGAGAAGATCAGCACCGAGGCCGGCGTGACCGGCAGCAGGATGAAGGCCGCGGCGGCAATGGTGCGCCCGACATAGATCCAGGCCAGCAGGTATTTCTTGGTGTGGCGGTTGCCCAGCCAGCCGGCGGTGATCGTGCCGACGATGTTGGCCATGCCGATCACCGAGATCGCGATCGCCCCCAGCGCCGAGGTCGACGAGATGCCGATCGCCGCGAGCGGCCCGGTGGGCGAGATCGCCGAGCACATCTCGGTCACGAAGGCCGGGAAATGCGCGGTGATGAAGCCCAACTGGTAGCCGCAGCTGAAGAAGCCGAGGAAGATCATGATGAAGGACGGGTCGCGGAAGGCGCGGGCCAGCACGGCGCCCATGCTTTCCTCGATCTCGGCCTTGCTGGCACGGGCGGGGGCGCGCAGCATCGGCAGCGCGAACAGCGCGCAGAGGATGATCGCCGCGAAGATCATGAACACGGTCTGCCACGGATACTGGGCCAGCAGCGCCTCGGCCAGCGGGGCGCCGAAGACCTGCCCGGCCGAGCCCGCGGCGGTGACGATGCCCAGCGCGACAGAGCGGTGTTCGGGCTTCGCGGCGCGGCCGACGACGGCGAGGATGACGCCGAAGCCGGTGCCGGCGATGCCGAAGCCCACGAGGATCTCGAGCATCTGCATCTGCGCGGGCGTCACTGCCCAGGCCGACAGCACCAGCCCCGCAGCATACATCAGCGCGCCAAGGATGATCGCCAGCCGGTCGCCCCAGCGTTCGGCGATCGCCCCGAAGATCGGCTGCCCGATGCCCCAGGCCAGGTTCTGGATCGCGATCGCCAGCGAGAATTCCGCGCGGGGCCAGCCGAACTCCTGCGCGATCGGCAGCTGGAAGACGCCGAAGCTGGCGCGGACCGAGAAGCCGAGCAGGATGATGATGCAGCCGCCGATCAGGACGGGGGTGATGAGCCCGCCGGGGGCGCGTGCGTCTTGGTGCATGGGGGGCCTCCGGGCCGGGAAACTGCTCCGAACGGTTCAGCACTCGGGGAATCGGGGCCGCGCGTCAATCGTGCTTTTGTGATGCAGACAATGACGTTCGGTGATGAGGCCGCCCTGCCCACCTTGTCGCGGAGGCCTCGGCAGGGTTAGGTGCGCGCCATGAGCCAGAGCCAGACCGCCGACCAGACCCTTGCCGAGATCTATGAAGCCCGTGTCGCCTCCGGCGCGATCCGGGGCGACGACGCGCAGCGCCGGGTGCTGCCCGAGCTGGAGCGGGTGCGCCGCGCGCTCGAGGCGCCGGTGCCGAAGAAGGGGCTGTTCGGCTTCCTGTCGAAGGCGCCGGAAACCCCCAAGGGCCTGTATCTGTGGGGTGGCGTCGGGCGCGGCAAGTCGATGCTGATGGATCTTTTCGTGGAAAGCGTCGGCATCGAGGCCAAGCGGCGGGTGCATTTCCACGCCTTCATGCAGGAGATCCAGACCCGTCTGCACGAGGTCCGGAAGACCGGCGTGCAGGATGCGATCCGCCCGGTGGCCGAGGCCGTGGCCGAACGCGCGCGGCTTCTGGCCTTCGACGAGATGCAGATCACCGACATCGCCGATGCGATGATCGTGGGGCGGCTGTTCCAGTATCTCTACGAACTCGGGACGGTCGTCGTCACCACCTCGAACCGGGTGCCCGAGGATCTCTACAAGAACGGGCTGAACCGGCCGCTGTTCCTGCCGTTCATCGCCCTGATCCGCGAGCGGATGGAGGTGCGCGAGCTGTCGTCGGACACCGACTACCGGCAGGACCGGCTGGCCGGCGCGCAGGTTTATTTCCATCCCGCCAATGCCTTGGCCGATCGCGAGATGGAGAGGGTCTGGGACGACCTGACCAACAACGGCGATGACGGGCCGCTCCGGCTCGAGGTGATGGGCCGGGTCGTCGAGCTGCCGAACCACCGCGCCCGGGTCGCGCGGGCGAGCTTCTGGGATCTCTGCGGCAAGCCGCTGGGGCCCGCGGACTACCTTGCGATCGCCGAGGCGGTGGATGTCTTGCTGCTCGACCACATTCCGCGGCTGGGGTCCGAGAACTTCAACGCCGCGAAGCGGTTCGTGACGTTGATCGACGCGCTTTACGAGGCGAAGGTGCGGCTGGTCTGCTCGGCCGCCGACATCCCGGAACATCTCTATCAGGAGGGCGAGGGCAGCTTCGAATTCGAACGCTCCGCCAGCCGGCTGCGCGAGATGCAGGGGGCGGACTGGGGCGCCGACCGCGCGGCGCCCAAGACCTGACCCGAGCCTGATACCGGCTGAAACGGGGGGGTGCGAGGCGTGCACCTGCGGTACACCCCCCGTACATACGCCTGTACACCCCCAGCGGCCGCGGCGTTTACGCGGCCTTAGCGCTCAGCATGTCGCGCACCAGCGGAATCACCTTCTCGCCGTAGAGCCGCACCCCGTCCTGCTGCACCGCCGGATCCTGCGGGCCGGCCGAGTATTTCAGGTCGAACCGGGCAAGGCCCAGCGTGCGGACAGTCGAGGCGATCTTGCGCGCCACCGTCTCGGGCGAGCCGACGTAGAGCGAACCCTGCACGATCTCGCGTTCGAAATCGTCGCGGCGCAGGGGCGGCCAGCCGCGCGAGCCGCCGATCAGGTCGTGCATCTTCTTGTAGCCGGGCCAGTAGCGCTCTTTCGCCTCGGCATCGGTCGGGCCGACATGGCCGGGCGAATGCACGCCGACCGGGGCCGGGGGCTGGCCGATCTGTTCCCAGACCTGCTGGTGCAGATCGACGAAGGGCCGGAACCGGCCCGGCGCGCCGCCGATGATCGCCAGCATCAGCGGCAGGCCGTGGCTCGCCGCGCGCACCACAGACTGCGGGCTGCCGCCGACGCCGATCCAGACCTTGGGGGCCGCGCCCTCGGGTCGCGGATAGACGGTCGCGCCCTTCAGCGGCGCGCGCAGCCGGCCCTTCCAGCTGACCTTCTCGTCGCGCAGGAGCCGCGTGAAGAGGTCGAGCTTCTCTTCGAACAGCTCTTCGTAATCGCTGAGGTCGAGGCCAAGCAGCGGGAAGCTTTCGGTGAAGCTGCCGCGGCCGAGGATCAGCTCGGCCCGGCCCTCCGACAGCGCGTCGAGCGTGGTCAGGCGCTGGTAGAGGCGCACGGGCTCGTCCGAGGACAGGACCGTGACCGCGGTGCCAAGGCGCAGGCGCGTGGTCTTTGCTGCGGCGGCGGCCATGACGATCTCGGGCGCCGAGACCGCGAAGTCGGCGCGGTGATGCTCGCCGATGCCAAGGAAGTCGACGCCGGTCTGGTCGGCGATGACCGCCTCTTCGATCAGGTCGCGAAGGACCTTGGCATGGCTGTTGAGCGTGCCGGCGGTGGCGGTGACATCGCCGAAGGTGTCGAGGCCAAGCTCGATGGTGCTGAGGTCGGTGGTCATGGCGGGGTCTCGCGATGGGGGCACCCTTGCGGGTCGTTGACCCCAAGGTAGGCGAGGGTGCGGGGCGTCACAACGCGCCGGCCTGTGCGGGGGCAAAGGGGAGATGTGCGGCCGAAACAGAGTCGGGGGAGGCGCGCCTCCCCCGGGCCCCCTGCGCTCTGGCGCGTCCTTCGGAGCGGAGCGCCCGGGCCGGGGGGGCGCGGGGGGCCACGCTGGCCCCCCGACCCTGTTTCCGGCTCAGCCGTTTTCGCGCAGGATGGCGCCCGCGAGGTAGAGCGATCCGCAGATCAGGATCCGCGCGCCGGGGTCCTCGGCCGCGATCCGCGCCACCGCCTCCTGCACCGAGGCGGCGGTGCGGGCGGCGATGCCGGCGGCCGCGGCGGCCTCGGCGGTGACCTCTGCGGGAAGGGTGTTCGCCTCGCCGGGGATCGAGACCGCGGTCAGGCTTTCGGCCCGGCCGGCGAGCGGGCGCAGGTAGCCCGCGATGTCCTTGGTGTTGAGCATCCCCACCACCAGATGCGTGGCTCGCGCGGGCATCCGCGCCAGCGTCGCGGCCAGCGCCTCGCCCGCCGCCGGGTTGTGGCCGCCGTCGAGCCAGAGTTCGGTCCCCGCCGCGGCGGTGACGAGCGGGCCGGACTTGAGGCGCTGCATCCGCGCCGGCCAGAAGGCGCGGGTGACCGCGGCCTCGCAGGCCTCGGGCCCGGCGCCAAGGTGGCGCAGCGCGGCCAGCGCGGCGCCCGCGTTGTCGATCTGGTGCACGCCCGGCAGGTTCGGCAGCGGCAGGTCGAGCAGGCCGTTCTCATCCTCGAACACCAGCCGGCCGGCCTCTTCCCGCGCGCGCCAGTGCTGGCCCGAGACCAGCAGCGGACAGCCAAGGCGCTCGGCCCGGGCCTCGATCGCGGCCAGCCCCTCGTCGCTTTGCGGGCCGACCACGCAGGGAACGCCGCGCTTGAGGATCCCGGCCTTCTCGCCCGCGATCTCGGTCAGCGTCTCGCCGAGGTATTGCTGGTGGTCGAGCGAGACCGGGGTGATCACCGTCAGCCGCGGGCGTTCGACGACGTTGGTCGCGTCGAGCCGTCCGCCGAGGCCGACCTCGAGCAGGGTCCAGTTCGCCGGCACCCGCGCGAAGGCGAGCAGCGCCGCGCAGGTGGTGATCTCGAAGAAGGTGATGCTTTCGCCGCCGTTCTTCTCCCAGCACTCGTCGAGAAGCGCGGTCAGGTCTTCCTCGGTGATGATTTGGCCCGCGACGCGGATGCGTTCGTGGAACCAGGCGAGGTGCGGCGAGGTATAGGCGTGGACGCTGGCGCCGCCGGCCTCGAGGCCGGCGCGGATCATCGCCTGGGTCGAGCCCTTGCCGTTGGTGCCCGCGACATGGATCACCGGCGGCAGCGCGCGTTCAGGGTGGCCGAGCGCCGCCAGCAGCCGGTGCACCCGGTCCAGCGTCAGGTCGATGATCTTCGGATGCAGCGCCATCATCCGCGCGAGGATCGCGTCGGAGGTGACGGGCGCGGCCGGGGCGGTCACTTCTTGGCGGCCTTCGCGGGGGCCTCGACGGGCAGCGCGGCGTCGGGGCCGGCGGCGACGACCTCGGCCGGTTTCTCGACAGCGGGTTTCGGCGCGGGCAGGTCGGCGGTCACGGCGGGCGGCTGGCGCATCATCATGCGCAGGATCGTCACCAGCTCCTCGCGCAGCTGCTTGCGGTGCGTCACCCGGTCGAGCATGCCGTGATCGAGCAGGTATTCGGCGCGCTGGAAGCCTTCGGGCAGCTTCTCGCGGATCGTCTGCTCGATCACGCGGGGACCAGCGAAGCAGATCAGCGCGTTCGGCTCGGCGATATGGACGTCGCCCAGCATCGCGTAGGAGGCGGTGACGCCGCCCGTGGTCGGGTGGGTCAGCACGACGATGTAGGGCAGGCCCGCTTCTTTCAGCAGCTCGACCGCGACCGTGGTGCGGGGCATCTGCATGAGCGACAGGATGCCTTCCTGCATCCGGGCGCCGCCGGCGGCCGAGAACAGGATCAGCGGGCGCTTGAGTTCCACCGCGCGGCGGGCGGCGGCGACGATGGCGTTGCCGACATACATGCCCATCGACCCGGCCATGAACGAGAAGTCCTGGCAGGCGGCGACGACGGGGGTGCGGGCGATCTCGCCCTCGGCCACCAGCATCGCTTCCTTTTCGCCCGTGGTCTTCTGCGCGGCGCGCATCCGTTCGGGGTATTTCTTCTGGTCGCGGAACTGCAGCGGGTCGGTGACCGGCTCGGGCACCTTCACCTCGGTGAAGATCCCGCCGTCGAAGAGCGCGGCGAAGCGCGCGCGCGGCGTGATCGTCATGTGGTGGTCGCAGGTGGTGCAGACGTTGAGGTTGTCCGCCAGCTCGCGGTGGAACAGCATGGTTCCGCACTCGGGGCACTTGGTCCAGAGGTTCTCGGGGATTTCACGCCGCGAGAAGAGCGAGTTGATCTTCGGGCGGACGTAGTTCGAGATCCAGTTCATCGGGGGCCAAGCTTTCGGTCGCGTCGTTTCGCGGTCCGAGATAGGACAGCGGGCAGCGAAAAGCAATCGACGGGCCGGGATCTGCGGTCGTGAAGGGAAATCGGCATGCGGGGGCGCGTCGCGGCGGCGGTGGGGAGGCTGGGGGCCGGGGCGATGGTGGCTCTGGTTCTGGCGTCGTCATGGGCCGGACCGGTGCGGGCGGATGCGCCGCTGCGCGTTTCGGTCGACGGGCGGGCGCTGATCGTCACCGGGCCGAAGGGCTATTGCATCGACCGTGCCGGGGCGCGCGGCTCTGACAGCGGCGCGGTGGTGGTGCTGGGCAGCTGCGCGGCGCTGGGGGGCGGGCGGGCACGGCCCGAGACCGGCCCCGCGATCCTGAGCGCGGCGGTGGCCTTCGGCGACCGGGGCGCCGCAGAGGGGCTTCTGGACCGACTGGCGGCGTTTTTCGGCACCGAGGCGGGGCATGCGGCCCTGTCGCGCAGCGGCGATGCGGCCAGCGTGGTGGTGCTGGCGGCTGAGCGGCTGGGCCCCGGGGCGGGGGACGCGCTGGTGCTGTCGGTCGAGGACAGCGGCCCGGGCGCCGGGGTCGCGCCGCAATACTGGCGGGCGGTGCTGCTGCTGCGCGGCCGGCTGGTGACGCTGAGCGCGATGGCCCCGCAGGGCGGCACGCTGACCCCGGCCGAGCTGCGCGCGGTGCTGGAGGAATTCGTCGCCCGGATGGTCGCCGTTAATGCCCGCGTGGCAGGATGAGCGCGGCGCTTTGACCCTTTCCCTCGGCCGGGGGACATGGGAACACTGTTGCGTGAACCGTCGCCCCGGCCGCCCCGTCGGCCGGACCGGCGGCAAGGACGACCGGACCCCGATGGCAGAACTTCCCGACCGATTCCTCGACCGCGCCGCGCGCAAGCGGGCCGAACGTTATTGGGCGCGGGCCGCGCGGCTGGCCGAGGGGCTGGCGCCCGAGGCGCTGCGCGGGCTGCGGGGCCGGGCGCGGGCGCTGTCGCGCGATCTCGACCGGGTGCTGCACGTGGCCGAGGGGCGGCTGGCCCAGCCGCTGGCCGGCGCGCCGATCGAGGCGCCGCTGGGCACCGACTGGACCTGGCGCCCCGAGATCTGGAGCGGGCCTTTGCGCCCGCACGGGCTGGCCCCGGCCGCGGCGCGGGCGAATTTCGGCGCCGAGCTGACGGTGTTCCACGATTGCCCGCTGGGCGAGATCAGCCTGCGCCAGACCCGCAACACCCGGGCCGAGCACGTCGCGCCCTACGGGCTGCGGCTGGACGTGCTGCGCTTCGGCGGCAGTTTCCTGAGCCTCGTGCTCGACCTGCCCGAGGCCGCGGTGCAGGGGCTGCGGCTGCGCCATGTCGTGCGGCTGGCCGGGGTGATCGAGGCCGAGCGCCCGGTCGAGATCTATGCCCGGCTCAACGTCCGCCACGGCCCCAATACCGAGCAGATCGTGCGCGGCCTGCCCGCCGGACCGGGCAAGGGGACCGGGCCGGTCGCGGCCGAGTTCGACCTAGCCTATACCAAGATGAACGAAAAGCGCGTCGACCGCGCCTGGCTCGACCTGATCGTGGACGGGCCCGCCTGCAACGAGATCGTGTTCCGCGACCTGACCCTGGGTCGCCGTCCGCGATCGGACCTGTGAGGGCCGAAGCCATGCCCGAGATCCGCATCACCGATGCCCGCATCCGCTTCGGCCGCTGGGAGGCCGAGTTGGTCACCGACGTGCCGCTGGCCGAACCGCCCGAGGCGCTGCACGAGGGTGTGGCGCTGCCCGGCGTCGAATCCGAGATGCTGGACGCCGCCGCCGGCCGCTGGCGGGTCGCGGTGCCGATTCCCCCGCAGATCCTGAGCGATGGCGTGCAGACCGTGCTGGTGCGCCTGCGCGGCGCGCCCGAGGCGCTGGCGCGATTCACCATCGTCACCGGCCAGCCGCTGGACGAGGACCTGCGGGCCGAGATCGACCTGCTGCGGGCCGAGTTGGACCTGCTGAAGCGCGCGTTCCGCCAGCATGTCGCGGCCGGTGCCGAAGGGCCTGCGGCGACGGTCGGGCCCGCGGCCTGAGATCGCCGCAATTTCGCGTGCGCAGCGCAGAAATCCGTGGTGATATTGAATAACCGTGCCCAACTCTGCCAGTGCATCCCGGTCTGCCCGCCGATGCATGCCATGGTGGGGGCCGAGGACGGGAACCGGTCTGCACCCTGACCGGCGGGTGTTTCCGCGATGGGAACCAACCGCGGTTGAAACCCCCGATTTGTCGCCTCGCCTCCCCAATCCTGCCCGAATTGGCATCGATACCGGTGGCCAGAGATGAAGTGTCTTTTCGAGGTGCACAATGGACCGACTGACGGAGATGGAGGCCTTTGCCACGGTCGTTGACCAGGGCGGCTTCACCGACGCGGCGAAGAAGATGGGTATTTCCAAGTCAGCGGTTTCCAAGCACGTTTCTGCGCTGGAGGCCCGCCTTGGCGCACGCCTTCTGAACCGCACCACCCGACGCGTCAGCCCGACCGAGATCGGACTGGCCTATTACGACCGCGCCCGGCGGGTGCTGAACGATGCCGGCGAGGCCGACGCGCTGGTGACCTCGATGCAGTCCGCGCCCTCGGGCCTGCTGAGGATCTCGGTCGCGACGGATTTCGGGGTCAACCTGCTGTCGCCGGTGCTGGGGGATTTCCTGGGCGCCTTCCCCGAGATCACCGTGAACATGGTGCTGAACAACCGCTACGTCGAACTGATCTCCGAAGGGTTCGACATGGCGATCCGGGTCGGCGACCTCGAGGACTCGACGCTGCGGGCCCGCAAGCTGACCGAGACCACGCGGCGGATGATCGGCTCGCCCGAGTATTTCAAGAAGTTCGGCCGTCCGACCAAGATCGACGACCTGAACGAGCACAAGCTTCTGCACTATTCGAACCAGTCTTCGGCCAGCGTCTGGCGGATCACCGCGCCCTCGGGCGAGAAGCGGCAGGTGCGCACGGCGGGCTGGCTGACGGTGAACGACGGGCAGTCGCTGCTGAACGCCGCGATCTCGGGGCTGGGCATCGCCTATCTGCCGTCGTTCCTCTACGCCGACGCGATGCGCAAGGGGCTGGTCGAGGACGCGATCCCCGAGCTGCCGCAGGAGACGCTGGGCATCTATGCCGTCTACCCGCCGGGCCGTTTCACCCAGCCGAAGGTGCGCGCCTTCATCGACTTCCTCGCCACGCAGTTCGCGGACAAGGGGCCCGACAAGTGGTGAGCCGGGCGGGCTGATCGGCCCCCCCGACAGACTTCCGACAATCAGGCCGTTTCAGCGGGTCGAGGTCAGCACCACCTCGACCCGCCGGTTTCTTGCGCGCCCCTCGGGGGTGAGGTTGCTGGTCAGCGGCGAGAGATAGCCCACGCCCTCGGCCGCCAGCTGCCCGGCCGGCACGCCCAGCGGCCCGGTCAGCCGCGCCATCACGCTTTGCGCGCGCTGTGCCGAGAGGGCGCGGTTCGCCTCGGCCGAGCCCTCGGTGTCGCTGTGCCCGACCAGCGTCACCCGCCGCGCCGGGTCGCCCTTCAGCCAGTCCGCCAGCCCCGAAAGCGAGGCGAAGGGTTCGTCCGCGAGATCGGCCGAGCCGGTCGCGAACTCGAGGTCGGCCAGCACGAGGCTGCCGTTCTCGGCCAGGGCGCTGCCGATGGCGGTGGCGTCGCCGGTGGCGGCCGGCGCGGGGGTTCCGACCGCGATGCCGTCCAGCACGGGGGCGCCGGGCAGCGGGGCGGCGGCGCCGGCGGCGGGCGCGGGCGGGGCCGTGGCGGGGGTCACGAGGCTGGCCTGCACGAAGCCGTGGTTCGGGCTGCGGCTGACCCAGAGCGCGATCCAGGCGTCGCCGCCGCCCTCCTTGCGGCGGGCCAGCAGGTAGCGGTAGTCGCCAAGGTCGACATGCATGCCGGGTTCGGCCAGCAGCGGCGAGGCATAGCGGAAGTCGAAGCCGCCGCAGCCGTCGGTGTCGCAGGCGAAGACCTCGGCGAAGCCCGCGTCGCGGATCTGGTCGCGCAGCGGCGCCAGCAGCGCCAGCGTGCCGTCGGTGATGTCGGGGACCTGCCAGGCGGTCTGGGTGACGCGGCCCTCGGCCACGATCGCGGGGACGGTGCTGCCGTCCCAGGCGCCGGCGGGCAGGCGCAGGCTGCCGAAATCCTGCGTGTCGGTGGCGCGCTGCTCGGTGCCCGGGGGCAGGCGGAACGGCAGGTCGGGGGCCGAGGGGGCGCTGGCCGCGGGGACCTCGGTCGCAATGGGTTGCGCCGCAGCAGGTTGGGTGGGGGCGGTCTGGGCGGCCGCCGGGACCGCCGCCAGCAGCCCGAGGCCGAGCGCCGCCGCGCGAAGGCCCGCGGCGCTCATGCGCCCTCCGCCGGCTTCAGGCGGTAGTGGTAGCCGGGGCTCTGTTCCATCCCGGCCGCGTGATAGGCGGCCTGGGCCCCGAGGTTGCCGGCGGTGACCAGCAGCGTCAGATGCGTGCAGCCGACCGAGGCCGCCCAGCGCGCCGACTCCGACAGGATGTCGCGCGCGAGGCCGCGGCGGCGGTGCGCGGGCAGCACATGCAGCGCGTGCAGCGCCGCGACCTGCCCCAGCGCGCCGACATAGGCCGCCCCGGCCGGGCGGTCGTCGTCCCGCCCGAGGATCGCGGTCTTCGGGTCCGCCGCCCGCTCCATCACCGCGACCCGCGCGGGGCCCAGCCCGTCGGCGGCCCAGATCTCGCGCTGCACCTCGAGCGGCGGCCAGATCGCGAAGCAGCGCAGGCGCGGCAGCTCGCGCATCAGGCGCTCGACCGGGGCGGTGAAGGTGACGACCGGGTCGTTGATCACATAGCCGCGCGCGGCCAGCGCCGCGTCGAGCGCGGAATCGCCCGGCAGGACCCGGAACAGCAGCGACTGCCCCTCGGCGCGCATCCAGTCCTCGGCCGCGTCGAGATCGGCGGGCGTCCAGCCCGGCGCCACGGTCGTGGCGCTGACCCGCTGGCCGCCGCCCGCGCCGCGGCGCAGGGTGAGGGGGCCGCGATGCTCGGTCGCCGCGGGCGGCCAGCTTGCCTCGAGCGCGGCGAGGATCGGGTCGCTGCTCATGCCGTGGTCTCGGGGAAGGCCGCGGCCAGCGCGGTCATCGCGGCGCTGACCTCGGCCGCCTCGGGGCCGCGCACCACGAGGTTGGTGCCATAGGCGCCGTTCGACTGGAACGGGTAGGAGCCCATGGTCACGCCGGGATGTTCGGCCGCGATCCGGCCCAGCGGCTCGGCCACCTCGCCCTCGGGGCGCAGGACGCGCAGGGTCTGCGACAGGAGCGGCCGCCCGCCGGTGATCAGCGGCAGCACCGAGGCGACCATCGCCTGGAAGACCGCGGGAACGCCGGCCATCACATGGACATTGCCGAGCGTGAAGCCCGGCGCGATCGAGACCGGGTTGTCGATCAGGGTCGCGCCCTCGGGGATGCGGGCCATGCGCAGCCGCGCCTCGTTCAGCTCGACCCCGCGGGTCTTGTAATGCGCGGCCAGCAGCGCGCGGGCATCCTCGCGCACGCCGACGCCGGCACCGAAGGCCGCGCCGACCGCGTCGGCGGTGATGTCGTCATGGGTCGGGCCGATCCCGCCCGAGGTGAAGACATGGTCCGCGAGGTCCGACAGCGCCCGCACCGCGGCCACGATCGTGGCGTGGTCGTCGGGAACGATGCGCACCTCGCGCAGGTCGACGCCGATCCGCGACAGCTCTGCGGCGAGGTAATGGGCATTGCCTTCGCGCGTGCGGCCCGAAAGGATCTCGTCGCCGATGACGAGGATGGCGGCGGTGGGATTGGGCATCGGCGGGGCTCCTGGCTGCGGTCCTGCGCCAAGGTATAGGACCGGCAGCGGGGCCGGGAAAGGCCGGGCAGGGCCGGGCTCTGGCCAACGCGGCGGAATGGGCCTATCTAGGGCGGCAGTTTCAGGAACAGCGGGGCGGACCAGTGGACGATCCGAGCGGGCGTCTGACCAAGGACGGCATCAGGATTTACGAGCGCGGCGATTTCGCCGGGATGGCGGCCGCGGGGGCGATCGCGGCGCGGATCCTCGACGAGGTGGCGCCGCTGGTGCAGCCCGGGGTGACGACGGCGAGCCTGGACGAGTTCATCGAGGCGCGGGTGGCCGAACTGGGCGCGACCTCGGCCACGATCGGCTATCGCGGTTATCAGCATGCCTCGTGCATCAGCGTGAACCACGTGGTCTGCCACGGGATCCCGGGGCCGAAGGTGCTGAAGGACGGCGACATCCTGAACATCGACGTGACGGTGATCCTGGACGGCTGGTTCGGCGACACGAGCCGGATGTATGTCGCGGGCGCGCTGAGCCGGAAGTCCGAGCGGCTGCTGCAGGTCACCCATGACGCGCTGATGCTGGGGATCGAGCAGGTGCGGCCCGGCAACACCTTCGGCGACATCGGCCATGCGATCCAGACCTATGTCGAGGCGCAGCGGATGAGCGTGGTGCGCGACTTCTGCGGCCATGGCGTGGGAAAGGTGTTCCACGCGCCGCCGAACGTGCTGCACTACGGGCGCAAGGGCTCTGGCGCGGTGCTGGAAGAGGGCATGATCTTCACCATCGAGCCGATGGTGAACCTCGGCCGGCCCGAGACCAAGGTGCTGGCCGACGACTGGACGGCGGTGACCCGCGACAAGTCGCTGTCGGCGCAGTTCGAGCATTCGGTGGGGGTGACCGGCGACGGGGTCGAGATCTTCACGCTGAGCCCGACGGGGCGGTTCCACCCGACCTGGGGCTGAGGGCCGCGCGGGATCCCGGGCGGGGAGGGGGCGCTGCCCCCGTCCCGTGCCGGGACTCCCCCGGGATATTTGGGCCAGTGCGAAAGCCGCAAGAGGGGGCTCCGCCCCCGCGCTTGCGCGCGCCCCCGGAGTACTTCGGCCAAGCCGAAAGGGGCCCGGGGCCGTTCGGCGGGTGTCAGTCCTTCTTGCGGTTCCTCTCGGCCGCGGCCTTCATGCGGGCGAGCAGCGCCGACTTGTCCTCGCGCGCGCCGAAGGGGTTCTTCGCGGCCCCCTTGGCATTGTGCTCGGAATGCTTGGGCGTGTTCTTGTCGGCCGGGGCGCCGCCGGATTTCTTGTAGTCCATCGCTCAGATCCTCATTGGTGCCATCGAAAAACCCCCGCAGGCTTGCGCCCCGGGGGTTGATCGTTTCGCGGGGGCCCCCCCGCCAGCGTAACAGACCCCGGAGGGATCGAAGATGCGCTTCAGAGCGCGCCTTCGCGCTGGGCCTTCTTGCGCGCCAGTTTACGGGCGCGGCGGACGGCCTCGGCCTTCTCGCGGGCTTTCTTCACGGACGGTTTCTCGAAATGCTGCTTGAGCTTCATTTCGCGGAACACACCCTCGCGCTGAAGTTTTTTCTTCAGGGCGCGAAGCGCCTGTTCGACGTTGTTGTCGCGAACGCTGACCTGCATGTGGTTTTCACCACCTTTCTAAGTAAGAGTTGCATAAGTGCAGGAAGCCGCCCCTTAGCAGCTTGGCCCGGGCCTGTCGAGTCCGGTGTTGCCGTCGCGGGCGGTTCCGCTGGTGCCTTGGGGGCTGCTCCCGGGCTTGCATCCCGGCGCGCGCGGTGGCGGTATGGGGCAGGGTCCGGTCCGATGCCGGTCTGCCGCGGATCCGCCGCGGATCTGCCCGCGCGCGGCCCTGCCGCGGATCTGCCCGATGCGGCGCTGCCCGACCCGATGCGGCGCCGCCCGAAAGGAGTTCGACCATGAGCCATCCCGATCCGGCCCGGGGCGCCGACAGCGCCCGCCTGCTGGAGGCGATCCTGTCGCATGTGCCCTTCGACGGCTGGTCCGAGACCGCCTTCCGCGCCGCCGCGCAGGACGCGGGCATCGACCTCGCGCTGGCGCGGGTGCTGTGCCCGCGCGGCGCGGTCGATCTGGCCGTCGCCTATCACCGGCGCGGCGATGCGGCGATGGTCGCGGCGCTCGCGGCCGAGGACCTTGGGGCGCTCCGCTTCCGCGACCGCATCGCGCGGGCGGTCGAGCTGAGGCTGGCGGGCGCCGACCGCGAGCTGGTGCGCCGCGGCTCGGCGCTGTTCGCCCTGCCGCAGCATGCCGCGACCGGCGCGAAGCTGGTCTGGGAGACGGCGGATGCGATCTGGACCGCGCTCGGCGACCGCTCGGACGACATCAACTGGTATTCGAAGCGGGCGACGCTGTCGGCGGTCTATGGCGCCACGGTGCTGTACTGGCTGGGCGACGAGAGCGAGGACGGGGCGGCGACGCGGGCCTTCCTCGACCGGCGGATCGGCGACGTGATGGGGATCGAGGGGGCCAAGGCGAAGGTCCGCGACAGCAAGGTGCTGAGCGCGCTGCTGGCCGGGCCGATCTGGCTGGCGGGCCGGGTGCGGGCGCCGGCCTCGGCTTCCGCGACTGCGGGGCAGGGGGCGGGCGACCAGCCGGCCGGCGGGGCGGCGCGATGAGCCTGCCCGCGACCATGCGCGCCGTCGAGATCTCGGCCCCCGGCGGCCCCGAGGTTCTGAAGACTTGCGAGCGTCCGCTACCGGTTCCGGGCGCGGGCGAGGTGCTGATCCGCGTCGCCTGGGCCGGAGTGAACCGGCCAGACGCGCTGCAGCGGGCGGGGAGCTATGCGCCGCCGCCGGGGGCTTCGGACCTGCCGGGGCTCGAGGCCTCGGGCCATGTCGCGGCGCTGGGGCCGGGCGTCGGCGAGCTGTCGGTCGGCGCGCCGGTCTGCGCGCTGCTGCCGGGCGGCGGCTATGCCGAATATGTCGTGACGCCGGCCGCCCATGTGCTGCCGGTGCCCGCGGGCCTGGGCCTGCGCGAGGCGGCCTGCCTGCCCGAGACCTTCTTCACCGTCTGGTCGAACGTCTTCACCCGCGGTCGGCTGACGGCGGGCGAGCGGTTCCTTGTCCATGGCGGCTCGTCCGGGATCGGCACCACGGCGATACAACTGGCGCAGGCCTTCGGCGCGCGGGTCTTCGCGACCGCCGGGTCGGACGAGAAATGCGCGGCCTGCGCGCGGCTGGGCGCCACGGCGATCAACTACCGCGAGGCGGATTTCGTGAAGGTGCTGAAGGCCGAGGGCGGGGCGGACCTGATCCTCGACATGGTCGGCGGCAGCTACATCCCGCGCAACATCAAGGCCTTGGCCGATGACGGGCGTCTGGTGATGATCGCCTTCCTCGAGGCGCCGGTCGCCGAGCTGAACTTCGCGCAGATCATGGCGCGGCGGCTGAGCGTCACCGGCTCGACCCTCAGGCCGCAATCGGTGCTGGCCAAGGCGCGGATCGCGGCGGAGTTGCGCGAGAAGGTCTGGCCGCTGCTGGAAGCGGGCCGGATCGCGCCGGTGATGGACAGCGACTTCGCGCTGGAGGAGGCCGCGGCGGCCCATGCCCGCATGGAGGGCTCGGGCCATATCGGGAAGATCGTGCTGAGGGTGGAGGCATGAGCGTATATCGGGGCGTGGTGCCGCAGATGGGCTTCGGCACCTGGCAGCGCAATGGCGATGCGGCGGTCGACTGCGTGCAGGCGGCGCTGGGCGCGGGCTATCGCGCCATCGACACCGCCGAGCGCTATGGCAACGAGGCCGAGGTCGGGCGCGGCATCGCCGGGTCCGGGCTGCCGCGGGACGAGGTCTTCGTCACCTCGAAGGTCTGGTGGGACCATCTCGCACCGGGGGCGATGCGCGACGCGATCCGCGGCTCGCTCGACCGGCTGGGGCTGGACCGGCTGGACCTCTACCTGATCCACTGGCCCTCGCCGAGCGGCGCGGTTGCGGTCGAGAGCTATGTCGAGACGCTGCTGGCGCTGCAGGACGAGGGGCTGACGCGGCATGTCGGCCTGTCGAACCACACCGTCGCGCTGCTGGGGCAGGCGGTGGCGGCGGCGGGCGGGCGGCCCTTCGCGGCGCATCAGGTCGAGGTGCATCCCTTCCTGCAGAACCGCGCGGTGGCGGCGGCCTCGGCCGCGGCGGGGATCGCGCTGACCGCCTATCTGCCGCTGGCACGCGGGGCGGTGGCGCAGGATCCGGTGCTGGCCGAGATCGCCGCGGCGCAGGGCGCGACGCCGGCGCAGGTGGCGCTGGCCTTCCTGATGGCCGAGGGGCATGCGGTGATTCCCTCGTCGTCGAAGCCCGAGCGGGTCGTCGAGAACTTCGGCGCGCTGCGCCTGGCGCTGTCCGGAGACGAGATCGCGCGGATCCGCGGGCTGGAGCGTGCGGAGCGCTACACCAGGGTCGATTTCGCGCCCGCCTGGGACTGATTGGCGAACGGGCGGGCGGACTGGCCGGCGGACTGGCCGGCACCGCTGATGTCGAGGGGCAGGCCCGAGGAGGGCGCGCCTTGCGTCCGGGTGCGGGCGGGCGTGGCGTTCGAGCGCCGTGCCGGAGCAAGGCAGGGTGGGGTGGTTCATCGACCGGCCTGCGCCGTGCGGAGCTTGCGCTGGCCTTGCCTCCTCGGCCGCCCCGTCCCCTTGGCCCGTTCAAGTTACTTGGGCGATATGAGCCCGGAGTCGGCTGGCCGGAGCCCTCTGCGCAGGGTCACCGGGCCGGGCGGCCGGGTCGGCGTCGTCCTGTCGGGGCGGTCACTTCGGGGCGGGCATCTGCGCGTCGGGCATGCGGCAGTCGCGGATCGTGTCGGCGCCGCAGCGGCGGAACCGCAGGTCGCGGGTCAGGCAGATCCGCACCTCGCGGATCAGGCCCGCATCGCAGGTCACGGTGACCGCGTCGCGGGGCAGGTCGGGATTTGCCTCGACGAAGGCATCCTCGACGACCGAGGCGGGCAGGGTCACGTCGCGCGGCAGCTTCGCGAAGACCGGCGGCAGGGCCACGCGGGCGAGCGCCGCGCGCGCCGTCGCGAAATAGTCGCGCGCCGACAGGCCCGAGCAGCGGCCGTGCTTCTTCCACTGGTACCAGGCGAGCCCGCCCGAGCCCATCACGTCGGCCATCCGCGCGGTCTCGTCGCGCGCGGGGTCGCGGGCCTCGGTCCGGCAGTAGCTGGGCCAGCCGCGTTCGGACTGCGGCCAGAGCCCGTGCATCAGGAAGCCGCGGCCGGCGCCGGGGCGGCATTCGGCCTCGTCCCGGGCGCGGCCCTCGAGCGCGCAGAAGCTGGGCGACCAGCTGAGCGAGAGCAGGTAGTAGTCGAAGGCGCCGGCGCGCTCGCCCTCGGCGTGGGCGGGGGGCGCGGCGAGGGCGGCGAGAAGCGCGAGGGCGGGGCCGAGGCGGGCTGGGATGGGGCGGCGCATTTCCTCTTCCCTCGATCACGGCTTCGCACTATATGACCCGATGACTTCCCCGAAAACGTGGAAAGGCGGGCCGGACAGGACCGCAGCCGTTTTCCCGGCCCGGGAGAGATTTGTAAAGGAGCGATCCGATGTCCAAACCCTTGATGGCCAAGGCGACCGCGGTCTGGCTGGTCGACAACACCACGCTGAGCTTCAAGCAGATCGCGGAATTCTGCGGGATGCACGAGCTTGAGGTGCAGGGCATCGCCGACGGGGACGTGGCGACCGGCGTGAAGGGATTCGATCCGCTCTCGCACAACCAGCTGGACCCGAAAGAGATCGAGAAGGGCCAGAAGGACCCCTTCTACAAGCTGAAGCTGAAGCACAACCCGAACGCCTCGGGCGAGGAAAAGCGCCGCGGTCCGCGCTACACCCCGCTGTCGAAGCGTCAGGACCGGCCGAACGCGATCCTGTGGCTGGTGAAGTTCCACCCCGAGCTGGCGGATGCGCAGATCGCCAAGCTGGTGGGCACCACGAAGCCGACCATCGCCTCGATCCGCGAGCGGACGCACTGGAACATCGCCAACATGCAGCCGATCGACCCGGTCGCGCTGGGGCTCTGCCGCCAGTCGGAACTGGACGCGGCCGTGCAGAAGGCCGCGAAGAAGCGCGCCGCCGACGGCGCGGTGATGACCGACGACGAACGGCGCAAGCTGGTGTCGACCGAGCAGTCGCTGTCGATGTCGTCCGAGCCGCGGATGCCCTCGTCGATCGCCGGGCTCGAGACCTTCACCCTGTCGAAGCCCGAGCCCGAGCCCGAGGAAGAGCCTTCGGCCAAGGACTTCTCGGATGCGGACAGCTTCTTCAACCTGCCGCAGGGCGAGGATGACGAGGACGAGGACGACGATCACCGCTGATCGGCGGTCCGGTCCGGAGATGCGCGCCCGTCGGTGAAAACCGGCGGGCGTTTTCGCATCTGGGGGCGGGGGAGGGGGCGCTGCCCCCGTCCCGTGCCGGGACTCCCCCGGGATATTTGGGCCAATGCGAAAGCGCGAAGAGGGGGCTCTGCCCCGCGCGTGCCGCGCTCCCCCGGAGTGGTTGAACCAAGCCGAAAGGGGGGGCGGCGGGTCAGACGCGCTTGCGGGCGCGCAGCGCGGCCTGGATCGTGCCGTCGTCGAGATAGTCGAGCTCGCCCCCGATCGGGACGCCCTGCGCGAGGCTGGTGACCTGCACGCCGCGTTCCTCGAGCGCCTCGGCGATGTAATGCGCCGTGGTCTGGCCGTCGACGGTGGCGTTGAGGGCGAGGATCACCTCGGTCACGCCCTCGTCGCGGAGGCGGTCGAGCAGGAGCGGGATGCGCAGCTCCTCGGGGCCGATCGCGTCGAGTGCCGAGAGCACGCCGCCGAGCACGTGGTAGCGGCCGCGGAAGGCCTGGCCGCGTTCCATCGCCCAGAGGTCGGCCACGTCCTCGACCACGCAGATCTCGCCGGTGGCGCGGGCGGGGCTTGCGCAGATCGCGCAGAGATCGCCGGTGCCGAGGTTGCCGCAGCGGGCGCAGTCGCGGACATTGGCCGCGACATGGGCCATGAGTTCGGCCATCGGCGCCATCAGCGTGGCGCGCTTGCCCATCAGGTGCAGCACCGCGCGCCGCGCCGACCGGGGGCCGAGCCCCGGCAGGCGCGCCATCGCCTCGATCAGCGCCTCGATCTCGCGCGTGCCTCCGGCCACGGTGGCGCTCAGAACGGCAGCTTGATGTCGGGCGGCAGGCCGAGCGCCTCGGTCATCTTCGCCATCTCGGCTTTCGAGGTTTCGGCAGCCTTGGCCTGCGCCTCCTTGATCGCGGCGAGGATCAGGTCCTCGACCACTTCCTTGTCCTCGGGGCGGAAGATCGAGGGGTCGATGTCCAGCCCGACGAGGTCGCCCTTGGCGGTGGCGGTCGCCTTGACGAGGCCCGCGCCCGAGACGCCGGTGACCTGCACGCGGGCCAGGTCTTCCTGCATCTGGCCGAGCTTGGCCTGCATCTCCTGCGCGGCCTTCATCATCTTGGACATGTCGCCAAGACCGCCCAAACCACCCAAACCCTTGAACATCGTGATCTCCTCAGTTGTCCTCGAAAGGATCCCATTCATCCTCGACCTCGGGCAGAGCCTCGGAGGCCGCGGCCTGCGTGCGCGCCGCGGCGGGCGTCACGCTGATCTTCGCGCCGGGGAAGGCGGCAAGGATCGCGGCCACCACCGGGTTCTGTGCGGCTTCGGCCTGGGCCTCGGCCTCGGCCGCCGCGCGGGTTTCGGCCAGGGTCGCCGCGCCGCCCGAGCCCACGACCGAGACGCCCCAGCGCTGGCCGGTCCAGGTCATCAGTCGCGCGGCCAGCGTCGCCGCGAGGTCCTTGCGCGCGTCGGGGGCGGGTTCGAACTCGATCCGGCCAGGCGCGTAATGGACAAGGCGCACGCCGGTCTCGACCGCGACCAGCAGCGTCATGTCGCGGTGGTCGCGGATCAGCTCGACCACGTCGTCGAAGCGCGCGTAGCGGGCGAGGCCGACCTCGGGCGCACGGGCGAGCGCGGTGGCCACGCCAGCGCCGCCGACGGCATGGGTGCGGGCGCCGGGGGCCGATTGCCAGCCGCCCTGTCCCTGAGGGGCCTGTCCCTGCGGTGCGTGCGCGCGCGGGGCGGAATGCACGGGACCGCCGCCGCCGGGGGCACCGCCGCCCATCGCGCCGGGAGCGGGCGCAGGCATCTCCTGCAGGCGGCGCAGCAGGCGTTCCGGGTCCGGCATCTCGGCGACATGGGTCAGGCGGATGATCGCCATCTCAGCCGCCATCATCGCGTTCGGCGCGATCGAGACCTCTTCCAGCGCCTTCAGCAGCATCTGCCACATCCGGCTGAGCGAGGGCATCGCCAGCGCCGCCGCCATCGTCTGGCCGCGGGCGCGTTCGTCCGGCGGCACCGTCGGGTCATCGGCCGCGTCGGGGGTGATCTTCACCACCGAGATCCAGTGCGTGACCTCGGCCAGGTCGCGCAGCACCGCCATCGGGTCGGCGCCGTCGGCATATTGGCCGGCCAGCTCGGTCAGCGCCGCCGCCGCGTCGCCCTTCATGATCAGGTCGAAGAGGTCGAGCACCCGGCCGCGGTCGGCAAGGCCCAGCATCGCGCGGACCTGGTCGGCGGTGGTCTCGCCCGCCCCATGCGCGATCGCCTGGTCCATCAGCGACATCGCATCGCGGACCGAGCCTTCGGCCGCGCGGGCGATCAGCGCCAGCGCGTCGGGGGCGAGGCGGGCGCCCTCGAGCCCCGCGACCTTCGAGAGGTGCGCGATCATCACCTCGGGCTCGATCCGCTTCAGGTCGAAGCGCTGGCAGCGCGACAGCACCGTGACCGGCACCTTGCGGATCTCGGTCGTGGCGAAGATGAACTTCACATGGGCGGGCGGTTCCTCGAGCGTCTTCAGCAGCGCGTTGAACGCGCTGGTCGACAGCATGTGGACCTCGTCGATGATGTAGACCTTGTAGCGCGCCGAGGCCGCCCGGTAGTGCACCGACTCGATGATCTCGCGGATGTCGCCGACGCCTGTGCGCGAGGCCGCGTCCATTTCCAGCACGTCGACATGGCGGCCCTCGGCGATGGCCTTGCAATGTTCGCACTGCAGGCAGGGCTCGGTCGTCGGGCCGCCGCTGCCGTCGGGGCCGATGCAGTTCAGGCCCTTGGCGATGATCCGGGCGGTGGTGGTCTTGCCGGTGCCGCGGATGCCGGTCATCACGAAGGCCTGCGCGATGCGGTCGGCGGCGAAGGCGTTCTTCAGCGTGCGCACCATCGCGTCCTGGCCGATCAGGTCGGCGAAGGTCGCGGGGCGGTACTTGCGCGCCAGCACCTGATAGGGGGCGGAGGGGGTCGTCTCCGGTTCGGACATCGGGGCCTCGGGTGTCATGCCGACCCAATCTAGGGTGTCCGGCGGGTGGCGTAAACCGGATGGCGTCAGGCCAGCCCCGCGACCGCCGCCGCCAGCACCAGATAGCGCCCGGCCTTGGCCAGCGTGACCAGCACCGCCACCTGCCAGAGCGGCGCGCGCATCAGGCCCGAGGCCAGCACCAGCGCATCACCGATCGCCGGTGCCCAGCTGAGCAGCAGGCTGAAGGGCCCCCAGCGCCGGTACCAGCCCGCGGCCTTTTCCAGCCGTTCGGGCGAGGCCGGAAACCAGCGCGCCCCGGCGTGGTCCGCGAGGAAACGCCCGATCGCCCAGGTGACGAGTGCGCCCAGCACGTTGCCGGCGGTGGCGGTGGCCAGCAGCAGCGCGGGGGGCTGGTGGCCCGCGACCAGCAGCGCGGCCAGAAGCGCCTCGGACTGGGCGGGCAGCAGGGTGGCGGCGAGGAAGGCGGTGGCGAAGAGGCCGGCGAGGGTCAGCATCGGGGCTCCGGCGGGGATCTGCGGGCCGCATCGCCCCGTGGACGGGCCGCTGTCAAGCCGAACCGGGTCGCGGGCGATCTCTCAGGCGACTGCCGCGCGCGCTTGCCGGGCAGCGCGCAGCGTGGGCAACGTTTCCGCGAGGGTACGGTCGTCCGCGCGCCGGTGGCACGCCGAGGGGCGCGCCCGGAGCCGCGTGGCCGATGCGCCGCGGTCGTGCGGGGGCTGGGCTGTTTCGGCCTGCCCTTCGTGGTCGGTCTCGGACAGACGCTGCCATCGGCAGACCCTGCCCCAGCCGCGGCCAGCGCGGTGTCGCGGGCGCGCGGAGGCTTGGCGCGGGGTCAGGTGCCCGGTACGGGGCGTCGGCGCTGCGCCGGAAGATTGCGCGGCCGAGCGTTGCATGCCCGCCCGCCTGCCCCGCCGCATCGGCGGCAGCGCTGCCTGCAGCGGGCGGGGGCCCGGCCAGCCGACGCTCACTCGCGGGTCAGGGCCACCACCGGGTCGAGCCGCGCCGCGCGGCGGGCGGGCAGGTAGCCGAAGGTGATCCCGATCAGGGTCGAGCTGAGGAAGGCCGCCAGCGCCGCCCCTGCCGAATAGCTCATCCGGATGTCCGAGCGCAGCAGCTCGACCCCCTGGCCGATGCCGAAGGCCAGCGCGATGCCGATCAGCCCGCCCAGCAGGCAGACCATCACCGCCTCGGTCAGGAACTGCGCCACGATGTCCGAGCGCCGGGCGCCGACCGCCACGCGCACCCCGATCTCCTTCGTGCGCTCGGTGACCGAGACCAGCATGATGTTCATCACCCCGATCCCGCCCACGAAGAGCGAGATCACCGCGATCGCCGACACCAGCCAGGTCAGCGTCGCCGCGGTCGAGGTGATCGTCTCGCGGATCGTGTCCGAGTTCTGCAGGAAGAAGTCCTGGGTGCCGTGACGCGCGAGGATCAGGCCCTGGATCCGCGCCTCGGCCTCGGACATGTCGGTGTCGTCGGCGACGCGCACGGTGATCGAGCTGAGCGTGGTCGAGCCCGCGACGCGCAGCGCGGCGGTGGTCCAGGGGGTGAAGATCTTCGGCGTGTCCGGCCCGAAGCTCGCGCCCGCGGCGGTGACGGTGCCGATGACCCGCAGCGGCACCTTGCCGATCTTCACGGTCTGGCCGACCGGGTCCGAGCCGTCGGGGAAGAAGGTCCCGAGCGCCGAGGCATCGAGCACCGCCACCTGCTCGCGCCGGTCGATCGCCGCGGTGCCGAACAGCGTGCCGCTGGCGGTTTTGTAGGCGCCGACGTCGAAATAGCCCGGCCCCACCCCGCGCAGCGAGACCGAGGTCGAGACCCGCCCGCGCGAGGCGGTCTGCGACGCGGTGATCTCGGGCGAGACCGAGGCCGCGAAATCCTCGCGTGCCAGTGCCTCGGCATCGGCGGTGGTCAGGGTGCGGATCGCGCTGGCCCGCCGGTCGCCGAAGCCGGTGCCGGCGCGGATGGTGATGGTGTTGGTGCCGATCGAGGCGATGTTTTCCAGCACCCGCTGCTGGCTGCCTTGGCCCAGAGCCACCACCGAGACCACCGAGGCGATGCCGATGATGATCCCGAGCATGGTCAGGAAGCTGCGCAGCCGGTGTGCGTTCAGCGCGCGCAGCGCCATCGCCAGCGCCTCGCGCAGCCGCCCCGCGCGCACCAGCGCGCCATCGCGTTCGCCCGGCGCGTCTGCCCCCGCCGCAAAGGTCCCCGCCTCCGATTCTGCCGCCGTTGCCGCGTTTGCTCCCGTTTCCGCCCCCGCCAAAGGCGCCTGCCGCCGGGTCCCGGCCTGGTCTTTCACCAAGGCGCCTGGGTCCCCCGCGGCGCCGCCCGCCGGGGTTCCGCTGTCCGACAGGATCCGGCCGTCGCGGATCTCGACCACACGGGTCGCCTGCGCCGCGACCTCGGGGTCATGGGTGACGATGATGATCGTGTGGCCCTGCGCGTTCAGCTCGTGCAGCAGCGCCATCAGCTCGGCCCCGGACCGGCTGTCGAGCGCGCCGGTGGGCTCGTCCGCCAGGATCACCTCGCCGCCGTTCATCAGCGCCCGCGCCACCGACACCCGCTGCTGCTGCCCGCCCGACAGCGCGCCGGGCCGGTGATGCGCCCGCTCGCCCAGACCCAGCCGCGCCAGCAGCGCCGTGGCCCGCGCCCGCCGCGCCCCCGGGGCCGCCCCCGCGTAGATCGCCGGGATCTCGACATTGCCGGTGGCGTCGAGATCGGCGAGCAGCTGGTAGCGCTGGAAGATGAAGCCGAAATGCGCGCGCCGCAGCCGTGCCCGCGCGGCCTCGTCCATCGCCGAGACGTCTTGCCCGGCGTAAAGATAGCTGCCCGCGCTCGGCCGGTCGAGGCAGCCGATCAGGTTCATCAGCGTCGACTTGCCAGAGCCCGAGGTGCCGACGATCGCCACCATCTCGCCGGCGCGGATGTCCAGATCGACGCGGTCGAGCACGGTGATCCGCTGCTCGCCGGCCTCGTAGCTGCGCGTCAGCCCGCGCAGGCGGATCAGCGGGTCCGCCATCGCTCAGAACCCCATCGGCGGCGGGCCACCCATCCGGCGGCTGCCGCTGCTTGACTTGTTGCCTGAAGCCGTTCCCGTCGCGGTCGCGGTGGCCGCGGTCACCACCCGCTCGCCCTCCGCCAGCCCTTCGGTGATCTCGGCCAGCACCCCGGTATCGAGCCCCACCCGCACCTGCCGCGTCTCGGTCGTGCCGCGCTCGGCGTTCCAGACCTGCACCGTCCGCCGTCCGTCCGGCGCGGTCGCGCCAAGCGCCGAGGTCGGCACGCTCAGCACCCCGCGCTGCGAGGCGAGGTCGATCGTCACCTCGGCGGTCATGCCGATGCGCAGCACGCCCTCGGGGTTATCGACGTCGAGCAGCGCGTTGTAGTAGATGGCCGTCCCGGTCTCGATCGTGTCGGCATCGGCGATGGCGGCCGGGGCGGGCTCGATCGCGCGCAGCGTCGCGTCGAAGGCCAGATCCGGCGCGCCCGACAGGGTGAAGCGCGCGGGCAGGCCGGGTTTCACGTTGACGATGTCGGCCTCAGAGATCTCGGCCTTCACCACCATCCGGTCCAGCGCCGCCAGCTTCACGATCGTCGGCGACGAGGTGTTGGCGTTCACCGTCGCGCCCGCCTTGTTCACCACCGCGACCACGGTCCCGGTGATCGGCGCGGTGATCCGGGTGCGGTCGAGCTCGGTCTGCGCGGTCGCGACCGAGATCTCGGCCTGCGCGCGGCTTGCCACCAGCGCGGCGCGGTCGGCCTGCGCCACGGCCAGCGCCGCCTGCGCCGACTGAAGATCTTCGGACGAGGTCAGGTTCTTCGCGTTCAGCGTGGTGCGGCGGCCGACGAGCAGCTCCTGCTCGTGGATCGTCGCCTCCTGCGCGGCGATCTGCGCCTCGATCTGGGCGAGGTTGGCCTTGGCCTGCAGCACGGCGTTCTTCTGGTCGGCCGAGTCGATCTCGGCGATCAGCTCGCCCTCCTGCACCCGGTCGCCAAGACCCACCGCCAGCGTCTCGATCTGCCCCGAGATGCGGGCGCCGACCGAGACGAGTTGCGCGGCCTCGATCGCGCCGGTGGCCAGCACCGATGTCGACAGGTCGGCGCGGGCGACCCGCGCGGTGGGCGGCGGCGCGCTTTCGGCCGAGCGGCCGATGGTGCCCCAGGCGAGGCCGCCCAGCAGCAGCGACAGCACGGCGAGGGCGGCGAAGAGGCGGGCGTTGCGTGGCATGGTCCATCCCTTGTCCATGCCGGTGATACGCGCGCCGCGCCGCGCTCCGTCGGTGCGGGGCGCATCGCGGGCTGCCGGGCGTCGCATCTCACGCGGCTGTGTCCGAACCGAACGGTTCACTCTCGTTCATGTGGGTGCCGCAGGGCCTGCAGGCAACGCTTGCGTCATCCGGGTTGAGCCCGGAGCCGGGCTTCATACCTCGAAGAGGCAGACGGCCGGGCAGGGGCCCGGACCGACCAGAACAGGAGTGAAATCATGAAACTGAACACCCTCATCCTTTCGGGCGTCCTTGTTGCCGCGGCCGGTGGCGCCGCCTTCGCCGACGGCGGCGAGGACAGCAACGACTGGGGCCCGGCCAAGCCCGAGATGTTCCGCGACCGCGAAACCTCGAGCCTCAGCACCAACCTGTCGACGATGAGCGCCCCGGCCGGCGAGACGCTGCGCGTGGTGGCGCCGGACGGCAGCGTGGTCGGCACGATCCAGGGCAGCACCTACGCCCCCGCGAACTGAGCGCCCCCCGTCCGAGGCGCGGAACCGCCACGGCCCGCCCCGGACAGGGCGGGCCGTTTTCCGTTCCGGGGTGCGGTGATCGTCGAGACGGCGCGCGGCCCCGCGCGCGCGCGCCGGCGAAAAACAGTGCCACGCCTGCAGATGGCGGCTTTCCTTTGCCGGACGCCGCGGCAACTCTGGGCCCGAGGGATACTGGAGGCGTTTTATGAAGATCCTGTTTGCCGCGGCCGCTCTTGGACTGAGCCTGCCCGGCGTCGCGAGTGCCGCGCTTGTCTACACCCTGCCCAGCATGACGCTGCCCTATGTCGGCTGGGGGCCGAGCGAGAACAGCGGAGACGACGGCCCGCCCAGGGCGCCGACCGACGTTCCGCGCAGCGTCACGCTGCCCGCCATCGTCTTCACGGTGAACGACGAGCTGCTCTGGCCCGCGGGGCAGAGCTTCAGCTGGAGCAACTCCGACCCGGACTCGCCCTTCTCGATGAGTGACATCGCCAGCCCCGATTACGGGCAGGGGATTCTTTTCAACCTCACCTTCGACGAGGATCTGGAGATCACCGACTACTGGCTTGGGGCCTACGACAGCCGTGTGTCGTTCCGGGTCGAGGACGGCCATGTCAGCTATGTCATGGGCTGGGACGGCGTGCGCGTGCGCTATCAGCAGGAGGGCACGCCGGTCTGGGCCTTCGACTACCCCTATGACACCGGTCCGGCCCCGGTGCCCCTGCCGGCGGCAGGGCTGCTGCTGGCCGGGGGCCTTGGCGCGCTTGTCCTGAAGCGCAGGCGGGCAGGCTGAGCGTGGACCGCGCGGCCGGGAAGCCGGCCGCGTGCGGGGCCTGCCGCGGCCGCCGTCGGCGGGCGGTTCGTCGCGTTTCGTGCCGGGGGAAAAGGTGAGAGGCTGGACAACGACCCAAGCGGGGCTCGTTACGGCTGCTTCCTTCCGGACCTGACCGGGTTGGCGAGGCGCTCGCCCGCGCCAACCTCTCGGGGGTGCATATAGGCCGCGCCGTGCCCCCATGCAACCCGCATGTGCGGATCGGACCCTTGCCCCGGCGCGGTGGGGGGCCAAGTCTCTGGGCAACCGAAATGTTCCGGAGAAAGCTCATGTCCACCCCAACCGTCGCCGTCCTTGTCGGCTCGCTGCGCAAGGCCTCGGTCAACCGCCGGCTGGCCGAGAATCTCGCCCGCATCGCCGGGGACCGCCTGACCTTCCGCTTCGTCGAGATCGGCGACCTGCCGCTGTACAACGACGAGCTCTGGGCCGATCCGCCGGCCGCGGTGCTGCGCTTCAAGGACGAGATCGCCAAGGCCGACGCGGTGCTGGCGGTGACGCCGGAATACAACCGTTCGTTCAGCGCACCGATCAAGAACGCGATCGACTGGGGCTCGAAGCCGATGGGGAAAAACGTCTTCACCGGCAAGCCTGCCGCGGCGATGGGCGCGACCCCCGGCGCGCTGGGGGCGCTGGCCGGGGTGCTGGCGCTCGACAGCCTGCTGGGCGTCGTCGGCTGCGCGGTGATGAGCCAGCCCGCGGTCTACTTCGTGCACAAGCCCGAACACCATGACGAGGCCGGCTGGCTGATCGAGGAGGGCACGGTCAAGTTCCTGTCCGGCTGGGTCGATGCCTTCGCCGGCTGGATCGCCAAGGTGAACTAGGGCTCAGCCCGGAAAGCAGGGGGGCGCGCCGCCCCAGGCGGCGATCTCTTCTGCCACAAGGGCCTGCAGGTGCCACAGCCCGCGGTCGCGGATGCCGTGGGCATCGAGCGCCTGCACCGTCTGGTGCAGGTATTCCGCGCCCGAACCGCCGTGGCCGCAGGCATGCGCAAGCCGCCAAGCCTGTTCCTCGGCCGGCAGGTCGACCACGATGTCGCCGCCGGGACCGGCCCAGAAGGTCAGCGCCTCGACCCGGCGGCCGTCCTCGAGCCGGACCTGCACGATGCGGGCCATGTCGCGATGCTCCTGCGCGATCAGCTCGCGCCGCAAGAGCAGGTCGAGCGCCACGCGCGGGCAGCCGGCCGCCTCGATCACCACGCCGGTGGTCGAGCCGCCCGGTTGCAGCGCCAGCATCAGGCCCGGGATCTCGGCCGAGCCGCGCCATTGTTCCAGATGCAGGCAGAAGCTGCGGTGCCAGCCGTGGGCGGTGCCACGGGTCTGGGCGCCGGTTTCGAAGCCCGGTTTCCAGATCAGCGAGCCATAGGCGAAGATGCGCAGCGGGCCGCCGTCCTGCGGCAGCAGGGCTTCGATCATCACCGCGTAATCCGCGTCGGTCAGCGGTTGCCAATGGGTGGGCAGGCCGGGATCGGCGACCTCGCGCAGGGTCAGCGCGACATGGTCCGCGGTCAGCGCCATCGGCGCGCGCCGGGGGGCGGCGCTGCGCGGGAAGGGACGGGGGAGGCGAGAGGGCGACAGGCAGTCGGGCATCGGGCGATTTGGCGGGCAGCTTTCGGGAGGACCTGCCGAAGGTACGCGCGATCTGCCGGGAATCAACCGGCGCCGAGGCCGGGATCGGTGCATGACCGCACAACCCGCCGCGCGTCGGGAAGCCCGGACAGGGCGAAGCCGGCCGCGGCGAGCAGGGTGCGGGCGTGGCGCCCCGTTTCGCGCGCGGGCTCGGGGTCTGGCATCCAGGGCAGGGCCATGAGATCGTCCAGCGGCAGGCCATGCGCCGCCCGCCCGGCAAGGCAGAGGCCCAGATACCAGTCATAGGCGGGCAGATCGGCGCTCAGCAGCGCCTGATAGGTCCAGGCCTCGGTCGGGCCATCGATCGTGTCCAGCGTCACGCGGGCGCGGCCATAGCCGTGGCCCAGCCCTTCGAAGGCGTCGAGCAGCGGCAGCTCCTCGTCCGGCAAATGGTAGAGGGCGCCGGGCGTCACGGATCCGGGCGCGGGGCGGATCGTGGCCTTGCCGGAACCGTCGGCGCCGGGTTTCGACAGGTCGAGCCGGTGATCGGCCAGCCAGGCGGGCCCGAGCGCCCGCGCGCCGGGGCAGCGCGCGGTCAGCCGCGCGGGCAGCAGATTCGAGCCATAGGCAAAGTAGAGCGTCATTCCGTGACGGTCAGCGACCAGCCGAAACGGGCGGTGGCGCCGGGGGCGAGGGTGGTGGTGAAGGGCCGATCGGCGATGGCGGGCCCGGCGCCCACGGGGGCGGCATGGCCGTGCCAGGGCTCGATGCAGAGGAAGGGCGCGCCCGGTTTCTGCCAGAGCGCGAGGTTCGGCAGGTTCTCGAACCGGAACGAGAGGCGCGGGGCGCCGGGGGCGGCGAAGCTGAGCGCCTCGCCCGCGCCGCTGGCGAAGAGCATCGCGTCGGCCGCGAAATCCGCGGCCTCGGGGCGGTAGAGGCCGGCGCGGAAGGGCGAGGGCAGGGGGGCGGGATCGAAGAGCCCGTCCTGCAGTCGGTGCAGCGGCGGTTCGGCGCCATTCGCCAGCCGGACCTCGTGCGGGCCGGTGGCGCCGGGCAGCGGCCAGAGGAAGGCGGGGTGGAAGCCTATGCCGAAGGGCATCGGCGCGCTGCCCGCGTTGGCGACCTCGGCGGTGACGGTCAGGGTCGCGCCCGCCAGCGCATGGGTGAGGTCGAGCCGGAAGTCGAAGGGATAGGCCGCGCGGGTCGCCTCGGTCGACGTCAAGCGGTGGGTGATGGCGGTGGCGCCGACGGTGAGCGGCGCCCAGTCCATGCGGCGGGCGAAGCCGTGCTGCCTCATCTCGGCAGTGACACCGCCGGCCTCGACGCGGTCGTCCGGCGCGCGACCGACGATCGGGAACAGGATCGGTGAACGGCCCGCCCACCATGCCGCGTCGCCGTTCCACAGCAGATCCTGCCCGCGGAAGCGCAGCGACTGAAGCTCGGCCCCGTGGTCGGCGACGGTGGCGGTGAGCGTATCGGTTTTCAGGGGGGTGCGCGTCATCTGCCTGCCTTGCCTTGCTGCGCGTGCAGCATTCCCGCGCGGGGCGGGAATGGCAAGGCTGGGCTGGGCTGGGCAGGGCTGGGCTGGGCTGGGCGAGCCTGCGGGCCCGGGGTCAGACGTCCAGCTCTTCCACGAAGCGGGCGTTCTGCTGGATGTACTGGAAGCGCAGCTCGGGCTTCTTGCCCATCAGCCGCTCGACCAGATCCGAGGTCTCGCCCGGCGCATCCTCGTCGATCGAGACCCGGATCAGCTTGCGGCTTTTCGGGTCCATCGTGGTTTCCTTCAGGTCCTTGGCGTCCATTTCGCCCAGACCCTTGAAGCGCTGCACGTCGATCTTGCCCTTGCCGCCAAGGCCCTTGGCCAGCAGCCGGTCCTTTTCGGCATCGTCCGCGACATAGACCCGGCGCGCGCCCTGCGTCAGCCGGTAGAGCGGCGGGCAGGCGAGGTAGAGGTGGCCCTTGTCGATCAGGGGCCGCATCTGGGTGTAGAAGAAGGTCATCAGGAGCGAGGCGATGTGGGCGCCGTCGACATCCGCATCGGTCATGATGATGATCTTGTCATAGCGCAGGTCGTCGACCTTGAACTTGGTGCCCATGCCGACGCCGAGCGCCTCGCAGATGTCGCGGATCTCGGTGTTGTCGTTCAGCTTCGACGAGGCCGCGCCGAGCACGTTCAGGATCTTGCCCTTCAGCGGCAGAAGCGCCTGCGTCTCGCGCGAGCGGGCGCCCTTGGCCGAACCGCCCGCCGAGTCGCCCTCGACGATGAACAGTTCCGTGCCCTCGCGGTTCTTCGCGGTGCAGTCGGTCAGCTTGCCGGGCAGGCGCAGCTTCTTGGTCGCGGATTTCCGCGCGGTTTCCTTCTCCTGCCGGCGGCGCATCCGTTCCTCGGCGCGCAGCACGAGGAAGTCGAGGATCGCGCCGGCGGTCTTGGTGTCGGCGGCCAGCCAGTTGTCGAAGTGGTCGCGCACCGCGCTTTCGGTCCAGCGGGTGGCTTCCTCGGTCGAGAGGCGGTCCTTGGTCTGGCCGACGAAGCTGGGCTCGCGGATGAAGATCGAGATCAGCGCGCAGCCGCCCGTCAGCATGTCCTCGCGGGCGATGTCCTTGGCCTTGCGGTTGCCCGCAAGCTCGCCATAGGCCTTGATGCCCTTCAGCATCGCGCCCCAGAAGCCGGCCTCGTGCGTGCCGCCTTCGGGCGTGGGCACGGTGTTGCAGTAGGAATGGATGAAGCCGTCGCGCATCGCCGACCAGTTGATCGCCCATTCGATCCGGCCCGGCACGCCGAACTTCTCTTCGAAGCTGACCTTCCCGGCGAAGGGCTTGTCGGCATAGGTCGAGGTGCCGGCCATCGTCTCGTTCAGGAAGTCGGCGAGGCCGTTCGGGAAGTGGAAGGTGGCTTCGGTCGGGGTCTCGCCGTCATCGACGGCGGATTTCCAGCGGATCTCTACGCCCGAGAACAGGTAGCCCTTGGACCGCACCATCTTGAACAGCCGCGCGGGCTTGAACTTCAGCTCGCCGAAGATCTGCGCGTCGGGATGGAAATAGACCGAGGTACCGCGGCGGTTCGGGGCGGGGCCGATCTTTTCCACCGGGCCCTGCGGCACGCCGCGCGAGAAGCTTTGGACGAAAAGCTCGCGGTTGCGCGCGACCTCGACCCGCATGATGTCCGAGAGCGCGTTCACCACCGACGAGCCGACGCCGTTCAGGCCGCCCGAGGTCGAATAGGCCTTGTTCGAGAACTTGCCGCCCGCGTGCAGGGTGCAGAGGATCACCTCGAGCGCGGATTTGCCGGGGAATTTCGGATGCGGATCGACCGGGATGCCGCGGCCGTTGTCCTTGACGGTGATGCCGTAATCGGCGTGCAGCTCGACCTCGATGCGGGTGGCGTGGCCGGCGACGGCCTCGTCCATCGCGTTGTCGAGGATCTCTGCCACCATGTGGTGGAGCGCTCGTTCGTCGGTGCCGCCGATATACATGCCCGGACGCTTGCGGACCGGCTCCAGCCCTTCGAGCACCTCGATCGAGGAGGCGTCATAGGTGGTCTCCGGCTGGCCGCTGAGCAGGTCTTCGGGCATCGGTCGGGCCTCGTGGCTGGGGAATCTCGGGGCCAGTCTTACACCACAGCGACCGGAGAATCGCAACGTTTCGTGGGTGCCCCTCGCGAAACCGCGAGGGGTGGGCCGGATCTGCCGGGAAATGCGGCGCCGGGGCCGGCTTATTCCGCCGCGCGCTTCGCCATCATCGCCGCGAAGGCCGGGCGGGCGTGGCAGCGGTCGTACCAGGCGGCGAGGGCGGGGAATTCGTCGATGATCGCGCGGTGGAACTCGGCGTAGCGCAGGCATTCCGCCATCGTCACGTCGGCCACGGTGAAGCGGTCGCCGACGAGATGGCCATGAGCGGCGAGATGGGCGTCGAGCACCTTGAGCGGGCGGCGCAGCTTTTCGCAGGCGCCGGCGATCACCGCCTTGCCCACCGGGCCGTCCTGGTCGCCGCCGCGGTAGGTGAAGGTGATCTCCAGCGCCGGCGGCTCGACCGAGGTCATCGCGTAGAGCGTCCACATCGTCATCTCGGCATCCTCGGCCAGCGTGGCGGGCGCCAGCGGACCGCCGTGCTTCTTGGCGAGGTAGAGGTTGATCGCGCCGGATTCGTGCAGCACCAGCCCGTCATCCTCGAGCGTCGGGATGAAGCCGGCGGGGGCGGTCCTGAGGAAGTCGGGCGTGCCGGTGTTCAGCGGCGCATCGGCAGCCAGCGGGTCGGCGAGCTTGTTCTTCTGGATCACCGGAATCACCTCGAGCGCGATCCCGAGTTCTTCCGCAAGCCAGTAGGTGCGCGCCGCGCGCGAGTTGTAGATGCCGTAGAGGCGGGTCATCGGGGGGCTCCTCGTGCCGTGAATCTCGTGCCGTGAATGGTGCAGTGCTAGCATTCGGTCCGCGGGCTGGGAATGGGGGGTGATCCGCGTGCACCGGGCGTACACCCCCTGTACATCCCCCCCGGTCCACCGTTTTCGCGCGGTGGGGGAACGGGGTGTTCACTCTGGCAGGCGGGGAGGGGGCGCTGCCCCCGCGGCCCTGAGGGCCGCCCCCCGGGATATTTGAGCCAATGCGAAAGCCGTGCGGGAAAAGCAAAAGGCCGGTCGCTGGGACCGGCCTTTCGGGTTGGTGCGGTGCAGGTGGATCAGGCGGCCAGCGCGGCGATCTGGGCCTTGGCCTTCTCGATCGCGGCTTCCTCGCCCATCGCGACGCCCTCGGCGGCGACGAAGGTCACGTCGGTGATGCCGATGAAGCCCAGTACCTGGGTCAGGTAGCTGGAGGCGAGGTCATAGCCCGACTTGTGCGGCACGCCGCCCGAGGCATAGGCCACATAGACCTTCTTGCCCTGCAGCAGGCCCTGCGGGCCGGCCTCGGTGTATTTGAAGGTCTCGCCGACGCGGCAGATCATGTCGATCCAGGCCTTCAGCGGGCCGGTGATGCCGAAGTTGTAGAGCGGCATGCCGATGACGATGACCTCGGCGGCGCGCAGTTCGGCGATCAGCGTCTCGGACAGCGCGAGCAGGTCCTTCTGCTCGGCCGAGCGGCTGTCGGCGGGCGTGTAGGCCGCGCCGATCCAGGCGCCGTCGATCAGGGGCAGGCCGACGGTGTCACGCGCGGTCACTTCGGCGTCGTCGATGCGGGCGACGAGCAGGTCGGTCAGCTTGCGGGTGACCGAGGCCGGGCCCTTGATCGAGCTGTCGATGCGGAGAACTTTGATCATTTTCTTGGGTCCCTTTCGGAGGAGGTCGGGCGCGGCGCTGCGCCGCGGCAAATCACCCCACCAAGATCGCCGTTGCATTCCGTCACACAAGCTCGATACTCGCACCGTCTATGTTGAGAGGCGCACAGACAATGTCCTTCCAGAACTGGGATGAGATCCGGACCGCCTATCAGGTGGCCCGCATCGGAACCGTCAGCGGCGCGGCCGAGGTGCTGGGCGTGCACCATGCGACGGTGATCCGGCATATCGACGCGCTCGAGGCGCGGCTGGGGGCGAAGCTGTTCCAGCGCCATGCCCGCGGCTACACCGCGACCGAGGCCGGGCAGGAATTGCTGAAGGTGGCGCAGGCGACCGAGGACCAGTTCGGCCAGCTGGCGGCGCGGATCAACGGCGCCGGGTCCGAGATGGCGGGCGAGCTGGTCATCACCTCGATCCCCGGCCTGTCGAAGGTGATCACCCCGGTGATCGCCGGCCTGATGGCCGAGCATCCCGAACTGATCGTGCGCTATGTCACCGACCTGCGCGTGTTCCGGCTGGAATACGGCGAGGCGCATGTGGCGATCCGCGCGGGCTCTGCCCCGACCGAGCCCGACAACGTCGTGCAGCGTCTGCATGAGCATCAGGTCGCGCTCTATGCCACGCCCGAGTATCTGGCGCGGATGGGCACGCCGAAGGCCGATGCCGATCTGGCCAACCATTTCTTCGTCGGCCACGAGAACCCGACCTCGCGCGCGCCCTTCTACCGCTGGCTGTCGGGCGTGGTCGCCCGCAACCAGGTGATCTACCGCTGCAACGACAGCGAGGCGGTCGAGGATGCGGTGCAGGCGGGGCTGGGCCTTGGCTTCCTGCCGGTCGCCACGGGCCGCGCGCACCGCGGCTTCGTCGAGGTGATGCCCCCGCGCGAGGACTGGGTCTCGCCGCTGTGGCTGGTCACCCATGTCGACCTGCACCGCACCACCAAGGTCCAGGCCTTCCTGACCGCGATCAAGGCCGCGGCGAAGGGCTGGCCCGCGATCTGCTCGGCCCCCGAACACGCCCACTGAGGGCGGGCGCGTCAGTCCCCGGCGGGGCTGGCGTCGTCCGACAGGGCTTCGGAAAGCTCGGTTTCGAGGAAACGCTCGAAGGCGTCGAAGTCGAGCCGGTCGAACTGGCCGAAGCCCTGCATCCAGACCGAGGCGTCGCGCAGGGACTCGGGTTCGAGCTTGCACCATTTGACCCGGCCGCGCTTTTCCTGGCTGATCAGCCCGGCCTCGGCGAGGATCGCGAGATGTTTCGAGATCCCGGCGAGCGACATCGCGAAGGGCTCGGCCACGTCGGTCACCGCCATGTCGTCTTCCAGGAGCATCGACAGGATCGCGCGCCGCGTGGGATCGGCCAGCGCCGCGAAGACCATGTCGAGCCGCACCGGCCCCGGACCGGGACTGGGACCGGGCGGCGGCGGGATCTGGGCGTCGTCTTCGGGTTCGGGGGCGCTGTCCATGGCCGCCATCTAGGGCGGAGCCGCGAAAACAATCAACCGCACGGTTGAATATGGGTTTTCGCCGCATTGCGGCCCCGGGCGCGGTGTTCACGGGCTGCGTGACTCCTGCAACCACGGTAAATACATTTACTTTCAGCGCGTTACGGAGAGTTTAAGGTTGCGCTAACCTGCTTGACTCACTGGCCGGTGAACCCTAGGAAGTCCCGGACCGTCAAACGGGGCGAAAATTGGCCGAAGATCCTGATCACGAGCGGCTCAGGAGACTGGAGGACAGGCTCCGCGAGACGAAACTCGGACGCGAGAAGACCTCGCGCACCGAAGAGCATTTCAGCCAGGCGAACATGGCCTGGCGGATGGTGATCGAGCTGGTGTCCGGATTGGGGATCGGCTTCGGCATCGGATACGGGCTGGACACGGTCTTCGGGACCATGCCGTTCCTTCTGGTGCTGTTCGTATTCCTGGGCCTCGCGGCCGGCGTGAAGACCATGCTTCGCACCGCCGCCGAGATGCAGGACAAACGTCAGGCGGAGCAGGATGCTGCCCGCGATGAGGGGATGTAGGACGTGGAGCACGAAGCAGAAGCCGGCACCGGCCTTGCCTTCCACCCGATGGACCAGTTCCTGGTCAAGCCGCTGTTCGGCGGGACCGAGATCCACTGGTATACGCCGACCAACGTGACGCTGTGGATGGGCCTGACGGTCCTCGCGATCGTGCTGGTTCTGGTGGTGGGCTCGCGCGGCCGGGCGATCGTGCCGTCGCGCGGCCAGTCGGTGGCCGAGCTGACCTTCGGCATGGTCCACAAGATGCTGGAAGACATCTGCGGCAAGGACGGGCTGAAGTACTTCCCCTATATCCTGACCCTGTTCTGCTTCATCGTCTTCGCGAACTTCCTGGGCCTTCTGCCGAAGAGCTTCTCGACCACCTCGCATATCGCGGTCACCGCGGTGCTGGCGGTTCTGGTCTTCCTCGGCGTGACGATCCTCGGCTTCGTGAAGAACGGCGCGCATTTCCTCGGCCTGTTCTGGGTCAGCTCGGCGCCGCTCGCGCTGCGCCCGGTGCTGGCGGTGATCGAGATCATCTCGTACTTCGTGCGCCCCGTCAGCCACTCGATCCGTCTTGCCGGCAACGTCATGGCGGGCCACGCGGTCATCAAGGTCTTCGCGGGCTTCGCCGCGGTCGCCGCGATCATGCCGGTTTCGGTCCTCGCGATCACCGCGATGTACGGGCTCGAGGTGCTGGTCGCGCTGATCCAGGCCTACGTCTTCACCATCCTCACCTGCGTCTACCTCAAGGACGCACTGCACCCGGGCCACTGAGGCCCGGACCGCAGCCAGAGACAACCCATTCAAACCTTTCAATCCAGGAGAATACCCATGGAAGGCATCGCTCAACTCGGTCAGTACCTCGGCGCGGGCCTCGCCTGCATCGGCATGGCCGGCGCTGCAATGGGCGTGGGCAACGTCGCGGGCAACTACCTTGCCGGCGCGCTGCGCAACCCCTCGGCGGCCGCCTCGCAGACCGCCACGCTGTTCATCGGCATGGCCTTCGCCGAAGCGCTGGGGATCTTCTCGTTCCTCGTCGCGCTGCTGCTGCTGTTCGCAGTCTGATCGCTTCCTGAACGGATGGCCGGGCGGGTGTCCTTGCGGCGCCTGCCCGACGGTTTGATGGCCCCGCGTTACGCCGGGCCGGGGGAAACGAGATGGCAACGACGACAGAGGGAGCTGCGGGTCACGCGATCGCCCTGCTGCCCGGCACCAATGAGCACGGCTCTGCCGTGGGCATGCCGCAGCTGGTGTTCGAGACCTTCCCGAACCAGATCTTCTGGCTTCTGGTCACGCTGGTCGTGATCTACCTCGTGCTGTCGCGCGTGGCGATCCCGCGGATCGGCAGCGTTCTGGCCGAGCGTGCGGGCGTGATCACCAACGATCTCGCCACCGCGGAAGAACTGAAGCTGAAGGCCCGCGCGGCCGAGGCCGCCTATACCAAGGCGCTCGCGGATGCGAAGGCCGAAGCGGCGAAGATCATCGCCGCCACCAAGGCCGAGATCCAGGCGGATCTCGACAAGGCGCTGGCCAAGGCCGATGCCGAGATCGCCGCGAAGACCGCTTCGTCCGAAGCGCGCATCGGCGAGATCAAGGCCGGGGCCGAGGCCGCGGTGAACGAGGTGGCCCGCGATGTCGCGGCCGAGATCGTGGCGGCCTTCGGCGCCGGTGCGGACGCGGCGGCGGTGGATGCGGCGGTTGCCGCCCGCGTGAAGGGGTAAGCGATGCGCAAACTTGCACTCCTGCTCGCCCTGACCGCGAGCCCGGCGATGGCGGCCTCGGGCCCGTTCTTCTCGCTGCACAACACCGACTTCATCGTCACGATCGCCTTCCTGGTCTTCGTGGGCATCCTGCTGTACTTCAAGGTGCCTTCGATGATCGGCAAGCTGCTCGACAAGCGGGCAGAGACGATCAAGGCCGAACTCGACGAGGCGCGCGCGCTTCGCGAGGAAGCCCAGACGGTGCTGGCCTCCTACGAGCGCAAGCAGAAAGAGATGCTCGCCCAGTCCGAGCTGATCGTCGCGAGCGCAAAGAAGGAAGCCCAGGCGGCCGCCGAGAAGGCGAAGGAAGACCTCCGGCAGTCGATCGAGCGCCGTCTCGCCGCCGCCGAAGGCCAGATCGCCTCGGCCGAGAAGGCCGCCGTGGCCGAAGTCAAGAACCGCGCCGTCGCGGTGGCTGTCGCCGCCGCCTCGGAAGTGATCGCGGCGAAACTCGGCGGGGCCGACAAGGCCGCGCTGATCGACCGCTCGATCGGCGAGGTCGAGGTCAAGCTGCACTGACACCGGCAGCGCCGCCCGCTCAAAGAGGTGGCGCCCGGCGACAGGATTGGGACAGTGACGAGAGGCTCCGCATCGCGGGGCCTCTTTCCCGTTTGGGCTTCGGCTTGGCAAAAATACTTCCGGGGGAGCCCGGAACGGGCGGGGGCGGAGCCCCCTGTCTAGCGTTTTCGCATTGGCCCAAATATCCCGGGGGGGCTGCGCGCAGCGCAGCGGGGGCAGCGCCCCCTCCGACCCCTTGGGTTGAAGTCTCCCCGCCTCAGTCCCGCGCCGCCTCAGTCCCGCTCGGCCTCGTGGGCAAGCCGCAGCCGGGCCACTTCCTCATGCGCCTCGGCGCGCCTGTGCGCCTCGAGCGCGGCGCGGACGTAGTCGAGATGCGCCTCGACCGCCGCCCGGGCGCGGGCCGGATCGCGCGCCTGCACGCCCGCGTTGATCGCGCGGTGCTGGTCCAGCAGCGCCGAGCGCGCCTGTTTCTGGCGGAAGATGATCTGGCGGTTGTAGAAGACGCCTGTGGTCAGCAGGTCATACATCGAGCGCATCATGTGCAGCATGACCACGTTATGGCCGGCCTCGATGATCGCCATGTGGAATTCCGCGTCGATGCGCGCCTCGTCCTCGGCGGGGCGGCGGCCGGGGGCCTCCATCCGGGCGAAGATCGCGGCGATGACGCTGAGGTCGGTGTCCGAGCCATGCTCGGCCGCGCGGGCGGCGGCGAGCCCCTCCATGTCGCGGCGGAAGTCGAGATAGTCGAAGAGTGCCGCGTCATGGCGCGCGAACAGCCGCACCAGCGCCGGCGAGAAGGCCGAGCCCAGCACGTCGGCCACATAGGCGCCGGCCCCGGGGCGGGTCTCGACCAGCCCGTCCTCCTGCAGCGCCGAGAGCGCCTCGCGCAGAGAGGGGCGCGACACGCCCAGACGGTCGGCCAGATCGCGTTCCGGGGGCAGCCGCTCGCCCGGGCGCAGGATCCCCTCGAGGATCAGCCGCTCGATCTGGCGCTGCACGGCGGTGGCGAGTTTCTCGGGATCGACCTTCTGGAAGGGCATGGTTCGGACCGGCAATGGATTGGTCCGGTATTATTACCGGCTGCGGCGCGGCGCAAGAAAAAGGCCGGGCGCGGGGCGCCCGGCCTGTCGTCTGGTCGCCGTGACGCGCTTACTGCGTCGGCGTGATGACGATCTGCACGCGGCGGTTCTGGGCGCGGCCGGCCTCGGATTCGTTGGAGGCGATCGGCTGGCTTTCGCCGCGGCCGATCGGGGTCACGCGGCCCGCCGACACGCCGGACTGCACGAGGATGGCGGCGACCGAGGAGGCGCGGCGCTGCGACAGGTCCATGTTGTAGGCGTCCGACCCGGTCGAGTCGGTGTGGCCGATGATCTGCACGGTCGAGTTCGGATAGCGGTTCAGCGAGGCGCCGAGCTCGTAGAGGCTTTGCGTCGCGCCCGACGAGACGGTGGTGCTGTCGACCGAGAACAGCACGTCCTGCGGCATGTTCACGATCAGGTTCGAGCCGTTGTTGACCACGGTGGTGCCGTTGCCGCCGATCGAGTTCTGCAGCTCCGACGCCTGGCGGTCGAGGAACGAGCCCGCCACCGCGCCGATGCCCGCACCGACGAGGGCGCCGGCGGCGGCCTTGGTCAGGCGTTCGTCGCCATCCGCGGTCGCGCCGAGCGCGCCGCCCAGCACGGCGCCGGCGATGGCGGCGTTGCGGGTGTTGTTGGGCTGGGTGTTGGTATAGCCGAAGGGGGCCGCCTGCTGGCAGGCGGTCAGCGCGGTGGCGCCGGCCAGGGCCAGGAGGATCGAATATCGGAAGGTCATGCTCTGCCGCCTCGTTGTCTGTGGTCCGGTGAAAAAGGACGGTGCAGGGATAGCACGGGAACGGCGGCGGGAAAGCGTTTCAGGGGCGGAAGGCGGGTTTTCGCCCATCACCTTGCGGCGAGGGGTGGTTGGGGGCGGGCGAAGAGGGGGCTCTGCCCCCGTCGCGTGCCGCGACTCCTCCGGGATATTTGGGCCAGTGCGAAAGCGGGAAGGGGGGCTCGGCCCCCGCCCGTTCCAGGCCCCCCGGGATATTTCGGCAAAGTCGAGACGCAGGGTCAGGCGGCGTCGGCGCGGGCGGCCTCCCAAGCGAGCATGGCGCGTTTCAGCGGCAGGCCCCAGTGGTAGCCGGTGAGCGCGCCCGAGGCGGCAAGCGCGCGGTGGCAGGGGATCAGGAAGCTGATCGGGTTGCGCCCGACCGCGGCGCCGACCGCGCGGCTGGCCTGCGGCTGGCCGATGGCGCGGGCGATGTCGGAATAGGTCGTGACATGGCCCGAGGGGACGGCCAGCAGCGCCTCCCACACCTTGATGTGGAAGGGGGTTCCGACGAGTTGCAGGCGCAGCTCGCCCGCGTGGCCGAAGGCGGCGGCGACCCAGGGGGCGAGGGCGGCGGGGTCTTCGGTGAAGCGCGCCTTCGGCCAGCGGCGGGCGAGGTCGTCATGGGCCTCGGCCGCGCCGATCTCGGCCGCGAAGCCGAGGCCGCAGAGCCCGTGTTCGGTGCCCATCGCCACCGCCGGGCCGAAGGGGGTGTCGAAATTGCCCCAGCGGATCGTCAGGCCCTCGGCGCCCCTGGCGAAGTCGCCCGGGCTCATCGCCTCCCACCGCAGGAAGAGGTCGTGCAGCCGCCCGGTGCCGGAGAGGCCGGTCTCGGCGGCGGTGTCGAGCAGGGTGCGGCGTTCGGCCAGCAGCTCGCGCGCGAGGCCGAGGCGCAGGTATTGCTGGTAGCGTTTCGGCGAGACCCCGACCCAGGCCGAGAAGGTGCGCTGGAAATGCGCGGGGCTGAGGCCGATCTCTGCCGCCAGCGCCTCGAGCGTGGCGGGGGCGTCGGGCGCCTCCATCCGCTTCAGCGCGCGGGCGATGACGCGGTAGTGGTAGCTGTCCTCTGGGATGGGGCTGGTGAGCGCGGGCATCGGCTGTCTCCTTCGCCTGTCACTCTAGGCCCGGCGCGGGCGGCGGGCGACCCGGAAGCTGCGGCTTTGCGGGCTTGCCGCGCGCCGCGGTGGGGTGCATAGCTTGCGCCCGATGGCACGACAGCTCGACTATTCCACGATCCAACGGATCTTCACGACCTTCCGCGAGGTCGAGCCCGAGCCGAAGGGCGAGCTCGAGCATGTGAACGCCTTCACGCTGGTCGTCGCGGTGGCGCTGTCGGCGCAGGCGACGGATGCGGGGGTGAACAAGGCCACCCGCAGGCTGTTCGAGATCGCCGACACGCCCGAAAAGATGCTGGCGCTGGGCGAAGAGGGCGTGACCGAGCATATCAAGACCATCGGCCTGTTCCGCCAGAAGGCGAAGAACGTGATCCGCCTGTCGCAGATCCTGGTGGATCAGTATGGCGGCGAGGTGCCGTCGTCCCGGGCGGCGCTGACGTCGCTGCCGGGGGTGGGCCGCAAGACCGCGAACGTGGTCCTGAACATGTGGTTCAGGCATCCGGCGCAGGCGGTCGACACCCATATCTTCCGCGTCGGCAACCGCACCGGCATCGCGCCGGGCAAGGATGTCGACCAGGTGGAACGCGCGATCGAGGACCATGTCCCCGCCGAGTTCCAGCAACATGCCCATCACTGGCTGATCCTGCATGGCCGCTACATCTGCCAGGCCAGGAAGCCGCGCTGCGGGATCTGCCCCATCGAATCCCTCTGCCCCTACGAGGAGAAGAGCTTTTGACTGACCAACGCTACCAGATCGTCGGCATCGGCAATGCCATCGTCGACGTGCTGTCGCATTCCGACGACCACTTCCTCGACATGATGGGGATCGAGAAGGGGATCATGCAGCTGGTCGAGCGCGAGCGGGCGGAGCTGCTCTATGCCGCGATGCGCGAGCGGGTCGAGGCGCCGGGCGGCTCGGTCGGCAACACCGTCGCGGGCGCGGCGGCGCTGGGGCTGAGCACGGCCTTCATCGGCCGCGTCCGCGACGACGCGCTGGGGCGCAGCTATGCCGAGGGGCTGGGCGGCAGCTTCCCGAACCCGCCGGTGAAGGGGGGCGAGCTGCCCACCTCGCGCTCGATGATCTTCGTGACGCCGGATGGCGAGCGGTCGATGAACACCTATCTGGGCATCTCGGCCGAGCTTGGCCCCGAGGATGTCAGCGAAGAGGTGACGGGGGCGGCCGAGGTGCTGTTCCTCGAGGGCTATCTCTTCGACAAGGACAAGGGCAAGGAGGCCTTCCTGAAGGCCGCGCGGGCGACGAAGGCGGGCGGCGGCAAGGCCGGGATCGCGCTGTCGGACCCGTTCTGCGTGAACCGCCACCGCGTCGATTTCCTGCGTCTGATCCAGTCGGAACTGGATTACGTCATCGGCAACCGCCACGAATGGTGCGCGCTCTACGAGACCGAGGATCTGGAGGCGGCGCTGGAGAAGGCGCGGGCCGACTGCCCGCTGGTCGTCTGCACCCGCTCGGGCGAGCCGGTGGTGATCCTGTCGGGCGAGACGCGGATCGAGGTGCCGGTGCACACGGTCGTGCCGGTCGATGCGACCGGGGCGGGCGACCAGTTCGCGGCGGGCTTCCTGTTCGGGCTGGCGACGGGCCGCGACCTGGCGACGGCTGGGCGCATGGGCTGCGTGATGGCCGAGGAGGTCATCGGCCATTTCGGGGCGCGACCCACGAGCGACGTGCAGGCGCTGTTCCGGGCCGAGGGTCTGATCTGAGAGCGGAGGGGGAGGGGGCGCTGCTCCCTTCGGGCGCTTGCGCGCCCGTTCACCCCCGGGATATTTGCGCCGTGAGAATGCGCTTTCTCATTGGTCCAAATATCCCCGCCGGAGGCGCAGATCTCCACCCCGCGGGGCGCCGGGGTGATGCGGTCAGCCGCGGGGCGGGGGCTCGCCGGCCGAGCGCATCTCGGGCGCGGGGGGCTCGGGCAGCGGGTCGATGATCTTGGCCAGCGCCGTGCAGCCCATTGCCCAGGCGAGGCCCGCGGCCCAGCCGCCGATCACGTCGGTGGGCCAGTGCACGCCGAGATAGACCCGGCTGATGCCCACCAGCACGGTGATGAGGATCGCCATCGACATCAGGTAGATGCGCAGCGGCCGGCTGGGCTCGGTCCGGGCCACCATCGCCGCGAGCGTCAGCCAGATCACCGCCGACATCATCGAATGGCCCGAGGGGAAGCTTGCCGAGGTCACCAGCGTGCCATGGGGCACGAGATCGGGGCGCGGGCGGTCGAAGATCGCCTTGGCGATGTTCGAGAAAAGCTGGCCGCCGGCGACCGCGACCAGAAGGAAGATCGCCGTGCGGTGGCGCGACTGGAACCACAGGATGCCCACGACCGAGGCCACCAGCATGCCGAGCACCGTCACGCCGCCGAGCGCGGTGATGTCGCGCATCACCGTTTCCAGCCAGGCGGGGCCCGCGGGCAGCGCGCGGTCGGTGGCGTTGCGCATCCACAGCAGCACCGCCTCGTCGAAAGCATGGGTCTCGCCGGCGGCGACCTCTTCGGCGACCTCGACGAAGACCCAGACCGCGCCCGAGACCAGCGCCACGAAGGCGAAGACCGCCGGCGACAGCTGGTTGCGCAGGTGGTGATGCAGGCGCTGCCAGAGCGGGCGGTTGCGCAGCCGCTCGGCCACGGCCTCGCGCCGCTGGGCCTGCAGCTCGGTCTCGGGGGATCGGGTCTCTGTCATCGCGGCTCCGGATGCGGGGTCAGTCCCCAAGCTTGGCGTGAACCTCGTCGAGATCAATCTCGCCTTTCGGGAATTTGTTGTCCGGATCGTCGAAATCGTAGCGGAAGAGCTGGAAGTCCTTCTTGTAGATCTCCCACACCAGATGGCGCGACAGGTCGTCGAAGTAATGCGACACCGGATGCGCGCGCTTGGGCCCGTGGCCTTCGCTTTCATTGAAGCGCGGGATCGCCGACAGGTCGACCTTCACCCGCGTCTCGGTCGCGTCGAGCACCTTCTGCATGCCCTCGTTGAAGGTCTCTGTGTAGAAGATGCTGTCGTAGCGCCCGCCGTTGACGATGAAGGTCGAGATATGGCCCGACATCGCCGACCAGTGGATGTCCGGGTCCATCGGCCGGCGCCAGCGGATGGTGTCGCGCGCGAACAGCAGGAAGCGGCGGAACGAGGCGATCTGGTCGAACTCGTCCTTGCCGTCGGGCCCGCCGACCTCGACCCCGTAGCGCTGGATCAGCTGCGGCACGAGATTGCCGCGATAGCGCCGGCCGTTGCGCTGGATGCCGCAGATCTTGTCGAAGAACGAGGACAGGATCCGGGCATAGGGGTTGCGCACGCAGGTGAAGGCATAGGCGCCGCGGGCCTTGGCCACGCGCTCGATCTCGGGCTGCGAGGCGTCGAAGGACCATTTGTGCATTCCGTCGGTGGCGTCATGGATGTCGCCGTCGAAGAACCGGCCGTTGTCCGAGTAGTACATGATCTGCCCGATGGTCGAGCAGGCGCATTTCGGGACCACGCGATAGAGCAGGCTCTCGCTCTCGGTCATCCAGGTTCCGGGGAATCCCATCGGCACATTCCATTTCCGCTTCGCCCGCAAGCCTTGCGGGCCGGGGAACAATTGCGCATTAAAAAGCAAAGAAACTGCGGCAAGACAACGCCGGAAACCGACCGTTGTCGGGGCAGGGACGCGAGGCGGAAGAGCACCCCAGATGGCAAGGATCGCCTTCATCCTGCTGTGTCACAAGGATCCCGAGGGGATCGTGGCCCAGGCCGAGCGCCTGACGGCGGCCGGTGACTGCATCGCGATCCATTTCGATGCACGGGCGCCGCGCGCGGCCTATGAGCGGATCACCTCGGCGCTGGCGGGCAATCCGGCCGTGACCTTCGCGGCGCGGCGGGTGCGCTGCGGATGGGGCGAGTGGAGCCTGGTCGAGGCGACGCTGGCCGCCGTCGAGGCCGCGGTGGCGGCCTTTCCGGCGGCCACGCATTTCTACATGCTGTCCGGCGACTGCATGTCGATCAAGTCGGCGCGCTTCGCCCATGACTTCCTCGACCGGGCCGAGAAGGACTACATCGAAAGCTTCGATTTCCTGACCTCTGACTGGATCAAGACCGGGATGAAGGAAGAGCGGCTGATCTATCGCCACTGGTTCAACGAGCGCACGCAGAAGCGGCTGTTCAACGCCAGCTTCGAGGCGCAGCGCTGGCTGGGGCTGAAGCGGGCGGTGCCGGCGGATCTGCAGGTGATGATCGGCAGCCAGTGGTGGTGCCTGCGCCGGCGCACGATCGAGGCGGTGCTGGAGTTCTGCCGCGAGCGGCGCGACGTGGTGCGGTTCTTCCGCAGCACCTGGATCCCGGACGAGACCTTCTTCCAGACCCTCGTGCGCCATCTCGTGCCCGATGCCGAGATCGACAGCCGCACGCTGACCTTCCTGATGTTCACCGACTACGGGATGCCGGTTACCTTCTACGACGACCATTACGAGTTGCTGGTCAGCCAGGACTACCTCTTCGCCCGCAAGATCTCGGTCGATGCGGTGGCGCTGAAGGCGCGGCTGGGGGAGCTTTGGGCCGATGACGGGGCGCGGTTCTCGATCTCGAACGAGGGGCGGAGCCTCTTTCAGTTCCTGACCGGGCGCGGGCGGCTGGGCCGGCGCTATGCGCCGCGGTTCTGGGAGACCGAGGCGAGCCTCGGGCGCGAGCGCGAACTTTTGCTGGTGGTGTGCAAGAAGTGGCACGTGGCCAAGCGGCTGGTCGAGCAGATGCGGCAGGTGACGGGTCTGCCGGCGGTGGATTACGTCTTCAACGAGGAAAGCGCGCCGCTGCCCGATCTGGGCGGGATCCAGACCACGCTGGGCAAGCGCACGCGGCACCGGCGGGCACTGCTGAGGATGCTCTACGACTGGTACGGCACCGACCGGATGGTGGTCTGCCTCGACCCGGCGGCGATCGAGCTGATGCGCGACTTCTACGCCGACCGCTGCCGGACGCGGCTGCTGCATGTGGAATGCGAGCTGACCGACGACTACCTGCTGGGCCATGCGCGGCGGATCGGGCTGGCGGGCGAGGCGACGCCCGCGGACGTGGCCGACCGGCTGCTGCCGACGATCCAGTACGACGTGCGCTTCGAGGCCGAGCAGATCCGCGATGCCGGCTTCCCCGACACCTACCGCATCCGCGAGCGCGACCCGGCTGCGGCCAATGCCGAGGCTCTCGCCGCGTTCCTGTCGATTTCCGGCGCGGCGGCGCTTACGCTCGCCTCGACCGATCACCTGTTCAGCGACTGACCCCGGAGAGTGCCCGATGGGCTATGCCTATGACGACCAGAACATCTTCGCGCGCATCCTGCGTGGCGAGATCCCCAACAAGACCGTGCTGGAAACCGCGCACAGCCTCGCCTTCGAGGACATCCGCCCGCAGGCGCCGGTGCATGTGCTGGTGATCCCGAAGGGGAAATACGTCAGCTACGACGATTTCGCCCGCAACGCCTCGGAGGCCGAGATCGTCGATTTCGTGCGCACGGTGGGCGAGGTCTGCCGGATGACCGGCGTCGCGCTGGATGCGGGCGAGGGCTTCCGCGCCATCGCCAATTCGGGCGGGGCCGGGGTGCAGGAAGTGCCGCATTTCCACACCCACATCCTTGGCGGGCGGGGCCTTGGCCGGATGCTTCAGCCGGCCTGACGGATCAGGGCCCCGGCTCTTCGTAAAGCTCGAGCGGCAGCGCGTCGGGGTCAGGGAAGAAGGTGAAGCGCCGGCCCGTGTAAGGGTCGGTCCGGATGTCCTCGACCGCGATGCCTTTCGCCTCCAGATCGGCCTTCGCCGCCGCCACGTCCGCGACGCGGAAGCACAGGTGGCGCAGGCCCTGCGCCTCGGGCCGCGAGGGGCGGGCGGGGGCGCCGGGGAAGCTGAACAGCTCGATCCCGGTGCCGTCGGGCAATCTCAGGTCCAGCTTCCACGAGTCCCGCTCGGGGCGATGGTTCTCGTCGATGACTTCCAGCCCGAGGACCTCGGTGTAGAAGCGTTTCGAAGCCGCGTAATCCGAGGCGATGATCGCGACGTGGTGGGTGCCGAGCAGGTTCATACCGTGTGAAGGTAAAGCTCGTAATCCACGTCGGCAATCGTGCGGGCGACGCGGGCATATTCGGCGGCCTTGATGGCGGTGAAGGTGCGGTGCATTTCCTCGCCGAGCGCCGCCTTCAGGAAGTCCGAGCCCTGCGCCGCGCGGATCGCCTCGCGCCAGTCGCCGGGCATGGCGATGGTGCTGTCGCCCTCGTAGCCGTTGCCGGTGGTCTCGGGCCCCGGGTCGATGCGGTTTGCGAGCCCGTGACGAAGGCCCGCCAGCACGGTCGCGGCGACGAGATAGGGGTTCGCGTCGACGCCCGAGGGGCGATGTTCGATCCGCCGCGCCTTCACCGACCCGGCCGGGATGCGCAGCGCGACCGAGCGGTTGTTGACCCCCCAGTTCGGCGAGACCGGCGCGTAGCTCTGGCTCGCGAAGCGGCGCCATGAATTGGCATGGGGGGCGAAGACCAGCATCGATTGGCCCATCGTCTCGCGCAGGCCGCCCAGCGCATGCAGGATCGTGTCGGTCCACTGACCTTCGGTCGTCTCGGCGAAGACGTTGCGGCCTGCGTCATCGCAGAGCGAGACGTGGAAATGCATCCCCGAACCCGCGTGGCGCTCGACCGGCTTGGCCATGAAGCAGGCGGTGACGCCGAAGCTGCGCGCGGCGAGGCGGACGATGCGCTTCAGCCGGATCAGGTCGTCGGCGGCCTGGATCACGTTGGTGCGGTAGTCGAGCGTCAGTTCATACTGGCCCGGCGCGAATTCCGAGATCACCGTCTCGGCCCGGATCCCGGCGGCCTTCGCGGCGGCGTAGATGCGCGAGAAGAGCGGCTCCATCCCGTGCAGGTGGTCGACGGAATAGACCTCGGTCATGTTCGAGCGACGCCCGTCGAGCACGGCGGCGGCGGGGCGGGGATAGCCCTCGGCGTCGAAGACCGGGTCGAGCAGGAAGAACTCGAGTTCGAAGGCTCCGGCCGGGTGCAGGCCCTCGGCCTGCATCGCGGCGACCTGGGCGGCCAGCGCGTGGCGGGGATCGGACAGCATCGGGCTGCCGTCGAGATGATAGAGGCTCATCAGCACCTCGCCCCGCGCGGGGCTGGTGCCGGGGATCGGGGCGAGGGTGCCGGGGATCGGCCAGGCGCGCAGGTCGCCGTCGCCCTTGTCCCAGATCAGCCCGGTCTCGTGCACATCCTCGCCGCAGATGTCGAGGCCGAGGATCGAGATCGGCAGGTGGCGGCCGTTCTCGTAGAAGCCGATCAGCTCGTGCCTTCGGATGATCTTGCCGCGGCCGATGCCGTTGGCGTCGGTCAGCACGATGTCGACGGCCTCGATCTCGGGGTGGGCATCGAGGAAGGCGCGGGCCTCGTCGACGGAGGAGCCGGAGGGGGAGAGGGTCATTCTTGGGCTCCGAAGAGGTCGGCCAGCACCGCGTCGAAGGCGGCGGTCAGGCGGTCGATCTGGGCGGCGGTGGTGACCGGGCTGACCAGCATCATGTTGTGGAAGGGCGCGATCAGGCAGCCGCGGGCGACGAGCGCCGCGTGCACGGCCGCCTCGAGCGCGGGGTGATGGGCAAGGCGGGCCTCGGCCCCGTCGCGGAGGGGCGTCGGGTGGCAGATGAACTCGACCCGGGCGCCGACGCGGGCGACATGCCAGGGGGCGCCGTGGCGCCTGATCGCGGCGGTCAGGCCCTCTGCAAGGCGGGCGGCGCCGGTCTCCATGCGCGCGTGGGCCGCGGGCGTGGCGACCTCGGCGAGGGTGGCGCGCAGGCAGGCGAATTGCATCGGGTTCGCCGACAGCGTGGTGCCCATGCCGGAATGGCCGGAGGGGCGCGTGGCGTCATAGGCGGCGAAGCGGTCGGCGGTGGCTTCGGTCATGCCCCAGACGGCGGTGGGCAGGCCGCCGGCGATGCATTTGCCGACGACCAGCATGTCGGGGCCGAGGCCGTGGCCGCGCGCGTAGCCGCCCCAGCCCGAGGACTGGGTGTGGGTCTCGTCGAGGATCAGGAGTGCGCCGTGGCGGGTGCAAAGGTCGCGGACACCTTCGAGGAAGCCGGGGGCGGGCAGGACCATGCAGGAATTGGTCATCACCGGCTCGGTCAGCACCGCGGCGATCTCGCCGGTGGCGAGCGCGGCGTCGAGGGCGGCGAGGTCGTTCCACGGAAGCGCGGTGCCGGTCAGCGTCAGGTCGGCTGTCTGGCCCACAAGGCCGGGGCGGGCGACGGTCCGGCCGGTGGCGTCGAGGGCGATCATCGCCTCGTCCACGGTGCCGTGGTAGCAGCCGTCGAAGACCGCCACCTTCGGCCGGCCGGTGACGGCGCGGGCGACGCGCAGCGCGAAGCGGTTCGCATCGGTGGCGGTGGTGGCGATCTGCCAGCGCATCGGGCCGAAACGCTCGGACAGCAGCGCCGCGCAGTCGAGCGCGGCACTCGTGGGCAGCATGTAGGTCAGGCCCCGGTCGGCCTGCGCCCGGATCGCGGCGGCGACGGGGGCGGGCGAATGGCCGTACATCGAACCGGTGTCGCCAAGGCAGAAGTCGTCGAGCAGGTTGCCGTCGATATCCTCGATCGTGGCCTCAGTGGCGCGGGCGACGAGCATCGGGAAGGGCTGCGGCCAGTCCTTCATCCAGTGCATCGGCACGCCGCCGAGGAAGTCGTTCGGCTGCGCGAGACGGGCGAGCGTCTGAGGGCGGGCGGCGCGATACGCGGCCTCGGCCCCGGCGGCGAGCCGGGCGATGCGGGCCGGTGACGCGCCGGCGATCGGGGACAGGTCTTCGGGCATGGGGGCACTCGTTTTGCACGCCCTGCGTAGCGCGGGCGCGGCGAGGGCGTCAATCGCGGGCCGGAAACAGGGGCGGGGGGGCCTGCGAGGCCCCCATTGCCATCGGTCCTCGGACCGATGGCGGACCAATGGCAATCCCCCCGGCTCTGGCGCCTCTGATCGGGGGCGGGCTTCTTGAAACTGTCGTGCAAGATCCTTAGAGAAACCCGGTGCCGGCCTGCCCGGCCGAGACACCGCCCGCATGAGACCCATGCGCCTGCCCGAGGAGCCGCGATGACCGATCTGCCCACCCCCCATTACCTGATCGACGCCGCGAAGCTGAAGGCGAACATGGAAAAGGTCGCGCGGCTGCGCGAGCTGTCGGGCGCGAAGGCGCTGCTGGCGCTGAAGTGTTTCGCCACCTGGTCGGCCTTCCCCTACATGAAGCCCTACATGGACGGGACCACCTCGTCCTCGCTCTACGAGCTGCGTCTGGGGCGCGAGGAGTTCGGCGGCGAGACCCATGCCTATTCCGTCGCCTGGTCGGAGGCCGAGATCGACGAGGCCGTCGGTCATGCCGACAAGATCATCTTCAACTCGATCGGCCAGCTGGAACGCTTCGCGCCCCGCGCGGGCGGGATCGAGCGCGGACTGCGGCTGAACCCGCAGATCTCGACCTCTGGCTTCGACCTCGCGGACCCGGCGCGGCCGTTCAGCCGCCTGGGCGAATGGGACAGCGAGAAGATCGCCAAGGTGCTCGACCAGATCTCGGGCTTCATGGTCCACTACAACTGCGAGAACGAGGATTTCGACCTCTTCGACCGCCAGCTGACCGAGATCGAGGGCCGGTTCGGGAACCTGCTGGCGTCGGTCAAATGGGTCTCGCTCGGCGGCGGCATCCATTTCACCGGCGATCACTACCCGCTGGAGAAGCTCGCCGCGCGGCTGAAGGCGTTTTCCGAGAAATTCGGCGTGCAGGTCTATCTGGAACCCGGCGAGGCCTCGATCACGCGCTCGACGACGCTGGAAGTGTCGGTGCTCGACATCCTCGACAATGGCAAGCGGCTGGCGATCGTCGACAGCTCGATCGAGGCGCATATGCTCGACCTGCTGATCTACCGGATCCCTGCGAAGATCGCGCCGAACGAGGGCCCGCACCGCTACATGGTCTGCGGCAAGTCCTGCCTGGCGGGCGACATCTTCGGCGAGGCGGACTTCCCGGCGGAGCTGAAGGTGGGCGACCGGATTTCCGTGCAGGACGCCGCCGGTTACACGATGGTCAAGAAGAACTGGTTCAACGGCGTGAACATGCCCGCCATCGCCATCCGCGAGGAGGACGGGACCATCCGCGCCGTCCGCGCGTTCGGCTACGACGATTACAAGTCCAGCCTCTCCTGAGGCGCATCCCAACCGAAAGGGGGTCCCGCGAAGTGAAACGGAACGTGTTGATCATCGGCGCCGGCGGCGTCGCGCAGGTCGTGGCGCACAAATGCGCGCAGAACAACGACATCCTGGGCGATCTGCACATCGCCTCGCGCACGGCGTCGAAATGCGAGGCGATCATCGCCTCGGTCCATGACAAGGCCGCGATGAAGGTCGAGGGGGTCTTCGAGGCCCATGCCGTGGATGCGATGGACACGGCCGCGGTCGCCGCGCTGATCCGCGAGACCGGCGCCCAGATCGTGATCAACGTCGGCTCCGCCTTCGTCAACATGACCGTGCTCGACGCCTGCATCGAGACCGGGGCCGCCTATATCGACACCGCGATCCACGAGGACCCGGCGAAGATCTGCGAGACGCCGCCGTGGTATGCGAACTACGAGTGGAAAAAGCGCGAGATCTGCGCCGAGAAGGGCGTGACCGCGATCCTGGGCGCGGGCTTCGATCCGGGCGTGGTGAACGCCTATGCCCGCTACGCGATCGACACCTACATGGACGAGGTCACCTCGATCGACATCGTCGACATCAACGCAGGCTCGCACGGGCGCTATTTCGCGACCAACTTCGATCCCGAGATCAACTTCCGCGAGTTCACCGGCACCGTCTATTACTGGGAAGACCAGCAGTGGAAGGAGACCGAGATGTTCGCGAGCGGTCGCGACTGGGACCTGCCGGTGGTGGGCACGCAGCGCGCCTACCAGTCGGGCCATGACGAGGTGCATTCGCTGGCCGCGAACTATCCCAAGGCCGACGTGCGCTTCTGGATGGGCTTCGGCGCGCATTACATCAACGTCTTCACGGTGCTGAAGAACCTCGGGCTGCTGTCCGAGAAGCCCGTGACCACCGCCGAGGGGCTCGAAGTGGTGCCGCTGAAGCTGGTGAAGGCCGTGCTGCCGGATCCGTCGAGCCTTGCGCCCGACTACACCGGCAAGACCTGCATCGGCGATCTGGTGAAGGGCGTGAAGGACGGCCAGCCGGTCGAGGTCTTCGTCTACAACGTCGCCGATCACAAGGAAGCCTTCGAGGAAGTCGGCAGCCAGGGGATCAGCTACACCGCCGGCGTGCCCGCCGTGGCCGCGGCGATCCTGGTGGCGCAAGGCGACTGGGACGTGGCGAAGATGGCCAATGTCGAGGAGCTGCCGCCGCTGCCCTTCCTGAAGGAGCTGTCGCGCACGGGTCTTTCGACCCGGGTGAAGATCGGCGGCAGCGACGAACTGGTGGCCTGAAACAGGTGCCGGGGGAGGCGCGGCCTCCCCCGGACCCCCTGCGCCCGGGCGCTTGGACCCGGCGGCGCGCGCGGTGGAGATGGCGGGATGATGGTGCGTGATGCGGTGCCCGGGGATGCGGGCGCGATCGCCGGGATCTACAACGACGCGGTCGAGAGCACGACGGCGATCTGGAACGAGGTCACGGTCGATGCTGCGAACCGCGTGGCCTGGATGGCGGCGCGGCAGGACGCGGGCTTTCCGGTGATCGTGGCGGTCGATGCGCAGGACCGGGTGCTGGGCTATGCGAGCTTCGGCGACTGGCGCGCCTTCGACGGCTATCGCGGCACGGTCGAGCATTCGGTCTATGTACGCGGCGACTGCCGGGGCGGCGGCATCGGGCGGGTGCTGATGGAGGCGCTGATCGCCCGCGCCCGCGCGATGGGCAAGCACGTGATGGTCGGCGCGATCGAGGCGGGCAATGCCGGCTCGGTCGGGCTGCACCTGCGGCTGGGGTTCACCGAGACCGGGCGGATGCCCGAGGTCGGGCAGAAGTTCGGGCGCTGGCTGGATCTGGTGTTCCTGCAGCTGCGGCTGGACGACCGCCCCGCGCCCTAGGGCCGCCAGAGCGTCGCGATCCGGTCGACCGGGGTGCCGTCCTTCAGAGGCACCGCCGGGTGGCGGCGGTACTCCGTGAAGCCGAGGCTGCGGTAGAAGGCGAGCCCGCCCGCATTGTCGGCGCGGATCGTGGCGTCGATGGCCGCGACGCCCCGCGCCCGGGCCCAGGCGGCGGTCGCGGCGAAGAGCGTCCGGCCCGCCCCGGGCACGGGCGGCGTGCGGCGGGTGAAGCTTGCGATCGAGAGCCAGCCCTCGGGCAGGCGCGGGTCGCGGGCGAGGGTCTGGAAGCCAATCGGCCGGTCATCCTGCAGGACGGTGTGGGTGATCGCCACCGCCGGGCCGTCGAGCGCATAGGCGCGGAAGGCCTCTGGCGGGAACGGGTCTTCATAGGCCGTGGTGCCGCCCGCGGCGATGATCGCGTTCAGGATCGCGCGGAGCGGCTCCAGATCGGCCTCGATCAGCGGGCGGGCGGCGAGGCTCATGCGTGCAGCGCCACGGCGTGGTTGTCCCAGGCGCGGGTCCGGGTGCCGAGCGCGGTGAGCGCGCCGTCCTGCAGCCGCAGCATCCCGCCGACGCCGTCGGTCAGCACGAAGCCCGCGCCCATCGGGGCCAGCCCGCAGACATCGGCACGTTCGATCACCTGCACCAGCGCGCCCGTCTTGTCGAAGACCACCGCCCGTCCGCCGCGCGGGCAGGAGACGGCGAAGAGCGCCCCGTCACGCGACACCGCGACCGAGCCGACATAGCCTTTCATCAGCCGCGCCTCGGCCTCGCCGGCATCGGCAAGCACCGCCTCTTCGCCGCGGCGGTGCAGGCCCAGAAGCGGCGGCGCGGTTTCCGGCATCTCTTCCCATTGCATCGCGAAGCCGACCTGCCCGTCGGGCGCGACGGCCAGATGGCGGATCGAGGCGCGGTGCCAGTCCTCGGGCATCGTCACCTCTTCCAGAAGCGTGCCCTGAAGGTCGAGGTAGACGAGGCTCGGACGCATCGTCGGCAGGTTCAGCTTCTCGCGGCCCTTCGCCGGGTTGGTCTCGATCCCGCCGTTGGCGACGACCAGCGTCACCCCGTCGGGCAGGAACTGCACGTCATGGGGACCGATGCCGTGGCTTTCCAGTTCCGCGATCCGCCGCCAGCCGTGGTCACGCGACCAGAGCCCGATCTTGCCGCGGGTGGTGACGAAGTCGTTTTCGGCGGTGTAGAGCAGCCGGCCGTCGGGCGAGAACGAGCCATGGCCCATGAAATGCCGGCCCTCGGGGCTTTCCAGAACCGCGAGCTCCTCGCCCGTCACGCAGTTCAGCACCACGGCGAAGGTGCCGGGGCGGCGGGCGAAGGCGACGGCCAGCGGCTCGGTCGGGTGGACGGCGCCGGCATGGCCGCGGGCGGGCAGCGGGATGCGGAAGCGGTCGGCCCCGTCGGCGCCCACGCCGTAGAGCGCGAACTGCCCGTCGGCATCCTTGGCCGCGGCGAGGAAGGCGGGGCTGCCGGCATCGGCCCAGCCAAGGCGCGGGATCGTGCCGGCGGCGGCGAGGGTGGCGAGGAATCCGCGGCGGGTGGTCATGGCTGTCTCTCCCCTTTTCGGCTCAGTCGCCGTCGAGCGCGTTGAACCCCGCGGTCACGCCCAGCATCGGCGCAAGCTCGGCGTTCGCGTCGTCGTGGATGCGCTCGAGGGCCGTCTTCAGCTCTTCGACCTTCATGCGGCCGGTGGGGCTTTCGACAGTGGCGAAGACCGGATCGCCCAGCCGCGCGGCCACGCCTTCGGCATAGTCGAAATAGTCCCAGAGCAGCTCGGGCTCTTGCGTGGCAAGCGCGCGGGCCAGCTCTTCGTTGGCGGCCAGCGACAGGGCCACGTTGCGCAAGCTGCGGCCCGCGTCGCGGCTTTCGGCACGGGTCGGGCGCGGGCGCTCGATCGTGCCGAGGGGACGACCGAGGCGGTCCTCGGTGTCGAAGCCGAGCTGGGTCAGCAGCGCGGTGAACAGCGCCTGCCGGGTTTCGTGCGGCGACAGGAAGCGGGTGTTGCCGGGCGCGCCCGCGGTTTTCATCACCTGCGCGAAATCCTGTGCCCAGTCCTGCGACACGGCGGCTGCGGTCGCGGCCAGATCGGCGGTCTGCGCCTTCAGGACCGCGCAGGCGACGGCGGCATCGCTGCCGGCGAAGTCGGGATCGTAAAGCATCGCCTCGATCGCATAGAGACCTCGCGCGGCGACCGAAGCCTCGGCGAAGGTCTCGCCCGAGGCATAGGCGGCGGCATCGCCCGACAGCACCCGGCGCAGCGCGGCCGGGGTCGAGCCCTTGGGATCGGGCCAGAAGGCGATGGCAAGGCTGCGCCCGCCCTCCTCGAGCGGGCCCATGCGGAAGGCCTGCGCCGGGATCCAGGCATCCATCGCCGCGTTCCAGGCGCCGCGCAGGGCCTCGGACCTCGGCGCGCAGTCGGTCGCGGCGGTCTTGGCCAGCGCATCCGTGGCGGTGGCGAAGGCCTCGAACCGCGGCAGGATCAGGTGATCGACGACGCGGTCGACGATCTCGTCGGCCGCGGCGGGCAGGGCAGGGGCCAGCAGCAGAAAAGCGGCAAGCGGGACGGAAAGTCGGGGCATGGGTCCTCCGGCGGCTCCGGGCGGTGATCCGGGGCCTGGTCGGTTTTCAGGAAAGACACAGAGCGCGCCGCATCTCAAGCGTCCTGCGCGGGGCGGGGATGAATTCTTAGCGTTACACTCGGGAATTTGATCTTGCCGCCCCGCGGCAAATGCGGGATGGGTCGGGCAATCCGTCCGCCCTTCGTGAGGTTTGCCGATGCTGCGCCAGTTCTTCGCCTATTACCGCCCCTGGCGCGGGCTTTTCTGGCTGGATTTCGGCTGCGCGGTGCTGTCGGGCCTGCTGGAGCTGGCCTTCCCGCTGGCGGTCACCGGCTTCATCGACCACCTGCTGCCGCGCGGCGACTGGCACCTGACGGTGCTGGCGGCGGTGGGCCTGCTGGCGATCTACGTGGTGAACGCGGGGCTGATGGCGGTGGTGACCTACTGGGGCCACATGCTGGGGATCAACATCGAGACGACGATGCGCGCCCGCGCCTTCGACCACCTGACCCGGCTGTCGTGGCGCTGGTACGACCGGACCCGCACCGGCAAGCTGGTGGCCCGCGTCACCCGCGATCTCGAAGAGATCGGCGAGGTCGCCCACCACGGCCCCGAGGACCTGTTCATCGCGGTGATGACCTTCATCGGCGCCTTCCTTCTGATGCTGTCGATCCATCCGGGGCTGGCGGCGCTGACCGCGCTGATCGTGCCCTCGACCGTGTTCATCGTCGGGCGCTACGGGCGGCGGATGACGGAAACCTGGCGCGGCATCTTCTCGCGGCTGGGCGAGTTCAACGTGCGGCTGGAAGAGGCCCTGGGCGGCATCCGGCTGGTGCAGGCCTTCGCCAACGAGCGTCACGAGCGCGGGCTGTTCGAGCGCGACAACGGCCTGTACCGCTCGGCCAAGCTCGAGGCCTACAAGGTCATGGCCTGGAGCCAGGCGCTGAACTACATGGGCATGCGCTTCGTGCAGGTGGTGGTGATGGTGGCGGGCGCGGGGCTGGTGCTGTCGGGCGGCATGACCGCGGGCGGCTTCGTGGGCTTCCTGCTGCTGGTCGGCGTCTTCTTCCGGCCGCTGGAAAAGATCGCCGCGGTGATGGAGGTCTATCCGAAGGGCATCGCGGGCTTCCAACGCTACCTCGGACTGCTGGCGACCGAGCCCGAGATCGCCGATGCCCCCGGCGCGGTCGAGGCCGCGCCGTTCAAGGGACGGATCGGCTTCGAGCAGCTGGGCTTTTCCTACGAGGCTGGGCGGCCGGTGCTGTCGGGGATCGACCTGACCGTCGCGCCCGGCGAGACGGTGGCCTTCGTCGGCGCCTCGGGCGCGGGCAAGTCGACGCTGCTGGCGCTGGTGCCGCGCTTCTATGCCCCGACCGAGGGGCGGATCACCATCGACGGCCAGCCGTTGGAGGGCCTGACGCTGGACAGCCTGCGCCGGCAGATCGGCCTCGTCAGTCAGGACGTGTTCCTGTTCGGCGGCACGCTGCGCGAGAACATCGCCTATGGCCGGCTGGGCGCGAGCGATGACGAGATCCTTCAGGCCGCGGCCAAGGCGCAGATCGCGGGGCTGGTGGCCGAGCTGCCCGAGGGGCTGGACACGATCGTGGGCGAGCGCGGGGTGATGCTGTCGGGCGGGCAGAAGCAGCGGGTGGCGATCGCGCGCGCCTTCCTGAAGAACCCGCCGATCCTGATCCTGGACGAGGCGACCTCGGCGCTGGACAGCCAGACCGAGCGCGAGATTCAAGGCGCGCTCGAGGCGCTGTCGGTGGGCCGCACCACGCTGGTGATCGCGCATCGACTGGGCACGATCCGCAAGGCCGACCGCATCGTGGTGATGGACCGCGGCCGCATCGTCGAGATCGGCGGCCATGACGAGCTTCTGGCGCGTGCCGGCGCCTATGCGCGGCTCGCGGCCTGAGCGCGGCCTGAGCGCGGCAGGAGCGTGCCGCGGGGGCTGCGGCGGGAAGCCTTTGCGCTTCAGGCCGCGATCCGGGTGCGGGTGGCGTTCGTCCCTGTCCGCTTGCCGAGGCGCTGACTCGGCGTCGCCGCCGGCTCAGAGACCTCGAGACGCTGGGGGCCGGGCCGCCTCAGGACGCGCGGGCGTCGCGACGCGGTGCCGACGGGGCGGGAGGGTGAGCCGGGCCGCTCGCAGAAGGGCATCTGCGGTGGCGATTGGGGTGCGGTGGGCGCGGGGACGCGTGCGGCCTGAACCTCAAAGGCTGTTCAGGAAGGCCACCAGCGCCGCGCGGTCCTCGGGTGGCAGGGCGATGACGCGGTCGCGGGCGGGCTCGGCCTCGCCGCCGTGCCAGAGCACGGCTTCAAGCGGGGTCGCCGCGCGACCGTCGTGCAGGAAGACCCGGGCGCGTCCGGGAACCGGCACGAAGCCAAGGCCCCAGAGCGGCTGCGTGCGCCATTCGCGCCCCGTGGCCGCGCCCTCGGGCCGGCCGTCGGCCAGCCCCTCGCCCATGTCGTGCAGCAGCAGATCGGTATAGGGCCAGATCTCCTGCCGGCCGATCGGCCCCGCGGTCTCGTGCCGGGGCGTGTGGCAGGCGGCGCAGCCCAGTTCGCGGAACCGCGCGCGGCCGCGCAGCGCCTGCGGCGTCTCGGCCTCGCGCCGGCCGGGCACGGCCAGATCGGCGACATGGCGGGCGGTCAGCGACAGCGCCTCGCGCGAGATCTCGGTCCCGTCGCGCAGGCCGGGGTCGTTGCCGTCGGGCCGGGCGCGGCAGTCGGCCTGCAGGGCGGTGCAGTCGCCGGCGCCCTCGGGGTGCAGCGGCGACGAGATCCCGAGGTCGAGCGCGAAGGCCGAGGCGACCTGTTCGCGCAGCGAGGCCTGCGCGGCCTTCCAGCCGAAACGGCCCAGCACCGCGTCGCCGTCAGGGCCCGGCATCAGCGCGGCGCGCCCCGAGATGCCGTCGCCGTTCTCGTCGCCGGGATCTGCCGCGGCGAGGATGTCGGCTTCGGGGATCGCCTCGAGCAGGCCGAGCCCGATCATCGCCGGCGCGACGCGCAGCGAGGTCAGGCGCGCGCCCGGCACCGCCGGCTCGATCCGCGGATGCGGGCGGCGCAGGTGCGCGGGGGCCTCGCCCTCCAGCGGCTGGGTGGTCTCCTCCCAGTCGAGCGCCAGCCGCCCCTCGGGCGCGAGGCCGGGCAGGGCGTGGTCCTGCAGCTGCCAGCCCAGCAGCGGATCGGGGCCGCCGTCCGGCGCGGACAGGCGCAATACCATGCCCGAGGGACCGCGGCGCACCGCGTCGGCGGGCAGGCCGCCGCCATTGCCCGGATGGCACTGCAGGCAGGAGCGCGCGTTGTAGAGCGGCCCGAGCCCGTCCGAGGCGCGGGTGGTCGAAGGGGCTGCGACCCAGAGCTTGGCGAACATCGCCGCGCCCAACTCGAAATCCAGCGCATCGAGCGAGGGCGCGCCAAGCGACGGGGCAGGCGCCGTAAGCGTCGTCGCGCCGGGCAGGGTCGCGTCGCCGCCGGGGCGCAGCTCGTCGGGGTCGAAGGGGGCGGCAACGGTTCCGCCGCCGAGCATCAGCACGGCGGCGGCGAGGCGCAGGGCCCGGGTCACGGATCGCGGCCCGCGCGGGCTCACTGCGGGGTCATTCCTGTTCGTCGGCCGATTTGGCGTTCAGCAGCCCGTAACGCTCTTCGCCCAGCTTGCCGAAGAGGTCGAGCTGGGTCTCGAGGAAGTCGATATGGCCTTCCTCGTCGGCGATCAGCTCTTCGAAGAGGTTCTTCGAGACATAGTCCTTGGCGGTCTCGCAGTAGTCGCGCGCCTCGATGTAGAGCGTGCGGGCGTCGTGTTCCGCGGCGAGATCGGCCTCGAGCGTCTCTTTCAGCGTCTGCCCGATCCGCAGCGGGTCGAGCTTCTGCAGGTTCGGATGCCCCTCCAGGAAGATGATCCGCGTGATCAGCTTGTCGGCATGGTTCATCTCTTCGATCGACTCGGCGCGGTTCTTCGCGGCCAGCTTGCCGAAGCCCCAGTCCTCCTGCAGGCGATAGTGCAGCCAGTATTGGCTGACGGCGGTCAGTTCCGACCGCAGCGCCGCGTTGAGATACTCGATGACCTTCGCGTCACCCTTCATGGCTGTCTTCCTTTGCTCGCTGTCACGCCCGTGCAGGCTGGCGCAGATTGCTGAGGTCCGCCGGCACCGGCGTCTCGCCGGGGCCACGATGCCTGAGATTGGGCGATTTTCGCATGGTGGCAAGGAAGATCGGCATGCAGCCGCCGCAATCGGCCCGCTTGCCCAGCGCGCGATAGATCCGCCCGGCGGTGATCACCACGTCGGGGTCGGACTGGCGCATCCAGTCGATGGCGGCAAGGATGTCGCGGTCCGAGATGGACTGGCAGTGGCAGATCATCATGGAGGGGGTCCCGCAGGGCTGGACCGGCCGCGGCGGCGGGGCCGCGGTCCGGTCGGGGCGGAGGGAGGGGTTACTTGCTGACGGCACTAGGGTTGTCGAGGCTGTCCGAGCCCTCGATCTCGACCGGGTCAGCGCCCAGCGCGGTCACGGCGCGCTCGATACCGCGGGTCTGGGCCACCAGCCCGTCGACCACGGCGGTGATCAGCGTCTCGCCCTCGCTGTTGCCGGCGGCGAGCATCATGTCATAGGCCATGCCCTTGCCCGCGGCGGTCGAGAGCGCATCGGCGGCCGCCATCGTCGCGGCGATCTGCCCGGTCAGCTCGTCGGCGACGGCCTTGTCCTTGCCGGCGATCAGCGCCTGCAGCGAGGGGCCCTCGACCACGGTGCCGTCGGGACGCTCGTAGCGGCCGAGCCAGAGGTTCTCGATGCCCTTGGCGTCGTAATAGAGGCTGAGGTGGGTGTTGTCCGAGAAGCAGTCCTGCTCTTCCTCGGGGTCGTTCAGCATCAGGCCGAGCTTGGTGCGCTCGCCCGCCAGCTCGCCATAGGAAAGGCTGCCCATGCCCTTGAAGGCGCGGACCGGGCCGGCGGGATCGGCCAGCGCCTCGGCGCGGGCGGCGCCGCCCTCGGCCCAGTCGGCGGCCATCTCCTTCAGGTCGGTGACCAGCAGTTCGGTGACCGCGGTCAGGTATTGCGCGCGGCGGTCGCAGTTGCCGCCGGTGCAGCCCTCGCCCTGGACATAGTCGGTATAGGGGCGCTCGCCCGAGCCCTTCTCGGTCCCGTTCAGGTCCTGTCCCCAGAGCAGGAATTCGACGGCATGGTAGCCCGAGGCGACGTTGGCCTCGATCTCGTCGGCCTCGTGCAGGGTGCCCGAGATCAGTTCGGGGGTGATCTCGGCGGCATCGACCGTCTCGCCCGCCAGCTCGAAGCTGGGGTTCGCGATCACGTCGAGCGCGCGGAATTCGTTTTCGTCGCTGGGCCCGCCGTAGCTGTCCGCATCGACATAGTCGATCAGCCCCTCGTCCAGCGGCCAGGCGTTCACCCGGCCTTCCCAGTCGTCGACGATCGGGTTGGCGAAGCGGAAGGTCTCGGACTGCAGGTAGGGCACGCGGGCGGCCTTCCAGGCGGCCTTCGCGGCCTCGAGCGTCTCTGCCGAGGGCTTGGCGGTCAGCGCGGCCACGGCCGTCTGCAGCGCCTCTGCCGTGGTCGCGGCATCGCCGAAGGCGGCGGCGGCGATGTCCACATAGGTGGTCATCACCTCGGCGGGTTCGACGGCATGGGCCGGCAGGGCGGCAAGGGCGGTGGTGCTGGCGAGAACGAGGGCAGTGAAACGCGTCATCGATCGGGGGTCCTGAAAAACTGGCTGGGGCGGCCCCGGATCCGGGACCGCCCCTGGCTCGAGGGAACTTATTTCGTGAGGATCAGCTTGCCCGCGCGGGTGATGCGCAGGGTGTAGCACTGGCCGTTCAGCAGGATGCGGGCCTGGACGCCGCCCTCGGTGAGGCGGGTGGCATCATGCACCGGCAGGCTGTCAAAGCGGGTGAAGTCGGTCTGCACGGTCGCGTTCATGGCATCCTCTCGATCCGGTCGAGTGCCCCGTCGATCCCGATCCCGCCCGGCATCACGCCGAAGATCAGGATCATGGCCGCACGAAGCCGGGGAAGCCTCGGCCGGGGCAGTCTGGCAAGTGTCCTGGGCACGGGCCGGGACGGCCCGCGGGTGGTCTCCGTCATCATCATCGCAAACCTCCGGGGTGACGATTCGTCGTCCCTGGCTGCCGAAGCCGGCTGGCTGTGACAGGAGATAACCTGAGCGAAATGCTCGGTCTTGTCAAACCTGATTCTTCTGGTCGGATATTATTGCCGCCGAAGGCGGATCATGGGGCGAGCACGGTCCAGCTGTCGTCGTAGCTGTATTCCTGAAGGTTCGGGCTGGCGCCGATGCGGTCGACCACCGCGAAGAGCCCCGGCGCGGCGAGCGGCGTCAGCACGCCGTGCCAGGTGCCGCGGTGCAGGTTGATGCCCTGGCCGGGCGCGGTGAGGAAGGCCACGGGACGGCCCGGCACGCCGTCCTCGTCACGCGCGACGATCACCAGGAACGGCGACATGGTCATCGGCAGGAAGGCCTGGCTGCCCTCGGGGTGGCGTTCGACCAGCGCGAATTCGTAGGGCAGGGCGCGGGGCACGGCGTCGAAGATCGAGATGCCGGCGCGGCCGCCGGTCTCGGCCCCGAAGTCGAGCCGGGCGCGGTCGTGGAAGCGCCCGCAGAGGCCCGCGTTGATGATCCGGTCGGGCTGGCCCGAGGCGTCGAGCACCTCGCCGAAGGGGGCGAAGGCTTCCGGCGTCAGCGGGCGGGGGGTGAGGCTGCGGGTCACGGGCGGTCCTTTCGGATGACGGGCGGGGAGGGGGCGCTGCCCCCGTCGCGTGCCGCGACTCCCCCGGGATATTTGTGCCAATGCGAAAGCGGAACGGAAGGGGGGCGCTGCCCCCGCCCCTGCGGGGCTCCCCCGGGATGGTTCCGCAAGGTCGAGAGGCTCAGCGGCGGAAGGTGCCGCCGAGCTTGGCGTGGCGGTTCACGTCCTTGTAAAGCAGGTAGCGGAACGGGCCGGGGCCGGCGGCGTAGCAGGCCTGCGGGCAGAAGGCGCGCAGCCACATGAAGTCGCCGGCCTCGACCTCGACCCAGTCCTGGTTCAGCTTGTAGACGGCGCGGCCCTGCAGGACGTAGAGCCCGTGCTCCATCACATGCGTTTCCTCGAAGGGGATCACGCCGCCGGGCTGGAAGGTGACGATGGTCACATGCATGTCGTGGCGCAGGTCGGCAGGGTCGACGAAGCGGGTGGTGGCCCAGGCACCGTTCGTGTCGGGCATGGGCGCGGGGGCGATGTCGGCCTCGTTCAGGATCAGCACCTCGGGCTTTTCGAGGCCGGGCGCCGGTTCCCAGACCTTGCGGATCCAGTGGAAGCGCGCGGGCTCGGACCCGAGGTTCTTCATCGCCCAGCCGGTGCCGGCGGGCAGGTAGACATAGCTGCCGGGGCGCAGCTCGTGCGCCTCGGTCCCCAGCGTCAGGATCGGGTGGCCCCCGGTCACGAAAAGCACCGACTGCGCGGCCTCGTCGATCTCGGGCCGGTCGGAGCCGCCGCCGGGTTCGACCTCCATCACATACTGGCTGAAGGTTTCCGAAAAGCCGGTCATCGGGCGGGCGATCATCCAGAGCCGGGTCTTGTGCCAGCCCGGCAGGAACGAGGTCACGATGTCGGAGAAGACGCCCTTGGGCAGGACGGCATAGGCCTCGGTGAAGACGGCGCGGCCGGTCATCAGCTGGGTCTGGGGCGGCAGGCCGCCCTTCGGGGCGTAGTAGCTGGCGGTCATCGGTTCCCTCGCGTCCGGGTCTGTCCGTTTCGGGATAGGGCGAAGCCGGCGGCGGGGGAAGGGGGCATGGCGCGCGGGCCCGGGCAGGGCGCGAAGCCTTGCCGAGGAGCGGGGCGCGTTGCGGGCCGGGCCGGCCGGGGCTAGGGTGGCGCGAGTGCTGACGGAGGCCGCGTGATGACCGAGGACAGACCCTGGCGCGAGGCCGCCTGCCATTGCGGCGCGGTGCAGTTCCGCGTGAAGCTGGCCCGCGGGTTCGAGACGATCCGGCGCTGCACCTGTTCGCTGTGCCGGATGCGCGGGGCGATCGCGGTGTCGGTCGCGCCGGAGGAGTTCGAGATCCTGTCGGGCGCCGACCGGCTGTCGCTCTATCAGTTCAACACCGGCGTGGCCGAGCACTGGTTCTGTCGCGACTGCGGGATCTACACCCATCATCGCCGCCGCTCTGACCCCACGCAGTTCGGCGTCAATGTCGCCTGCCTGAAGGGGGTGAGCCCCTTCGACTTCGCCGAGGTGCAGGTGACCGACGGCGTCGCGCATCCCTCGGACACCGGGGGCGGCAGCCGGCTGGCGGGGGTGCTGCGCTACGAGGCGTTCTGAGGCTCCGTCCGGCCGCCGTCCGGTCGCGATCAGTTCGCATTCAGCCCGTGGGCACGGGCGCCGAGCTTTTCCTTCCAGGCGCTCTCTCGCGCGAGGATTTCGGCCGGGGCCATGTCGGGCGAGGCGATCTCGAGGATCGACACGGTGTAATCGCGCAGGCCGCGCTGGCGCAGCAGCAGGTTGCCGCCATGACCATTCGCCAGATAGGCGCGCCAGCGGCCGGCGAAGCCTTCGGCGCCCGAGGCGGGGCCAACATATTGCTCGCCCGTATCGCTGACCAGAAGGTAGACGCCGCGCACGGCTTCCAGCGCGCCCAGCCAGGCCTGCGGGAAGGTCGGAAGATCCGTGATCCGCGCCCGGAAGGCGGCGAAGCCGGGGAAGGGCGGGTCTTGCGCGGTCTGTCGCCATGCGAGGATCGGCTTCGCGCCACGCCCCGCCCATTGCGACCAGGCACGGGTGCCCGGGCCCCAGCCGATCAGCACGCGCTCGGCCAGATCCGCCCCGGCGTCGAGCCATGCGAGGTCGAATGCCTCGATGTCGCGCCGGCCCACCTCGGTTGCGGGCACGTCCGCGTCCTGCAGCACGGGCAGGCGGTTCTCGTCCCAAGTCCAGCGGTCCAGGATGCGCGTGGTGCCAAGGAACAGCGCCGTCGCCGCGCCGTCGGCAAGCGCCGGGCCGGCGAGGAAATGGCAGGCCAGATCGGTGCCGGCAGAGGGACGCGTCGTCAGCTTATGGAAGCTGGCGAGGCAGCTGAAGGCGAGGTGACCGCACCCGGTCCAAAGCGCCCGTTCAGGGCAGCAGCGCCTTCAGCCGCAGCGTCGCGATGCGTTCGACCTGCGCGCAGGCGGTCGCGGTCTCGGTCGCGCTGTCGTTGTCGATCCGGGTGCGGAAGGCCGCGAGGATGCCCGCCTTGTCGTGGTCGCGCACCGCGATGATGAAGGGGAAGCCGTGCCGGGCGACATAGGCCGCGTTCAGACGGGTGAATTCGTCGCGCTCGGCATCGGTCAGGGCGTCGAGCCCGGCCGAGGCCTGTTCCGCGGACGACTCCGCCGTCAGACGCTTTGCCGCCGCCAGCTTGCCCGCAAGGTCGGGATGGGCGCGCAGCACGGCCACACGCTCGTCGGCCGAGGCGGTGCGGAACACCCGCGCGAAGGCATTCGCCAGCCCGGCGGCACGGTCGTGGACGGGGCCGAGTTCCAGTGCGAAGGCGCGCTCGGCGACCCAGGGGGAATGTTCGTAGACGCCGCCATAGACCTCGACGAAGCGGGCGCGGTCCATCTGCGAGGGGCGTTCGTAGCGGCGGTGCGGATGGGTGGCGGCCCAATGTGCCGCGATTTCGCCGCGGGTCGCGAACCAGACATCGCCCTTGGCCTGCGCATAGTGCAGGAAGCGCTTCAGACCGGCCATCTTGCCGGGCCGCCCGATCAGCCGGTTGTGCAGGCCGATGGAAAACATTTTCGCCGCCCCCGCCGCGCCTTCGTCCCAGAGCGTGTCGAGGCTGTCCTTCAGATAGGTGAAGAACTGCTCGCCCTCGGTGTAGCCCGGCGAGGTCGCGAAGCGCATGTCGTTGGCTTCCAGCGTGTAGGGGATCACCAGCTGGTCGCGCGCGCCGATCTCCAGCCAATAGGGCAGGTCGTCGTCATAGGTGTCGGAGATCCAGTCGAGCTGCCCGGTCTCGGCCGTCAGCCGCACCGTGTTGGCCGAGCAGCGCCCGGTGTACCAGCCGCGCGGCGGCGCGCCCACCACCTCGGTGTGCAGGCGGATCGCCTCGGCGATCTGGGCGCGTTCCTCGGCCTCGGGCAGGTCCTTGTGCTCGACCCATTTCAACCCGTGGCTGGCGATCTCCCAGCCCGCGTCCTTCATCGCCTCGACCTGTTCGGGGGCGCGGGCCAGCGCGGTGGCGACGCCGTAGATCGTCAGCGGGATGCCCATGCCGGTGAACAGCCGGTGCAGCCGCCAGAAGCCGGCGCGGGCGCCGTATTCGTAGATCGACTCCATGTTCCAGTGCCGCTGGCCCGGCCACATCGCTGCGCCGGCGATGTCGGACAGGAACGCTTCCGAGGCCGCATCGCCGTGCAGGATGTTGTTCTCGCCGCCCTCTTCGAAGTTCAGCACCAGCGAGACGGCGACCTTCGCCCCGTTCGGCCAGCGGGCGTCGGGCGCGTCGGGGCCATAGCCGATCAGGTCGCGGGGGTATCTGCTGCTCATCGGGGGTCTCTCGCTTGCCGTTCCTGCGGGTCGGGGCCAAGAATGGCGGGACGACAAGGGATTGACCAGAGGGACGGGTATGGCGGGCGGCTATCTGACGACGCATGTGCTGGACACCGCGCGGGGCTGCCCCGCCGCCGGGCTCAGGATCACGCTTTACCGCCTGACGGGCGAGACGCGCGAGGAACTGGCGGTGCGGGTGACCAATGCCGACGGTCGCACCGACACGCCGATCCTGAAGGACGGTTTCGCGACCGGGACCTATGAACTGGTCTTCGAGGCCGGGGCCTATCTGGACTCGAGCGGTGCCGCGCCCGAAAGCCCGCGGTTCCTTGACGTGGTGCCGCTCCGCTTCGGGATCTCGGACCCGGACGCGCATTACCACGTGCCGCTGCTGCTCTCGCCCTTCGGCTATTCGACCTATCGCGGCAGCTGAGCGGCCCGCAACTGACCGTTCCTTGGGCATTTCCGCCACGGCCCGGCGCCGGCGGGCGGCGCGGCGCTGGCCTGATGCGCCGCGGGGCGTCAGGATGGGCACACGGCTCTCACAGGCAGAACGTTCCGGGAAGGCGGAACACCTGAAGGGAGCGAGGACACTACATGAACGATTTCGCCGTCATCATGGACTGGCTGGAATTCGCGGTGCGCTGGCTGCATGTCGTCACCGCCATCGCCTGGATCGGATCTTCCTTCTATTTCGTCGCGCTCGACCTCGGGCTGAACCGCAACATTCCCGGACCGGCCGATGGCGAGGAATGGCAGGTGCATGGCGGCGGCTTCTACCACATCCAGAAATACCTCGTGGCGCCCGGCGCGATGCCCGAGCATCTGACCTGGTTCAAATGGGAAAGCTACGCGACCTGGCTGTCGGGCTTCGCGCTCTTGTGCCTGGTCTACTACCTGGGCGCGGACCTGTTCCTGGTCGATCCGGCGGTGGCCGAGATCTCGACCCCCTTCGCCATCGCGCTCTCGTTGGGGTCGCTGGGCTTGGGCTGGGTGCTTTACGACACGATCTGCAAGAGCCGCTTCGGCGATGACAACACCCGGCTGATGCTGGGGCTTTACGTCATCCTCGTCTGCATGGCCTGGGGATACACGCACATCTTCTCGGGCCGCGCGGCGCTTCTGCACCTGGGCGCCTTCACCGCGACGATCATGACCGCGAACGTCTTCCTGATCATCATGCCGAACCAGCGCATCGTGGTCGCCGACCTGATCGCCGGCCGCAAGCCTGATCCGAAATACGGAAAGATCGCCAAGCAGCGCAGCACCCACAACAACTACCTGACGCTGCCCGTCGTCTTCCTGATGCTGTCGAACCACTATCCGCTGGCCTTCGCCAGCGAGATGAACTGGCTGATCGCAAGCCTCGTGTTCCTGATGGGCGTCACCATCCGCCACTGGTTCAACACCCGCCACGCCCGCAAGGGCGCGCCGACCTGGACCTGGGCCGCGACGGCGATCCTGTTCGTGATCATCATGTGGCTTTCGACCGCGCCGATGTTCCAGCCGGTCGCGGACGAGGGTGCGGCGCTGCCGGCCTCCGCCCAGAAATTCGCGCAGGCCGAGGGCTTCGACGAGGTCGCGGGCATCGTCGCCGGGCGCTGCTCGATGTGCCACGCGGCAGAACCGGGCTGGGACGGCATCCATTACGCCCCGCGCGGCGTGCATCTGGACACGCCCGGCCAGGTCGCGCGCCATGCCGCGGACATCTACCTGCAGGCCGGGATCACCCATGCGATGCCCCCGGCCAACGTCAGCTTCATCGAACCGGCCGAGCGGCAGGCGATCGTCGCCTGGTACCGCCGCGCGACCGGCGGCTGATCACTTCACGCAGTCGGCGATGGCCGCGGCCATCTTGCGCAGCGTCTCGGCGTAAAGCCCCGGCCCCGGCGTGGCGGCCCCGCCCTCGGGCGCGAGTGCTGCGCCCAGCTTGGTGCCTGTGCCCTCGACCAGCGTCTCCATCAGCTTCGGATCGTGGTTCGCCTCGGGGAAGGCGCAGGCGGCCTTGGTCGTGGCGATGGTTTCGCGCAGCTCGGCCAGCCGGGCCGCGCCCGGGGTCGCGGCATCGCCAAGCGCCAGCGTGCCCACGACATCCAGCCCGAAATGCTCGCGGAAATAGCCGTAGGCGTCGTGGAAGACGACGATCGGCTTGCCAGCGGCCGGGGCGAGGGTCGCGCTCACCTCGGCATCGAGCGTGGCCAGCGTCTTGTCCGTCGCCGCGGCATTGGCGGCATAGGTCGCGGCATGTTCGGGGTCGAGCTTCGCCAGCTCTGCCGCCACCGCCGCGACCCAGGTCCGCGCGTTCGACGGGTCGAGCCAGGCGTGGGGATCGGTGCCGTCGTGGTGGTGATCGCCGTGGTCGTCATGGTCGTGATCGTGATCGTGATCATGGCTGGCTTCGTCTTCGCCCTCGTCTTCGTCCTCGTCGCTTTCGCCGGGGCCGAACTGGCGCAGGTGGGTGCCCTCGGTCTCCAGCAGCACCAGCGACGGCCCCTTGCGCTCATCCGCGGCGCGGTCGAGCCAGGGGGTCAACGCCGGGCCGGTCCAGACCAGCAGATCGGCGCCGGCCAGCGCCCGCGCCTCGGACGGGCGCATCTGGTAGTGATGCGGATCGCCACCCTGGCTCATCAGCACCGTGGGGCTGCCCAGATCGCCCATCACCATCGCCACCAGCGACTGGGTGATCGGCGTGTCGGTCGCGACGCTGGGCACCGCGGCCAGTGCGGGCAGGCCGGAAAGCAGCGTCGAGCCGATGGCGGCGGCAAGGGCAGAGGGGCGGATCATGGGATACCTCGGTCTTCAGGCGGATTGTGGGCAGGGGTTGATCATGTTATATCATCACGAGTCAAGAGCTATGTGATATGATAACATGATGCAGTCGCCCCTCGCCTTCGAAGAGCATGACCATCATCACTGCGCCGGCGACGTGCTGGAGCGGGCCGAGGCGCTTGCGGCCGAGCGCGGGGCGCGACTGACCCCGGTGCGGCGCCGCGCGCTCGAGATCCTGCTTGAAGCGCATCGCGCGATGGGCGCCTACGAGATGCTGGACCGGCTGGCGGCCGAGGGCTTCGGCAAGCAGCCGCCGGTGGCCTACCGGGCGCTGGAGTTCCTTGTCGAACATGGGCTTGCGCATCGGGTGCGGCGGCTGAACGCCTTCGCCGCCTGCATGCATCCGGGCGAGGCGCACAGCCCGCTGTTCCTGATCTGCCGGGCCTGCAACGCGGTGGCCGAGGCGCCGGCGGCCCCGGTCCATGCCGCGCTGGGGGCGGCGGCGGGGGCTGCGGGCTTCACCGTCGAGCGCGCGACGCTCGAGGCGCTGGGCCTGTGCGACGGCTGCCGGGCGGCAGAGGCGGCGCAAGAATGACCGCGCTGATCGAGACCCACGGCCTGACCGTCGGCCACGGTGGCGACCCGGTGCTGACCGGTGTCGATTTCGCCATCGCGCCGGGTGAGATCGTGACGGTGATCGGCCCGAACGGCTCTGGAAAGTCGACGCTGCTGCGCGCGCTGATCGGGCTGATCCGGCCCGACGCCGGCGCGATCCGGCGCAGGGCGGGGCTGAAGATCGGCTATGTGCCTCAGAAGCTGGCGCTGGACCCGACGCTGCCGATGACGGTGCGGCGCTTCCTGTCGCTGCCGAAGCCGGTGAGCGAGGCCGAGGCCGCGGCGGCGCTGGCGCGCACCGGCGTGCCGGACCTTGGTGCCCGGCAGATCGCGCGGCTGTCGGGCGGGCAGGCGCAGCGGGTGATGCTGGCGCGCGCGCTGCTTGCGAAGCCCGACATCCTGATCCTCGACGAGCCGACGCAGGGGCTCGACCAGCCCGCGACCTCGGGCTTCTACCAGCTGGTGGCCGAGGTCCGCGCCCAGACCGGCGTCGCGGTGCTGATGGTCAGCCACGACCTGCATGTGGTGATGAGCGCGACCGACCGGGTGATCTGCCTGAACGGCCATGTCTGCTGCGAGGGCACGCCCGAGGTGGTGACCGACGCGCCGGAATACCGCGCGCTCTTCGGCTTCGGCACCGGCGGGGCGCTGGCGCTTTATCGCCACCACCACGATCACGACCACGACCATGCGCAGGACCACGCGCACCCGCACCATGTGCACGGGCCGAACTGCAGCCATGCGCCCGCGAAGCCTGCCGCAAAGACGGCTGCCAAAACGGCGGCGGAGTGACAGAATGCTCGACGATTTCCTGATCCGCGCCGGGCTTGCCGGGATCGGCCTGTCGCTGGCGACCGGGCCCCTGGGCAGTTTCGTGGTCTGGCGGCGGATGGCCTATTTCGGCGATGCCACCGCCCATGCCGCGATCCTGGGCGTGGTGCTGGCCTTCGCGACCGGGCTGCCGCTCTACCTCGGGACCGTGCTGGTCGCGCTGGCGATGGCCGCGACGGTGGCGGCGCTGGCGAGCCGCGGTCACGCGATGGACGCGGCGCTGGGCGTGCTTGCCCATACCGCGCTGGCGGCGGGGCTGGTCGCGGCCTCGTTCCTGCCGGGGCTGCGCACCGATCTGTCGGCCTTCCTGTTCGGCGACATCCTCGCGGTGACGCGGGCGGATCTGGCCTGGGTCTGGGGCGGGTCGCTGGGCGTTCTGGCGCTGGTGGTCTGGCGCTGGCGGCCGCTGCTGACCGCGACGCTGAACGAGGATCTGGCCCAGGCCTCGGGCATCGATCCGCGGCGCGAGCGGCTGGTGCTGGTGGTCGCGCTGGCGCTGGTGGTGGCGGTGTCGATCAAGATCGTGGGGGCGCTGCTGATCGCGGCGCTCTTGATCGTGCCGGCAGCGGCGGCGCGGGGTGCCTCGCGCACGCCCGAGGGGATGGCGCTGGGAGCAACGGGGATTTCCGTGCTGTCGGTGGTGGCGGGGCTCTGGGCCTCGCTGCAGGCGGACACGCCGGCCGGGCCCTCGATCGTGCTGGCGGCGGCGCTGGGATTCGTCGTCCTGCTGCCCTTCGCGCGTCGGTCTTGAACGGAGTCGGGGGGCCTGCGAGGCCCCCCGTGCCCCCCCGGCTCGGGCGCTTCTGCCCGGGCGGGGGTCAGTTCAGCTTTTCCACCACGCGATCGGCGAACATGTTCACCATCGCCTGGTAGTAGGCGGGGCTGTCCATGGTCAGCACGGCGACGTCGGTGCCGGCGGGCACATAGGCCTTGTCGAAGCCGACCATCAGGTCATAGGTCGCGAACTTGGTATTGTCGTTCTCGCTCGAGACGTTGACCCGGCCCGCAAGCTTGGTCTCGCCCACGCCCAGCGCGCGTTCGTAGGCGTTCGACAGCGCGAGTTCATCGATATCGACGTTGACTCGCACACCATCCTTGTCGCTGCGGTCGGCGACACGGGCGACGATGGCGTTCTGCAGGTCGGCCGCGGCATTCGACCAGACCTTGGCGGCCTCGGGGTTCTTGATCGAGGACATGTCGATCTCGACCTCGACTTCTTTCACCTGCGTGGCGGCAAGGACCGGCTGGGCAAGGGCCAGCATCGAAGCCGAGACGAGGACGGCGAGCTTGGCGTTCATTGCAGTCATCTCCTATTGGGGCGGGCCTCACGGCCGCGCTTCGGTGCTCAAACCATCAGCCTCACGAAAAAGTTCCAAGCTCCGGTGCGGGCCGCGCGGCCTTGACCTTGCCGCGCGCGGGGTCCCTAACTGGCGCCGCAACCGAGGAAGGAGCCCCCGCGCATGTCCGACTACCTGTTCCCCCCGCCCGAGGTGACGGCCCTTTCCATCCGCGGCGAAAGCGCGCTGTTCCCGGTGCGCCGGATCTTCTGCGTCGGGCGCAACTATGCCGAACATGCCCGCGAGATGGGCCACGATCCCGACCGCGAGCCGCCGTTCTTCTTTTCGAAACCCCGCGACGCGCTGGCCTTCGGCCGGGCCGAGATCCCGTTCCCGCCGCAGACCGCCGACCTGCATTACGAGGGCGAACTGGTGATCGCGCTGGGCGCGGGCGGGGCCGACGTGCCGGCGGCGCAGGCGCTGGATCTGGTCGCGGGCTATGCGATCGGCAACGACCTGACCCGGCGCGACCTGCAGGCCGTGGCCAAGAAGGCCGGCCGGCCGTGGGATCTGGCCAAGGGCTTCGACTTCTCGGCCGTGATCTCGGACATCGTGCCGGTCGCGGTGACGGGGCGCGAGCCTGCCGGGCGCATCACCAGCCGCGTCAATGGCGAGGTCCGTCAGGATTCGGAGCTGTCGGCGATGATCTGGCCGGTCGCGGACGTGATCGCCTTCCTGTCGCAATCGGTGACGCTGGCTGCGGGCGACCTGATCTTCACCGGCACCCCCGCCGGGGTCGGCAAGCTGGAAAAGGGCGATGTCGTCGAGGTCGAGATCGACGGGCTCGGCACGCTGTCGACGAAGATCGTGTGAACCCTTGCCGGACGAGCTGCGCATCGGGCCCGGGGCAGGGCTGGCGGTCAGCCTGCGCCGCTCGGCCCGGGCGCGGCGGTTCTCGTTGCGCGTCAGCCAGATCGACGGGCGCATCAGCCTGACGCTGCCCGCCCGCGCCCGCGAGGCCGAGGCGCTGCGCTTCGCGCGCGAGCACGAGGGCTGGATCCGCGCCGCGCTTCTGCGGATGGGCTTCGACCCCGAGGCGCCCGCGGCAGAGACGGTGCGCTTCGGCGATCGGGTCCTGTTCGAGGGCCGGTCGCTGACCCTGACCCCGGCGCCGCTGCGCACGGCTCGGGTCGAGGACGGGGCGCTGCTGCTGCCCGCCGACCCCGAGCGGATGCCGGCACGGCTTGCGGCCTTCCTGAAGCTGGCGGCGCGCGACCGACTGACCCGCGCCTCGGACCGGCATGCCGCGGCGCTGGGGCGGCGGTACGCGCGGATCACCCTGCGTGACACCCGCTCGCGCTGGGGCTCCTGCGCGCAGGACGGGGCGCTGATGTATTCCTGGCGGCTGATCATGGCCCCGGCCGAGGTGCTGGACTACGTCGCCGCCCATGAATGCGCGCATCTGGTCGAGATGAACCATTCGCAGGCCTTCTGGGATCTGGTCGAGCGGCTGGACCCGGACTGGCGGCGCCATCGCGCCTGGCTTCGGACCGAGGGCAATGCGCTGCACAAATTAAGGTTGTCTTCACCGGATTGACGAAGCGGCATTTTTCGTGATCACGCTTGCGCATGCAGACCCCGCGCCCCGTCGATCCGGCCCTCGCCGCCGCCGCCCATGAACAGCTCTACCGCACGCTGCGCCAGCAGATCATGCATGGCGAGCTGGCGCCGGGGCAGCACCTGACCCTGCGCGGGCTGGCCAAGGACTATGGCGTGTCGATGACGCCCGCGCGCGAGGCGCTGCGGCGGCTGGCGGCCGAGGGCGCGGTCTCGCTGACCGCCTCGGGCCGGGTGATGACGCCCGAGCTGTCGAACGACCGCATCGAAGAACTGGCGAAGCTGCGCGCGCTGATCGAGCCGGAACTTGCGAGCCGCGCCTTGCCGCGCGCCCATATGGCGCTGATCGAGCGGCTGCAGGTCATCAACATGGCCAATGCCGAGGCGGTGGTGAAGCAGGATGCGGTCGGCTACATCCGCACGAATCTCGAGTTCCATCGGACGCTCTACCTGCGGGCGCAGGCCCCGGCGATGCTGGCGGTGGTCGAGACGGTCTGGCTGCAGCTGGGCCCGACGATGCGGGCGCTGTACGGCAAGCTGCGCCGGTCAGAGGCGCCGCCGACGCATCGGATGATCCTTGCCGCGCTGAAGGCGGGCGACGATCCGGGGCTGCGGCTGGCGATCCGCACCGATGTGACGCAGGGATTGCGGCACCTTCAGGCCTGATCCGGGCGCCATCCGGCGACGGTTCAAGAGGCTCGCAAAATTTTTATCGAGATCGGCGACGGAAGCCGCCGGAGCCCCCGTTTGGATCAGCGGGATGCAGCCACTCACGGCATTCCCTGCATCCCCGCCAACGCGGGCCGGTCATATTGCCGGCCGGTCCGTCGACGCGCCTGGCAGCGGCGCGTTCCCCGCCGGCCCCTGGAGACCGGCGGGGATTTTTTATTCTATCCCAAGGCGATCAGGCGTGGATCGCGCCGTCGCCGCAGGCCAGCGCGGCTTCGCGCACCGCTTCCGAATAGGTCGGGTGGGCGTGGCAGGTCAGCGCCAGATCCTGCGCCGAGGCACCGAATTCCATCGCCACGCAGACCTCGTGGATCAGGTCGCCGGCACCCGGGCCGATGATGTGGCAGCCGAGGATCCGGTCGGTTTCCTTGTCGGCCAGCAGCTTCACGAAGCCCTCGGCCTGGAAGACCGCCTTGGCGCGGGCATTGCCCATGAAGGGGAACTTGCCAACCTTGTAGGCGCGGCCCGCCTCTTTCAGCTGCTCTTCGGTCTGGCCGACCGAGGCGACCTCGGGCGTGGTGTAGATCACGCCGGGGATCACGCCGTAGTTCACATGCCCATGTTTTCCGGCGAGAATCTCGGCCACGGCCATGCCCTCGTCCTCGGCCTTGTGCGCGAGCATCGGGCCGGGGATGCAGTCGCCGATCGCGTAGACGCCCGGAACCGAGGTCTGGAAGTGGTCGTCGACCTTGACGACGCCGCGCGGCAGCATCTCTGCCCCCAGCGCCTCGAGCCCGAGGCCCGCGGTGAAGGCGCGGCGGCCGGTGGCGACGAGAACCGCATCGGCCTCGATCGTGTGCTCGCTGTCGTCCTTGCGCAGCTTGTAGGTCACGGACGCCTTGCCGCCGGCCTTGCTGACGCCGGAAACCGCGGCGCCGAGCACGAACTCAAAGCCTTGTTTCGTCAGGATCTTCTGGAAGTTCTTCGCGACCTCGCCGTCCATGCCGGGGGTGATCGCCTCGAGATATTCGACGACCGTCACCTTGGCGCCGAGACGCTGGTAGACCGAGCCCATTTCCAGCCCGATGACGCCCGCGCCGATCACCACCAGCGATTTCGGGATCTTGCCCAGCGACAGCGCGCCGGTCGAGGTCACGACGGTCTCTTCATCGACCTCGATCCCCGGCAGGGCTGCGGGTTCCGAGCCGGTGGCGATGACGATCGACTTGGCGGAATGCACCTCGTCGCCCACCTTGACCTTGCCGGCCTCGGGGATCGAGCCCCAGCCCTTGAGCCAGGTGATCTTGTTCTTTTTGAACAGGAATTCGATGCCCTTGGTGTTTCCGTCGACCACGTCCTGCTTGTAGGACTTCATCTGGTCCCAGTCGACGGTCGGGGTCTTGGCCTTCAGGCCCATCTTGGCGAAGTTGTGCTCTGCCTCGTGCAGGTGATGGGTGGCATTCAGAAGCGCCTTCGAGGGGATGCAGCCGACGTTCAGGCAGGTGCCGCCCAGCGTCTCGCGCCCCTCGACGCAGGCGGTCTTCAGCCCGAGTTGGGCGCAGTGGATGGCGCAGACATAGCCGCCGGGGCCGCCGCCGATCACGATCACGTCGAATTCTGCCATGGTCTTCCTCGTCCTGTTCCGGGGCGTCCGGCCCCGGTGTTTTGCGTCTGATGTGCGTGCACGGAGCGTACACCCCCCGTACACCCCCCGAGAGCCCTAGCTTAACAAAGCGATAAGGATCATCAGGAGCGTGGAGAAGAGGCCCACACCGAAGATCACCGAACGCCAGGGCGTCCAGGCAAGCGCGTAGGCCGGAACGTAAAGCACCCGCATCGCCAGCGCGACCCAGGCCAGGGCCGCGGTCAGCGGACTGCCGCGGCCGGTCAGTTCGAGCGCCAGGACCGCGATGATGAACAGCGGCAGGTTCTCGACATGGTTCGACAGCGCGCGGCGCAGGCGGCCGGTGCGCTTCGAGAAGGCGGGCTGGTCGTCGCGGGGGCCGGCGTTCCAGCTGGCCCCCACGTCGCGGTTCATCGAGGCGCCGGCCAGCAGGATGATGGCCGGCTGCAAAAGCGCCATAAGGCAGAGGACGATCAGTTCCTGGCTCATGCGGTCCTCAGGAAATGCGCGGTCATCGGGCGGCCGAAGCCCTCGGCCTTGTCGAGCCAGGCCTGCGCGCGGGCGCGGTCGTGGACCTCGAACAGGGCGAAGATCTGGCCGCGGCTGTCGGTCGCGTGCCAGAGTTGAAGAAGCATAAGCCCGGCCTGGCCGCGGTTTTCCGCGTCACGCTCGAAGCTGGCCTTCCAGCCCTCGGGGTCGGCGGTCTCGATCTGGACAAGAAGCTGCATCGTATTCCTCCCGAAGCTACTCGAGTTCATCCAAGCATTGATCTAACGCCACATGCAGAGAAGTCGCATGTGCGTAGAGCCACCACATTATGAGCGCAGTGAAAGATGCCGTTAGGAGCAGCAACCACCACGGCACTGTCGCGTCATTGGAGGACAGGAAGTCTAAATCGAGCCGCAGAATCAGAACTGCAGCGACATACAGGGGTATGGACCCAATTAGACCGCCAACGAGGTCGAGACGATTTTCGGCCTCGCGGAGCAACTCGATAAGCATCGGATTCGCTGTTTTGCCGATGCGGTGCGCACGACGAGTTCGGTTAGGAAGCGAGATTTCCGGGCGGCGAAACCCAACAAGGCTGACTCCGATAAACACGACTAGGTTGCCGAGGAGAAGGCCGCTTAAGGTTAGGGAGAGGACGTAGAGCGCGCCAAGAACAGAATTAAGATCCTGTCCTTGGCTCGTATCTATAATCTCAGGACGTTGCTGTATCAGAACCGTAGCTTGAATCGCCATTCCGTACCCTAGGCGGGTGAGCGTTGAGCTCCAGTTCTGCGCCAGCGTTACGGCCTGAGCGAACACTAGATGTCCATCAGCAGACGGCGGGGATCTTCCAGCGCGTCCTTGACGCGGACGAGGAAGGTCACGGCGCCCTTGCCGTCGACGATGCGGTGGTCGTAGCTGAGCGCGAGATACATCATCGGGCGGATGACGATCTGGCCGTTCACAACCACGGGGCGGTCCTGGATCTTGTGCATGCCGAGGATGCCCGACTGCGGCGGGTTCAGGATCGGCGAGGACATCAGCGAGCCGTAGACGCCGCCGTTCGAGATGGTGAACGAGCCGCCCTGCATTTCCGCCATCGACAGCTTGCCGTCACGGGCGCGCTTGCCCTTTTCCGCGATCTCTTTCTCGATCTCGGCGAAGGACTTCTGGTCGACGTCGCGCAGCACCGGCACCACGAGGCCCTGCGGCGTGCCCGCGGCGATGCCCATGTGGACGTAGTGCTTGTAGACGACGTCGGTGCCGTCGATCTCGGCGTTGACTTCCGGGACCTCTTTCAGCGCGTGGACGCAGGCCTTGGTGAAGAAGGACATGAAGCCCATCTTCACGCCGTGCTTCTTCTCGAACGCGTCCTTGTAGGTGTTGCGCAGATCCATGACGCCCGACATGTCGACCTCGTTGTAGGTCGTCAGCATCGCGGCGGTGTTCTGGCTTTCCTTCAGGCGGCGCGCGATGGTCTGGCGCAGCTTGGTCATCTTCACGCGCTCTTCGCGCGAGGCGTCGTCGGCCGAGACCGGGGCGCGCGGGGCGGCGGCGACCGGGGCCGGAGCCGGAGCGGCTTTCGGCGCGGCGGCGGCTTTCGCCACGTCTTCCTTCATGATGCGGCCGTCGCGGCCCGAGCCCGAGACCTGGGCGGCCGACAGACCGGCTTCGGCCATCGCCTTCTTGGCCGAGGGCGCGTCCTCGACGTCACGGCCGCCAGCGGCGGGGGCAGCGGCGGCGGGGGCCGCGGCAGCCGGGGCGGCTTTCGGGGCGGCGGCACCGGCCGAGGCGCCTTCGGCGATCACGGCGAGCTTCGCCTTGGCGTCGACCGTGGCGCCTTCCGGCGCGAGGATCTCGGTCAGCACGCCCGCGGCGGGGGCCGGGACCTCGACCGAGACCTTGTCGGTTTCCAGTTCGCACAGCATCTCGTCCTGCGCGACGGTGTCGCCGACCTTCTTGAACCAGGTCGCCACGGTGGCTTCGGTGACGCTTTCGCCCAGCGTCGGCACCATCACGTCGGTCATCTTGCCCTCACTTGCAGTGGCTTCCGGGGCCGCAGCCACGGGTTCTTCGGCGGATTTCTTCGGTTTGACTTCCTCGGGGCCGGCATTGCCGGCCTCGGCGATCTGGGCGAGGAGCGCGTTCACGCCCACGGTCTCGCCTTCGGCGGCGACGATCTCGGCCAGCACGCCCGAGGCGGGGGCCGGGACCTCGACGGTCACCTTGTCGGTTTCCAACTCGCACAGCATCTCGTCCTGCGCGACGGAGTCGCCGACCTTCTTGAACCAGGTGGCGATCGTCGCTTCCGAGACGGACTCGCCAAGCGTCGGGACGCGGACTTCAATGGCCATTCGTCAGGCTCCGATCGTGAGGGCTTCGTCGACCAGCGCCTCTTGCTCGGCCTTGTGGCGCGAGGCGAGGCCGGTGGCCGGCGAGGCGGTGGCGGACCGGCCGACATAGCGGGCGCGGCCATGGGTGGCGCCGATGCGGCCCAGCACCCATTCGAGGTTCGGCTCGACGAAGGTCCAGGCGCCTTGGTTCTTCGGCTCTTCCTGGCACCAGACGATTTCCGCGCCCTTGAAGCGTTCCAGCTCCTTGACCAGCGACAGGGCCGGGAAGGGGTAGAACTGTTCCAGACGCAGCAGGTAGACGTCTTCGATCCCGCGCTTGTCGCGTTCGGCGAGCAGGTCGTAGTAGACCTTGCCCGACGAGATGACGACGCGCTTGATCTCGGTGTCGGGCTTCAGCTGCGTTTCCGAATGGCCGCGTTCGGCATCGTCCCAGAGCACGCGGTGGAACTGCGAGCCGGTGGTGAACATGTCGACGTCCGACACCGCCAGCGGGTGACGCAGCAGCGACTTCGGCGTCATCAGCACCAGCGGCTTGCGGAAGCTGCGGTGGATCTGGCGGCGCAGGATGTGGAAGTAGTTCGCGGGCGTCGAGCAGTTGGCGACGATCCAGTTGTCCTGGGCCGACATCTGCAGGAAGCGCTCGAGGCGGGCGGACGAGTGTTCCGGGCCCTGGCCTTCATAGCCGTGGGGCAGGAGCATCACGAGGCCCGACATCCGCAGCCATTTCGATTCACCCGACGAGATGAACTGGTCGAACATGATCTGCGCGCCGTTGGCGAAGTCGCCGAACTGGCCTTCCCACATCACCAGCGCGTTCGGTTCGGCCAGCGAGTAGCCGTATTCGAACCCGAGCACCGCGTATTCCGAGAGCATCGAGTCGATGACCTCGTAGCGCGCCTGCCCCGGCTTGATGTTGTTCAGCGGGTAGTAGCGTTCCTCGGTCGTCTGGTCGATGAAGGCCGAGTGGCGTTGGCTGAAGGTGCCGCGGGTCGAGTCCTGGCCCGCGAGGCGGACGGGGAAGCCCTCCGCGACGAGGCTGCCGAAGGCCAGTGCCTCGCCGGTCGCCCAGTCGAAGCCCTTGCCCGTTTCGAACATCTGCTTCTTGGCGTCGAGCAGGCGCGAGACGGTCTTGTGCATGTCCCAGTTGTCGGGCGCGGAGGTCAGCGCGCGGCCAAGCTCCTGCAGCGTCTCGTCCGAGATCGCGGTCTTGCCGGCCTGGTATTCGGCGCCCTCGGTCTGAAGGCCCGTCCACTTGCCGTCGAGCCAGTCGGCGCGGTTCGGCTTGAACTCTTTGCCGGCCTCGAACTCTTCGTTCAGGCGCGCCTGGAAGGCGGCCTTCATGTCCTCGATCTCGCCCTCGGGGATCAGGCCGTCCTTGACGAGCCGCTCGGTGTAGAGCTGAAGCGTGGTCTTCTGCTTCTTGATCGCCTTGTACATCGCCGGGTTGGTGAACATCGGCTCGTCGCCTTCGTTGTGACCGAAGCGGCGGTAGCAGAAGATGTCCAGAACCACGTCCTTGTGGAACTTCATCCGGAATTCGGTGGCGACCTTGGCGGCATGCACGACCGCTTCCGGGTCATCGCCGTTCACGTGGAAGATCGGGGCTTCCACCATCAGGGCGAGGTCGGTCGGGTAGGGCGAGGTGCGCGAGAAATGCGGCGCGGTGGTGAAGCCGATCTGGTTGTTCACCACGACGTGGATGGTGCCGCCGGTGCGGTGGCCGCGGATGCCCGAAAGCTGGAAGCATTCCGCCACCACGCCCTGGCCGGCAAAGGCCGCGTCGCCGTGCAGCAGGATCGGAATCACCGAGTGACGCTCGGGGTCGTTCATCTGGTCGGTCTTGGCGCGGGCCTTGCCCAGCACGACCGGGTTCACCGCCTCGAGGTGCGAGGGGTTGGCGGTCAGCGACAGGTGAACCGTGTTGCCGTCGAACTCGCGGTCCGAGGAGGCGCCGAGGTGGTATTTCACGTCGCCCGACCCGTCCACGTCCTCGGGCTTGTAGGAGCCGCCCTGGAATTCGTGGAAGATCGCGCGGTAGGGCTTCTGCATGACGTTCGCCAGCACCGACAGGCGCCCGCGGTGCGGCATGCCGAACACCATCTCTTTCGCGCCGAGCGCACCGCCGCGCTTGATGATCTGCTCGAGCGCCGGGATCAGCGCCTCGCCGCCATCAAGGCCGAAGCGCTTGGTGCCCATGTATTTCACATGGAGGAACTTCTCGAAGCCCTCGGCCTCGACCAGCTTGTTCAGGATCGCACGGCGGCCTTCACGGGTGAAGGTGATTTCCTTCCCGTAGCCCTCGATGCGCTCCTTCAGCCAGGCCGACTGCTCTGGGTCCGAGATGTGCATGTATTGCAGCGCGAAGGTGCCGCAGTAGGTGCGCTTCACGATGTCCAGGATCTGGCGCATAGAGGCGAGCTGCAGGCCCAGCACGTTGTCGATGAAGATCGGGCGGTCCATGTCGGCGTCCGAGAAGCCGTAGGACTTGGGATCAAGCTCGGGGTGCGGGGTTTCCTGGCGCATGCCCAGCGGATCGAGATCGGCGGCGAGGTGGCCGCGGATCCGGTAGGCGCGGATGATCATGATGGCGCGGATCGAATCCAGCACCGCGCGCTGCACCTGCGCGTCCGAGATCGAGATCCCGGTTTCGGCGGCCTTGGCCTTGATCTTCTCGCCGGCCTGCTTGGCGTCCTTCACGGGCGCGAGCGGCCATTCGCCGGTCAGCGCCGCGGTCAGGTCGTCGTTGGGGGTCGGCGGCCAGTCGGACCGGGTCCAGGTGGCGCCCGCCGCTTCCTTCTTCACGTCGCTTTCGGCATCCCCGAGGGTGCGGAAGAACTCGGCCCAGGCCGCGTCCACCGACGCGGGGTCGGTCGCGTAGCGCGCGTAGAGCTGTTCGATGTATTCCGCGTTCTGCCCCTGCAGGAACGAGGAGGCGTGGAAGAGGTCGTTGGCACTCTGGTCCGTCATGGCGTCACCTGAGATGTGGAGGGGCAGGCCACATCTGATGGCCTGCCCGTAACTGCTTGCTTACTTGCCCATCGCCTTGAGCACGGCTTCGCCGAGCGTGGCGGGGCTGTCGGCGACGACGATCCCGGCGGCTTTCATCGCCTCGATCTTCGATTCCGCGTCACCCTTGCCGCCCGAGACGATCGCACCGGCGTGGCCCATGCGGCGGCCCTTCGGCGCGGTGCGGCCCGCGATGAAGCCGGCGCAGGGCTTGGAACGGCCCTTCTTGGCTTCGTCGGCGAGGAACTGCGCCGCGACTTCCTCGGCGTCGCCGCCGATTTCGCCGATCATGATCATGGCTTCGGTTTCCGGGTCCGCCAGGAACATCTCGAGCACTTCGAGGTGCTCGGTGCCCTTGATCGGGTCGCCGCCGATGCCGACGGCCGACGATTGGCCGAGGCCGAGGTCGGAGGTCTGTTTCACGGCCTCATAGGTAAGCGTGCCCGAGCGCGAGACAACACCGATCTTGCCGCGCTTGTGGATGTGGCCCGGCATGATGCCGATCTTGCAGGCGCCCGGCGTGATGACGCCCGGGCAGTTCGGGCCGATCAGGCGCGACTTCGAATTGATGAGGGCGCGCTTGACCTTCATCATGTCGAGGACCGGGATGCCTTCGGTGATGCAGACGATCAGCGGGATCTCGGCATCGATCGCCTCGAGGATCGAGTCGGCCGCGAACGGCGGCGGAACGTAGATCACGGAGGCATTGGCGCCGGTCACTTCGGCCGCTTCGTGGACCGAGTTGAAGACCGGCAGGCCGAGGTGCAGCGTGCCGCCCTTGCCCGGGGTGACGCCGCCGACCATCTTGGTGCCGTAGGCGATGGCCTGTTCCGAGTGGAAGGTGCCCTGCGAGCCGGTGAAGCCCTGGCAGATGACCTTGGTGTTTTCGTCGACGAGGACTGCCATCTGGCGTACTCCCTTGAAATGTCTGGCCGGGCTGGCCCGAGGGCCAGCCTGCGGTGAAGGTCAGCCCTTGACGGCTTTCACGATCTTTTCGGCAGCGTCCGACAGGTTGTCGCCGGCGATGACGTTGAGACCCGAGTTGCGGATGATCTCCTTGCCCAGCTCGACGTTCGTGCCCTCGAGGCGCACGACCAGCGGAACCTGCAGGCCGACTTCTTTCACCGCGGCCAGAACGCCCTCGGCGATCACGTCGCAGCGCATGATGCCGCCGAAGATGTTCACCAGGATGCCCTTCACGTTCGGGTCCGAGGTGATGATCTTGAAGGCCTCGGTCACTTTCTCTTTCGTGGCGCCGCCGCCGACGTCGAGGAAGTTCGCGGGCTCGGCGCCGTAGAGCTTGATGATGTCCATCGTGGCCATCGCGAGGCCCGCGCCGTTCACCATGCAGCCGATCTCGCCGTCGAGCGCGATGTAGTTCAGATCGAACTTCGAGGCGGCGAGTTCCTTCGGGTCTTCCTCGGTCTCGTCACGCAGCGCGAGGATGTCGGGCTGGCGGTAGAGCGCATTGTTGTCGAAGCCGACCTTGGCGTCGAGAACCTTGAGGTTGCCGTCGGTCATGACGATCAGCGGGTTGATCTCGAGCATCTCCATGTCCTTCTCGACGAAGGCACGGTAGAGGTTCTTGACGAGCGCCACGCACTGCTTGACCTGCGCGCCCTTCAGCCCGAGGGCGAAGGCGACCTTGCGGCCGTGGAAGTCCGAGAGCCCCGAGGCCGGGTCGACGGAGAACGAGAGGATCTTCTCGGGCGTGTGGGCCGCGACTTCCTCGATGTCCATGCCGCCTTCGGTCGAGACGACGAAGGAGATGCGCGAGGTGGCGCGGTCGACGAGGAGGGCGAGGTAGAGCTCGCGCTCGATGTCCGAGCCGTCCTCGATGTAGATGCGGTTCACCTGCTTGCCGGCCGGGCCGGTCTGGTGGGTGACGAGCGTGCGGCCCAGCATCTGCTTGGTCAGTGCTTCCGCTTCCTCGACCGACTTGGCGAGGCGGACGCCGCCTTTTTCGCCGGCCTCGGGCTCGACGAACTTGCCCTTGCCGCGGCCACCGGCGTGGATCTGGGCCTTGATGACCCAGAGCGGGCCGTCAAGCTCGCCCGCGGCGGCTTTCGCCTCTTCCGCGCGCAGGACCGCGCGGCCCTCGGAAACCGGGCAGCCGTAGCTGCGCAGCAGCGCCTTCGCCTGGTATTCGTGGATGTTCATGGATCACTTCCCATGCTGGTGCGATTTGGCCGAGGGGATGACACAGTGCCGCAGCGCTGCGAAACCAAATCTGACGTGATCGGCAGATACCGGCCGGTTTCTTGGGGTTTGTGATCACGGGCCGGCGGGGTGTGATCACATCCGTCGCGACGGCGGGATTCGCTGTGAATCGCGGCCGCTGCGGCGACGAATCACGGCAGGGAAGGGGGCGCTGCCCCCTCGGGCTGCGCCCTCACCCCCGGGATATTTGCACCGATGAGAAACGCAAAAGAAAAGGCGCGGCCCCGTTCGGGGGCCGCGCCCTGTGCGTCTGGCTTCGTGCTCAGGCGAGCGAGCCGTCGATGCCCTTGCAGGCGGCGACGAGGCCCTTCACCGCGTCGACCGACTTGTCGAACATCGCCTGCTCGTCCTTGTTGAGCTTGATGTCGACGATGCGCTCGATCCCGTCCTTGCCGATGATCGTCGGCACGCCGACGTAGAGCCCGTCGAGGCCGTAGGCGCCCTTGACATAGGCCGCGCAGGGCAGGAGGCGCTTCTGGTCCTTCAGGTAGCTTTCGGCCATCTCGATCGCCGAGGTGGCGGGGGCGTAGAAGGCCGAACCGGTCTTCAGCAGGCCCACGATCTCGGCGCCGCCGTCACGGGTGCGCTGGACGATGGCGTCGAGCTTCTCCTGGCTGGTCCAGCCCATCTCGACGAGGTCCGGCAGCGGGATGCCGCCAACGGTCGAGTAGCGGGTGAGCGGCACCATGGTGTCGCCGTGGCCGCCGAGCACGAAGCCGGTCACGTCCTTCATCGAGCAGTTGAACTCGACCGAGAGGAAGTGGCGGAAGCGGGCCGAGTCGAGCACGCCGGCCATGCCGACGACCTTGTTGTGCGGCAGGCCCGAGAATTCGCGCAGCGCCCAGACCATCGCGTCGAGCGGGTTGGTGATGCAGATCACGAAGGCGTCGGGGGCGTGCTGCTTGATGCCTTCGCCGACCGATTTCATGACCTTGAGGTTGATGCCCAGCAGGTCGTCGCGGCTCATGCCCGGCTTGCGCGGCACGCCGGCGGTGACGATGCAGACATCGGCGCCGGCGATGTCGGCGTAGTCGTTCGTGCCCTTCATGACGGCGTCGAAGCCCTCGGAGGGACCGGATTCGGCGATGTCGAGCGCCTTGCCCTGGGGCGTGCCTTCCGAGATGTCGAACAGGACGACGTCCCCGAGTTCCTTGATCGCAGCGAGGTGAGCGAGCGTGCCGCCGATCTGACCTGCGCCGATGAGCGCGATCTTGGGTCTGGCCATGAAATCCTCCGGGTCAGTGTGTGTGAGACGATGCGAAAAGTCTTCTGACGCGGGATTGCCTAGTCCCGAACCGCCGTTCGTGCAAGCGCGATGCGGCAGAGCGGCATGCACAGGCATGCCGTCCTTGCCGCAGCGCGGCCGCGACCGGCGCCGAAACTCGGGCCGAAACCGGTACTGGCCGGGAACGCTCGGCCGCGGTAGCACTTGCGCATCGGGGAGGCCGCAGCATGACCGGCGATATCGCATTCTGGACGCTCGCGATTCTGTCGTCGGGGCTGGTCGGCATGGGCAAGGGCGGGCTGCCGGTGGTGGGCATGCTGAGCGTGCCGGTGCTGGCGCTGGCGATGCCGCCGACCGAGGCCGCGGGCCTGCTGCTGCCGGTCTACATCGTCTCTGACGCGGTGGGGGTCTGGGCCTATCGTGCCGCCTTCGACCGGCGCACGCTGGCGATCCTGATCCCGGGCGCGGCGCTGGGGATCGTGGTCGGGTGGCTGACCGCGGCGGTGGTGCCCGAGCGCGCGGTGCTGGCGATGGTCGGGCTGATCGGGGCGGTCTTCGCCGGGCTGCTGCTGACCCGCCGCGGCCCGCCGCCCGAGCCGCGGCCGGGCCGGGTGGGGCCGGGGCTGTTCTGGGGCATGGTCACCGGCTTCACCAGCTTCGTCAGCCATGCGGGCGGGCCGCCCTACCAGGTCTGGGTGATGCCGCAGCGCCTGCCGAAGGCGGTCTATGCCGGGACGACGACGATCTGCTTCGCCGTGGTCAACCTGATGAAGCTGCCGCCCTATGTCGCGCTGGGGCAGGTTTCGGCCCAGAGCCTGCATCTGGCGGCGGTGCTGATGGTGCCGGCGGCGGGCGCGGTCTTCCTGGGCCTGTGGCTGGTGAAGCGCCTGCCGGAGCGGCTGTTCTTCCGGCTGGTGACCTGGGCGCTGCTGGCGGTGTCGCTGCGGCTTCTGTGGCAGGCCGCGGTCTGAGGCTCAGGTCGGCTCGCCCTTGGCGGCGGCAGGGGTCGGGCCGGGAACCCAGTTCTGCCCCGAGGCCAGCAGGCAGGCCATGCCCGAAGGCAGGGTGACGGTGATCGTCCAGGTCCCGGTTTCGTCCGAGGCGAAGACCTCGATCACGCCGCCGTTGTCGCCGGCGATGCCGACGCCGCGGCGGCTTTCGCCATAGGTCCCCTCGAGCCGGGCGACGACGCTGTCGCGCTGGGCGCATTGCGCCGCGGCGGCGGGCGGGGCGAGGGGGCAGGTGGCCGCGAGGCCGGACAGCAGAAGGGCGGACAGGAGCTTCGACATCGTCACCTCCGTCTCTGGCGGCGCGGGGCCGCGATGTGCCGGGCGCCACGGCCCTGCGAAACAGCCTCGCGCCGCATTCGCAAGAATCGGTTAACGCTGCGACCTTCGTCGCGGTATTCTGCATCGCGGCAAAGACACGCTTGCCGAATGTACCAAATTCGTGGTTTCAGGCGAAAGAATATTTCGGAGGAGAATCATGTCACAGGCGGTCCGACCCTATCGCTCGGTGCTCTACATCCCCGGCTCGAAGGAGCGCGCGCTGGAGAAGGCCATGGGCCTTGCGGCTGACGCGATCATCTTCGACCTCGAGGACGCGGTGGCGATCGACGAGAAGGCCAATGCCCGCAGCCTGCTGGCGCGGGTGCTGACCGAATGGGACTTCGGCCCGCGGGCGCGGATCGTGCGGGTGAACGGGCTGGACACCGACTGGGGGCAGGCGGATGTCGCGACCTTCGCCACCGCGATCGCCGCGGGCGCCAAGGTCGACGCGATCCTGGTGCCGAAGGTGAACGGGCCGGCAGATCTGGACGCGGTGGCGGCGCTGGTGCCGGGCGTGGCGCTGTGGGCGATGATGGAGACGGCGGAGGGCATGCTGAACGCAGCCGCCATCGCCGCGCATCCGCGGCTGGAGGGCATGGTGATGGGCACCAACGACCTGGCCAAGGAGCTGGGGTCGCGGTTCCGGCCCGACCGGCTGGCGATGCAGGCGGGGCTGGGGCTGTGCCTGCTGGCGGCCAAGGCGCAGGGCCGGATCGTGATCGATGGGGTCTTCAACGCCTTCAAGGATGACGAGGGTCTGGCCGTCGAATGCGAGCAGGGCCGCGACATGGGCTTTGACGGCAAGACGCTGATCCATCCCGCGCAGCTCGAGGTCGCGAACCGCGCCTTCGCGCCGTCCGAGGCCGAGATCGCGCTGGCCGAGCGCCAGATCGCCGCCTTCGAAGAGGCCGAGCGGGCGGGGCAAGGTGTCGCGGTCGTCGACGGCAGGATCGTTGAAAACCTGCATATCGTCACCGCCAAGGCGACCTTGGCCAAGGCAAGCGCCATTGCGGCTTTCGGCTGATCGCGAAAGGGTTCGCCTGACGCGATTCCCGGAGGGTGCGAGATGATGGCGATGCTGATCCTTGGCGTGGTGCTGATGGCGGGGGCGCATCTGGCGATGCGTCTGTCGCCGGGGCTGAAGGTGCGGCTCGGGCGGCCGGGCTGGGGGGCGATCCTGGCTGTGGCGCTGGTGCTGATCGTGCTGGGCTACCGGGGGGCCGCGTTCACCCCGGTCTACGACCCGATCCCGGGCATCGGGCATCTGAACAACCTGATGATGCTGGTCGCGATCTTCCTCTTCGGTGTCGGCGGCACCAAGGGCACGCTCTGGCCGCGGCTCAGGAACCCGATGCTGATCGGCACCGTGGTCTGGGCGGTGGCGCATCTGCTGGTGAATGGCGATCTGGCCTCGGTCGTGCTGTTCGGGGGGCTCGGGCTTTGGGCGGTGATGCAGATCGTCCTGATCGACCGCGATCCCTGGGTGCGGCCCGATCCGGCGGCGGGGCGGGGGCTGAAGGGCGACCTGATGAACCTTGTCGGCACGCTGGTGCTTTACGGGCTGATCGCGGGGGTTCACATCTGGCTCGGGCACAATCCGTTCCTGGGAACCTACGCATGAAACTTTACCGATTCCTGACCGAGGACGACACCTCGGCCTTCTGCCACAAGGTCAGCCTCGCGCTGTCGAAGGGCTGGGAGCTGCATGGCGCGCCGACCTATGCCTATGACGCCGCGAAGGGCGTCATGCGCTGCGGGCAGGCGGTCACCAAGGTGGTGCCGGGCGAATATCACCCGGAGCTGAAGCTGGGCGAGCAATAGGCCCCGGAAAGGGGGCGAGGGGAGAGCGCATGAAGACGAACGCAGGCCGGTTCTTCGAGGATTACCGCGTCGGACAGGTCATCGACCACGCGGTGCCGCGCACGATCTCGGGCGGCGAGCGGGCGCTGTACCATGCGCTCTACCCCGCGCGCGGGGCGCTCTATTCCTCGGACGCCTTCGCGCGGGCCTGCGGGCTGGCGGCCTCTCCGGTCGATGATCTCGTGGCGTTCCATGTCGTCTTCGGCAAGACCGTGCCCGACATCTCGATCAACGCGGTGGCGAACCTCGGCTACGCCGAGGGGCGCTGGCGGAAGCCGGTCTGGCCGGGCGACACCTTGCGCGCCCGGTCCGAGGTGATCGGGGTCAAGGAGAATTCGAACGGCACCTCGGGCGTGGTCTGGGTCCGCTCGCAGGGCATCGACCAGACGGGCGAGACGGTCATGGACTATGTCCGCTGGGTGATGGTGCGCAAACGCGATGCCGCCTCGCCCGCGCCCGAGCCGGTGGTGCCGCAGCTGGCGCCCGCGGTGGCGGCGGCGGATCTGGCGATCCCGGCGGGGCTCGACTTCACCGGCTACGATTTCACGCTGGCGGGCGAGCCGCACCGCTGGGGCGACTATGCGGTGGGCGAGGTGATCGACCATGTCGATGGCGTCACCATCGAGGAGGCCGAGCACATGCTGGCCACCCGCCTGTGGCAGAACACCGCCAAGGTGCATTTCGACGCCACGTTCCGCGAGGATGGCAAGCGGCTGATCTACGGGGGGCACGTGATCTCGATGGCGCGGGCGCTGTCGTTCAATGGCCTCGCGAATGCGCAGATGATCGTGGCGCTGAACGGTGGCGCCCATGCCAATCCCTGTTTCGCGGGCGATACGGTGAAGGCCTGGTCCGAGGTTCTGGACAAGGCGCCGACCGCGGCCCCCGGTGTCGGCGCGATCCGGCTGCGGCTCGTCGCGGTCAAGGCCGGCGCCGGCGATCCACTGACCCTGAAGGAGGGCGGCAAATATGCCCCCCATGTCCTTCTCGACCTCGATTACTGGGCGCTGATGCCGCTCTGATCCCGGCCTCGACCCGGGCTTCGGCTTGGCGGCAATACTCCGGGGGAGCCCGGAACGGGCGGGGGCGGAGCCCCCCTTTTCGCGCTTTCGCATTGGCACAAATATCCCGGGGGAGTCCCGCAGGGACGGGGGCAGAGCCCCCTCTTCCGCCCCCCGCGCCCCCCGGCACGGCCTCAGCGCAGGATCGGCGGCCGTCCCGGGTCCATCCCCGGCGCGGTCGGGCCCTTCGCTGCCGGCGCTTCGGCCAGCTGCGGGATCTCGAGCCGGATCGCGACCCCGTCCATGGTCCGGGCGGCGGCGCTGTCGGGGGCCAGGAACGACACGTCGATCTCGCCCGCCTCGATCCCCGAGAAGGCCAGCGCCTCGCCCACCGCCTTGGCCAGCGCGGGTTCCGAGCCCTCGCGCGCGCCGAGGAAGGCCAGCATGTGCCCGCGCCGGTCGTCGGCATAGGTCACCGCGGCCAGAAGCGCGGTCTCGGCGAAGCCTGCGAGCTGCGAGAGCTTGGCGCGCAGCGCCGGTTCCAGTTCCGGCGGCAGCGCGGTGGGCCGCGCGAAGCCCTTCGGCAGGCCCGAGGCCGCCTCGGGCGCCGCGGCCAGCATGTCGGCCAGCCAGGACACCGCGCCCGCCGGCATCAGGAAGGACGAGGGCGCCACCGCGAGGTTCAGCCCCAGCCCAAGCTCGCCCGCCTGCGCCAGCATCGCCATCACCACCCGCCCCGGGATCGCGGCATAGGGGGTGGGGGCCTCGGCGAAGGTCGCGAGCCGTTCCTCGGTGTCGAAGGCCAGCACGAAGCGGCCCTCGTCCAGCGCGAAGACCTGCGGGCGGACCGGGGCGTCGCCCTCGGCCTCGTCGAGCAGCAGCAGGAACAGCTCGGTATCGGCGAGACGCTCGTAGAAGCGCATCCGCGCCCCCGCATCCTCGGGCGCGTCCTCCATCAGGCGATGGGCGAGGTCGAGCACGGTGGCTTCGGTCATGGCGTCTCCTGGCAGGTCGGTCCTGCCGCAGGGCAGGGGTCGCATCCTTTGCGCCCCTCCCGTAGTGCGCCCGGCGTCATGCGGCAAGGCCCCGGCACCGACGCTGGGCGGCGAAGCGTCGATCGTGGGAGAGGGGCGCAGGCGTGGGAGGGATCGACCGGCCGGCTCAGGCGCCCATCGCGGCCGAGGGGCGGCGCAGGCGGCGCAGGCCGCCGCCGATCTCGCGTCCGCCGAGCAGGATCAGCGCGAGGACGAAGGGCACGAGGTAGTAGATGATCCGGAAGCACATCAGCGCGGCGGTGGCGGTCAGGACTGGAACGCCCACCGGCAGGCTGGCCAGCACCACCGCCTCGAACACGCCGACGCCTCCGGGGACATGGCTGAGCACGCCGGCCATCATCGCCACCGCATAGACCGCCACGAAGGCCGCCAGCGCCGGCTTGCCCGAGGGCAGCAGCACCCAGAGCACCGCGGCCGAGGCGATCACGTCGACCAGCGCCGCCGTCCCCTGCAGGCCGAGCGCGCGCAGGCCCGGCATCGTCAGCCGCGCCGGTCCCAGCCTGACGCTGGTGCGCCGCAGGCAGGCGAACAGCAGCACGCCGATGACGATCACGGCCAGGGCCGCCGCGCCCGGACCCACCAGCCCCGCGCCCCAGGGCAGGTAGTCGGGCAGGGCCCCGGGATGCAGCGCCAGCGCGATCAGTCCGATCACCGTCAGGCCGGTGCCGATCGCCATGGCGACATAGGCCGAGACCGCGGCGACTTCCGTCGCCCCCAGCCCGCGCGGACCATAGAAGCGGTAGCGCACCGCGCCGCCGGACAGGGCGCTCAGCCCCAGCGTGTTGCCGAGCGCGGTGCCCAGAAGGCCCGCCCGCAGCGCCAGGCCCGTCGGCAGGTGGCGCCCGATCGCCCGCAGCGCGAAAAGATCGTAGCTGGCCAGCGCGAGATATCCGACCGCGGTGAGCGCGCCGGCGGTGGCGGCCACCTTCCAGGGCAGGGCGCGCATCTCCTGCAGGATCTCGGCCGGGCCGACGCTGCGCACCAGATGCACCAGCGCGTAGATGCCGACCGCGAGCAGCGTCGCGGTCACCGCCACCGGCATGTGGCCGCGCAGGCGGGCGGCCAACTGGCCCGCGCGCTGGCGCAGGATGGCGGCGATCGATGGCATCCGGGGTCCTCCTGTCTTCGGCGCCGGGGGCAGGTCCTGTTTACCCCACGTCGCCGGGCGGGAGTTAGGCGCTGGCGGGGCAGACTGTAAACTCTCTTCAGGCGTTTTTTACCGCGCGAGGCCTGACGCGTGCCGTGGCGGCTGCGGCCGCGCGGGGCGACATGGCGGGAAAGCGCCGACAGACTGGCGCGGTTCCCGCCGAGGGCGCGCGCTTGCGCGAAAATTCCCCCCGTGGCCGCCGCGGCGACCCCGCCGGCGCCACCGCCCGCGCCCGCCGGCCCCGGCCGGCGGGGGCCGGCGATTCGGCTGCCGCGCCGCCCGGGCCGTGGCGGAGCACGGCGGCGTTTCCGTTCCGCGGTTGGCGGACTATATCCCCGCCTACGGCGTCGGGATCGGCACCGGCACTGCCCATTGCCGCCGGGCGCCCGGCAGCCGCATCCTTGCCACGGGGTTCTCGTCACATGCTCACGACCGTCATGGCCACGCTGGCCGGCTGGATCACCGCCGCGATCGCCGCCTCGGGCTATGGCGGGGTGGCGCTGCTGATGGCGCTGGAAAGCGCCTGCATTCCGCTGCCCTCCGAGATCATCATGCCCTTCGCCGGTTCGCTGGTCGCGAGCGGCCGGCTGGACCTGTGGATGGTGGCCACCGCGGGGGCGCTGGGCTGCAATCTGGGCTCGACCGTGGCCTGGCTGGTCGGCAGCCGCGGTGGGCGCGCGGTCGTGCTGCGCTGGGGGCGGCGGGTCGGTCTGAGCGAACGGTCGCTGGCCCGGTCCGAGGCGCATTTCGCCCGCTGGGGGACGGCCACGGTCTTCACCTCGCGGCTGCTGCCGGTGGTGCGGACCTTCATCTCGCTGCCGGCGGGGATCGCGCGGATGCCGTTCTGGCGGTTCCAGATCTACACCTTCCTGGGGTCCTGGCCCTGGTGCCTCGCGCTGGCGTGGATCGGGATGCGGCTGGGCGAGGCCTGGGATCGCACCCCGGCGCTGCACAGCGCGATGCACGCCTTCGACGCGGTGGTGGTGCTGGGGCTGGCGGGCTGGCTGGGCTGGGTGCTGCTGCGCCGCCGCCGCGACCGCGCCTGACCGGCGCCGCGCCTGCCGCAGGGGGCGGCAGCCGGCGGTGACCGATCACGCATGGGGCCCGGATCCCGGTCCTGCGGGCCCCGTCGCGTGGCGCGGCGGATTGCCCGAGGCTGGGGGATCGTCTATGCCCGGTCCCGCAGGGTCAAGGCCGTCATGACGAACGGCCGAGGGACGGAAGGGATCGCCGGTGTACAAGGTCTGGAAGATCATCAACAATTATTCGCTTCTGCTGATTGGCGGGGCGATCCTCGCGCTGGTCTGGGCGAATGTGTCGCCCGACAGCTACCACCACTTCGTGCACTATCCGCTGATCGAGAACTTCTTCATCGGCCAGCTCGAAGAGGTGAACGGCGAAACCCACCGGGTGCTGACCGTCCACTACCTCTTCAACGACGTGCTGATGGCGCTGTTCTTCGCCATCGCCGCGAAGGAGGTCTGGGAGGCGATCATCCTCGAGGAGGGCAGCCTGCGCGGGCGCAAGGCGGCGACGCCGCTGATCGCGACGCTGGGCGGCATGGCCGGGCCGGTCGTGATGTTCTTCGCGCTGGCCTTCATCCTGTGGCCGGCCACGGTGCCGGACGTGGCGCATGGCTGGGCGATCCCGACGGCGACCGACATCGCCTTCTCGTATCTGGTGGGCCGGCTGGTCTTCGGCGCGGGCCATCCCGCGATCCGCTTCCTGCTGCTTCTGGCCATCGCCGACGATGCCGGCGGGCTGCTGATCCTGGCGATCTTCTATCCGACGGGCGAGCTGGCGCCGCAGTGGCTGATCCTGTCCTTCGGCGTCTGCCTGGCGGTGTTCCTGCTGTTCAACTGGCTGCCGCGCAAGCTTGACGGCGACAACCTTTCCAGCCCGCGCGGGACCTGGGTGCGCGAGAACCTCGGCTCGATGCCCTATCTGATCGCCGGGGCGATCAGCTGGTACGCCTTCCAGGAGGCCGGGATTCACCCGGCGCTGGGTCTGCTGCCGCTGATCCCGGCCATTCCCCATGCCGATCAGGCCTATGGCTTCTTCGCGCAGGAGGAAGAGAACATGACCGACCTGCTGAACCGGCTGGAGCATGCGCTGAAGGTGCCGGTGCAGCTGGTGCTGTTCGGGTTCGGCCTGTCGAACGCGGGCGTCGAGTTCGCCGCGATCGGCGAGCCGACCTGGCTCGTGCTGTTCGGGTTGCTGCTGGGCAAGCCGCTGGGGATCTTCCTGATGGGCTGGATCGCGGCCTACCCGCTGCGGCTGGGCCTGCCCGAGGGCATGAACCTGCGCGACCTGCTGGCGCTGGGCTGCGTGGCGGCCATCGGCTTCACCGTGGCGCTGTTCGTCGCCTCGGTCGCGTTCCCGGCCGGCGAGGTGCAGGATGCGGCCAAGATGGGCGCGCTGTTCTCGTTCGGCGCGGCGGCGGTGTCGCTGGTGGTGGGCAAGCTGGTGGGCGTGCGCAAGGTCCACGACTGACGGTCGGACGCGCGATGACGCACATTCGTTTTGCGCGCGTTCACCTCCCCCGCCATATTAGAGCCCTATTGGCCGGGTAACCCGTCGGCCGAAGCCGCGGCACAGCGGCGAGCAGACGGGGCCTGTCCGCCCCGTGCCGAGGCGAGCGGATGCTGGAATTCGTGAACGTGTCCAAATCCTTTTGGACAGGCAAACAGCGCAAGGTCATCCTCGACCGGGCCTCGTTCCGCGTCGAGATCGGCAACTCGCTGGGCATCCTCGCGCCGAACGGCACCGGCAAGACCACGATCATCAACATGATGGCCGGGCTGGAAAAACCGGACGAGGGCGAGGTGATCAAGACCTGCCGCGTCTCGTTCCCGCTGGGGTTCATGGGCGGCGTCGTCAACAAGCACTCGGGCACCGAGAACGCGCGCTACATCGCGCGGCTCTACGGGCTCGATCCCGACTATGTCGAGGCGTTCAGCCGCTGGCTCTGCGGGATCGAGGAATATTTCGACATGCCCGTCGGCACATACTCTTCCGGGATGCGGGCGCGCTTCTCGTTCTCGCTGCTGCTGGCACTGGAGTTCGACATCTACCTGATTGACGAGGGGATGCCGGCCACCACCGACGCCGAGTTCAACCGCAAGGCCGGCTCGATCCTGCGCGACCGGCTGCAAAGCTCGACCGTGGTCGTCGTCTCGCACCAGATGCAGACGCTGGAAAAGTTCTGCCGGTCGGCCGCGGTGCTGCGCGACGGCCATCTTCACATGTTCGACTCCCTGGAGGAGGCGAAGGCGCTGTATGACTATTCCACCTAAGGCCCTGAAATACCGCATCCGCCGCGCCGCCCCGGGCAGCGCGGCCCTGATGTCGCCCGCAATGGCCCCGCAGCGGCCCGACGTGGCACGGCCCGATCCCTTGCGGGTCGATCCGCCGCAGCCCGAGGCCGCCCGCCCCAACGCCACCCGCCCCGAGGCCGCCCGGACCGAGACCCTGCGCGCCCGTGCGCCGGGGGCCGAGCCTTCGCGTCCCGCGCCCGCGCATCAGCCGAGCCCGCTCGACCAGCTGTTCGCCGCCCCGCCCAGCGAGGACGGCTTCGGGCTGGGGCCGTTCCCGACCGCGAAGCCCGATCTGGTGCTGGCGCCCTCGGAGCGCACCACCGAAGAGGAGCTGAACGCGATCCGCGCCGAGGGGCTGACCGGGCGCCAGCTGCGCATCGCGCGGCGCGTGGCGCAGCGCCACGGCATCGACGCGACCTCGGATTTCGAGGCGGTGCGCCTGCTGCGCCGCCGGGGCATCGACCCGTTCCAGCGCTCGAACATGCTGGATCTGGTGGTGACGGGCGCCGAGGCCGAGGCCAAGGTGCAGTTGCCGCAGACGGTGCCGAAGGAACGCCCGCAGCTGCCGGCGGTCGAGACGATGACGCCCGAGCGGCGGGCGGGCGAGATCCTGCGGATCCAGCGCGACATCGCCCGGCGCCGGCGCAAGAAGATGGTGCTGCTGCTCACCCGGCTGGCCTTCTTCGTGCTGCTGCCGACGCTGATCGTCGGCTGGTACTATTTCCGCGTGGCGACGCCGCTTTACGCGACGCGTTCGGAATTCGTGATCCAGCAGGCCGACACCAAGATGGGGGCGGGGAACCTGTCCTCGCTGTTCTCGGGCACGCAGTTCGCGACCAGTCAGGATTCGATCACCGTCCAGGGCTATCTGAACTCGCGCGAGGCGATGCAGCGACTGGACCACGACCTTGGCTTCCGCGGCCACTGGAGCCAGCCCTCGATCGACCCGGTGCAGCGGCTGGACCCGAAGGCGACGGTCGAGGAGTCGTACCGGCTTTACCAGCGCAACGTGAAGATCGGCTACGACCCGACCGAGGGCATCATCAAGATGGAGGTGATCGCCGCCGATCCCGGCGTCGCCACCGCCTTCGCGCAGGCGCTGATCGGCTATGCCGAGGAGCAGGTCGACCAGCTGACCTACCGGCTGCGCGAGGACCAGATGCGCGGCGCCCGTGAAAGCTACGAGGATGCCGAGAGGAAGGTCGACGACGCGCAGCGCCGCGTGCTCGACCTGCAGGAGCAGCTGGGCGTGCTGGACCCGGTGTCCGAGAATTCGGCGGCGATGGCGCAGATCACCGCGCTGCAGACCCAGCTCGATCGCAAGCGGCTGGAGCTGGCGCAGCTGGAAAGCAACGACGCGCCGAATGCGGCCCGCGTCAGCGGCGCGCAGGGCGACGTGCAGCGGCTTGAGGGGATGATCGGCGAGCTGCGCGGCAACCTGACCAAGAGCATGAACGGCGGCGCGTCGCTGGCCGCGGTCTCGGGTCAGCTGCGCATCGCCGAGGCCGACCTGCAGACCCGCCAGCTGATGCTGAGCCAGGCCGCCCAGCAGATGGAGGTCGCGCGGATCGAGGCCAACAAGCAGGTGCGCTACCTGTCCACCGGCGTGAAGCCGCTGGCCCCGGACGAGGCGACCTATCCGCGCGCCGGCGAAAATACTTTCGTGGCCCTGCTGATCTTCTCGGGTCTCTACCTTATGGTCTCGCTGACCGCCTCGATCCTGAAGGAACAGGTCTCGGCGTAGGACTGCAACGGGCTTTCGGCCCGGGGAGAGACGAGATGATGAAGGATGTGGCCGTGGGTGGGCTGACGGTCGGCAACGACCGTCCGCTGACGGTGATCGCGGGCCCGTGCCAGCTGGAATCGGCCGACCACGCGCAGATGATTGCGGGCGTCATGGCCGAGGCCTGCGCCAGGGCCGGCGCGCAATACGTGTTCAAGGCCAGCTACGACAAGGCCAACCGCACCTCGCTGAAGGGGCGGCGGGGGCTGGGGATCGAGGCGGGGCTGCAGATCCTTGCCGACATCAGGTCCGGCATGGGCCTGCCGGTGCTGACCGACATCCACGACGCGGCGCAGGCGGTCGAGGCCGCGGCGGTGGTCGACATCATCCAGATCCCGGCCTTCCTCAGCCGGCAGACCGACCTTCTGCTGGCGGCGGGCCGGACCGGCTGCGTCGTGAACATCAAGAAGGGCCAGTTTCTTGCCCCTTGGGACATGGCGAACGTGGCCGAGAAGGTCGCCTCGACCGGCAATGACAAGATCCTGCTGACCGAGCGTGGCGCGTCCTTCGGCTACAACGCGCTGGTGGCCGACATGCGCTCGCTGCCGATCATGGCCAAAACCGGCTATCCGGTGATCATGGATGCGACCCATTCGGTGCAGCAGCCGGGCGGGCAGGGCGGGTCTTCCGGCGGGCAGCGCGAGTTCGCGCCGGCGATGGCGCGCTGCGCGGTGGCGCTGGGCGTGGCCGGCGTCTTCATCGAGACGCATGAGGACCCGGACAACGCGCCCTCGGACGGGCCGAACATGGTGCGGCTGAACGAGATGCCGGCGCTGGTCGAGCTGCTGATGGCGCTCGACGGCATCGCCAAGGCGGCGCCGCTGCGTGTCTGACGCGGGGCGGCCGCGGCTCTGGTCGCTCGACATCGCGCGCACGGTGCTGCTGGTCGCGATGGCGAGCTTCCACCTGACCGTCGATCTCGAGATGGCGGGGCTGATCGGCCCCACCAGCATGACCCCGCCCTGGCAGCTTTACGCAAGGCTGATCGCGGGCAGCTTCCTGTTCGCGGCAGGCTTCAGCCTGTGGCTGGCGCATGGCCGCGGGATCCGGGCCCGCAGCGCGGCGATCCGCATCGCCCAGATCGCGGCCGGGGCGCTGGCGGTGTCGGTCGCCACTCGGCTGGCGGTGCCGGGGGCCTGGGTGTTTTTCGGCATCCTGCACCTGATCGCGGTCGGCAGCCTGTTGTCGCTGGCCTGCCTGCGCCTGCCGTTCTGGCTGACGGCGCTGGCGGGCGCGGCGGTGCTGGCGGCCCCGCGATTCGTGATCCTGCCGCTGCTCGACACGCCCTGGGGCATGTGGACCGGGCTTGGCTGGGTGATCCCGCGATCGGTCGATTTCGTGCCGCTTTTCCCCTGGTGGGGCATGATGCTGCTGGGGCTGGCCAAGGCGCAGGCGGTGACCCGCTTCGGCCGGATGCCCGTCGGGCGCCCCGCGGCTTCGGTGCCGCGCTGGCAGCGCTGGCTGGCCTGGCCGGGGCAGCACGGGCTTGCGGTCTACCTGATCCACCAGCCGGTGCTCTTCGGCCTTGTGCAGGCCTGGGCGGCGCTGCGCTAGGCCCTACAGCGCCTGCGCGCAGGCCCAGGCCGAGGACCAGGCCCACTGGAAGTTGTAGCCGCCGAGCCAGCCGGTGACATCCACGACCTCGCCGATGAAATGCAGGCCCGGCACCGCCTTCGCCTCCATCGACCGCCCATCGAGCGCGGCGGTGTCGACGCCGCCCAGCGTCACCTCGGCGGTGCGGTAGCCCTCGGTCCCGACCGGGCGCAGCTCCATCCGCGCGGCGGCGGCGATGCGGTCGAGCACGGCGTTGCCTTGGTCGGCCAGCCGCGCCACCGGGTCGACCCCTGCCAGGTCGAGCACCAGCCCCGCCACGCGCTCGGGCATGTGCCGGGCCAGCGCCTTGCCGATCTGGCCCTTGCCGGCCTCTTGCCGCGCCGCCTTCAGCGCGGCGGCAAGGCTGCGGCCTGGGTCGAGGTCGGCGGTGATCGCCTCGCCCTCGCGCCAGTAGCTCGACACCTGCAGGATCGCCGGGCCCGAGAGGCCGCGGTGGGTGAAGAGCACGGGTTCGTCGAAGCCCGGGCCCTTCGTCGGGGCGACGCGCGCGGGCACCGCGACCCCGGCCAGCGGCACCATCCGGCCCAGCTCCTGCTCGGCGAAGGTCAGCGGCACGAGGCCGGGGCGGGTTTCCAGCACCGGGATCCCGAACTCTTCGGCCAGCCGGTAGCCGAACCCGGTGGCGCCGATCTTCGGGATCGACTTGCCGCCGGTCGCAACGACCAGCCGGCGGGCGAAGAGGACGCCGTCCGAGGTGGCGATGCGGAACAGCTCACCCTCGCGGGTGACCTCCTCGACCGAGACCTCGGTATGGATCTGCGCCCCTCCGGCCTCGGCCCCCCCGACCAGCATCTGCACGATCTGGCTGGCCTTGCCCTCGCAGAACAGCTGGCCCGCGGCTTTCTCGGTCCAGGAGATGCCGGCGCCCTCGACCCGGGCGAGGAAATCGCGCGGGGTGAAGCGGCGCAGCGCCGAAAGGGCGAAGCGCGGATTGGCCGAGAGGAAGCGTTCCGGCGCGGTCGAGAGATTGGTGAAGTTGCACCGTCCGCCGCCCGAGATGCGGATCTTCTCGCCCACGCGCCGGGCATGGTCGAGCACGACGACCGAGCGGCCGCGCGCCGCCGCCTCGCCCGCCGCAAAGAGGCCGGCCGCGCCGGCGCCGAGGATCACCGCATCGACTGTCTGCATGGCGGGGGCCATAGCGGGCGGTTGCCGCAGAGGCAATTGCATCGACGCGAAAAAAGCGCGGATTTAGCTCTTGCGGTCCCCGGTCGCCTTGGCTAGTAAGCGCGCCAGTTGGGGCGTGGCCAAGTGGTAAGGCGTCGGTTTTTGGTACCGTGTACCGTAGGTTCGAATCCTACCGCCCCAGCCAAGTTCTTGAAAGAGATAATGAAGCAAGATGCTTGCGCGGTCGCGCAAGCGTCGTTCTGCAGTGTGCGGCGAAACAGCTTCGCATGCGGGTCCACGAAAGCTCCGTCGCGAGTCACGTTCGCGACCTCTCAGGACGTCGGGCCGGCACAGTGTTCGCAGAAGTGAGCGGCTTTTCTTTCATCGTGGTTGGCCGGTGTTCTTCGTTCGCGCCGTTGCCCCTGAATTTCTGTCCGTGTCCTTTCAGAAAACCCTTCACAGCGAAGCGGTGATGAGGGCGGCAAGCGACCTTGTTGCGCTACTCGGAGGCGAGGGTACTTCGTCTTCTTTCCCCACGGGCCCCAGGCAATGGCCTTGATCTCGGCCCTTCCAAGGGCCGAGCAGCAGTTCATGATGGCGATGCGGATCTGGATCTCGGCGCTCTGTCGGTTGGGGTCTTGCGACATGATCCGTTCCCAAAGGAGCCTGAGGCGGTTCATCCGAGCCTCGACCCGACCTCGGGCGTGGTAGCCCGTCCAATTTTTCCAGATCGATCGGCCCAGATATCGCGTCGTCTGCAGCGTCTCGTTTCGCGATTTCGAAGCGGGACAATCGGGTTTCCACTCTCGCCCACTGCGACGGATCGGTCGTGAGGGCTGACTGCCATTGGTCCTAGGAATACCCGAAGTGTTCTTCGCTATGCTCGAGGATCGCGGCATGACAGCGGCGCGTGTCATCGGCGCCATCGGCACTGACTGTCTTGATCGTTGCCCCGCCGGGTTGGCTGTTGCCTTGCTTGCTGGGGGTGAATTCGACCGCACGGTGTCACCAGCCGAAGTGTCCATGGTCGGATGAACCTTCCGCAATTCGTGCCTGCGCGTCGCGCCATGCTTGCGCGAAGCCACTCGCCATCGCCGCGGAAACGGATGCCGCCTCGTCATGGTTACTCGGGCCTGTGGGGTTCTATGGCTCGATGTCGATCAGCAGGTTTGGCGGCACCTCGGAATGCCGATACGGGATCTCCACCGAGATCCGGGCCTGGCGTCGACACAGCGTCGCATGGTGCGGCGTGGGCCAGTCCAGCCCCGCCATCTCGATCAGGCGCGCCACCAGTCCGTTTGCCAGTGAGCTCGGACCACGGGCGCCTCACTGGCTCAGGCTGACGGAGCGTCAGGCCGAACAGCATCTCCAGTGTCAGGAAGTTCTGAATGGCATTCGTCAGGGAAACGATCTGGAAGATCGTGCCCCTGGCCCTCAGGTCGAGAAGGTCTCGGGGTGGCCGCGCTTGCCACTTCGGTCTGCCTGCCAGGACATGTCCGGATCGAACCAGACGGACAACGAGTCTCGTCACTCCAGGGAAGTGTCATCGTCAGACCAATTCGTCGTGCCGATAGCGGCTGTCGGCAGGCGATGGCATGCCAACGATCTCACCATCAGGATTCCCGAGCTGACTCCCTCTCACCGGTAGATGTAACGACCTCCTCCTGCTGTTCCCTTCGGTTCCCGGGCAGATCGACACGATGTGTGGGACGCGAGAGCTCAGCGATCTCTGACAGGCACTTCGTTTTTTGCGCATGCAGGCTCTGCACCAGTTCGGTGATGAGCGGCCCGTTCTCGGAGAACTTCGACAGCAGGATCACGCTGTGGAACGGCAGGTCGATCTCGAGCTTGCGGATCACGACGCCGCGCCGTTTGAAGTCCAGGGCAGAGAACGGGTTGATGATGCTGATGCCCAGCCCCTGTGACACCGCCTCTGCCGCGATCAGCGAGTTGTCCACTTCCATCACCGGCGTGGGACGCACGCCGTGCTCTTCGAGATGCCGTTCCAGGCGCCGGGCATAGGGGTCGATCTGGCTGAGATAGATGAAGTCCTGCCCGTGCAGGTCCGCGATCCTGATCTCTTCCCGCTGCGCCAGCGGGTGCCCGACCGGCAGGATGCAGACCTCGGGGGCGCTGGTGAAGGGGATGACCTCGGTCCCCTCGGGCTCGACCCCATAGGCCGTCAGCCCGATGTCGCATTGCCGACCGGCCACGAGGTCGGTGATCTCCTGCGTCTTGCGCGTCGACATCACGGTGTGGACGCTGCCCCGGTTCTGGCGGAAGGCGGTCGTCGCCGAGACGATGAAGTTCTGCGAATAGGCCGGCGCGACCGCGATGTGGACCTTGCCCTGCTGCAGGTTGCGGATCTCTTCGGCATAGCGCCCGATCTGCCGGACGCTACGGAACGAGCGGTCGACCTCGTGGAACAGAAGCCGCGCCGCATCCGTCGGCGTGACCCGGTTGCCCGACCGGGTGAAGAGCACCATCCCGACCGCATCCTCGAGCTGCTTGAGCGACCGGCTGACCGCCGGCTGCGAGGTGTTCAGCACATCCGCGGCCCCCGTCACCGTGCCCACCGAGACCGTGGCGTGAAAACACTCGAGCAGTCTGGAGTTCAGTCGCATCGTCGTCCTCTTGGCAGCACCGCGTCAGCATATCATCTGTGCATGGCTGGCGATAATATCTTTATTATTCGAATGCTGAACAGGCTGCCAATCTGGCTCGCACATGACGAGGAGGGGCTTCGGTGCCCCTCCCCGGACCAGAGCGGAGCAAGGCATGATCATCGACTTCTATGCGGATACGAAAACGCGGCCATCGCGGGCGATGCGGGAGGCCGTGCTCGACTGCGTCGTGGGCGATGAGCAGAAGGACGAGGATCCGACCACCCGCGCGCTCTGCGACCGTGTCGCGCAGCTTCTGGGCAAAGAGGCGGCGGTGTTCCTGCCCTCGGGGACGATGTGCAACGAGATCGCGATCCGCCTGCACACCGAGCCGGGCGACGAGATCATCTGCGACTATTCCAGCCATATCGTGAACTACGAGGCCGGGGCGCCGGCCGCCTTCAGCGGCGTGATGATCCGCACGGTGCATGGCCCGAACGGCGTCTTCTCGGCCGCGCAGGTCGCCGAGGCGATCCGCCCGGCCTCGCGCTATCTGCCGAAGACCGCGCTTCTGTGCGTCGAGCAGACGGCGAACCTCGGCGGCGGCACGGTTTGGCCGGTCGAGACGCTGGACGAGGTGGCCCGCATCGCCAGGGCGGCGGGGGTCGCCACGCATATGGACGGCGCCCGGCTGCTGAACGCCGCGGTCAAGAGCGGTATCGACGCCGCCCGCCATGCGCGAGACTACGACACCGTCTGGATTGATTTCACCAAGGGACTCGGGGCGCCGATCGGCGCGGTCTTGGCAGGATCGGCCGCGCATATCGAGAAGGCCTGGCGGCTCAAGCAGCGGTTCGGCGGCGCGATGCGCCAGTCGGGGATCGCGGCCTCGATGTGCCTCTACGCGCTGGATCACAACGTCGAGCGGCTGGCCGACGACCATGCGCTGGCCTCCTGGCTCGGCGCGCGGATAGGGGCGCTCGGGCTGGTCGAGCGGGTGGTGCCGGTCGAAACCAACATCGTCATCTTCGACCTGAAGCCCGAGGCGCCGACCGCGGCCGAGGTGGTCGAGGCACTGCGCGCGCAGGGGGTCCTGGTCGGGGCCTTCGGGACGCGCCGGATCCGCGTCGTCACCCATATCGACGTCGATCGCGCGGGGGGCGAGGCCCTGATGGCGGCGCTGGCCCAGTGCCTGGCCGGGGGGGCGGTCCCTTCCGCGGCGCTGCCGCAGCAGGCATGAGGGGCGCGCCATGACACAGCCCCTGGTGAAGGTCGACAATGTCTGCAAGACGTTCCAGACGGCGGACGGTCGGATGATCGAGGCCCTGCGCAACGTCTCGACCGAGGTCGCGAAGGGCTCGGTCCTGGCGATCATCGGGCCGAGCGGCTCCGGCAAGAGCACATTCCTGCGCACGCTCAACGGGCTCGACCGGCACAGCTCGGGCTCGATCAGCATCGACGGGGTCGCGGTCTCGGACCCCGGCACCGACATGAACGCGCTGCGCGCCGATGTCGGCATGGTGTTCCAGCACTTCAACCTGTTCCAGCACAAGACGGCGCTGGAAAACATCGTCCTGCCGCAGGTGCTGGTGCGCAAGACGCCGCGCCCAGAGGCCGAGGCCCGGGCGCGAGAGCTGCTGGCGCGGCTCAGCCTCGGGCATCTGGCGCAGAACTATCCCCCGCAGTTGTCGGGCGGCCAGCAGCAGCGCATCGCCATCGCCCGGGCGCTGGCGATGCGGCCGAAGCTGATGCTGTTCGACGAGGCGACCTCGGCCCTCGACCCCGAGATGGTGGGCGAGGTGCTGGACCTGATCAAGACGCTCGCGGCCGAGGGCATGACCATGTGCCTCGTGACCCATGAGATGAACTTCGCCCGCGAGGTCTGCGACCGGATCCTGTTCATGGATGCCGGAGAGATCGTCGAAACCGGCGCGCCGAGGGCGTTCTTCGCCGCCCCCCGGACCGACCGGGCGCGCCAGTTCCTCGAAAAGGTTCTTTGAACCGGACTGCCACCACCAACAGGGAAATCAACAGTGAAAACACTCAGAAACTCCGTCTTCGCCGCGATCGCCTGCCTCGCCGCGCAGCTGTCCGGCGCCAGTGTCGTCCAGGCCGACACCCTTTCCGACATCGTCGATCGTGGCACGGTCAAGGTCGCCGTCCAGACCCAGGGCCCTCCGTACAGTTTCGTCGACAAGAACGGCGAGCGCACAGGGATGGCGGTCGAGCTGGTGCGTATGATGGCCGAGGACATGGGCGTCACGGTCGAGTTTTCGGACTATGAATGGAAGGGCCTGATCCCGGCGCTTCTGAGCAAGAAGGTCGATTTCATCGCGGCCGACATGTCGCCGACGCCGCAGCGCGCGCTGCAGCTGTTGTTCACCGATCCCTTCTACGAGTCCGACATCGTCGCCTATGTGCGCGGCGACAGCCCGGCCAAGACCTGGCAGGACCTGGACAAGGACGGCATCCAGATCGGTGTCCCGCAGGCCAGCTCGCATGTGAAGTACAGCCGCGACAACATGCCGAAATCGACGGTGGTCGAGCTGTCTGGGGGCAGCCCTGCGGTCGCGCAGGCGCTGTCCGTCGGCCGCGTCGACGCGGGCGTCACCGCGCGCGGCATCGCAGCGCAGTTCACCCGCGAGTTCGAGGGGATGCGCATCCTGGACGGCGTGATCGTGAAGGGCGCGATGAGCTTCCCTGTCCGCCCCGACGACACCCATCTGGCCGCCTGGATCAACAACTGGTTCCGCATCAAGAAGGCCGACCGGACGCTCGAGCGGATGATCGATTACTGGGTGCTGACCGATGCCTGGGAAGCCGATCACAAATGATCCGTCCCAGCCAGCCTGCAGGGGGCCGTCACCGGCCCCCGCTTTCCCGCCGCCACGGGGGCGCCGATGACGCTTGCTGAGATCTACAACTACCGCGTCGCGCTGGCCTACCTGCCGGACTTCGCCTGGGGGCTGTGGTCCACGCTCTGGATCTCGGCGGTCTGCCTGTGCCTGTCGCTGGGCTTCGGGGCGCTGGTCGCGATGGGCCACGCGTCGCAGAGCCGCTGGATCCGGCTGGGTGTCGTCTCTTATGTCGAGCTGATCCGCAGCACGCCGCTGCTGATCCAGGTCTACTTCATCTACTACGGCCTCGCGCAGATCCCGGTTCTGAACATCCCGATGCCGCCCCTGGCCTGCGGCATCCTCGCGCTGACCATCCACAGCACCGCCTATATGAGCGAGATCATCCGCGGCGGCATCGAAGCCGTCGATCCCGGCCAGGTCGAAGGCGCCAAGGCGCTGGGGATGTCGCGCCGGCAGGCGATGATCCACATCATCTACCCGCAGGCGATCGCGAACGTCATCCCCCCGATCCTCGGCCAGGGCGCGGTGCTGATCAAGGACACCTCGGTCCTGAGCTTCATCGCGGTCTACGAGTTGCTCAGCGCCGGGCTGACCGTCCTGTCGGACCGGGTCATGCCGGTCGAGGCCTTCATCACCCCGGCCATCGGCTACCTGCTGATCTACGCGCTGATGCTCACCCTCTCGGCCCGGGCGAAGCGCCACTTCGCCGGTCGGCGGCATTAACCGGAGGCTCCAACCATGTGGGACGTCATTGTCCAGACACTGCCCTTCCTGCTGGAAGGGTTCGTGAACACTATCATCATCTCGCTTGCCGCGATCGCGGGGGGCAGTCTCATCGGGCTGGCGTTCGGCGTGCTGCGCGCCGTCGGGCCACGAAGCGTCAGCACGCTGCTGGCAGGCTACGTCCATGCGATCCGCGCGACTCCGATCCTCGTGCAGGTTTACATCGTCTATTACGTGCTGCCCGCGACCGGGGCATCGCTCTTCGACTTGGGCAGCTTTTCGGCAGCCGTCATCGCGCTGACGATCTACACCTCGTCCTATGCGACCGAGGTCGTTCGCGGCGCGCTCCAGGCGGTGCCGAAGGGGCAGTGGGAAGGCGCGGCGGCCGTCGGCATGTCGAAGCGGCAGATGCTGGCGCATGTGATCCTGCCGCAGGCCTGGAAGCTGATGCTGCCGCCACTGGCCGGCACCTACGTGCTGGTCATCAAGGGCACCTCGATCCTGTCGGTGATCGGCGTGGTCGAACTGATGCGCGAAGGCCATGACGCGATCCATCGCCACCCCGCCGACATCATGCCGATCCTGTGCCTCTGCGCGGCGCTCTACTTCGCCTACTGCTTCCCGATCCTGCGCGCCATCCGCCACCTTGAGCGTCGCCTCGGCGGCAGCCGCCCGCGCAGCGTCGTCATCGGCGCCGCCTGGTGAGCACGCTTTTGAGAAAGATCCTTCCCGTGACAGACAGACCGGAAACACTGCTGGCCATCCTCGAGCGCCTCTGCGCCTTCAAAACGATCAGCGACCGCAGCAACCTTGAATTGATCGGCTACTGCGAGCAGCTCCTGCGCGATGCGGGCTACGCGGTGACAGTGCTGCCCGACGCGACCGGCACCAAGGCGAACCTGCATGCGGTCAAGGGCGATCCGGTCCGGCCCGGCCTGGTGCTTGCGGGCCATACCGACGTCGTCCCGGTAGAGGGGCAGAGCTGGTCCGGCGATCCCTTCCGTTTGCTGCGCGACGGAGACAGCCTGCGCGCGCGGGGCGTGACCGACATGAAGGGCTTTGTCGCCGCCGCCCTCACCTTCGCCCTCGAAGCAGAGATCGTGGCCGCGGACGCGCCGCTGCATCTCGTGCTGACCTATGACGAAGAGACCGGCTGCTTCGGGGCGCGCGACATTGTGCCCTACCTTCGGGCGAACCTGCCGGCGGGCAGCCTGTGCCTTCTGGGCGAGCCGACGGGGCTGGCGCCGGTCATCGCGCACAAGGGCATTCTGGGACTGCGAACCGAGATCACCGGGTCGGATGGCCACGCGGCCCGCATCCGCTTCGGCGCGAATGCGATCCATTTCGCGGGCGAGCTGATCGGGCACCTGCGGTCCGAGGGCGACCGCTACGCGGAACGGTCCGTGCCCGGCGGCTATGCCTCGCCGCATTCGACGATCCAGGTCGGGGTGATCGCCGGGGGCGTCGCGCGCAACATGATCGCGAACAGCTGCCGGCTGGACTACGAATTCCGAAGCGTGCCCGAGGATGACCCCGACGCGTTCCTCGCGCGCCTCGGGGACCTGCTGCAGAACGATATCCTGCCCCGGATGCTGCGCAACGAACCCGCCGCTGGGATCGAGACCGAGGTGCGCTCGCGCGTGCCCGCCTTCCGCGGAGCCTCCGACGGGCCGTTCCTGCAAGCCGTGCGCCGGTGTTTCCGCGACGCAGATCCGGTTGCCTGGGATGGCGTGACCGAGGCGGGCTACTACGCCCAGGCCGGGCTCGAGGTGATCATCTGCGGCCCCGGCGACATCACCCAGCCGCACCGGGCCGACGAGCGGGCGTCGCTCGCGGCGCTGATCGCCTGCATGGAGGGCTTGGACAGGCTGCTGCTGGCGCTCGGCATCGGCGCGGCGGGCTGCACGCGCGAAGGCTGCATGGGCGAACGGAGGGCCTGAGATGAAGGTGCTGTTTTTAGGCTGCGGGAACATGGGCGCGGCCATCGCCGCCGGCCTGTTGCGGGCCTGTCTGGAGGCCCGGCTGATCGTCGTCGACAGGGACATCGACAGGGCCAAGTCGCTTCTGCCGGCCGATGGGGTGCAGTTCCTCGACAGCCTGGCGCCCCTGCAAGGGCAGACCTTCGACGTCACGGTCCTTGCCGTGAAGCCGCAGCAGTTCGCGGCACAGCCCGCCTCCGACTTCCCGCAGGACTGCGGCCTGGTGATCTCGATCATGGCCGGGGTGACGGTCGAGGCGCTGCAGGCCCGCTTCGGCCCCGACAGGACTGTGAGGATGATGCCGAACCTGCCCGCGCTGGTGTCGCGCGGCATGACGGTCGGCTATGCGCCTGCCGGGGTGTCGGCGCAGGACCGGACGCAGGCCACGCGGATCTTCGAGGGGTCGGGGCGCGTCGAATGGCTTGAGCATGAATGGCAGATCGACAGCGCCACCGCCGTGGCCGGCAGCGGTCCGGGTTATGTCTTCGCCTTCGTCCACCACCTTGCCGAAGCGGCGCGCGCTGAGGGCCTGCCGGATGCTCTGGCGGATCTCTTGGCAGAGGAGACGCTTTTCGGGGCGGCAGCGCTGCTCGAAGCCGATCCTCGCCCTGTGCTGGATCTGAAACGCGCTGTGACCAGCCGGCATGGCACCACGCAGGCTGGCCTCAGCGTCCTGGAAATGGACGAAGGGCTGCCTCGGCTCCTTCGCAGCGCAGTCCGTGCCGCGCGCGAGCGTTCGTTGGCGTTGGCGCAGGAGGTTGGGAGATACTGAAGCCGCTGGCCACCCGGGCACGTCCGCTATCGGCGAAGACGCCATTCAAGTTCCGAGCAAAGGGATCGTCATATCGCAGGCGGATTTAGAAAAACCGCTCCCAGTCGCCTCGACTCTTCTGCCATCAAGGTGACTTAGGCGGAAGCCCAGTTCCAAATGGTCCAGCTCTCAGCGGGAAGAGCATCGGCTCCACCGCTTGGCGCATGCGGGAAAGGCGACGGATCATTCGCTCAGAAATTTCGTGAATGTGTCGGTACCAATTCGTTCGGTGCAGAATCTATTTGCCGGATCAGCCCAGTCCGCGCGGCCCAAGGCCATGCCACAAACCAGCTTCTCCTCCGGTAACAGCTGCGCCAACGCCGCCACTTGCTGCGGGTAACGTACGAAAGCGGCCTGCGGGCAGGTGTCAAGCCCGTGGGCGCGTGCGGCCAGCATGAGGTTTTGCAGGAACATTCCGTAGTCGAGCCAGCTGCCCAGCTCCATGTCGCGGTCGATCGAAAAGATCAGGCCAACCGGCGCGCCGAAGAAGCTGTAGTTTCGGGCATGCTGAGTGGCCATGCGGTCCTTCTCGGCCCGATTGATGCCGAGGCTGGTGTAGAGGTCCCATCCGACCTTGCGCCGGCGCGACAGGTAGGGTTCGCGCCAGTTGCGCGGGTAGTAGTGGTATTCGGGCGTGCCGCCGTCGCCCGACAGCGCCAGCGCTTCCAGGCGGCGCCCCAGCCGGTCGAGCGCGGCGCCGGTCAGGACCGTCACCCGCCAAGGCTGGGTGTTCGACCCCGAGGGCGCGCGCGCGGCGGCGTCTAGGATCGCCTCAATCGTGGCGCGCGCCACCGGGTCGGGAAGAAAGGCGCGCACCGAGCGGCGGCCGGCCATGGTCGCCAGCACGCCGGGGTCGCCGTGGGGTGGCAGGGCAGGGGGGATGTCCGGCGCCTCTCCTGTCATTGCGCGGCCTCGGCGGCGTGGCGGCCGGCCATGAGCCGCAGCGGTGTATAGGTGATGACCGTCTCGCCGCGCTGGTTGACGATGTCGTTGCGGGTCCGCACCAGCCCGCGGCCGGCCTTCTTCGCGGGGCGGATCTCGGTCACCTCGATCTCGACATGGATGGTGTCGCCCTGCAGGACCGGCGCCACGACGTTCATCTCCATGTGCAGGAAGGCGAGGCCCGTGCCTTGGCCGGTGGCGTTCAGCACCATGCCCTCTGCCAGCCCGAGCGCCAGCGCGGCGGGTGCGGGGCGTCCCGGGATCGCGGAATGGGCGGCGCGGAATTCGGCGTCGAGGAACAGGGATTCCAGCATGCCCATCGCCGAGACGAAATTGACGATGTCGGTTTCGGTGATGGTGCGTCCGAAGGTGCGGAAGCGGTCGCCCGTCGCGAGGTCGGTCCAGTAGAAGCCTTCACCAAGCAGTTTCACGCGGGCTCTCCTTTCGAGGGGGGCGGGGGAAGCGCCTGCGGCGCGAGCAGGCGGCGCGAGTACCAGAAGGGCGAGACGGCCCCGAACACGCTGAGGATGGAGAAGACGAAGGCCGCGCGATAGTCGCCGGTGAGGTCGTGCAGGAACCCGGTCACCCAAGAGCCGAGGGCCGATCCGAAGGACATGGTCATGAAGATCGCGCCGAAGATCGCGCCGACCGAGCCGCGGGCGAAGATCCGCGAGGCCAGCGTCGAGACCACCGGGCCGCGGGCGCCTTGGCTCATTCCGAAGGCCAAGACGTAGACGAAGACCAGCGCAGGTGTGGGGAAGCTGGCAAAGCCCAGAAGCGCCGTCACGCCGAGCAGCGTCGCCGAGAAGCTGAGCGTGACGGTGAAGCGGTAACCGAAACGGGTGGTCAGCCAGCCCGCGCTCAGCACGCCGATGATCGACAGCATCCCAGAGGTGCCGAAGGCCAGCGCCGCGTCGAGCGGCGGATAGCCTTCGTCCACGAGGAAGGCCACGGTCTGCACCACGACGCTGTAGGTCGAGCAGGCGGTGAAGAAGAAGCACTGCACCAGCAGCCAGAACTCCGGCGTGCCCATCGCGCTGCGGATCGTCCAGCCTCGCGGCGGTCGCAGTTGCGCGGGCGAGGCGACGGTGGCGGACTCCTCGGTGATCGGACCGGCGGCCGGGGCGGGCGTGGCGCCCGCGGTCTGCGCGGCACGTATGGTGCGGTCGCCGGCGGCGATCCGGCCCCAGGGCAGCAGCAGCAGCACCGGCAGCAGCGGCATCAGTCCGATGGCGAGCATCCGGTAGGCCATGCGCCAGCCCTCGGTGTCGATGGCGCTTTGCGCCAGCGGCACGATCACGAGGATGCCCGAGCCGAAGCCGGCATAGGCCATGGCGATCGCCAGCGACAGGCGGCGGTCGAACCAGCGCGAGATCAGCGCCGCGGCCGGCACGATCCCCAGCGCCGAAGCGGCGATGCCGCCGAAGACGCCGTGGAACAGGTAGATCTGCCACAGGCTGCGGGTGAGCGAGGCGCAGCCCATCGCCGCGATCAGCGACACGAGCCCCGCGGTGTAGGTCACCCGCGGCCCGAACCGGTCAAGTAGCGCGCCCGACAGCGGAGAGGCAAGGCCGGCGGTGATCAGGTATACCGAATAGACCCCGGTGAGGGTCGAGCGGCTCCAGCCGAATTCGGCCTCGAGCGGCAGGATGAAGACCATGAAGGTGTCCACCGTTCCGCGCGCGACGAAGTTGAACAGGAAGCCGGTCGCCACCACGAGCCCCGCGAGCAGCGTGGCCGAGCGAGGGGTGCGGTGCGACCCGGCGGGGTTGTTCGGGCATTGGGTCATGGCTCATCCACTGTTGCATCGCCCGCGACTTGGCGCGGGCGGTGCGCTTGCGGTCACTGGCTCATCGAGGCCGTCTTCTTGAGCGCGTCGCGGAAGGCGCTCAGGATCTCGGTCCCGGGTTTGCCGCGCCCGTCGAGGTCCTTGGCCCATTTCTCGCCGATCGTGGCCATGCGTGCCTCGACCTCGGTCGCGTCGGCCTCGGGCAGCGACACGAAGGTCACGCCCTCCTTCTCCATCTCGGCCTTGTCCTTCATGTCGAGGTCCTCGCCGATCTTGCAGGCCGTGCGGATCACCTCTTCGGCGGCGTCGGTCATCGCCTTCTGCACCTCGGGCGAGAGCTGCTTCCAGCGGTCTTCCGAGATCACGTAGCTGGCGACGAACGAGCCGAAGTTGAGATCCTGCGTGCCGTATTTCAGTTCGGGCGCGAGGCCGTAGGGCAGGGCCGAGGAATGCGGGAACAGCACGCCGTCGATCGTGCCGCGCGACAGCGCCTCGCGGGTCTCGGGGGCCGGGATCGTCACCGGGGTCGCGCCCAGCAGGCTCACCGCGATCTCCTTGGTGCCGCCGGTGGTGCGCAGCTTCAGGCCCTTGAAGCTGTTTAGATCCTTGATCTCGGTCTTGGCGGTCATCACCTGATAGGGCGAGAGCACCATCACCAGCAGCATGCGCACGTCGAGCGGCGCGAGCTCGGCCTGGTCGAGCACGCCGCCGGGCTTGGCGATCGACCAGTAGGCCTCGGTGCCGTGGCAGGATTTCGAGAAGGCCTCGGGCAGTTCGCCCACCGCCGACAGCGGCAGCTTGTCGGCGATGTAGGACACGCCGACATAGCCGATGTCGACGACCTGCGTCTGGGCGAGCGACAGCAGGTCCTTGGATTTGCCCATCTGTTCGGCCGGATAGTATTCGAAGGTGACCTCGCCCTTGGTCAGCTCGGTGACCTTGTCCATCCAGACCTTGGTCATGTTCTCGGCGATGTAGTGGCCGACGGGGAAACTGTCGGCCACGCGCAGCGTCTCGGCCCCGGCGACGCCGGGACTGGCCAACAACGCCGCAAGCGCGGTGCCGCAGGTCGCGGTCTTGAAGAGCCTTGTCATTCCGTTCTCCTCCATTGGAACGTTCGGCGGGTCTTGTCTTTGGCCATCGCGGCGCCCGGGCCCCTCACATGGTCGAGGGCAGCCACAGGATCAGCGCCGGGAAGATCGTCATCAGGGCGATCACGATCAGATGCGCCCAGACATGGGGCATCACGCCCCGGAACAGTTCGCCCAGCGGGCGGCGGGTGTAGCGGGCGACGACGAAGACGTTCATGCCCATCGGCGGCGTGACCATGCCGACCTCGGCCGTCACCACGATGATCACTCCGAACCAGACCGGGTCGAAGCCGAGCTGTGTGACCAGCGGCAGCATCACCGGCACGGTCAGGATCAGGATCGCGATCTGGTCCATGAAGAAGCCGAGCACGATGTAGCCCAGCAGGATCACCACCATGATCGCCATCGGCGGCGCATCGAGCCCGCCGACCCAGGCCGTCAGGTCGTTGGTCACCCGCGACAGGGTGAAGAAGTAGCCGAAGATATGCGCGCCAAGGATGATCAGCAGGATCATCGAGCTGGTCTGCGCGGTGCTGCGCAGCGCCTCGAAGAAGGTCCGCAGGGTCAGCTTGCGCTCCCACATCGCGAGCAGCATGGCCACGAAGGCGCCCAGCCCCGAGGCCTCGGTCGGCGTGGCGATGCCCGAGTAGATCACCCCGGTGACCGACAGGAACAGCACCAGCATCGGGCCGACCCGTGTCAGCGAGGCGAATTTCTCGCGCATCGTATAGGCGCGGCCGGCGGGGGCCGCGGCCGGCTCGATCCGCACGAGGACGGCCACGGTCAGGATGATGGCAAGCGTCACGATGATGCCGGGGATGATGCCGCCGATCAGCAGCTCGCCGATCGGGATGTCGGCGATGATCCCGTAGAGGATCAGCGCGATCGAGGGCGGGATCAGCATGGCGAGCGTGCCCGAGATCGCCACCACCCCGCCGGCAAGCTTCGGGTCGTAACCCTGTTCGATCATCGCGGGCAGCGAGGTCGAGGCGAGCGTCGCCGCCGCGGCGGTGCTCGATCCCGAGATCGCGCCGAAGCCGGCGCCGGCCAGTGCCGTGGCCATGGCGACCCCGCCGCGCAGCCGCCCGACCCAGATCGTCGCCGCCCGGAACAGGTCGCGCGCGACGCCCGACAGGATGACGAATTCCGCCATCAGGATGAACATCGGGATGGTGATGATCTCGTAGGAATTGGCGGTGGACAGCGGCGAGGTGCGCAGGATGCCCACCAGAAAGCCGCTGCCGCCCAGCAGGTAGAGCCCGGCGGCGCCGGCCACCGACATCGCCAGCGCCACCGGCAGCCCGATCACCAGGAAGACGACGAGAAGAAGAAGGACGATGGTGACGGTCATTCGCCGTGCTCCCCGGCATGTTCGCCCGTTTCCGCCCGCGGCGGCAGGCCCACGAGGTCGCGCCCGGCGACGGCCGAGCCCAGATGGCCCAGCGTGCGCAGCGCGCAGCGCAGCGCCATCGCCGCCGATCCCAGCGCGAGCAGGGCGTAGGTCGGCCAGGTCGGCCAGGGCACCGTCGCGCTGATCAGGTCGCCCGAGGCCTGCGCCTGCACCAGGCGGTGCCATCCCTGCCAGGCGATCACGGCGATCAGCACCGCCGAGGCGCCATAGCCGATCCCGAGGCCCAGATGCTCGATCCGGCGGTTGAAGGCGGGGGCGAAGATGTCGATGGCGATGTGGCCATGCGATTGCAGCGTGTCCGAGATCGCGAGGAAGAACACCGCGACCATGAGGTAGGACCCGATCAGGTCGTAGGACCAGCTCAGCGGGCGGTGGATCAGGTAGCGCATCGTCACGTCGGCGACCACGACCAGCATGATCACCGCGATCGACAGGCCGGCCAGCGCGACGCAGGCGTGTTCGAACCGGCCGAGACCGCGGGAGAGCATCCCCTCGTCGACCTGCTGGCCCCCGGCCATGGCATTGGCTCCGCTCATCTTGTCCTCCCTTCGGGCCCCGGGCCCCTCGTTGGGCCTCAGTGGGCGCCCGCGCCGAGGATCCGGCGTGCGGCGCGTTCATGCGGCTTGTCGATCATCCGACCGTCGATCTTCACCACGCCCGAGGCGGGCGCGGCCGCGAAGGCGGCGATCACGGCCTCGGCCCAGGCGCGCTCGTCCGGCGTGGGCGTGAAGGCGCGGTTCACCGGAGCGATGTGGCTGGGGTGGATCACCGCCTTGGCGGCGAAGCCGTCGCGCCGCGCGGCACGGGCCTCGGCCTCGACATGGTCGAGATCGTCGATCCGCGTGGCCACGGTGTCGATCGCCGCGACCCCCGCCGCCGCCGCCGCCATCAGGCACAGGTTGCGCGCCAGCCGGAACGGCTCGGAGAAGCCCGTGCCGTCGCTGTTGGTGGTGGCGCCCAGATCGGCGGCCAGATCCTCGGCCCCCCACATCATCCCCCGCAGCCGCGGCGTGGCGCCGCGATGACCGGCGAGGTTGAGCACCGCCGCCCCGGTCTCGGTCGCGACCGAGACGATGCCGGTCGCGCCCTCGGCGATGCCATGGGCGGCCTCGAGCGCATCGAGCATGTGGGACAGCCGGCGCAGGTCGCCGGCACCCTCGCATTTCGGCAGCACGATCCCCGCGGGACGGCCCGGCATCGCCGCCGCCAGATCGCCGGCGCTGCGCCCGGTGTCGAGCGCGTTGACCCGCACCCAGATCTGGGGGCCGCCATCGCGCGGGGCGGCGAGCATCTCGGCCAGCGTCGCGCGCGCGCCGTCCTTCGCCTCGGCCGCGACGCTGTCTTCCAGATCGAGGATCAGCGCATCGGCATCGCTGCCGCGGGCCTTGGCGAACTTGCGCGCGCTGTCGGCGGGAACGAAGAGCATCGAGCGCATCACTGCGGCGCCTTGCGCATCATCGCCGCGCGCCGGCAGGTCGCCACCAGCTCGTCGTTCTGGTTGAAGCAGCTGTGTTCGAACTCGATGATCCCGACATCGCCGCGCGACCTGCTTTCGCGCGCCGAGACGACACGCGTTTCGGATCGCAGGGTGTCGCCATGGAACACCGGCTTGGGGAAGCGCACGTCGCTCATGCCCAGATTGCCGACGGTCGTGCCGAGCGTGGTGTCCTGCACCGACATGCCGATCATGATCCCCAGCGTCATCAGCGAGTTGAAGAGCGGCTTGCCCCACTCGGTCCCGGCCGAAAAATGCGCGTCGATGTGCAGCGGCTGCGGGTTCAGCGTCATCAGGCTGAACCAGGTGTTGTCGGCCTCGCTCACCGTCCGCGTCAGCGGGTGGCGGAAGTGGCGTTCGGGCGTGAGGTCTTCGAAGTAGAGGCCGGGCATGGGCAATCCTCAGACGGGTTCGGGGAAGACGAGCGCGCCGGTCCCGGCGAGCCTCTCGATGCGGTCGGGGTCGAGGCCCCAGCGGGCCAGCGCTTCGGGTCCCTCACGCCGGAAGGGCGCGGGCGGGGCAGGGGGCGTGGCCGAGAAGCGCGGCGCCGGGGCGGGTTGCAGGTGGCCGGCGACCGGGGCGTGGGTCGCGCGGGCGGCAAGCTGCGGGTGGTGCGGGGCTTCCTCGGGGCTCAGCACCGGGGTGACGCAGGCGTCGGTGCCGGCGAAGAGCCGCGCCCAGTCGTCGCGGTCGCGGGTGGCGATGGCCGCGCCCAGCGCGGCGCGCAGCCGGGCGCGGCCGGTGGGACTGCGGTCGATCGGCCAGTCGGCGGGGACAAGGCCGAAGCCCGCCAGCGCGAGATCGCGGAACTTCGGCTCGAGTGCGGCGACGGCAAGCCAGCCGCCGTCGCGGCAGGGGTAGCAGGCATATTCCGGCAGGCCGCCGTCCAGAAGGTTGGTGCCCCGCGGGCCGTCGTGCAGGCCTGCGGCGCGCAGGCCGGCCATCGGCGTGCCAAGCAGCGCCAGCCCGTCGAGCATCGCGGCATCGACGACCTGTCCGCCGGCCCCGGCGCGCGCCGCGGTCAGCGCCGACAGCAGGCCGATCACCAGCATCAGGCTGCCGCCGGCATAATCGGCCAGCAGGTTCAGCGGCGGCACCGGCGCGCCGCCTTCGGGACCGATCATCGACAGGATGCCCGACAGCGCGAGATAGCCAAGGTCGTGCCCGGCGCGCGGCGCCATCGGCCCGTCCTGTCCCCAGCCGGTGACACGGCCGTAGACAAGCGCGGGATTGCGCGCGAGGCAGGGCGCGGGGCCAAGGCCGAGACGCTCCATCACCCCGGGACGGAATCCCTCGATCAGCGCATCGGCCCCAGCGACGAGGTCGAGCACCGCCGCCACCGCTTCGGGTGTCTTGAGGTCGAGCGCCACCGCGCTGCGCCCGCGCAGCACGTAGTCGAAGGCCTCGGGCCGTTCGATGCCAAGGCCGGGGGGCGCGGCGCGGTCGATGCGCAGCACCTCGGCCCCCAGATCGGCCAGCACCATCGCGGCAAAGGGGCAGGGGCCGATGCCGGCCATCTCGATCACCTTCAGGCCGGCGAGCGGGCCGGTGCGGGGCAGGGACTCAGACATGGGCTCAGACATGGGCGGCCCTTTCGTGATCGTGCCAGGCGCGGGCGAGCGCCTCGCGGTGCTCTGGGGCGGCGATCGCGATCAGGCGGCGGGCCCGCTCGGCCGGCGGCTGGCCGCGCAGATGGGCGACGCCATGCTGGGTCACGGCCCGGTCGGCGGCCCCGGGGCCGAGACTTTCGCGCGCGACGCGGGCCACGATGCGCGATCTGCCGTCGCCGGTGGTCGCGGGCAGGGCGACGATGGCCCTTCCGCCCGGGGCGGCCAGCGCGCCGCGGGTGAAATCGGGCTGCCCGCCCAGTCCGCCGATCTCGCGCCCGGCCGCAAGCTCGAGGTTGACGCGGCCGGCGAGGTCGATCTCGACGGCCGAGTTGATCGCGGTGAAGCGCGCGAGCCCGGCGATCACCGCGGCGGCATGGGTGCGGGCGGTGCTCTGGACCTCGGCCGGTGCGGGGCCGTCCAGCAGCCCGCGCAGTCCGGCGCCGCCGATCACGGTCGAGGCGACGGCGCGTCCGGCGTCGAACTCCTTGCGGGCGCCGGTCAGCGCGCCGCAGGTGATCAGCCGCGCGACCTCGTCCGAGATCACGCCGGAATGCAGGCCCAGATCGCGATGCCCGGACAGCGCCTCGGCGATGGCGCGCGGCAGTCGGCCGATGCCGAACTGCAGGACCGCCGCCTCGGGCACCTCGGCGGCGACATGGGCGGCGATCGCGCGTTCCGTCTCGCCCGCCGGCTGGTCGGCCGGTGCCGGCGGCGCTGCCGCGGCCGCGACCTTCAGGTGGATCGGCAGGTCGGCGGGCCAGAGCGTGCCGGGCGTGCGCGGCGTGTCGGGATTGATCTCGGCCAGCACCAGCCGGGCGCGGCGGGCGGCGTCGATCATCACCAGGTCGCCCATGCCCAGATGGTGGCGGCCAAGGGCGTCGGCGGGCGACAGCTGCACCATCACCACATCGGCGCGATGGCCGCCATTCGACAGCGCGGCGGTCCAAGCGGAATAGGGCTGGCGCAGGACCCGTGTCCGGTCGTCGGGCAGCGCCGCGGCGCGCCCGAGCCGGCCATAGCTTTCGAAGCGGGCCGGTGCCGGCGCGGGGGCGTAGCCGCGGGTGATCAGCATGCCGACGATGAAGGTCAGCGGCCGCGTCTCGGCCAGGGCGCGCGCGGCCGCGACCAGCGTCGCCGGCTCGCCCGAGGCCTGGGCCACGAGGACCCGGTCGCCGGCGTAGAGCCAGGGCGCGAGGTCCAGCCCCGCGGGATCGATCGGTTCGGTTCGGCTTCGCATCCTGCCCCCTCCCAAAGGCGTTTCAGCGTCGCGGCGGAAACGGTCAGTAGGATTTCGGCAGGCCCAGAACTCTTTCAGCCAGATACGACAAGCAGAGCTGGGGTGAGATCGGGGCGATGCGCGGGATGAACACCTCGCGCAGGTAGCGCTCGACGTGGTATTCCTTGGCATAGCCGAAGCCGCCATGGGCCATGATCGCGGTCTGGCAGGCGTTGAACGCCGCTTCGCCGGCCAGATATTTCGCGGCATTGGCGCCGGCCCCGGCGGGCTTGCCCGTGTCGTAGGCCGTGGCCGCGGCCAGCACCATCATCCAGGCCGCCTCAAGCTCGGCCCAGCATTTCGCCAGCGGGTGCTGGATCGCCTGGTTCTTGCCGATCGGCCGGTTGAAGACGATGCGCTCGTTCGCGTAGCGCGCGGCGCGGGCGACCGCGAGCATGCCCAGGCCCACCGCCTCGGCCGCGATCAGCACCCGCTCGGGGTTCATGCCGTGCAGGATGTAGTCGAAGCCGCGTCCCTCCTCGCCGATCAGGTCGTCGGGCGAGATGCGGAAATCCTCGAAGAACAGCTCGTTCGAATCCACCGCCTTGCGGCCCATCTTCTCGATCTCGCGCACCTTGATGCGCTCGCGGTCGAAGGGGGCGTAGAACAGGCTGAGGCCGTGGGTCGGCTTGGTGACCTCCTCAAGCGGGGTGGTGCGCGCCAGAAGCAGGATCCGGTCGGCCTCCTGCGCGGTCGAGATCCAGACCTTCTGGCCGTTCACCAGCCAGCCGTTGCCGTCGCGCACCGCGCGCAGCTTCAGCTGCGTGGTGTTGAGCCCGGTATTGGGCTCCGTCACCGCGAAACACGCCTTCTCGCGTCCCTCGGCCATGGGCCGGATCATACGCTGCTTCTGATCCTCGGTGCCGAAGACGGCGACGGGGTTCAGTCCGAAGATGTTGATGTGCACCGCCGAGGCGCCGGTCATGCCAGCCCCGGATTCGGCAATCGTGCGCATCATGATCGCGGCTTCGGTGATCCCGAGGCCCGAGCCGCCGTAGGCCTCGGCGGTGCAGATCCCCAGCCAGCCCTCGGTCGCCAGCGCGTCGTAGAAGTCGTGCGGGAACTCGCCCGTGTGATCCCGGTCGAGCCAGTAGTCGTCCCCGAAGCGCGCGCAGACCGCGGCCACCGCGCTGCGGATCGCTTCCTGGTCCTCGCTCAGCGTGAAATCCATCCGTTCTCTCCTTCAGCCGGCCGCCGGGCCGTGGCCGGGCGCCGTCACACCTTGGCCGGCGCGGTTTCTGCCGCGAGCCCCAGCGCGCCGCCGCGCGCAAGCTCCTCGATCTCGTCCTCGCCGAGCCCCGCGTCGCGCAGGATCTCGACCCCGTGCTCGCCCTGCCGCGGGGCGAGCCGTTCTGGCACGGCCGGCGTGCGCGACCATTGCGCGGGCACCGCCATCTGGCGGATGCGGCCCTCGGTGGGGTGCTCGTGCATCTGGAAGAAGCCGGTGGCCACCAGATGCGGGTCGGCCAGCACGCCCTCGAAGTCGTACATCGGCATCGCCGGCACGTCGGCGTCTTCCAGAAGCGCCATCCAGTCGGCGGTGGTGCGGGTCAGGAAGATCCGCGACAGCTCGCCGTAAACCTCGTCGATATGGCGCATGCGCGAAACGAAGTCGCGGAAGCGGGGGTCGGCCTCGGGCATGTCGGGCCGGCCGATCGCGGCGAAGAAGCGCCGCCAGTGGCCATCGTTGTAGACCAGCGCGCAGATGAAGCCGTCCTTGGTCTGGTACGGGCGGCGGTCGGCCGAGAGCTGGCGGACATAGCCGCCGTGATCGAGCGGCGGGTCGAAGGTCAGCCCGCCCATGTGGTCGCCCAGAACGAAGCTGACCATGGTTTCGAACATCGGCACGTCGACGCGCTGGCCCTTGCCCGAGCGGTCGCGCTCGATCACCGAGGCGAGGATCGCCGAGACCGAGACCAGCCCCACCACCCGGTCGGCGATGGCCGAGGGCACGTAGCGCGGCTTGCCGTCGTTGACCTTGGCGAACAGGAACGGGATCGTCGCCGCGCCCTGGATCAGGTCGTCATAGGCCGGGCGTGCCGCATAGGGCCCGTTCTGCGCATAGCCCACCATGCCGGCATAGATGATGCGCGGATTGACCGCCGCGACCTCGTCATAGGACAGGCCGAGCCGGGCCATGGCCTTGGCGCGGACGTTGTAGACCAGCACGTCGGCGGTCTCGCACAGCTTCAGCAGCGCCCGCCGCCCGCCCTCGGTCTTCAGGTCGAGCGTGATCGAGCGCTTGGAGCGGTTGGCGTTCAGGAACAGCGGCCCCATCGAGGGATCCCGCCCCGGTCCGATCTTGCGCACGAGATCTCCGTCCGGGCTTTCGACCTTGATCACGTCCGCGCCGAAATCCCCGAGCATCTGGGTCGCGTAGGGCCCCATCAGCACGGAAGACATGTCGACGATCCGGAGCCCGGCGAGCGGTCCCATGCGGCTGTCTCCTCCCTTGGAACGGCCCGATCCCGCCTCCCTGCGGTTGTCCATATATATGAACTATCGATCCGTATTGATGGACATACTGCGGGATTCGTGCGACCAGTCAACAGGGAATCGTTTGGGAGGACGAATCCATGTCTTTCATGTTCACATATATGGACATTCGCCCCCGGGACGCTGTAGCCTGTTGTTCAGGGACAACCGAACGCGGCGGAGGGGCAGATGATCGTCAAGCAGGCGGCGAACGTGCTCGACATCCTGGAATACTTCGCCCGCGAGCAGCGGCCGGCGAGCCTGGCCGAGCTTTCGGAGCATTTCGGCTGGCCGCGCTCGAGCTGCTTCAACCTGATCCAGACCCTCGCCGAGCGCGGTTTCCTGTACGAGCCGAAGCCGCGGGGCGGCTTCTATCCCTCGCCGCGGTGGCTGGCCTTGGCACAGGAGATCGCGAGCGCGGAGCCGCTGCCCGAGGCCGCTCTGGCCCTGACCCGCGATCTCGCGCAGCTGACGGCCGAGACGATCTGGATCGCCGCGCCCTCGGGGCAGCACGCGATCCTGATGTCGGTGATCCAGTCGAAGCTTGCCGTGCGCTACATGGCCGAGCCCGGACGGCGGGTGCCGCTGCACGGCACCGCCTCGGGGCAGGCGATCATGTGCCAGATGGGCGCCGCGCAGCAGGCGGCGATCCTGCGGCGCGCGGTCTTCGAGCGCTATGGCTCGGGCAGCCCGATGAGCATCGAGGAGGTCGAGGCGCGGATCCGGACCTCGCTGGCGCGGGGCTGGTTCGAAAGCGCCTCGGCCTTCAGCCAGGATCTCGGCGGGGTCTCGGTGCCGCTGCCGCTGGGGGGCAAGCCCTTCTCGGTGACGGTGGCGGGGCCGCTGTTCCGGGTCTTGCCGCGCGTGGGCGAGATCGCGGCGCAGATGCATGCGACCATCGGGCGCCACATGGGCGAGGAGTATCTGGCGCGGAACGTGCCGCAGCTGCACCGGCTCTGACCGGCGGCCCGCGGGGCTGCGGCCCCGGTGGCGGATGGCGTTTCGGCGGGATCGGGGGGCGGGCATGAGCCGGCTGTCCCTGTTTCCCGATCTGGATGCGCCGCCGGGTCCCCGCATCGACGAGGCGGCGCTGCGGGCCGAGGTGCGCGACTTCGTGGCCCGGGCCACCCGCGACGGCCTGATCCGGCCTGGCCGGCAGACCTGGACCACCTTCAGCCGGGAGTTCTCGCGCGCCTGCGCCGCGCAGGGCTACATCGGCATGACCTGGCCGCGCCGCTTCGGCGGGCATGAGCGCGATCCGTTCGAACGCTACGTCGTCTGCGAAGAGCTTCTGGCCGCTGGCGCCCCGCAGGGCGCGCATTGGATCGCCGACCGCCAGAGTGGTCCGCAGATCCTCAGGAACGGCACGGCGGCGCTGCAGGCCGAGGTGCTGCCGCGCATCGCCGCCGGCGACTGCACTATCGGCATCGGCATGAGCGAGCCGGATTCGGGATCGGACCTGTCGTCGATCCGTAGCCGGGCCGAGCCGGTCGCGGGCGGCTACCGGGTCACGGGGCGCAAGATCTGGACGACGAATGCCCAGCACGCGGATTACGTAATCGCGCTGGTGCGCACGGCCCCGCGCGGCGAGGACCGCTACGCCGGCCTGTCGCAGCTGGTGGTGCCGATGCGGAGCGAGGGCATCACCGTGCGTCCGCTGCGCGATCTGCGCGGCGAGGAGGAGCTGAACGAGATCACCTTCGACGCGGCCTTCGTGCCGCAGGCGAACCTTCTGGGGGCCGAGGGCGACGGCTGGCGGCTGGTGAACGAGGAACTGGCCTTCGAGCGCAGCGGTCCGGACCGGATCCTGTCGAGCTTCGGTCTGCTGGCGATGCTGGTGCATGCGGTCGGGCCGATGCCCGACCGGCTGGCGGCGGCCGAGATCGGCCGTCTGGCCGCGCGGCTCGACGCGACGCGGGCGCTGTCGCTGGCGATCAACCGCCGGCTGGCGGCGGGGCTGCCGACCGGCGCGCTGGCGCCGATGATGAAGGATCTGGGCACCGAATTCGAACAGGAGGTGCCCGAGGTGGCGCGCCGGCTTCTGGACCTGCGGCCCTCGGAAACCGGATCCGAGATCGAGGGCGCGCTGGCGACGGCGATCCTGGGCGCGCCGAGCTTCTCGCTGCGCGGGGGCACCCGCGAGATCCTGCGCGGCATCATTGCAAGGGAGCTGGGACTGAGATGAGCGAGACGGCGAGACTTCTGGACGACACGCTCGACCGGCTGCTGTCGCGGCGGCTGGCCGATCCGCAGGCGCGCGCCGATGCCGGGCTGCCGGCGCGGCTGGTGGCCGAGATTGAGGACAGCGGCCTGCCGCTGCTGCTGCGGCCCGAGGCGGCGGGCGGCTTCGGCGGGCGCATCGCCGATGCGGCGGTTCTGGCCTGGCGCGCGGGATGGCATGCGGCGCCGGTGCCGGTGGTCGAGATGCTGCTCGCGCCGCTGGCGGAGCATGACGGCCCGGTCCGGCTGCTTCAGGGCCAGCCGCCGGTCGGCCCGCAGGCGGCCGGGGCGGCGGCCCTTGTCGTCGGGCCCGAGGGACTGGCGCCGGCCGGAGGGCTTTCGGCCTTCATGCCGCTCTCGCGCCGCGAGGGCGCGCGCGCGGGGGCCAGCGGCGTTCCGCGCGATCCGGCGCTGGCCGGCCGGATCCTGCGCTGGGGCGCGCTGCTGACCGCGGCCGAGATGATCGGCGTGATGGCGCGGGTGCTCGAGATCTCGCTGGACTATGCCAATACCCGCAGCCAGTTCGGCCGCCCGCTCGGCCGGTTCCAGGCTGTGCAGCACCGCATGGCGCAGGCGGCGGGCGAGCTGGCGCTGACCGAGGCCGCGCTGGCGCTGGCATTGGCTGACGAGGACCGCCCCGGTGGCCCCGACGGGCTGCATTGGCGCGCGGCCAAGGCGCAGGCCGGCACCGCCGCCACGCGGATCGCGACCTCGGCCCATCAGGTGATGGGCGCGATCGGCTTCACCGAGGACCATGTGCTGGGTCTATACACCCGCAGGCTCTGGGACGCCCGCGACGACTGGGGCCGGCAGGCGGACTGCGAGGAGGCGCTGGGGCGCCGGGCCTGCGCCGATCCGCGCGGGCTCTGGTCGCATCTCGTCGACCAGCCGCTGCAGGAGGAAACCGTATGAGCGACGCCGTCACCATCGATCGCGAGGGACCGATCGCGATCGTGACCCTGAACCGGCCCGAAACGCGCAACGCACTGTCCGACGACGTGATCGCCGGTCTCGCCGGTTTCCTGGCCGGGGCGAATGCCGATGCGGGGCTTGGCTGCATCGTGCTGGCCGCCGCGGGCGACTGCTTCAGTTCCGGCGGCAACGTCAAGGACATGCGCGATGCCAGCCATCCGATGTTCGCGGGCTCGCCGCTCGAGATGCAGGCGGCCTACCGCCGGCACGTCCAGCAGATCCCGCGGCTGTTCCACGCGCTCGACGTGCCGGTCGTGGCGGCGGTGAACGGCCCGGCGATCGGTGCGGGTCTCGACCTCGCGACCATGGCCGATGTCCGTGTCGCCTCGACCGCGGCGCGGTTTGCGGAAAGCTTCCTGCGCGTCGGGCTCGTCTCGGGCGACGGCGGGGCGTGGTACCTGCCGCGGGTCGTCGGCCGGGCGCGGGCGATGGAACTGGCGCTGACCTGCCGGACGCTCGATCCCGACGAGGCGCTGGCCTGGGGTCTCGTGTCGCGCGTCGTGCCGCCAGAGGCGCTTCTCGACGCCGCGCTGGAGATCGCGCGCCAGATCACCGCCTTCGCCCCGGCGAGCGTGCGGCTGAACAAGCGGCTGATGCGCCGCTCGGCCGAGACGGATCTCGAGACCGCGCTCGACCTTGCGGCGAGCCTGCAGGCGATCGCCCAGCACACCGCCGACCAGCGCGAGGCGGTGGCGGCGCTGCTCGAGCGCCGCGCGCCCGTGTTTCAGGGCAACTGAACGTGGCGCGCATTAGCGCGCGTCGACAAAATGGATTCCGCTGGCCGGCAACCTTTGATTCAAGCTCATCTACACTTGGAAGACGGGCTTGGCGCGCAACTTGATATCCGACGGTGAGTGAGCCTTCTTAGAGGGCTTCATCCGTAGCGGCCGACATCCGAATGGGCGGAAGCCTGCGGATCATCGTCTTTTTCTGAAAGGAATTTTCTGGATCTCCAGAACCGGTGCGCCTTGGCGCGGCCTGCCCGAGGAGTTCGGCAATGGTCCTCGGTCGTCCGTCTGTTCCGTCGCTGGACGTTGGCGGGGCTATGGGAGGATATCTTGGATGCGCTGAACCACGCCGGGGTCGCGCCGGACAAGCTCCAGATGGGTGATGGCACTGTGATCTGCGCNCAACAAGGACGAAGAGGCCCCGATCTTCCAGGTCGCCGACTACGGCCTGGTGGGCGATCTCTTCACCCTCGTGCCGGAACTGACCTCGAAGGTCTGATCTCGGAAGTGCCCGGACGCGCCGCTGGACAAGGCAATGGCCGTTCACGCGGCGCGATTTCTACAAAGGATGTCTTTCCGCGCGCGGCCATGCGTCTCGCGTGTTTTGGGATGGTGACACTGTACGATCCACGTGCAGTTTTCTTGATTTTACCGAAGCCCGCGCGACAGCCTATCGCTCGTGACCTGCCCCCCTTTGGTCCCTCGATCATAACGAGAGTCTGCCGGTTTGAGATTGGTAATCGGGGTGTTGTTTCACGGCAAGAGCGCCGGTCGCAGAGCCGTCCGTTAGCGCGAGCGTCCGGCGGGCTTCGAGGGGCGTCAGGTTGCCGAGCGAGGAGTGCGGTCTGACGGCGTTCTAGTCGTAGCGCCAAAGGGCGATCTTGCGGCGGGCGTCATCGAGCGTGTCGAAGATCTCCTCGTTCAACAGCTCGTCACGCAGGCTGCCGTTGAAGCTTTCGATGAAGGCGTTCTGCTGCGGCTTGCCGGGGTCGATGTAGTGCCAGGCAACTTGGTTCTGTTCGGCCCACTTCAAGACGGCGCGGCTGGTGAACTCGGTGCCATTGTCGCTGACGATGCAGGTGGGCCTGCCATGGATCCGCACCAGTGCGTTCAACTCGCGTGCCACCCTTGCGCCCGAGATGCTGGTGTCGGCGACCAGGCACAGGTTCTCTCGGCAGCAATCGTCGATTACCGCCAAGATGCGGAACTTGCGTGACGCGCCAAACGTGTCCGCCACGAAGTCCAGCGACCAGCGCTGGTTCGGCATTATGGCCAAGGGCATCGGTGTGCGCGTGCCGCGGGCCCGTTTGCGGCCGCGCCTGCGCCGCACCGACAACCCTTCGTCGCGGTAGAGCCGATACAGCTTCTTCGGGTTCATCAGCATGCCCCTGCGCTCCAGCAGCAGCCCGATGCGCCGATAGCCGAACCGCCGGCGCACGGCGGCGCTTTCCTGCATCGCTGTGCGGATCTCCGGATTGTCGGGCGGCCGCTCGCGCCGCACCGTCTTCGGATCGACACCGACCAGAACGCAGGCCCGGCGTTGCGAGATGTCATGGTCTCGCACCGCCCTCAGCACCGCGTCCCGCCGCGCGTTCGTTCGCCATGATCGCTCGGACCAGTGGCGCGCCATGGCTCACCGTCAGGGCTTTCCCAAGAGATCCTTCAGCACGACATTGTCGAGCATGGCGTCCGCCAGGAGCCGCTTCAGCTTGCCATTCTCGTCCTCCAGCGCCCTCAGCCTCTGGGCATCGGACACGTCCATGCCCCCATACTTGGCCTTGAGCTTGTAGAACGTGGCCGGGCTGACACCGTGACGGCGACAGACCTCTGCCGTCGCCATTTCGGCTTCTTGCTCCTTGAGCATCCCGATGATCTGCGCCTCGGTGAAGCGGCTTTTCCTCATGTCGTCTGCTCCTTCGTGATGAAGCAAACTCTACATTAGAGCGAGGGACATTCCGGGGGGCAGGTCAGCGCCCATCATCATGCGGCGGGCGCAAAAGTGGGACTCCGAAAGAGGCTCTTGGCCGTTCGAGAGGTGGGTTCTCGACCAACATCCATCTCCGGGTCAACGGCGAAGGCTTCCCGATGAGGACCGAGATCACGCTTGGGCAGGATTCCCATGACACCGGCTACGATCTGGTGACGGCCGACAATCTGTCACAGCACGCCGTTCTGGTCTTCGACAGCGCCTATGACTCTGATAAAATTCGGGAAGACATCAAGAGACGCATCGCTCTGCCCATGATCCCGATGCGAAAGAATCGAAGGGTGAGCAAGGCTGTCGCCATGACCATCTAAATCCTGCGCAACATGGTCGAGCGCTGCTTCAACAAGCTGAAAAACAGCCCTCGGCTGGCAACCCGCTACGACAAAACCGCCGAAAGCTTCCTTGGCTTCGTCGACGTCGCCTGCATCAGGCTCTGGATCCGCCATTTGTCAACATGACCTAATCAACGTGCCCGCGCGGTCGCGCAGGTGCCGTTGCGGTGAGTCGTACCAGTTTGCTTCACATCGTGCGTCACGGGGCACCGGTTGCGAGTCATCTTGCGGCAGGGCATGGGGCCTCCACCTCGTGCGTAGGAACGCGATCTTCGCATCCTGACGGTGATGGCCGGTGGCCTTCGTGGTCCTCAACGCCCGTCGGGGCCGCAACGCGGCGCTGGTGGCGGCCTTCGGAAACCAGCTACAAGCTCAGCGTCGCTGGATCTTCGCCAAGTGGTTGCCTCCCCCATCATTGGCAGGGCGTGCTGACCTTCCTGACGGGCGGTCGCGTCTGGATCGGCAGTGGCCGGGCGAAGATCACGATCCGTCCGCGGGTCCTTCACCGCGGGACCGCGCTCGTCGCCGGTCAGGACGAGGGCCGCATCGCCTCGCGGATCGAGCCTCGCAGGATCGACGGCATCGCGCTCTTCCCCTGCAAGGCCCGGTAAGCCGAACGGGCGTGCTGCGCCTAGGTCGCTTGCGGCAATCGTCCTCGCCAGTGCCGTTGGCATGACCGGCAAGGCTTCCGGCGTGCGGCGACAACTTCAATCGGAATGGGGCGACGGGCGACAGGGCCCGGGATGCAATACAGGCTGACGGACGCGCGATCGGGATCTGCGCCGGCGGTCCCGGAGAGCGGTTGCCCTGCCGGTCGCGTCCGGCCGGGCGCTCGACGCGTCTCAGGCGTTGGAGGCCACGCGGAAGCCGGTGTTGCTGGCGGTGCTGTCGGGCGGGGCCTTGCCGCGGGAATGGACATGGTAACGGTCGCAGTAGCTGTCATGGCACAGGAACGATCCGCCGCGCTGCACCCTGAACTCGCCCGTCGCGGGGCCGCGGGGATCGGCGGGGGGCAGGCGTGCGGGGGCGGGGAGGGCGCCGAAGCGGTCCTCGACCCATTCCCAGACATTGCCCGTCATGTTGTGCAGCCCGTAGCCGTTCGGCGCATAGGCGGTGACCGGCGCGGTGCCGGCCCAGCCGTCCTCCGCGCTGTCGTGCTGCGGGAAGTCGCCCTGGAAGGTGTTCATCGCCGCGCGGCCGCCGGGCGCGAAGGCGTCGCCCCAAGGAAACCGCTTCTCGGACAGGCCGCCACGGGCGGCGCGCTCCCATTCCGCCTCGGTCGGCAGCCGCAGCCCGGCCCAGGCGGCATAGGCGCGGGCGTCATACCAGCTGACATGGACGACCGGGTGATCCTCGCGCCCGGCGGTCGAACTGCCCGGCCCCTCGGGGCTGTGCCAGCAGGCGCCGTCGACCTGACGCCACCAGGGCAGGCCCGGCGGGTGCCGGGGATGGTCGCCGGCCGTCGGGCCCAGCAGCAGGTGGAAGACGAAGCTCCAGCCCTCGGTCTCGGCGAGGGTGCGGTAGCCGGTCGCCGCGACGAAGCGGGCGAAGGCCGCGTTCGTCACCGCGACAGGTGCGATGCGGAAGCCCGAGACCCGCACCTTGTGGCGGGGCGCGTCGAGATCCTCGGGGAAGCGCGCGCGGCGGGCCCCCATCGCGAAGATGCCGCCCGGGACCGCCACCAACTCCGCGGCCAGGGCGGTGCGAAGCGCCGCGGGGGCAGGGGGCAGCGCGAGTGCCCGGGCCAGCAGCGGGTCCGTGGCACCGGTCCCTGGCGGCGTGCCGCCGGCGGCGGGCGCGGGACAGCAGCCGGCCATGGCTCAGGCGCAGCTCGCGCGGACCCAGTCCCAGTAGACCTGCGCGGCCTTGCGGGTGAGGGGCCCCGGCGTGCCGTCGCCCACCACCCGCCCGTCGATCATCGTGACCGGGGTGATGCCGCCCAGCGTGCCGGTGACGAAGGCCTCGTCGGCGGAATAGGCCTGGGTCAGGGTGAAGTCCTCCTTGCGCGCCGGGCCGATCTCGCGCGCCCAAAGGTCGAAGACATGGCCGCGGGTGATGCCGTTGAACGAGTAGAGCCCGGGCGAGGTCCAGAGCTCGCCCTTGCGGACGATGAAGAAGTTGGTCGAGTTGCACGAGGCGACCATGCCGCGCTGGTCGAGCATCAGCGCCTCGTCCGCGCCGGCCTCGATCGCCTGGATCAGCGCCTGGATCAGGTTCAGCCGCGAATGCGAGTTCAGCCGCAGATCGAAGACATCCGGGGTCGAGCAGCGGAAGGTCGAGGTGAACAGCTTCAGCCCGGTCGCGCCAAGGCTGGCGCGGGGCTTCTTCAGCTCTGCCACGATCACCACCGTCGCCTTCGAGGCCATGAAGCGCGGATCCTGGTTCGGCGTGGTCTTGCGGCCGCGGGTGATCATCAGCCGGATATGGGTGTTGTCGGTGAAGCCGTTGCGCGCGCAGGTGTCCATCACCGCCTGCACGATCTCGGCCCGGCTCAGGCCAAGATCCATCTTCAGCGCCCGCGCGCCCTCGAACAGCCGGTCCATGTGCAGGTCGAGCGACAGCAGCTTGCCGTTGACCAGCCGCAGCCCCTCCCACACGCCGTCGCCCAGCACGAAGCCCGCGTCGAAGACCGAGACGGTCGCCTTGTCGCGGTGGACGTAGTCGCCGTTGACATAGACGAGCACGTCGTCGTTGCGCGGGTCGCCGTCATAGGCCTGGGCGCTGGAATGCATGGGAGGGTCTCCGGTGAGGCGTGTCTGGGTCAGAGCGAGAATTCGGACGAACGGGCGATGAAGGCCCGGGTCTTGTCGCGCTGCGGATTGCGGAAGATCTGCTCGGCGGTGCCCTCTTCGTGGATCACGCCGTCGAAAAGGTAGATCACCCGCGTCGCGAAGCGGTAGGCGAAGCCGAGTTCATGTGTCACGAGCAGCATGGTGCGGCCTTCCTCGGCCAGTGCGAGGATCGTGCGCAGCACCTCGCCCACCAGCTCGGGGTCGAGCGACGAGGTCGGCTCGTCGAAAAGCAGCACCTCCGGGTCCATCGCCAGCGCGCGGGCGATGGCCACCCGCTGCTGCTGCCCGCCGGAAAGCCGCGCGGGGTAGGTGTCGAGTTTCTCGGCAAGGCCGACCCGGCCAAGCTCTGCCGTCGCGCGCTCGCGCGCCTCGGCCCGGGGGCGGCCCAGCACGCTGACCAGCCCCTCCATGACATTGCCGAGCGCGGTCATGTGCGGAAAGAGGTTGAACTGCTGGAAGACCATGCCGACCCGGCGGCGCACGGCCATCAGGTCGCGTTCGGGGTAGCTGACCTGTTCCCGCCCGTCGCGGCCCGGGCGGACGCGCCCGACGCGGGCCCCGTCCAGGATGACGCGCCCGGAGGTGGGTTTCTCCATGAAGTTCAGGCAGCGCAGCAGCGTGGACTTGCCCGAGCCCGATCCGCCGATGATCGCGATCCGCTCGCCGGGGGCCACGGTCAGGTCGATGCCCTTGAGCACCTCGAGCGTGCCGAAGGATTTCGACAGCCTCTCGCAGCGCAGGATGGCGGTGTCGGTCTCGGCAGCGGTGGCGACAGTGGTCACGGCGGTCCCCTCAGGTCGTGCGGGCCATCCGGCGCTCGAGCAAGCCGGAGGTCCAGGTCAGCGGGTAGATCATCACCAGGTAGACGAGGCCGACCGTGGTGAAGATCTCGAGCGGGCGGTAGAAAGTCGAGGACAGGATGCGGCCCTGATACATCAGTTCCTGCACGCTCAGCACCGAGGCGAGCGAGGTCACCTTGCCGACCTCGACGGCGCGGTTGGTGAAGGCGGGCAGCATGCGGCGGAAGACCTGCGGCAGGATCACCCGGCGCAGCGAGGTGGCGCGGCTCATGCCGATGGCGCGCGCGCCCTCCCACTGGCCGCGCTCGATCGACTGGATGCCGGCGCGGTAGATCTCGGCCGAGAAGGCGGCGGTGTTCAGCGAGATGCCCAGCACCGCGGCGGTGAAGGGGGTCATCTGCGCGCCGATCAGGATCGGGAAGGCGTAGAAGAACCAGATCAGCTGGATCAGCGCCGGGATGTTGCGGAAGAACTCGACGAAAGCACGGCCGAGCACCCGCAACGGCCGCAGCGGCGAAAGCCGCGCGAGTGCCACGAGCAAGCCCAGCGCCAGCCCGACCACGAGGCAGGCCGCCCAGAGCTCGACACTGACGACCACCCCGCGCCACAGGACGGGAAGCGTGCGCCAGACCAGCGAGACATCGAACTGGTATCCCATCTCAGGCCTCCCTCAGCCGGTCCTCGGCCAGCTTGGCCAGCGAGGACAGCACGAACAGCAGCGCGAAGTAGATCAGCGCCAGCACGGTATAGGTCTCGAGCGGGCGATAGGTGATCGAGGCGACCTGCATGCCCTGGTAAACCAGCTCGCCATAGGCCAGCGTCGAGGCCAGCGACGAGGTCTTGATGATCTCGAACGAGCGCTCGACGAAGGGGGCGGTCATTCGGCGCGCGGCCTGCGGCAGGATCACCCGCACCAGCGCCCGCCGCCGCGACATGCCCAGCGCCACCGCGCCTTCCCATTGTCCCGGCCGGATCGACTGGATCCCGCCGCGGAACACCTCGGCGTAGAAGGCCGAGGACTGGGTGGCGAGCGCGATCACCGCCGCTTCGAGCGGGCCGAGCCGGATGTCCGCCACGACCGGCAGCGCGTAGTAGACCCAGAAGAAATGCAGGATGCCGGGAGTGTTGCGGTAGAACTCGGTATAGACCCGGCCGAGCCCGCGCAGCAGCCGCCAGCGCGACAGCCGCGCCGTCGCGACCAGCCCGCCGCCGAGGATCCCCAGCAGAATCGCCAGCGCCGAGATCGCGACGGTCCCGCCCAGTCCCTGCAGGAACATCGGCCAATGGGCGAGCACCGCCCCGAAATCCCACTGATAGCTCTGCATGCCGTCCTCGGACGCCGGGCGCGCGCCCCCGGATGGGGGCGCGTCGCGCCGGTCAGATCCAGTCTTCCTTCACGAGGCCGGGCACCGTCGCCGGGTCGATGCCCTTGGTGCGGATGTAGCCTTCGAAGATCGACTTGGTGGTGCCGTCGCCATAGGCGGTGGCGATGAAGTCGCTGACCCAGTCCTTGAACGAGGGATCCGCCGCCTTGGGCAGCCCGACCGAGGTCGGGACCGCGTGGATCTCTTCGGGCAGGACCACCTTGCCGGTGCCGATCCGGCTGACCTGCACGATCAGCGCCGGGTGGAACTGCGACACGGCATCGACCCGGCGCGACACGAAGGCCGCCACCGCCTCGTCGTTCGAGGCGAAGCGCTCGATCTTCGCCTTGGCGAGCTTTTCGGTCAGCAGCTTGTCGACGGTCGTGCCCAGCGTGACGCCGACCGTGGTGCCCTCCTTGTTGAGGTCCTCCCAGGTCTTTACCTCCATCCCGTCCTGGATGAGCGCGCCCATGGCGTAGTAGAAAAGCGGCGCCTCGGGGAAGTCGATCGCCTTGCGCCGCTCGTCCGTGGCGTCGAGCACGAACATCACGTCGATCTGGCCGGCCTGGATCGCGGCGACGGAATTGCCCCAGGTGGTCTCGACCGGCTCGAAGGTGACGCCCAGCTTTTCGGCCATGGCCTTGCCCATCTCGACCCCGACGCCGGACCAGTCGCCCGCGATCGGGTCCTTGAAGAACCACGGGTCCGCCGGCGTGACGCCGACGCGCAGGCTGCCGCTCGCCTTCACACTGTCCAGCGCGGTTTCGGCCAGCGCGATGCCGGCCCCCGCGACGAGGGCCGAGGCGGCGACGGCGGTTCCGATGAGGCTGCGTCTGGTGATCATCTCTCTGCTTCCCTGTCTGCGGTGTGCGCTTTCTTTCGGCACCGGCCGGTCGCGCGGTCTCTGTGGCGGCGATCTTTGTTGACAATCGACCGCCGACCATCTGCAATCAACACAATTCGCCGACGGTCCTTGAAATTCGGGATTGGCCGCGGCGCGGCGGTGAAAAAGCGGGCAGGTGGCGCATGGACGTGGTGGAGGGCGGCAGCGCCCCGGGCTGGACCCTGAAGCGGCGCACCTATCGCGACCAGATCCTCGAGGCGCTGCGCAGTTCGATCATCTCGGGCGCGCTGCAGCCGGGCGCCCGGATCAGCGAGGCCGAGCTTGCGGGCCGTTTCGGCGTCAGCCGTGGCCCGCTGCGCGAGGCGCTGGGCGTGCTGATCCAAGAGGGGCTGCTGGTCTCGATCCCCTTCACCGGCACCCATGTTGCGGATCTGTCGCCGACCGAGGTCGACGAGATCTTCTCGCTCCGCACCCAGCTCGAGATCTTCGCCTTCCAGCAGGTCTGGGACCGGCGCGACGCGGCCTTCGCGCAAGAGCTGACGCGCCGGCACGAGCAGCTGCTGGCCTCGATCGACAGCGGCGACGACGAGGCCAGCATCCAGCACGAACTGGCGCTGCACTCCTTCGTCTACGAGGCCGCCGGTCATTCGCTGCTGCTGAGCGTCTGGAACGGGCTGCGCGGCAAGCTGCAACTCTATTGGGCGGCACATCACCGCGCGCATGGCCGGCGTGGTCCGAAGCCCGAGGGGCATCTGGACTACCTGCGCTGCGCGCTGGGCGATGATTTCGCCGCGATGGAGGCCGAGATCCGCGAGCACATGCTGCGCGGGTTCGGCCGCACACAGGATTTCATGCGCGCCCGCGAGGCGACACAGGGCCCGCGGACGGGCCGGCCAGCGGAGCCCGAGCAATGAGCGACAGACCGAATTTCCTGCTGATCACCACCGACCAGTGGCCCGCGCATCTGCTGGGGGCGGCAGGGCATCCGGCAGTGCAGACCCCGACGCTGGACGAGCTGTGCCGCAACGGCACGCGCTATCCGAACGCGACCAGCGAATGCCCGATCTGCGTGCCGGCGCGGCGCTCGCTGATGACCGGCGCCTCGCCGCGCCGGCATGGCGACCGGGTCTATGACGACCAGATGGCGATGCCGCCCGAGACGCTGGCCGCCAGCTTCTCGGCCGCGGGTTACCAGACGCAGGCGGTGGGCAAGCTGCATGTCTTCCCGCAGCGCGACCGCATCGGCTTCGATGACGTCCATCTGGATGAAGAGGGGCGGGCGCAATACGGGGTGATGGACGACTACGAGATCTTCCTCGGCGACCGCGGCCATCCCGGCCAGCAGTTCGACCACGGGATGAGCACCGACGGCTACGTCCACCGGCCGTGGCACATGGCCGAGGCGCTGCATGTCACCAACTGGGCGACACAGGCGATGATCCGCCAGATCAAGCGCCGCGACCCGACGCGCCCGGGGTTCTGGTACCTGTCCTATCGGCATCCGCATCCGCCGCTGGTGCCGCTGCAGGCCTATCTGGATCTTTACCGCGACATCCCGATCGATGCCGCGCGGGGCGACGACTGGTCCGCGACCCAGCCGCTGCCCTTTGCCGTCGCCTCGAAGCGCGCGCGGGGCGAGAAATATTCCGAGGCGCAGGTGGCGGCGATCCGGCGCGCCTTCTACGCGCTCTGCACCCATATCGACCACCAGATCCGGCTGGTGATCGGCACGCTGCGCGAAGAGATGCTGCTCGACAACACCATTATCCTCTTCACCTCGGATCACGGCGACATGCTGGGTGACCACGGGCTATGGGCGAAGAGCCTGTTCTATCAGGGGGCGGCGGGGGTGCCGATGATCCTGCTGGGGCGGCCGCGCGACCGGGGGATCGGGGTCGGTGCGGTGGATGACCGGCTGGTGACGCTGGCCGATGTCATGCCGACGCTGCTCGATCTGGCCGGGATCGCGCCGCCGCAGGGCTGCGATGGCCGCTCGATGGTCTCGGGCGCGCCGCGGCCGCATGTCTACGGCGAATTCGGCACCGATGCCGCGGCCACCCGGATGGTCCGCGATGCGCGGCACAAGCTGATCTACTACCCGGTCGGCAATGTCCGGCAGCTGTTCGACCTTGAGGAAGACCCGGACGAGGCCGGCGACCTGTCGGGCGATCCGGCCTGCGCTGGGGTGCTCGATCGGCTCACCGACCTGCTGGTGTCCGAGCTGTACGGCAGCGACCTCGACTGGCTGATCGAGGGGCGGCTGACCGGCCTGCCCGCGCGCGAGGCCGGGCCGCGGCGCAATCGCGACCTGTCCAGCCAGCGGGGCCACCACTGGCCGCCGCAGCTGCATTCGGACATGCCCCAGCTTCTGACGAGCGCCTGAGCGATGGACCGCGCCACGCTTTTCCCCGAACCCGCGCTGCCGGACTCGGCGTCCCTGCTGGCAGAGGGACGCGCCGCCGCGCGGGACTGGCGGCTTGGCCCCTCGGCCTTCCTGTCCCATGTCGGCGCGGCATCGGAACATGCCTTCAAGCTGGCGCGGATGGCCGAGGGCGCGGTGACGCAGCATGCGCAGATCGGCTATCGCGACCCGGGCAAGAGCCTGCGCGCCTATCGCGAGATCTGGGAGGCCTGCGCCGCGCGCGGCATCTCGGTGTCGCGCTACGGGCTGTGTCTCGACTGGTCGATGGCGCTGCCGCGCGCGATCCGCGCGAAGGGGCTGCGCGGCACCGGCATGATCCTGGACGGGCCCGAGGAATTCGCCGCGCTCGCCAATGCCGCGCCGGTCGCCGCGCATTTCGGCGACTTCGTGCTGGGCTTTCCGGCAGCCTTCGAGAACACCAAGGCCGCGCTTGCCGCCGGCTCGACGGCGATCGGCAACCTTGGCCAGTATTTCACCTTCCGCGTCCCCGGTCACGACGACGACCTCGAGGCGACGGCCGAGACGGTGAAGGCGCTGGGCCTGATCGCCGCGCAGCCGGTGCCGATCCTCGTGCATTCCAACATCGACGACGGATTCGCGGCGCAGTTCACCGATCTTGCGTCCTGCCTTGGCATGATCCTGATCGAGCGCGAGGTGATCGAGGGGCTGGTGGGCGCCAAGGCCGCGCATTGCTTCGGCCACCACTTCTCGGACCCGATGATGCGGCTGGCCTTCCAGCGCGCGATGCACCTTGCTGGGGCCGCGCCGGGGGCGATGATCTACGGCAACACCACCGCGTACCGTGGCACCCCGGCCGAGAACTGGGCGGGGCTCGCCGCCTATCTGGCGGTCGATGCCCATGGCCAGCGCACCCGGCCCACCGGCCACGCGATCAACGCCGTGCCGGTGACCGAGAACCAGCGCATCCCCGAGATCGACGAAGTGATCGAGGCGCAGCTTTTCGCCGGCGCGCTGATCCGCCACGCGCCGGGGCTTGCACCGCTGATCGACGAGGCGGCGGTCGATGCGCTGGCGGCGCGGATCCTTGTCGGTGGGCGGCGCTTCCGCGACCGCGTCATGGCCGGGCTGGCGGAAATGGGCGTCGACACGGCCTCGGTCTTCGAGATGCTTCTGGCCCTGCGCCGGCTTGGGGCCCGCAGGCTCGAACGCGATTTCGGGGCAGGGGCCGAAGACCCGGCGGCGCCCGGCGGGCGGATCGCGCTGTTCCCGGCCACGGTCCTGGACGAGATCGCCGAACTGGCCGAGGCCGCGCTTGCCGGGGCAGAGCCGGCGGCGGTCGCCCGGGTCCGGGCGGCGGCGCCGCGGGTGATGGTCGCGACCTCGGATGTGCACGAGCACGGCAAGATGCTGATCGAGCACATGGCAGCGCGGATCGGCGCGCATCCGCTGGAGGGCGGGGTCTCGACCGACCCCGACAGGCTGGCCCGCCTTGCCGCGGCCGAGCGCCCGGCGGCGATCGCGATAAGCACCTACAACGGTGTCGCGCTCAGCTATTACCGTGCGCTGCGTGCCGCTTTGGCGCGCGAGGGGCTCGACCTGCCGGTGCTGATCGGTGGGCGGCTGAACCAGATCCCGGAGGGCTCGAATTCCTCGCTGCCTGTCGACGTGGGGGCCGAACTGGCCGAGGCGGGCGCGATCGTCTGCCGCGAGGCGGCCGAACTGGTCTCGGCGCTGGACGGGCTGGTCTCGGCGCCCGGGGCCGTCCCCGCCCGCTGAGCGTCGCGACCGGCTTCGCCGCGCAGCAGCATGACCGAAAAACTCAAAGGCCGCAGGCGTTTCCGCCTGCGGCCTTTAGGGACGAAATGGTGAGCCCGACAGGGTTCGAACCTGTGACCCACTGATTAAAAGTCAGTTGCTCTACCAGCTGAGCTACGGGCCCATCTCGTGGGGGGCTCTCTAAGGGGAGTGGCGGGTGGGGTCAAGCGGCAAACCCGAGAAAAAGTGCGAAGGCTGGCAAAATCTTCGCGGCAGGCGTATATCGCGCGGCATGAGAGACTCTCGCGCCCCCGCAGGGCTGCCGTTCATGAAGATGCACGGCGCCGGCAACGATTTCGTCGTGATCGACGCCCGCCGCACCGCCCAGCCGGTGACGGCCGCCTTGGCGTGCGCGCTGGCGGATCGCAACCGCGGCGTGGGCTTCGACCAGCTCGCGGTGATTCACCCTGCCGAGGACGCGGATTTCCGGCTGCAGTTCCTGAACTCGGACGGGTCCGAGGCCGGCGCCTGCGGCAATGCCACCCGCTGCGTCAGCGATTACATGATGCGCGAAAGCGGCGCCGACAGCACCAGCCTGCGCACCTCGCGCGGCATCCTGCACGCTCTGCGCCGCCCCGACGGGCTGGTCAGCGTGAACATGGGGCCGCCGATGCTCGAGCCCGCGCAGATCCCGCTCGTGCCCGTCAACGACGTGCTGCACCTGCCGATCGACGGCGATCCGGTCGCCGTCGGCATGGGCAATCCGCATTGCATCTTCTTCGTCGCCGATGCCGGGGCGGTCGATGTCGCGGGCTGGGGCGCTTCCATCGAGCATCACGCGCTTTTCCCCGAGGCGACGAATGTCGAATTCGCCAGCCTCGTCGGGCCGGACCGGCTGCGGATGCGGGTCTGGGAACGCGGTGCGGGCATCACGCTCGCCTGCGGGTCGGGCACCTGCGCCACCGCCGTCGCCGCGCATCTGCGCGGGCTGACCGGCCGGCGGGTCGAGGTCGAGGTCGATGGCGGCCTGCTGGAGATCGACTGGCGCGAGGATGGCGTCTGGATGACCGGCCCGACCGCGCATGTGTTCGACGGCGTGCTCAGCCCCGCCTTCCTTGCCAGCGTGGACGCGTGAGCATGGACGCGAAACCCCCGGTCTTCGCGACGCTCGGCTGTCGCCTGAACGCCTACGAGACCGAGGCGATGCGCGAGCTGTCCGCCGCCGCCGGCCTGCCCGGCGCGGTGGTCGTCAACACCTGCGCCGTCACGGCGGAAGCCGTGCGCAAGGCCAAGCAGGAGATCCGCCGCCTTGCCCGCGAAAATCCCGGCGCGCCGGTCATCGTCACCGGCTGCGCCGCGCAGACCGAGCCCGAAACTTTCGCCGGGATGCCCGAGGTCACGCGGATCATCGGCAATCACGAAAAGATGCTGGCCGACACATGGGCGGAACTCGGGCGTGAATTCCGCAGCCCTGATTTCAGCACGGCCGGCGCCGATTTGATCGGCGAGACGGAAAAGATCCGCGTCGACGACATCATGTCGGTGAAAGAGACCGCCGGCCACCTGATCGACGGCTTCGGCCGTCACCGCGCCTATGTGCAGGTGCAGAACGGCTGCGACCACCGCTGCACCTTCTGCATCATCCCCTTCGGCCGCGGCAATTCGCGCTCCGTCCCGGCGGGGGTGGTGGTCGAGCAGATCAAGCGCCTTGTCGACAAGGGCTTCAACGAGGTGGTGCTGACCGGCGTCGACCTGACCAGCTGGGGCGCCGACCTGCCGGCCACGCCGCGGCTGGGCGATCTGGTGATGCGGATCCTGAAGCTGGTGCCGGACCTTGCCCGCCTGCGGATCTCGTCCATCGATTCGATCGAGGCGGACGAGAACCTGATGCAGGCGATCGCGACCGAGCCGCGGCTGATGCCGCATCTGCACCTGAGCCTGCAGGCCGGCGACGACATGATCCTGAAGCGAATGAAGCGCCGCCATCTGCGCGACGATGCCATCGCCTTCTGCGAAGAGGCGCGGAAGCTGCGCCCCGACATGATCTTCGGCGCCGACATCATCGCCGGCTTCCCCACGGAAACCGAGGCGATGTTCGACAACTCGCTGAAGCTCGTGACCGATTGCGACCTGACCTTCCTGCACGTCTTCCCCTACAGCCCCCGCAAGGGCACGCCCGCGGCGCGGATGCCGCAGGTGAAGGGCCCCGCGATCAAGGACCGCGCCGCGCGGCTGCGCGCCGCGGGCGATACGGCGCTGCAGCGCCATCTGGCCGCGCAGGTCGGCCGCAGTCACCGTGTGCTGACCGAAGGCCCGCGCCTCGGGCGGACCGAGCAGTTCACCGAGGTCGCCTTCGACACCGACCAGCCCGAGGGCACGATCCTCGATCTGACGATCCGGGGCCATCAGGGCGGGCGCCTTTCCGCCTGAGGACGCCGCGGCTGGACACTCGCTGCATGACGGGTCAGGGTCCGGGCCGAACCGAAACGCCGGAGCCAACCATGCGCCTTTACCACTCGCCGCTGTCGCCCTTCGTCCGCAAGATCATGGTCGCGCTCGTCGAGACCGGGCTGATCGACCGGGTCGAGCTGGTGTCGGGTTCTGGCACCCCCGTCGATTCGAGCCAGGCCCCGGTCGAGGCGAACCCGATCGGCAAGGTGCCCGCGCTCGAGATCGCGCCGGGCAAGGTGCTGTACGACAGCCGGGTGATCCTGCGCTGGATCGACGCGCAGGCCGGCGGCACGCTCTATCCGCAGGGCGAGGCGCTCTGGGACGCGCTGGTGATAGAATCGACGGTCGAGGGCGCGCTCGATGCGGCGCTGATGATGTCCTACGAACGCCGCCTGCGCCCCGAAGAGCTGCGATTCGCGCCCTGGGTCGAAGGCCACTGGGCCAAGGTCGCACGCTGTCTGGACGTGATCGAGGCGCGCTGGCTGCCCACGATGCCGACCGAGCGCGCGGATGCACCGGCGATCGCGCTGGGCTGCCTGCTGGGCTATCTCGACTTCCGCTTCGACGAGCGCGGCTGGCGCGACGGCCGTCCGGCGCTGGCAGAGTGGTATGAGGGCTTCGCGACCCGGCCCGCGATGGTCCAGACCCTGCCGAAGCAATAGGGCAGGGGTCAGAAGCGGTAGCTGATCCCGAGGTTCAGCGCGTTGGTGATCAGCTCGGCCTTCAGCGTGCCGCCGCCGTCGAGCTCGGCCTCGTGCTTCGACCAGGCGCCCTTCCACTCGCCGAACAGCTCCCAGCGGTCGTTGACGCCCCAGGTGGTGCCCGCGACCAGCTGCACCACCGGTCCGGTGATCTGATAGCCGAAGGTCGAATTGTCCGAACCCGCCGCCGTCACTTCGACATGCGGGATCGACAGGCCGACGCCGGCGCCGACATAGGGCGCCCAGGCCCGGCCCGGCTGCTGCCAGCGACGGAAGGCGTTGACGGTGGCGAAGTTCAGCCCGTCGGTGAACTCGAGCGTGTCATAACCTGCCTCGGCCTTGTTGTCGGCATAGGCCTTGGCGTGGTTGAACTCGAGCCCGAAGCCCCAGGCATCGTCGCGCCACCAGGTCGCACGGGCGCCCCAGTAGGGGGGCACCGCCGTCGACTTGCCGTCCCAGTCGATGCCCTGCCGGCCAAGCGTGCTGTCATCGACCGTGCTGCCGGTGACCGACTGCAGGCCGCCATAGAAGGAAAGGGTCACCTCGGCCCGAGCCGCCGCGGGCAGCAGGCTGACGGACAGCGCCAGGGGAAGCAGTATCCGCATCGCTCAAGCTCCGGCCTTGCCGGCGCCGCGCAAGCGCCGTGATCGCCATGCTGCCGCGAGGCGCCCCGGCGCGGCAAGACCCGCGGTGCACAGGTGGCGCAGGAACCGGACCGCGGCGTTGCGCGCAGCACACACCATGTCCACCGCACGGGCCCGCGCCGGGCCGTCGCGGCGCAGCAGGCGGTCGCTGCCAAGGCCCAGCAGCGCCCCGGCGAAGACCTGCCAGATGTCGTGCCGTCCGGCGTCGATGCGCGAGGCGCCGACGAAGGTTGCGGCGAAGATCGCCACCCCCTGCGCGACCGGCGCGCGCACCAGGCAGTCGCGCAGCAGCGCGCTCGCCCCCAGCACGGCCGTCGAGGTATGGGCCGAGGGGAAACCGCTGGCCCCGCCATCGGGGCGGCGGTTGATTTCCGTCCCGTCGAGGGCGCGCTTGGTGCCATGGGCGGCCGTAAACATCGCCCCGTAGCGCAGGACGAATTCCTGCGCGGCGAAAGGCGAGGGCTGGCAGGCCAGCGCCAGCAGCGGCAGCGCGATCTGCAGCCGGTCGCCCACCTTGGACGCGCGCCAGTCGCCAAGCGCCACGGTGAGGGCAAGAACCAGCAGAATCACCTGCGTGACGCGCATCACCGCGGCCAGCCGGCCAAGAACGGAACGAACCACGCCACCTCCCGAGCATCGCGTCCTGGTGCAGTATCGTCGCGTCATCACGTTTTTGCGACACACATTCGCCACGACGCAGCGACGAATTCCCGCAGGGGCAGCCTCAAGGGGAATGCACGCTGGACTGGCCTTGAATCCACGGATAAAACCGGCCCCGGATGGAGGGCCGATATCGGCAGACGAGGGAGGTGTGCGCCCCCGCGTCTGCACGCCTTCCGGCTAGGGAAGGAGTTTACACGTGTCCCACGCAGACGATCACGTAGGCACCCGCCGCGACTTTCTCTACTACGCGACGGCCGGAACCGGTGCCGTCGCGACCGGCGCTGCCGTCTGGACGCTGGTCAACCAGATGAACCCCTCGGCGGACGTGCAGGCCCTGGCCTCCATCTACGTCGATGTGAGCGCCGTGGAAACGGGGACTCAACTGACTGTGAAGTGGCGTGGGAAACCCGTGTTCATCCGCCGCCGCTCGCAGGAGGACATCGACTCCGCCCGCGCGGTCGAGATGAGCCAGCTGGTCGACACCAACGCCCGCAACGCCAACAAGGCGGCCGATGCGCAGGCGACGGATGCCAACCGGACGCTCGACGAGGCCGGCGAATGGCTGGTGATGATGGGTGTGTGCACCCATCTGGGCTGCGTGCCGATCGGCGACGGGGCGGGCGATTTCGGCGGGTGGTTCTGCCCCTGCCACGGCTCGCACTACGATGCCGCCGGCCGCATCCGCAAAGGCCCCGCGCCGCAGAACCTGCCGGTGCCCACCGCGTCCTTCTCGGACGACACGACGATCCTGCTGGGCTGAGGAGGAAAGCATGGCCGGTATCCCGCACGATCATTACGAACCGAAGACCGCCCCCGAGAAATGGCTGCACAAGCGGCTGCCGATCGTGGCGCTGGTCTATGACACGCTGATGATCCCGACGCCCAAGAACCTCAACTGGATGTGGATCTGGGGCATCATCCTGACCTTCTGCCTCGTGCTGCAGATCGCCACCGGCATCGTGCTGGTGATGCATTACACGCCGCACGTCAGCCTCGCCTTCTCGTCGGTCGAGCACATCATGCGCGACGTGAACGGCGGCTACATGCTGCGCTACCTGCATGCGAACGGGGCGTCGCTGTTCTTCTTCGCCGTCTACATCCACATCTTCCGCGGTCTCTACTACGGGTCCTACAAGGCCCCGCGCGAAGTGACCTGGATCGTGGGCATGCTGATCTACCTCGCGATGATGGGCACGGCCTTCATGGGCTACGTCCTGCCCTGGGGGCAGATGTCCTTCTGGGGCGCCACGGTCATCACCGGCCTCTTCGGCGCGATCCCGGGCATCGGCCCGTCGATCCAGACCTGGCTGCTGGGCGGCCCGGCGGTCGACAACGCCACGCTGAACCGCTTCTTCTCGCTGCACTACCTGCTGCCCTTCGTGATCGCGGCGCTGGTAGCGGTGCACATCTGGGCCTTCCACTCGACGGGCAACAACAACCCGACGGGCGTCGAGGTCCGCCGCGGCTCGAAGGCCGAGGCCGAGAAGGACACTGTGCCGTTCTGGCCCTACTTCGTGATCAAGGACCTGTTCGCGCTGGCCGTGATCCTGGCGATCTTCTTCGCGGTCGTGGGCTTCATGCCGAACTACCTCGGCCACCCCGACAACTACATCGAGGCGAACCCGCTCTCGACGCCCGCGCATATCGTGCCGGAATGGTACTTCCTGCCCTTCTACGCGATCCTGCGGGCGTTCACCTCGGACGTCTGGCTGGTGATGTTCGTGAACTGGATCACCTTCGGCATCGTCGACGCGAAGTTCTTCGGCGTGCTCGCGATGTTCGGGGCGATCGTCGTCATGGCGCTGGTGCCCTGGCTCGACACCTCCTCGGTGCGCTCGGGCCGCTACCGGCCGATGTTCCGCTGGTGGTTCGCGCTGCTGGTCGTCGATTTCGTCGTGCTGATGTGGGTCGGCGCGCAACCGGCCGAGGGGATCTACACCTGGATCTCGCTGATCGCCGCCGCCTACTGGTTCGTCTACTTCCTGGTGATCCTGCCGCTTCTGGGCGTGATCGAGAAGCCGCTGCCGATCCCCGCCACGATCGAGGACGACTTCGCGGCGCATTACCCGGCGGACGGCTCCGCCAAGACCGTCGCGGCCGAGTGAGGGGACCGATCATGAGCATGCGCACTCTCACCCTCGCCGCCGCCTCCGCGCTGGCGCTGGCGATGCCCGCGGCGGCTGCCGAGACCGGCGGCCACCACATCGAGGACTGGTCCTTCAGCTTCGAGGGGCCGTTCGGCAAGTTCGACGAACACCAGCTGCAACGCGGGCTGCAGGTCTATACCGAGGTCTGCGCCGCCTGCCACGGCATGAAGTTCGTGCCGATCCGCTCGCTCGCGGACGAGGGCGGGCCGCATCTGCCCGAGGACCAGGTCCGCGCCTATGCGACCCAGTTCACCGTGGTCGATGCGGAAACCGGCGAGGATCGTGAAGGGGTCCCGGCCGACCACTTCCCGCATTCCTCCTTGCCGAACGCGCCGGACCTGTCGCTGATGGCCAAGGGCCGCGCGGCCTTCCACGGGCCCTACGGCACCGGGATCAGCCAGCTGCTGCGCGGCATCGGCGGGCCGGAATACATCCATGCGATTCTGACCGGCTATACCGGCGAGACGATGGACCAGGCCGGAACCACCTTCTACGAGAACCACGCCTTCTCGACCGGCTGGATCGCGATGCCGCCGCCCCTGACCGACGGCCAGGTGGAATACGCCGACGGCTCGCCCAACGACGTCAGCCACATGGCCGAGGACGTGGCGACCTTCCTGATGTGGGCGGCCGAACCGAAGATGATGGCCCGCAAGCAGGTGGGCTTCGTCGCGGTCCTGTTCCTTGGGCTGCTGTCGGTGCTGCTGTACCTGACCAACAAGAAGATCTGGGCGCCGCTCAAGCACAAGCGGCAGGCCTGACAGAACAGGGTCGGGGGGAGGCGCGCCCCCCCCCGCGCCCCCCTGCGCCCGGGCGCCCTAGTCGCGCGCCCCCGCGAGGCGGAAGCCGAGGAAGGCCAGCAGCGCTAGGCCCGGCATCGCGCCACCGATCAGCGAGGCGAGCGGCCAGCCGCCCGCGGACCAGGACCAGCCGCCAAGCGCCGATCCCGCGGCCCCCCCGATGAAAAATCCGGCCATGAACAGGCCGTTCAGCCTGCCGCGCAGATCCGCGCCAAGGCCGAAGATCGCGCGCTGGCTGACCACGAGGTTCAGCGAAACGCCGAAGTCCAGAAGCACCCCGGCCGCGACCAGCACCACGATCCAGAGCCCGCTTGGCCCGGTCGCCGCCGCCCCGATCGCGAAGGAGACCACGGCCATCGCCAGCGCGGCCACCGCCGCCGCCGTGCCATGGCCGCGGTCCGCCAGCCGCCCGCCGATCGGCGCGGCCACCGCCCCCGCGGCGCCCGCCAGCGCGAAGAGCGCGATCCCCGACTGGCTGAGCCCGAAGTCCCGCGCCAGGTGCAACGGCACAACCGTCCAGAACAGCGAGAAGGCCCCGAAGAGCAGCGCGTGATAGATCACCCGCCGCTGCAGCACCGGCTGGGTCGCGGCCAGCCGTGCCATCGATGCCAGCAGGGTGCCGTAGCCGATGCCGCTGCCGGGGTGGCGCTGCGGCAGCTTCAGCCGGATCACCGCCGCCAGCACCACCAGCGCCGCGGCCGAGACCCAGAACACCGTGCGCCAGCCGAAGGCATCGGCGAGGAAGCTCGACACCGGGCGGGCCAGCATGATCCCGGTCATCAGCCCGCTCAGCACCGAGCCCACGACCTGTCCGCGCTGCGCCTCGGGGGCGAGGGCCGCGGCATAGGGCACGATCACCTGCACCGAGACCGAGCCGAGCCCGATCAGCAGCGCCGCGGTCAGGAAGCCCGCCTGCGATCCCGCCAGCGCCGCGCCCAGCAGCGCCAGCGTGCCCAGCGCGAGGATCGACAGGATCAGCCGCCGGTTCTCGACGAGGTCGGCGACCGGCACGAGGAACAGCAGTCCCAGCCCGTAGCCCAGCTGGCTCATGGTGACGATGAACCCGGCCACGGCCGGCGAGATCGCGAAGGTTTCGGCGATCGGAGCGACCAGCGGCTGGGCGTAATAGAGATTGGCGGCGATCATGCCGCAGGCCGTGGCCAGCAGCAGGGTCAGGCCCGGCGTGAGCGCGGGCGTCGGAACCGTGGCGGCGGCGGCCGCAGAGGCGGAGGGGGGCATGGCGGGGTCCGGGGAGAGGGCGGCGAGAAGGGGCAAACCTACGCGCGCCCCGGCCGCGGTCAATGCGCGCCCGCGCACAGGGACCACGCATTCCCCTTGAGCCACGCGCCCGCGGAGGCTAGGGACTACCCCGCGAGCGATGCGGGAGAGCGGACATGAGCTTCAACACCTTCGGCCAGGCCTTCCGCATGACCACCTGGGGCGAAAGCCACGGGCCGGCGCTTGGCGCCACCGTCGACGGCTGCCCGCCGGGCATCGCGCTGGACCCGGCCGCGCTGCAGCACTGGCTCGACCGCCGCAAGCCCGGCCAGAACCGCTTCACCACCCAGCGTCAGGAACCCGACGCGGTGAAGATCCTGTCAGGCGTGTTCGAGGGCGTCACCACCGGCACCCCGATTCAGCTGATGATCGAGAACACCGACCAGCGCTCGAAGGATTACGGCGACATCGCCCAGAGCTTCCGGCCGGGCCATGCCGACATCACCTATCACCAGAAGTACGGGATCCGCGACTATCGCGGCGGCGGGCGCTCGTCCGCGCGGGAAACCGCGGCACGGGTCGCGGCGGGCGGCGTCGCGCGGGCGATGCTGGACGCGCTGGCGCCGGGGGTGAAGATCACCGGCTACCTGACGCAGATCGGGCCGCATCGCATCGACCGCGCCCGCTTCGATGCCGACCAGATCGAGCAGAACCCGTTCTGGTGCCCCGACGCGCAGGCGGCGGCGGTCTGGACCGAGTACCTCGACGGGCTGCGCAAGGCGCATGACTCGGTCGGCGCGGTGATCGAGGTGGTGGCCTCGGGCGTGCCCGCGGGCCTCGGCGCGCCGATCTACGGCAAGCTCGATGGCGATCTGGCGGCGGCGATGATGTCGATCAATGCGGTGAAGGCCGTCGAGATCGGCGAGGGCATGGCCGCGGCGGAACTGACCGGCAGCGCCAATGCCGACGAGATCCGCATGGGCAACGACGGGGCGCCGCTCTACCTGTCGAACCACGCCGGCGGGATCCTTGGCGGCATCTCGACCGGGCAGGAGGTGGTCTGCCGCTTCGCGGTGAAGCCGACCTCGTCGATCCTGACGCCGCGGCGCACCATCGACACCACCGGGCAGGAGCGCGAGCTGATCACCAAGGGCCGTCATGACCCCTGCGTCGGCATCCGCGCCGTGCCGGTGGGCGAGGCGATGATGGCACTGGTGCTCGCTGACCACCTGCTGCGCGACCGCCAGCAGACCGGCGGCGTCCGCGGCGCCATCGGCTGACCGCGACGGGGCAGGGGCCCAAGGCTGCCCGGAACTTGGGCAGTCCGGCAGCCTCCTCGCCCGTGCGACCCGGCCCTGACCCGGGCGGCCTTGCCCCGCCGCGGGCTGCGGGTCAGAAAGGCGGCGTGGGCCTGCCGCCGTGGCCGGCCCCGCGCTGACGGAACGCTGTCTTGCCTTGCCTCTCCCCCATGCCGCGGGCCTGCTGATGCTGGCTGTGCTCGGCATCACCTTCCCGATCTTCGCCACCATCGCGCTTGGCTACCTGCTCACGCGCCGCGGGCTCTTCGCCCCGCCAGAGATGGCGGTCTTCGGGCGCTTCGTCGTGAACATCGCGCTGCCGGCGCTGATCTTCGCCGGCGTCACCTCGCGCCCACTGACCGAAGTCTTCAACGCCGGCTACGCCCTGTCCTACGGGCTGGTCGCGGTGCTGAACGGCGTCGCGGGCTTCCTGGTGATGACGCTCGCCGGCTGGCGGGCCGAAAAGCGCGCGGTCGGGCTTCTGGGCATGGTCTGCGCGAATTCGGGCTACGTCGGCTATCCGGTGATGCTGCTGGCCGCGCCGGATATCGCGGGCACCTACCTGACGCTGAACCTGATCGTCGAGAACTTCTTCGTCCTGCCGCTCGCGATCCTGGTGATGGAGCTGTCGCGCAGCGGCGGGCGCGTCTCGCCACTGCTGCTGCTGCGGGTGATCGTGATGGGGCTGCTGCGCCGGCCGATGATCCTGTTCCTGCTGATCGGGCTTGGGGTGAACCTGCTGGGCGTGCCGCTGCCGGTCGGGGTGACGCGGCTCGCGACGCTGTTCGCCGCCGCCTCGAGCGCGCTGGCGCTGTTCTACATCGGCGGGTCTCTGGTCGGCCTGCCGCTGCGCGGCAATGTCCGGCTGGCCTCGACCGTCGTGGCGATGAAGCTGTTCGGGATGCCGCTGGCGGCGCTCGCGGTGCTGGCGGCGGGCCCGCTGCTGGGCCTGCCCCCGCTGGGGACAGGACTGGAGCTGGGGCTGATCGTCACGGCCGCGGTCCCGATGCTGGGGATCTACGCGATCCTCGCGGGCGAGCACGGGCAGGAGGGCATGGCCTCGATCGCGCAGCTGGGCGCGACGATCACCGCCTTCTTCACGCTTTCGGCGCTGCTGGCGCTGCTGCATCCGTGACGGGGGCGGCGGGCGGCTGCCGCGACAGCTGCACCGCCAGGATGCCGGCCGCGACCACGGCGACGCCGATCACGTCGTTGACGCCCACCCGCTCGCCCAAGGTCGCCGCCGCGACCAGCACGCCGAAGAACGGGTTCAGGAAGTGGAAGGTTGCCGCGCGCACCGCGCCGATCCGACCCACCAGCACGAACCAGACCCAGGTCGCCAGCACACCCGGGATCAGCGTGGTGTAGAGGAAGGCCAGCACCAGCCGCAGGCTCCAGTTCACCACCAGCGGCTCGGTCGCCGCGGCGACGACCGCCAGCGCGGCCGAGCCCACGAACATCTGAAGCCCCACCACCATCAGCAGGTTGCCGCCGCCGCTTGCGCCGCGCACGGTCAGCGTGGCGATCGCCAGCGCCAACGCCCCCAGCACGCACAGCCCGACCGAGACCGGGTCCGCTCCGCCCGACAGCCGCGCGCCCATGATGATGCCGACGCCGATCACGCCCGCGGCCAGCCCGGCCAGCCCCATCGGCCGCACCTTGTCGCCGAAGACGGCCCAGCCCAGCGAGGCCACCAGAAGCGGCATGGTCGAGGCGATGATCGCGGCCAGCGAGGCCTCGACATGCTGCATGGCGACGAAATTCAGCCCCAGGTACAGCGCGTTCTGGCAGATCCCGAAGATCAGCACCGCCCGCCACTGCCGCGGGTCGATGCGCAAGCTGCCGCCCATCGCGCGGGCGATGCCGCAGGCGACGATGCCGGAGACAAGGAACCGCGCCGCCAGCGCCCAGAGCGGCGGGGCGTCATGCACGATCATCCGCGCCGAGGCGAAGGCCGAAGACCACATGAAGGCGAAGGCCAGGCCCATGAGGATTGCGCGGAAGTCCATCGCTCGCTCCATGCGTCGCAGGGGGGAAACGCGAAAGGGTCGCACCGCTTCCGCGATGCGACCCTTGCAGCAGTCGGACGCCGGCCGCAAGGGCCGGCGGTCACCGGGCTCAGCCGTTGACGACGTCCTTCAGCGCTTTCGCGATGGTGACCTTCACGACCTTGTCGGCCGGCTTGGTCATGGTCTCGCCAGTGGCCGGGTTGCGGACCTGGCGTTCGGGGCGGGCGCGGCAGAGCACCTTGCCGATGCCCGGCAGGGTCACGGCGCCACCGGCGGCGACTTCCTTGGCGACCACGTCCGAGATCGCGTCCAGCGCGGCGGTCGCGGTTTTCTTGTCCGAGCCCATGGCTTCGGCGACGGCGGCAACCAGAGCGGTCTTCGTCATCGGTTTCGACATGTCCTATCTCCTCACATTGCCCCGTTCGGGGTCATGTTTCCGCCTTTTGCCGGCACCCAAGCTCCATCACAGGTTTTGGCCCTGCAAGGCAAGGGGTTTTCGCCATTCCCCATCGGAAACAGCGGTATTTGGCGGTTTTCACAGGAAGGCTGTCTCTTCGAAGCTACGCAACTTGCGGCTGTGGATCCGTTCCAGCGGCATGTCGCGCAACCGCTCCATCGCGCGGACCCCGATCTGCAGGTGCCGGCTGACCTGCGTGCGGTAAAAGTCGCTGGCCATGCCGGGCAGCTTCAACTCGCCATGCAGCGGCTTGTCGGACACGCACAGCAGCGTGCCATAGGGCACCCGGAACCGGAATCCGTTGGCCGCGATGGTGGCGCTTTCCATGTCGAGCGCGACCGCGCGGCTCTGGCTCAGCCGCTGCACCGGGCCCGACTGGTCGCGCAGTTCCCAGTTGCGGTTGTCGATGGTGGCCACGGTGCCGGTTCGCATGATCCGCTTCAGCTCGTAGCCCTCGAGCTGCGTCACCTCGGCCACCGCGTCCTGCAGCGCGATCTGGATCTCGGCCAGCGCCGGGATCGGCACCCAGACCGGCAGGTCCGCGTCCAGAACGTGATCCTCGCGCAGATAGGCATGGGCCAGCACGAAATCGCCCAACTGCTGCGAATTGCGCAGACCCGCGCAATGGCCGACCATCAGCCAGGCATGGGGGCGGAGCACCGCGATATGGTCGGTCGCGGTCTTGGCATTGGACGGGCCGACTCCGATGTTGACCAGCGTGATCCCCTGCGAGCCCTCGCGCATCAGGTGATAGGCCGGCATCTGCGGCATCTTGCCCAGGGATTGCAGCACCCCGTCCGCATCCATCCGCAGGTTCCCCGGCCCCACGAAGCCGGTGTAGCCGGACGAGGGGTCGGCCAGCGCCGCCCGCGCGAAGGCCTCGAATTCGTCGACATAGAACTGGTAGTTGGTGAAAAGGACGTGGTTCTGGAAATGCGCCGGGTCCGTCGCCGTGTAATGGGCAAGCCGGGCCAGCGAATAGTCGACCCGCTGCGCGGTGAAGGGCGCCAGATGCCCCGATCCGTCGGGATGGGACAGGTTGGTGCCGTTGACGATGTCGTCGTCCATCGTCGCCAGATCCGGCACGTCGAAGACATCGCGAAGGCTGAAGGCCAGCACGCCCTCCTGCGGCACGGCGATGCTGCTGGACCCGGCCACCGCGAAATGCACCGGCATCGGCGTCGAGGACTGGCCCACCGTCACCGGCACTCCGTGGTTGCGGATCAGGTGGCCCAGCTGCTGGATCAGGTAGTTCCGGAACAGCCCGGGCCGGGTGATCGTGGCCGAGTAGGTGCCGGGCACCGCGACATGGCCGAAGCTCAGCCGCGAGTCCGACATCATGTAGCTGTCGGTGGTGATCCGGACCTCGGGGTAGAAGGCGCGCAGCCGGGCCGGGGGCTTCTCGCCGGTGATGGCGCCGTTGAAGCCCTCGCGCAGGAAGCCCGTCGCCTCGTCATACAGCTCTTCCAGCCGGGCGACGGCGGCCTCGGCATCGGTGAAGCTTTCGCCGGGACGCGCGGCGGGGGACTGGATGCGGGGGGCGCGGTCGATCCGGGTCATTCAAAAAGCTCCGTCAGCTTGAAGCTGCGCACATCCACCAGCCCAAGGTCCGAGATCCTGAGTTCCGGGATCACGACCAGCGCCAGCAGCGAGTGCTGCATGTAGGCGTTGTTCAGGGTGCAGCCGCAGTCGGCCATCGCGGCGACCATCCGCTCGGCGGCGGCGGCGACCTCGGCCGCGGGGCTGTCGCTCATCAGCCCGGCGATCGGCAGGGCGACGCTCGCGATTTCGCGCGCATCCTTCCAGACGGTGATCCCGCCGCCCAGTTCGCCCAGCCGCATCGCTGCGGCCGCCATCAGCGCCCGGTCGGTGCCGACGACGATCATGTGGTGGCTGTCATGCGCCACGGTCGAGGCCATCGCCATCGGCCCCTTGTAGCCGAAGCCGGACACGAAGCCGTTCACCACCTTGCCGGTGCCGCGGTGCCGCTCGACCAGCGCGATCTGCGCCACGTCCTTCGCCTCGTCGGGGCCGACGATGCCGTCGTGAACGTCCAGCTCGGCGGTCAGCGCCTTGGTGGGCGCCTGGTTCTCGACCACGCCGATCACCTTCGCGGTGACGCTGTTGGCGCCCTCGGGCGCGCGGATTTCGAAATCGCGGTCGGTCAGCTCGGTGCCCAGCCGCACCGTGGCGCGGGCATGCTCGGGCCAGTCGTAATGCGGGCAGTCCACCGTCAGCTTGCCGCCCTCGGCCACGACGCGGCCGCGGGCGATCACCATCTCGATCGGCAGGGCCCGCAGGTCCGAGGTCAGGATAACATCCGCCCTCCGCCCCGGCGTGATCGAGCCCAGCTCGCGTTCCAGCCCGAAGTGGGTGGCGGTGTTGATCGTGGCCATCTGCAGCGCGACCAGCGGGTCGCAGCCGCAGTCGATCGCATGGCGCAGCACGCGGTTCATGTGGCCCTCGTTCACCAGCGTGCCGGAATGGCAGTCGTCGGTGCACAGGATGAAGTTGCGCGGATCAAGGCCCTTTTCGGTAATCGCGGTGATCTGCGTCTTCACGTCGTACCAGGCCGAGCCCAGCCGCAGCATCGCCCGCATCCCCTGCCGGACCCGCGCGATGGCATCGGCCTCGCAGGTGCCCTCGTGATCGTCGGCGGGGCCGCCGGCGGCATAGGCGTGGAAGGGCCGCCCGAGGTCGGGCGAGGCGTAATGCCCGCCCACCGTCCGGCCCGCGCGCTGGGTGACGGCGATCTCTTCCAGCATCTTGGTGTCGCCGGCGACGACGCCGGGGAAGTTCATCATCTCGCCCAGGCCGATGATGCCCGGCCATTGCATCGCCTCGGCCACGTCCTCGGCCGAGATCTCGAAGCCCGTCGTCTCCAGCCCCGGCGCCGAGGGCGCGCAGGAGGGCATCTGCGTGAAGATGTTGACGGGCTGCATCAGCGCCTCGTCATGCATCATCCGTACGCCCTCGAGGCCCAGCACGTTGGCGATCTCGTGCGGGTCGGTGAACATGGTGGTGGTGCCGTGCGGGATCACGGCGGCGGCAAATTCGGCCGGGGTCAGCATGCCGCTTTCGACATGCATGTGCCCGTCGCAGAGGCCGGGGATCATGAAGCGGCCCTGCGCCTCGATGATCTTCGTGTCCGCGCCGATGCAGTGTGCGGCGTCGGGGCCGACATAGGCCACCCGGCCCATCGCCACGGCGATGTCCTGGCCGTCGAGCACCTCGCGCGAGTGGACGTTGACCCATTTGCCGCCGCGGATGACCATATCCGCGGGCGCGCGCCCCATGGCCACCGCCACCAGCGTCGGTGCGGCCTCGGCCCAGCTTTTGATCGATGCATGTTCCATGCCGAAATCTCGCGCGCGGCGGGGGCGGGCGCAAGTGACCTTGTTGCGACAGCAGGCAAGGTCGGGGGGGCGTGCGACACCCCCCCGCGCCCCCCCGCGCTCTGGTGCCCCGGCCCGGCGGAACCGCGGGGGCGGGGGCCGGGTTTTGCCGGTGGAGGATTTCGCCATGCGGCTCGTCTATTATCCCGACAGTGAACCCGGCATCCGGCGGCTGCGCTGCGGGCGCGGGTTCCGCTATCTCGCGGCGGACGGCACCGCGATCGACGACCGGGCCGAGCGCGCGCGGATCGCGGCACTGGCGGTGCCCCCGGCCTATGATCGGGTCTGGATCTGCCCGCGCGAGAACGGCCATCTGCAGGCCACCGGCTTCGATGCCCGCACCCGCAAGCAGTACCGCTACCACCCCGACTGGACCACCTTGCGCGCCGCGCGCAAATACGACGGGCTCGCCCGCTTCGGCGCGGCGCTGCCGCGGATCCGCCGCGCCATCGCCCGCGATCTGCGCGGTGAGGCCGGCGATGAGGCGTTTGCCGTGGCCGCCGTGCTGCGGATGATCGACCGGCTGTCGCTGCGCGTCGGCACCCCCGCCTATGCCGCCGAAAACGGCAGCTTCGGCGCCACCACCCTGCGCCGGCGGCACCTGAAGCTGTCGGGCGAGCGGCTCAGCCTCGACTACACCGCCAAGGGCGGCAAGCGGGTGCGCGCGGTGATCGCCGACCGCACGCTGAACCGGGTGCTGTCCGCGCTCGACGACCTGCCGGGGCGGACGCTGTTCCGCTGGATCGACGACGCGGGCCGATCGCGCCCCGTCGGGTCCGAGCAGGTGAACGCGCGGCTGGCCGAGCTGGTCGGGGACGAGGGCGCCACCGCCAAGACCTTCCGCACCTGGAACGGCTCGGTCGCGGCGCTGGAGGCGGCGCTGACCGACGGCCCCGTCACGATCCGCGCCTTGTCAGAGGCTGCGGCGGCGCGCCTGCACAACACCCCCACGGTCGCGCGCAACAGCTACATCCACCCGCAGGTGCTGGCCCTGACGGACGCCGAGCCTGCCGCGCGCCTCGCCCTGCTCGACGCGGCCCCGCCGCAGGACGGCCTGACCCGACCGGAGCGTGCGCTTCTGCATCACCTTGGCGAGACGGCGCTTTCCCCGGCCCGGGCGGTGGCCTAGGCTGCGGTCACCCCGCCAGGAGCCGCCGATGACCGACCCCGCCCGCCCGCTTGTCACCATCGCCTATTGCACGCAGTGCAACTGGCTTCTGCGCGCGGGCTGGATGGCGCAGGAACTGCTGTCGACCTTCGGCGAGGATCTGGGCGGCGTCACCCTGATCCCCTCCCACGGCGGCCGCTTCGAGATCCATGTCGGCGAGGCGCTGGTCTGGGAACGCAAGCGCGACGGCGGCTTCCCGGACGTGAAGGCGCTGAAGGGCCGCGTCCGCGACGTGATCGCGCCCGAGCGCGACCTCGGCCATCTCGACCGCGACCATCACGGCGGCAGCTGATGCACCTTCTGACCCTCGGCCACGGCTACACCGCGCAGGCGCTCGCGCGCCGCGTCCGTGCCGCCGGCGGCACCGTCACCGGCACCACCCGCACGCCCGAGCACGCCGCCGCGCTGCGGGCGCAGGGCTGGGATGTCGTGGTCTGGCCCGGCACCGACCTTGCGCCGCTGTTGGCCCGCGCCACCCATGTCCTCGTGTCGATGGCGCCGGGCGAGGCGGGCGACCCGCTGCTGGCCGCCGACCGCGCGGCCTTCGCCGGGGCGCGGCTCGACTGGCTGGGCTATCTGTCCACCACCGCCGTCTACGGCGACCATGACGGGGCCTGGGTCGACGAGGACACGCCCCTGACGCCCAGCACCCGCCGGGGCGCGCAGCGCGTCGCGGCCGAAACCGCCTGGCGCGCTCTCGCGGCCGAGGCCGCCCTGCCGCTGCACATCTTCCGCCTTGCCGGGATCTACGGCCCCGGCCGCGGCCCGTTCGAGAAGGTGCGCGAGGGCACCGCCCGGCGGATCCTGAAGCCCGGGCAGGTCTTCAGCCGCATCCATGTCGAGGACATCGCGACGGCGCTGATGGCCTCGATCGCCGCGCCATCGCCCGGCAGCGCCTACAACCTCTGCGACGACGACCCGGCCCCGCCCGAGGATGTCATCGCCCATGCCGCGACCCTGCTGGGCCTGCCGCTGCCCCCCGCCGTCGATTTCGCCACCGCCGAGATGACCCCGATGGCGCGCAGCTTCTACATGGAGAACAAGCGCGTCCGGAACGACCGGATGAAGCGGCTTGGCTTCACGCTCGCCTATCCCACCTACCGCGAGGGGCTGGCCGCCCTTCTGGCCGCCGAAGCGGAATAGGGCGCGCCCCGCAGGACGCGCCCCTGTTCGCTCATACGAAGCCTCGCCTTACAGCCGGCGCGTCCGCTTCGCGTCCAGCACCGTCACCGCGAAGATCGCGAGGCCGCCAAGGCTCAGCGCCGCGCCGACATAGCCCGAGGATTCAAACCCGTAGCCCGCGTAGATCGCCTGCGCAGCCAGCCAGGGCCCCAGCGCGTTCGCCACGTTGAAGGCCGAGTGGTTCAGCGCCGCCGCCAGTTGCTGCGCCTCGCCCGCCACATCCATCAGCCGGGTCTGCAGCACCGTCGACAACCCGCCGATCACGCTCATGCAGAAGACGGCCAGGCCCAGCGTCCACAGGCTGCCCGTCGCCACCGGATACAGCGCCAGCACGATCGCGCCCAGGATGAGGCTCGCGAAACCCGCCGCGGTCTGGTTGCGATCGGCGGCCCAGCCGGCGACGAAGGTGAAGACGGTCATGCCGACGCCGGTCACCATCAGCATGATCGGCACCACCGAGGGCGGGGCCTGCATCGTCGTGATCAGCGTCGAGGCGAGGTAGGTATAGACCGCGAAGAAGCCGCCGAAGCCCACGGCGCCGGTGGCCAGCGTCAGCCAGACCTGCCGGCTCTTCAGCGCGGCCAGTTCCGACAGCGGGTTCACGCCCTTCTTCGGCTGGTCCTTGGGCGCCATCAGGAACACGCTGATCGCGGTGATTGCCGCCAGCACGCCCACGATGCCGAAGCCCCAGCGCCAGCCCACGGTCTGGCCCAGCACATTGGCGAAGGGCACGCCGATCGTCGTCGCGACCGTCAGTCCCACGAGGATCCGCGCCACCGCGGCAGAGCGCCGGTTCGGCGGCACGACCGAGGCCGCGACCAGCGCCGCCACGCCGAAATAGGCGCCATGCGGCAGGCCGGACATGAAGCGGAACAGCAGCATCGAGTGGAAATCGGGCGCCAGCGCCGACAGCACGTTGAAGACCCCGAAGGCCACCATCAGCAGCACCAAGAGGATCCGGCGCGAGATCTTCGCGCCAAGCACCGCCAGCAGCGGCGCGCCGACGACCACGCCCAGCGCATAGGCCGAGATCACCTGGCTCGCCTGCGCCTCGGTGATGCCAAGCGCGGGCGAGAAATAGGGCACCAGCGCCATCGCGGCGAATTCGGTGGTGCCGATGGCGAAGCCGCCCATCGACAGCGCAAGGATGACAAGACCCGGCGAGGTCGGAACCGGCACGGTGCCGGTTGCGGGGCCGCTCACGGCGCCAAGACCTGCGAGGTCGGCAGGGGACTGGGACACGGGGGTCGAACCTTCAGAAACGGGGATTCAGGGAATCCGGCAATCACTCCCTTCCCGCGATCTGATCCTTCGGCCGTGGAAACGCAAGAGCCCCGGCGGCAGAATGTGTGCAAACGCAGCAAACGCATGGCGGCCTTTCGCCCGCCATGCTCAAATCCTGTCACATTGACGGGCCGCGGGGCCTGCTCAGCCCCGGCCGCGGGCCGGCTGCGCTAGTCCCACGCCCAGCACCTCGAGCACCTTGGCCTCGATCTGCGCGGCATCCATGCCGGCGATCTCGTACATCCGCGCCGGGCTCGCCTGATCGATGAAGATGTCGGGCAGCACCATCGAGCGGAACTTCAGCCCGTGATCGAAGACGCCCTCGTCGGCCAGAAGCTGCGCGACATGGCTGCCGAAGCCGCCCACCGCGCCCTCTTCGACGGTGATCAGCGCCTCGTGCCCGCGCGCCAGCCGCAGGATCATCTCGCGGTCGAGCGGCTTGGCGAAGCGCGCATCGGCCACCGTGGGCGCAAGGCCCCGCGCCGCCAGCGCCTCGCGCGCGGCCATCACCTCGGCCAGACGCGTGCCGAAGGACAGGATCGCGACGCGCCCGCCCTCGGCCACGATCCGGCCGCGGCCGATCTCCAGCGGCACGCCGCGCTCCGGCATCTCGACGCCGGTGCCCTCGCCGCGCGGATAGCGGAAGGCGATCGGCCCCTCGTCATGGGCGACGGCGGTGGCGACCATGTGCTTGAGCTCCGCCTCGTCGGCGGCCGCCATGACCACCATACCCGGCAGGTTCGCAAGGAAGGCCACGTCGAAAGCCCCGGCATGGGTGGCGCCGTCCGCGCCCACCAGCCCCGCGCGGTCGATGGCGAAGCGCACCGGCAGCCGCTGGATCGCGACGTCATGCACGACCTGATCGTAGCCGCGCTGCAGGAAGGTCGAATAGAGCGCGCAGAACGGCTTCATCCCCCCGGCGGCAAGGCCGGCCGAGAAGGTGACGGCATGCTGCTCGGCGATGCCTACGTCGAAGCAGCGCCGCGGGAAGCGCTCCGCGAAGAGGTCGAGCCCGGTGCCGTCGGGCATCGCCGCGGTCACCGCCACGATCTTGTCGTCGCGCGCCGCTTCCTCGATCAGCGCCTGCGCAAAGACCTTGGTATAGGCCGGCGCGTTCGACTTGGCCTTGGCCTGCTCGCCGGTCAGCACGTCGAACTTGGCGCGCGCATGGCCGCGGTCGGCGGCCTGCTCGGCCGGGGCATAGCCCTTGCCCTTCTTGGTGATCGCATGGATCAGGACAGGCCCCGTCGCCCGCGCCTTCACCGTGCGCAGAAGCGGCAGCAGCTGGTCCAGATCATGCCCGTCGACCGGGCCGATGTAGGAAAAGCCCAGCTCCTCGAACATCGTTCCGCCGACGGTCAGGCCCTTCAGCATCTCCTTGGCGCGCTTGGCCCCCTCCTGGAAGGGCGGCGGCAGCAGGCTGACCGCGCCCTTGGCGGCGGCCTTCAGCTCGTGGAACGGACCCTCGGCATAAAGCCGGGTCAGATACGAAGACAGCGCCCCCGTCGGCGGCGCGATCGACATCTCGTTGTCGTTCAGCACCACGAACAGCCGCTTCTTCAGATGGCCCGCGTTGTTCAGCGCCTCGAAGGCCATGCCCGCCGACATCGAGCCGTCGCCGATCACCGCGATCGCGTCGCCCGGATCGCCGCCCAGTTCGCGCGCCATCGCGAAGCCCAGCGCGGCCGAGATCGAGGTCGAGCTGTGCGCCGCCCCGAACGGGTCATAGGGGCTTTCGGAGCGCTTGGTGAAGCCCGACAGGCCGTTTTCCGTGCGCAGGGTGCGGATGCGGTCGCGCCGTCCGGTCAGGATCTTGTGCGGATAGCACTGGTGGCCCACGTCCCAGATCAGCTTGTCGCGCGGCGTGTCGAAGACGGCATGGATCGCCACCGTCAGCTCGACCACGCCCAGACCCGCGCCCAGATGGCCGCCGGTCTCGGACACGGCGCTGATCGTCTCGGCCCGCAGTTCGTCGGCAAGCGTCTTCAGCTCGCGATCCGACAGCGCCTTCAGGTCAGAGGGCAGGGTGACCCGGTCGAGGGTCGGGGTCTTCGGTCGCTCGCCCATCGCGGCGCTCCTTACAGTCAGGCCTTGCGGGCGATTGCGAAGCGGGCGGCGGCCCGCAGGGTCTCGGCCCGGTCCTCATGGGGGGCCAGCGCCGCGCAGGCCTCTGCCACCAGTTCGGCGGCGCGGTCCTTGGCGCCTTGCAGGCCCAGCAGCGACACGAAGGTGGCCTTGCCCGCGGCGGCATCCTTGCCCACCCGCTTGCCGGCCGTCGCCGCGTCGCCCTCTACATCCAAGATGTCGTCGGCGATCTGGAAGGCAAGGCCCAGCGCCGCGGCATAGGCCGCCAAGGGCGCCCGGTCGGCCCCGGCCAGGATCGCCCCCGCCTCGGCCGAGAAGGAAATCAGCGCCCCGGTCTTGCCGGCCTGCAGCCGGGTGATCTCGGGCAGGGTCAGCCGGCGGCCCTCGCGCTCCAGCACCGTCTCGGCGGCGATGTCCAAAGCCTGGCCCAGCACCATGCCCTCGGCCCCGCTGGCACGCGCCAAGGCGGCGACCAGCGCCACCCGCGCCTCGGCCCCGCCCAGACGCGGATCGCAGCACAGCTCGAAGGCCAGCGTCTGCAGGGCGTCGCCCGCCAGCACCGCCGTCGCCTCGTCCCAGGCGACATGCACCGTGGGCCGCCCGCGGCGCAGGTCGTCGTCATCCATGCAGGGCAGGTCGTCATGCACCAGACTGTAGGCATGAAGCGCCTCGACCGCGCAAGCGGCAGGCATCGCCGCCGCCCGCTCGATCCCGAACAAAGCCGCCGATTCCAAGACAAGGAACCCGCGCAGTCGCTTGCCGCCCTCCAGCGCATAGCGCATCGCCGCGATCACCGGCTCGTCCCCGCGCGCGGCAAGGCTCGCGGCAAGGGCCGCGCCGATCTCGGCGGCGGTGTCGGTCAGCCGGGTCTCGAACGTCATGGCGCGGCCTCAGAGCCCCTCGACCGGCTGCAGCCCGTCGGGCTTGCCGTCGGATCCAAGGGTGATCTTCGCGACCTTCTCCTCGGCGGCCTTCAGCTTGGCCTCGCAATGCGCCTTCAGCGCAGCGCCACGCTCGTAAAGGCCGATCGAGGCCTCCAGCGGCACGTCGCCACGCTCGAGCTGGCCCACGACCTGCTCAAGCGCCTTCATCGCCTCTTCGAAGCTCATCGCGGCAATGTCTTCCATCGGGGACTCCCTCGGGCTTCACGCGTCGCGCCCGTATAGACCCGCAGGCGGCGCAAGGCCAGCCTCGGGCCGGCACGTCGCGGCCTATTCCGGCATCAGCATGTAGCCCGCGCCGCGCACCGTCTGCAGATAGCGCGGCTCGCGCGGATCTCCCTCGATCTTGCGGCGCAGGCGGGTGATCTGCACGTCGACCGCGCGTTCCTGCGCGACCTCGGCGGCCGAGCCCTTGTCGCGGCCCAGCTCTTCCACCAGCGTCTGGCGGCTGATCGGCTCGCCGACCTTGCCCGCGAAGATCCGCATCAGGGCGGCCTCGGTCGCGGTCAGCCGGATCAGCGCCTCGCCGCGCCACAGCTCGCCCCGCCCCATGTCATAGCGCACCGGGCCCAGATGGATGAACTTCGGCCCGGCCTCGGCCGGGGCAGGGGCCCGGCGCAGGATCGCGTTGATGCGCAGCAGCAGCTCCTTCGGCTCGAAGGGCTTGGCAAGATAGTCGTCCGCCCCGGCCTCCAGCCCCTCGATCCGCTCAGAGGTCTCGCCCCGCGCGGTCAGGAGCAGGATCGGCACCTTCATCTGCCGCCGCAGGTCGCGGGTCAGGCTGACGCCATCCTCGCCCGGCATCATCACGTCGAGCACGATCAGGTCGAATTCCAGCCCGGCCAGGATGCGCCGCGCATGGGCGGCATCCCGCGCCGTGGTCACCATGAAGCCGTTGCGGTTCAGGAACTTCTGCAAAAGCCCTCGGATCCGTTCGTCGTCATCCACGACCAGAAGATGGGTGTCGCCCGTCATTGCCTCACTGCCCTCGCGCCGGCGCTCATCCGGCGTCCTTCATGGATTGATAATAGCGCCGGAGGTCGGGGTCCATCATCGCCTCCAGAACCTGACGGAAGCCCGCCACCGCCGCCGGCCCCGCGGCGCGATAGGCCGCGCGCATCCGCCCGCGCTGCGCCTCGGACAATTCGCGTTCCAGCGCCTCGCCCTCGGGGGTGAGGTAGAGGTTGCGCTCGCGCTTGTCGCGCCGCCCGACGCGGGCCTCGACCAGCCCGTCCTCGACCAGCGTGCGCAGCACCCGGTTCAGCGACTGCTTGGTCACGCCCAGCATCGCCAGCAGGTTCGTCACCGTCTGGCCCTGATCGCGATGGATGAAATGCAGCGCCCTGTGATGGGCGCGGCCATACCCCTTGGCCTCTAGGATGCGGTCGGGGTCGGCGGTGAAACCGCGATAGGCGAAGAACATCGCCTCGATCCCCTTTCTCAGCTGCTCGTCGGTGAGGAACAGCAGGTTCTCGCCGCCCGGCGGCGGCGCCACGGTGGTGCGTGCCAAGGCTCCCCCCTTCAATCACGTTTCTTTTCGTCGCTGCCGATTTTAGGGCAGCCTTGTTGACTTTCCAAGAATCAAACGTTAGCTCCCAGCCATGATTTCCGCAACTTTATGTCCGAACCGGACCTTGTGGCGGTAATTTTTGAAAAACCAAGGCTGGGGTGACCGGCCAGATGATGCGGGCAAGGCCCGAAGGAGAGACGACGATGGCCGGGGCTTACGACGATCGCGACGGCAAGATCTGGATGGACGGCACGCTGGTGGAGTGGCGCGACGCCAAGGTCCACATCCTGACCCACGCGCTGCATTACGCATCGAGCGTGTTCGAGGGTGAGCGCTGCTACAACGGCAAGATCTTCAAGGGCGTCGAGCATTCGATCCGCCTGCGCAAGTCGGCGGAACTGCTGGACATGGAGATCCCCTATACCGTCGAGCAGATCGAGGAAGCCAAATACGCGATGCTGAAGGCGAACGGCTGGACCGACGCCTATGTGCGCGCGGTGGCCTTCCGCGGCGCGGGCGAGGACATGGGCGTGTCCGCCGCGCGCAACCCGGTGCGGCTCGCGGTCGCGGGCTGGGAATGGGGCGCCTATTACGGCGACGCCAAGATGAAGGGCGCGAAGATCGACATCTCGAAGTGGAAGCGTCCCTCGCCCGAGACGATCCCGACCGCCGCGAAGGCCGCCGGCCTCTACATGATCTGCACGATGTCCAAGCACGCGGCCGAGGCCAAGGGCTACTCTGACGCGCTGTTCATGGACTACCGCGGCTATGTGGCCGAATGCACCGGCGCCAACATCTTCTTCGTCAAGGACGGCGAAGTGCACACGCCGCTGGCCGATGCCTTCCTGAACGGCATCACCCGCCAGACCGTCATCGCCATGCTGCGCGAGCAGGGCGTGACCGTGCACGAGCGCCACATCATGCCCGAAGAGCTGGAGACCTTCCAGCAGTGCTGGCTGACCGGCACCGCCGCCGAGGTCACCCCGGTGGCCGAGATCGGTCCCTACCGCTTCGAGGTCGGCCAACTGACCCGCGACACCGCGATGGCCTACGAAAAGCTCGTCCGCGCGTGACGCCTTGCCGGCCCGCCCCCGGGCCGGTCAGACCTTGCCTTCCGCCGCCAGCGCGTCATCGAGCGCGCTGGCGCGCAGCGCCGCCGGGCGCGCGGCGAGCCTTGCGTGATAGGTCTCGAACGCCGGCCGCTTCGGCACCGACCCCACCATCATCCCGTAGCCCAGCGCAGAGCCGACATAGACATCCGCCGCCGTGAACCGGTCGTGGGTGATGTACTCCCGCGCCCCGAGCCAACCCTCCAGCGCGTCGAGCACGCGGGGCAGGCTGCCGAAGCCCAGCATCCGCTCGCGCTCGGGCGGGGCGGCCCAGCCCATCGCGGCGCTGGTGATCGCCTGCTCGAAGGGACCGGCGGCGAAGAACAGCCAGCGGTAATAGGCGCCCCGCTCGGCCGGCGGCGGTGCAAGGCCCGCGGCCGGCGCCGCATCGGCCAGATAGGCGCAGATCGCCGCCGCCTCGGTCACCACGGTCTCGCCATGCACCAGCGCCGGCACCTTGCGCATCTGCGTCACCGCCGCGAAGCCCGCATCGCCCATGCCCACCGCCGCCGCACCCGGGGCGGGATCGTTGAAGCCCACCAGCGCCAGCCGGTAGGGCACGCCCAGCTCTTCCAGCATCCAGCGCGCGATCCGTCCGCGCGACTGCGGATGGTGATACAGAACGAACTCGGCCATCGCTTCCCCCTCAGGGGCGCATCACACCTGGTCGTCAGAGCCGGTGCGCCGGAACGGCCCGTAGCCGGTCAGCACCTCGATCTCTTCGTCCACCGCGCTGCGCTCGGCCTCGAGGTAGCGCGCCACCGCGGTCCGGAAAGACGGCTCGGCGATCCAGTGCAGCGAATGGGTGGCGACCGGCAGATAGCCGCGCGCCAGCTTGTGCTCGCCCTGCGCCCCGGCCTCGACCCGCGCCAGCCCCTGCGCCAGCGCCCAGTCGATCGCCTGATAATAGCACAGCTCGAAATGCAGGAACGGGTGGTCCTCGGTGCAGCCCCAGTAGCGCCCGTAAAGCGTGTCGCGCCCGATGAAGTTCAGCGCCCCCGCCACCGGCCGCCCGTCGCGCTCGGCCAGCACCAGAAGGATGTCGTCGCGCATCGTCGCGTGAAACGCCTCGAAGGCCGCCCGCGTCAGGTAGGGCCGCCCCCATTTCCGCCCGCCGGTGTCCTGATAGAAGGCCCAGACCGCATCCCAATGCGCGGGCTCGATCTGGTCGCCGGTCAGCGCCCGGATCTCGCCGCCGAAGGCCTGCGCCCGCGCGCGCTCCTTGCGGATCGCCTTGCGCTTGCGGCTGGACAGATCGGCGAGGAAATCCTCGAACCCGGCATAGCCGCGGTTCAGCCAGTGGTACTGCTGCGTCACCCGGCGCAGCAGGCCCATCGCCTCGCCCGCGATCGCCTCGGCCTCGGTGCAGAAGGTGACATGGGCCGAAGACAGCCCGTTGTCGGCCGCGATCTTCACCAGCGCCTGCGTCAGCGCCGCGATCCCCGCCGCCGCGTCGCCCGCCCGCGTCAGGAACCGCCGCCCCGTCGCCGGGGTGAAGGGCACCGCCGCCTGCAGCTTCGGGTAATACTGCCCGCCCGCCCGCTCCAGCGCATCGGCCCAGCCGTGATCGAAGATGTATTCGCCCTGGCTGTGCGCCTTCACATACATCGGCATCACCGCGATCACCGCGCCGCCCGCCCGCGCCACCAGATGCCGCGGCGTCCAGCCGGACCGCCCGCCGGTCGAGCGGGAGCTTTCGAGCGCCAAAAGGAAGCGATGCGTCGTGAACGGATCGCGCGGGCGACCGCCATTGGCCGTTTCGGGGGCGGCGCAGGCATCCCAGTCCTCGGGCGCGATCGCGTCGAGCGTGTCGAGAACCGTGATCTCGATCAGGTCGGGGCTGTCGGTCATGGCTGTCCTTCCACAGTGGAGAGGCCGCAGGGGAGGGGCCGCAGGGGAAGTGGCCGCAGGGGAGAGGCCGCGACGCGGGCCGCGGGGGCTTGGCGGAGCCCGACAGAAGCTGCGTCCCGCGCGGTCGGCCGTCAAGCGCGCTCGCGGGTCTGTGACGGGCGTGCGCTGCCGCCCGGCGCTGTTCCGCACGCGCGGCGCCAAGACAGGCGGTGAGAGCCGCGTCGCCCGGGTCGCTCAGCCGGGCAGGATCGCCGGATAACCCTCGAAGGTGACGTTATGGGCCACGCTCCGCGCCGCCGCCTCGGCTTCGGTCGAGCGGATCGTCCAGCACAGGATGCCCGCACCACGGGCCTTCAGCTCGGCCACCCGCGGCCGGCCCAGATCGCCGTGCTCGTGGCTGATGAAGCTTGCGCCGGTGCGGTCGTAGTCCGGGATCTCGCGCAGCCGGTCGCAGACCGACTCGGGCAGGAACACCCAGTCCGCGGCGCAATAGGCCGAGGTGGTGATCCCCACCGCCACGTCGGGCCGCGCTTCATGAAAGGCCGCGACCGCGTTCGGGTTGAAGGACATCACCGCCAGCGGACCGGCGTAGCTGCCGATCGCCGCCGCCACCGCCGCCTCGAAACCGCGGGTGTCGGTGCCCATCGCCCCGTCCTGGTCCTTGATCTCGACCAGCAGCGGCACCCGGCCGGCGACGATCTCCAGCACCTCGACGAAGCCGGGGATCCCGTCCTCGGCATCCAGCAGCCGCGTCGCGGCCAGCTCGGCCGCGGCGAAGGCGTTGACCTTGCCCGAGCGGCCGGTCAGCCGCTTCAGGTCATAGTCGTGAAAGACCATCGGCAGCCCCTCGGCCGAGGGCTGCAGGTCGATCTCGATGCCATAGCCCGCGGCAACCGCCGCCCGGATCGCCGCGCGCGAGTTCTCGGGCCGCCCGGCCGCGCGGTCGTGATAGGCGCGGTGGGCGATCGGCAGGCGCAGGAAGTCGGGATGCAGGGGCGCAGGCATGTCGGTCTCAGCGCAGCTCGAAGATCGCCTCGATCTCGACGGCGACGCCACGCGGTAGCGACCCGGCCGAGACCGCCGAGCGCGCATGACGGCCCGCATCGCCGAAGACCTCGACGAACAGGTCCGAGGCCCCGTTGATCACCTGCGGCTGGTCGATGAACTCGGGGGTCGAGTTCACAAAGCCCACCAGCTTCACCACGCGCGCGATCCGGTCCAGATCGCCACCGCAGGCCGCCTTGGCCTGCGCGATCAGCGACAGCGCGCACTGGCGCGCGGCGGCAGCGCCGGCGGCGGTGTCCAGCCCGGCGCCGACCTTGCCGGTGATCAGGCCCGCTGCGTTCTGGCTGATCTGGCCCGAGACATAGAGCATCGAGCCCGAGATCACGTAGGGCACGTAGTTCGCGGCCGGCATCGGCGCGTCGGGCAGTTCGATCTTCAGCTCGGCGAGGCGGGCGTCGATGGTTCCGGTCATGGCGGGCTCCTTTGGGCGGGCCGCGGCGGGGGCGCGCGGCCGGTATCTGCGTCGGCGCGGAGGCTAGCCGCCGGCAGCGGCGGGGAAAAGGCCGAAAGCGGCGGGTTGCCGCCGGCGCGGGTGCGTCTGGCGGGGCGCTGTCGGAACCGGTCGTCGCACTGCAGCGTATTGTTGCTGGAAGCACGCATGTCGGACCCCCGAACTGAACCCGACGGTTTCCCCCGCTCCGGATATCCCGTATGGGAAGGAAGATTGGTTAAATTCGTGGTCGCGCGCATGTCCCTCCTCCGCCCTTCCCGCATCCTCCCGTCCGCGGCCCTCGCCGCGGCCCTCGCCCTGTCGGCCTGCGCCGACGGCACCAAGCAGCCCGACGGCGTCTATGACCCGCTCGAACGGGTGAACCGGGCGACCCACAGTGTGAACAAGGGTCTCGACACGGTGGTGCTGCGCCCCGCCTCGATGGCCTACGGCACCGTGGTTCCGCGCCCGGCACGCACCGGCGTGTCGAACTTCGCCGGCAACCTCGGGATGCCCTCGGCGATCCTGAACTCGGTGCTGCAGGGCCGGGTCGAGGACGCGGGGGCCAACACCATGCGCTTCCTCGTGAACACGACCTTCGGCATCGGCGGCCTGCTCGACGTCGCCTCGGACATGGGCCTGGACGAGCGCGAGGCCGATTTCGGCCAGACGCTGCACGTCTGGGGCGCCAACGAGGGCGCCTATGTCGAGCTGCCGGTCTTCGGCCCCTCGACGGTGCGCGACGCAACCGGCAAGCTGGTCGACGCGGTGCTCGATCCGTTCAACCACCTCGAAGAGCCCGAACAGAACTACGTGATCGGGTCTCGCGTCGGCGACAATCTGAACTATCGTTATGAGTACCGCGGGACCGCGGACGACCTGCTCTACAACAGCGCGGACAGCTACGCGCAGGCCCGCCTCACCTACCTCCAGAACCGCCGCTACGACCTGGGGCAGACGGCGGACAAGGACCAAGACGCCTACGACCCCTATGAGGACCCCTATGGCAACTGAACTGAACCGCCGTGGCCTGCTGGCCGTGATGGCCGCCGGCGCCGCCGCCGCCGCGACCTTCGCGCCGCGGGCGGCCTTCGCGCTGACCACGGACGAAGCCCGCTCGCTGGTCGATGCGCTGGTCAACGACATCAACGGCTCGATCAACTCGGGCAAGTCCGACGCCGCGCTCTTCTCGGATTTCGAGACGATCTTCACCCGCTATGCCGATGTCGCGATCATCGCGCAAAGCGCGCTGGGCGTCGCCGCGCGGCAGGCGAACCCGTCGCAGATGCAGGCCTTCACCGGGGCGTTCCGCACCTATATCGCGCGCAAGTACGGCCGCCGGTTCCGCGACTTCAAGGGCACCGACATCCAGGTCAGCGACGCCCGCGCCGTGAAGACCTTCTACGAGGTGCAGTCGACCGCCCGCGTCCGCGGCCAGTCGCCGATCGACGTGCGCTGGCAGGTCTCGGACCGCTCGGGCAAGAACCTGTTCTTCAACGTCATCATCGAGGGCGTGAACATGCTGGCGACCGAGCGCACCGAGATCGGCGCGCTGCTCGACCAGCGCAAGGGCAACCTCGACCAGCTGATCAAGGACCTGCCGACGCTTGCCTGACCTGCAGGGCGTGACGATCCGGCCCGCGCGCTTCCCCGAGGACCTCGGGGCGGTGCGCGGGCTTTTTCGTGCCTATGCCGAGGGGCTGGGCCTCGACCTGGCCTTCCAGGGGTTCGAGGCCGAACTCGCGGCCCTGCCCGGCAAATACGCGCCCCCCGCGGGCATCGTGCTGCTGGCCGGCCTCGGCGACGCGGCGATCGGCTGCATCGCCCTGCGCCCGATCGCGGTCGAGGGGCAGACCGGCTGCTGCGAGATGAAGCGCCTCTATCTCGGCCCCGCGGCGCGGGGCAGGGGGCTCGGGCACGGTCTCGTCGCTGCCCTGCTGACCGAGGCGCGGCGCCTCGGCTACCGGCGGATGCTGCTCGACACGCTGCGGACGATGACGCCGGCGCTGGCGCTCTACCGCGCCGCCGGCTTCACAGAGATCGCGCCCTATTACCACAACCCGCTCGCGGACGTGGTCTACCTCGGCCGCGATCTCTGAGCGGATCTGCCGGCTTTTGGCTTGGCTGAAATACTCCGGGGGTGAGGACCGCAGGTCCGAGGGGGCAGCGCCCCCTCGCGGCCCCGGGCCCCGTCACCGCCGCCCGAGGATCGCGCCCAGCACGTCGTTGATCACCCGCTCGACCTCATTGCCGCCGCCGCTGCGCGAGCTGCGGGTCTCGCCCTGGTAAGGGAAGTCCGGCTGGCCCGGCACCGGGCCGTTGCCGCCCTGGTCGGCGGGGACCTGGCCGTAATATTCCGTCGGCGGATCCATCGGCAGCTCGTGGATCGGCAGCCCGTCGTGAACGCGCGCCATCACCTCGTGCCAGATCTCGGCCGGCAGGCCGCCACCGGTCACGCCCGACAGCGGCGTGTTGTCGTCATAGCCCATCCAGACGCCCGCCACGTAATCGGCGGTGAAGCCGATGAACCAGGCATCGCGCGCGGCCTGCGTCGTGCCGGTCTTGCCCGCCGCCGGGCGGTCGCCCAGCTTCGCGCGCCGGCCCGAGCCTTCCTCGATCACGCGGGTCATCATGTAGACCAGCTGCCGCGCCGCGGTTTCAGAGATCACCCGCTCGCCCATGCCGCCGTCCTTGCCCATCAGCGGCTCGGAATCGCTCTTCAGGCTCAGGCTCTCGATGCCGTAGGGGCGCACGGACGAGCCGCCGTTCAGGAAGCCCGCATAGGCCCCCGTCATCTCGATCAGCGTCGATTCCGACACCCCCAGCGCCAGCGCCGGCCCGTCGGCCAAGTCATGCGCGAAGCCGAAGCCCTCAGCGATGCGGCGCACGTTCTCGCGGCCCACCGCCTCCTGCACGCGGATCGTCGCGGTGTTGACGGAATTCGCCAGCGCCGTCATCAGCGTGATCGGGCCCCGGTACTGGCCCTTCTCGTAGTTCTGCGGCGACCAGGGGCCGGACCCCGGCACGTCGATGGTCAGCGGCGCGTCCTGCACGATCGACGAGGGCGGATAGTTCTCGTCCAGCGCCGCGGCATAGACGAAGGGCTTGAAGGTCGAGCCGGTCTGCCGCTTGGCCTGGGTCGCGCGGTTGAACGCGCCCTGAACGCCCGACTTGGTGCCGCCGATCATCGCGCGCACCGCGCCGTCCGCCGACATCACGATCACCGCCGCCTGCGCCTTCGAGCCGGCCTTCAGCTTGCTTTCGAACACATCCTTCAGCGCCCCCTCGGCCGCGGTCTGGATCCGCTGGTCGAAGGTGGTGCGGATCACCACGTCCTCGGTCGTGTCCTTGGTCAGGAAGTCCGGCCCCGATTCCATCACCCAGTCGGCGAAATAGCCGCCCGAATCCTGCCGCGCGCCCTCCGACAGCTGCGCGGGATGCTGCCGCGCCTGGTCGGCCTCGGCTTGGGTCAGATAGCCCTGCTCGCGCATCAGCCCGACGATCAGCGTCGCGCGCTCCTGCGAGCGTTCGAGGTTCGCGGTCGGGGCGAAGCGCGTCGGCGCCTTCAGCAGGCCCGCCAGCATCGCCGCCTCGGCCGGCGAGACATTGGCCGCCGACTTGCCGAAGTAGCGCTGCGAGGCCGCCTCGAAACCGCGGGTGCCCGCACCCAGATAGGCGCGGTTGAGGTAGATGGTCAGGATGTTGTCCTTGCCGTACTTCGCCTCCATCGCGAAGGAGAACGGCACTTCCTTCAGCTTGCGCCACACCGACGAGACGCGGCAGTCGGCCTCGTAGCTGGCCTCGTTCTTCCATTTCGACGGATCGTAATCGACGCCCAGGCACAGGAGCTTCGCCACCTGCTGGGTGATGGTCGAGCCGCCGTTGCCTTCAAGCGCGCCGCGCCCCTCGGACAGGTTGATCTTCACCGCCGAGGCGATGCCGCGCGGGCTGATCCCGAAATGCTGGTAGAAGCGGCGGTCCTCGGTCGCGACGATCGCATTCTTCAGGTAGGGCGAGACGGTGCCGGCGGTGATCTCGCCGCCGAAGGTCTCGCCGCGCCAGGCGAAGACCTGGCCGTTGTCGTCGGTCATCGTGACCGAGCCGCGGGTGCGCGCGTCGAGCAGTTTTCCCACGTCCGGCAGCTGGCTGTAGAAATGCATGGTCATCGCGCCAAGGCCCAGCGCGATGGCGACCGCGACGGTCGCGCCCATCGTGAAGACCGCCCGCCAGATGCCGCCCAGCACCGTCGAGACCAGCGCGACGATCGGGTTGCGCCGCCGTCGTGGCGCGCGTTTGGGCGTTTTCGGCGGACGGCCACCGCCGCCGGATCCGCCCGAGCCGCCGCCGCGCGCCGGGGGCTTCTGCGTGGACCGTGCCGATGCCTGATAGCGCCGGTCGGCGACCAATGGAGGTCGTCTGCCGCTGTTACCCGTCATTTTCTGCAAGTCCGCCCGCTATTTGTGCCACAATGCGCCACCGTTGCTGACCAAGTGCCGAAGGATCGCAGAAGATCCCGGACCCGGCCGCCGGCCGCGCGTTTTCCCGACACCATAGCCTGCCGCGCCTGCGAAGTGGAGCGTTTTGACTTCACGATTCGGTTTGCATTCTGCTTAATGTATGAGCACGTTGTGTCTTTTGTGCAATTATTGTGCGAAACTGTGTCCGGGGTGGGGCGAAGCCGGTCCGCTCCGCCTTGTAACGCCGGCGTGAAACCGGCCATCTGCCTGCCGTGGGCTGAGCCGCCACCTGAAGACAGGGGCCTGCCGACAGGGCGCTGCCAGAGGAAGGAACCCAAAGTGAAACTCATCATTGCAGCCATCAAGCCGTTCAAGCTCGAGGAAGTGCGCGAGGCTCTCACGGCGATCGGCGTGCGCGGGATGATGGTGACCGAGGTGAAGGGCTTCGGCTCGCAGTCCGGCCACACCGAAATCTACCGCGGTGCCGAATACGCAGTGAACTTCGTGCCGAAGGTCAAGCTCGAGATCGTGGTCAGCGACGCCCTCGCCGACCAGGTCATCGAGACCATCCAGAAGACGGCGAAGACCGACAAGATCGGCGACGGCAAGATCTTCGTGCTCGATGTCGCGCAGGCGGTCCGCGTGCGCACCGGCGAGCTCAACGACGACGCGCTCTGAGCGTTCCGGGACAGGGGAAAGAAGAGAACATGGCAAATCTTAAGAAACTCGCGGGCCTCACGGCGCTGACGGCGCTGGCCGCGCTGCCCGCCCTGGCGCAGGACACCGCCGCTCCGGCCGCCGAAGCCGCCGCGGACGTCATCGAAAAGGGCGACGTCGCCTGGATGATGACCTCGTCGCTCCTGGTGCTGTTCATGCTGATCCCGGGCCTCGCGCTGTTCTACGGCGGCCTCGTGCGCACCAAGAACATGCTGTCGGTCCTGATGCAGTGCACCGTGGTCGGTGCCCTGGTCATGGTGATCTGGTGCCTCTACGGCTATTCCTTCGCCTTCGGCGGCTCGACCTCGCCGTTCTGGGGCGGCACCGCGAAGATGTTCCTGGCCGGCGTGACGCTCGACTCGACCGCCGCCACCTTCTCGGACGGCATCGTGCTGCCGGAATATGTCTTCATCGCCTTCCAGATGACCTTCGCGGCCATCACCCCGGCCCTGATCGTCGGCGCCTTCGCCGAACGCATCAAGTTCTCGGGCGTGCTGCTGTTCTCGGCGCTCTGGGTGACCTTCTGCTACTTCCCGATCGCCCACATGGTCTGGGACGGCGCGGGCCTGATCTTCAACATGGGCGCCATCGACTTCGCCGGCGGCACCGTGGTCCACATCAACGCCGGTATCGCCGCGCTGATGTGCGCGATCGTGCTCGGCCCGCGTCTGGGCCTCGGCAAGGACATGATGGCTCCCCACTCGATGACGCTGACCATGGTCGGCGCGGCGATGCTGTGGGTCGGCTGGTTCGGCTTCAACGCCGGTTCGAACCTTGAAGCCACCGCCGGCGCGACGCTGGCGATGCTGAACACCTTCCTCGCCACCGCCGGCGCCATCCTGGCCTGGTGCGTCGTGGAAGGCCTGAGCCGCGGCAAGGCCTCGGGCCTGGGCGCTGCCTCGGGCATGGTGGCCGGCCTCGTCGCCATCACCCCGGCCTGCGGCACCACCGGCCCGGTCGGCGCGATCATCCTCGGCGTGATCGCCGCGGTGGTCTGCTACTTCTTCGTCACCACCGTGAAGTCGAAGTTCGGCTATGACGACAGCCTCGACGTCTTCGGCGTCCACGGCATCGGCGGCATCGTCGGCGCCATCGGCACCGGCATCCTCTGCGCCCCCTCGCTCGGCGGCACCGGCTTCGTCGTCGAAGCGGGCACCATGGGCGCCCAGGTCATGGCCCAGATCAAGGCCGTGCTGGTGACCATCGTCTGGTGCGGCGTCGGCTCGCTCATCCTGCTCTACGTCACCAAGGCCATCACCGGCCTGCGCGTGAGCGCGGACGAGGAACGCCAGGGCCTCGACCTGTCGTCGCACGGCGAAAGCGCCTATCACTCGTGATCCCGCGAAGGGGTCGAAACGGAAAGGGCGGCACTTCGGTGCCGCCCTTTTCGCTTTTGGAAGGAAGGGCGGGGGGAGGCGCGCCACCCCCGTCGCCGATCGGTCCTCGGACCGATGGAGGACCAATCGGCGCCCCCCCTGCGCCATGGTGCCCTTGCCCCGCGGGGGGCTAGAGGCCGATGTCGAGGATCGCCTGCGCCACCACCGGGACATTCGCCTCGTACAGGCCCGCGACATTCATCCGGCTGTCGCCGATCATGTAGATCCCGGCCTCGTCCCGCAGCCGCGCGACCTGCGCGGGGCTGGCGCCAAGGCGCGAGAACATGCCGCGATGCTCGGCCAGGAAGCCGAAGCGGTCCGATCCCGAGCGGTCGCGCAGCACCCGCGCCAGCGCCTGACGCATCGTCAGCATCTGCGCGCGCATCGCCGCCAGCTCGTCCACCCAAGCGGCGCGCAAGGACGCATCGCCGAGGATCTCGGTCACGATCCGCGCGCCATGGTCGGGCGGGAAGGAATAGGTCTGGCGGTTCAGATGCGTGAGGTTGTCCTGCAGCACCCGCGTCTGCGAAGCCCCCGTGCCCAGCGCCAGCAACACCCCGGCCCGGTCGCGGTAGAGCCCGAAATTCTTCGAGCAGGAGGCCGCGATCAGGATCTGCGGCAGCCGCGCCGCCAGCAGCCGGGTCGCGGCGGCGTCCTCTTCCAACCCGTCTCCAAAGCCCTGATAGGCGAGGTCGATCAGCACCAGCGCGCCCGAACGCTCCAGCGCCGCGGCGATCCCGGCCCAGTCGGCGGGCGTCGGATTGGCGCCGGTCGGGTTGTGGCAGCAGCCGTGCAGCAGCACCACGTCGCCGGCCGGAACCTGCGCCAGATCGGCCAGCATGCCCTCGCGGTCGAGCCCGCGCGTCTCGGGGTCGAAGTAGCGGTAGCTGCGGGCCTTCAGACCCAGATGCGCCACGATCGTCGGGTGGTTCGGCCAGGTCGGGTCGGGCATCCAGACGGTGGCGTCCGGGTTCGCCATCCGCACCAGCGCCAGGGCCTGGTGCACGGCGCCGGTGCCACCCACGCAACCCGCGAAGGCCAGCCGCGCGGGGTCGTGACCGGGGCCGAGGATCAGCCCGGCCATCGCCCGGCTGAAGGCCGGATCGCCGGTCAGCGCGGTATAGGTCTTGGTGTCCTGCGCGGCCCAGATCCGCTGCTCGGCGGCCTTCACCGCCGCCATCACCGGGGTGCGGCCCTGCGCGTCCTTGAAGACGCCCACGCCGAGGTCGACCTTCTGCGCCCGCGTGTCGGCGCGGAACAGGTCCATCAGCGCAAGGATCGTGTCCGGCGCCTGCGGTTTCAACGCATCGAGCAGCATCTCAGCCCTTCGCGACCTTCAGGTCGTCATACATGCCCCATTCGGCCCAGGAGCCGTCATAGAGCGAATGGTCGCGGTGACCGATGATCTGCAGCGCCAGCGACAGCACGGCCGCCGTCACGCCCGAGCCGCAGGAGGTGATCGCGGGCTTCGACAGGTCGACCCCGGCGGCCTCGAACACCGCCTTCAGCTCGGCCGCGGGCTTCAGCGTGCCCTCGGGCGTCATCAGCGTGGCGATGGGGACGTTCTTCGCGCCGGGGATGTGGCCGGCGCGCAGGCCCGGCCGCGGCTCGGGCTCGTCGCCGCGGAAGCGGCCCGCGGCGCGGGCATCGATGATCTCGTGATCGCCGAGCTTCGAGGCGGCCGCGACCTGGGTCACGTCCTTCACCATCTGGTTCTGCTTCTGCACGGTCATGTGCCGGTCGCGGATGATCGGCGGCAGGTCCTCGGTCGGCCGGCCCTCGGCCAGCCATTTCGGCAGGCCGCCGTCGAGCACGGCGACATCGGTCTTGCCCATCAGCCGGAAGGTCCACCAGACGCGGGGGGCCGAGAAGATGCCGGCACCGTCGTAGACCACCACCTGATGGCCGTCGCCCACGCCCATCGCCCGCAGGCGCGACATGAACTTCTCGATCGGCGGCGCCATGTGCGGCAGCTCCGAGCGGCTGTCGGAAATGTCGTCGAGATCGAAGAAGCGCGCGCCGGGGATGTGGCGGGCCTCGTATTCGGCCTTGGCGTCGCGCGCCATCGCCGGCAGGTACCACGAGGCGTCGAGCACCCGCAGGTCGGGGTCGCGCAGGTGGGCCTCGAGCCAGTCGGTCGAGACCAGGGTTGTCGGGTCGTTCATTCAGGTCCTCCCGGACGTCCGCCGCGAAACTTTGTTACGTCCTAGCGAAAGCGCCGCAAGGGGACAAGCGCGCGACGTGGCGGCCGAGGGGGCAGGGGGCTGCGGAGGCCGGGGGGAGGGCTCCCCCCGGACCCCCTACATCTTCCGCGTCCCGTGCCGGTGGCCCGGGCAGGCCGGGTCAGGAGAGGTTCTGCTTGAGAAGCCGCGCCTTCTGGCGGTCCCAGTCGCGCTTGGCCGAGGTCTCGCGCTTGTCGGCAAGCTTCTTGCCCTTGGCGACGCCAATCTTCAGCTTCGCGACGCCGCGGTCGTTGAAATACATCACCAGCGGCACCAGTGTCATGCCCTCGCGCCCGACTGCGTTCCAGAGCCGGCTCAGCTCCTTGCGCGAGACCAGCAGCTTGCGCCGGCGCCGTTCCTCGTGGCCGAAGACCCCGGCCTGCTCGTAGGGCGCGATGTAGGAGTTGATCAGCCACAGCTCGCCGCCCTCGACCGAGGCATAGCTTTCCGCGATGTTCGACTGGCCGCGACGCAGGCTTTTCACCTCGGACCCCAGAAGGACGATGCCGACCTCGAGATCGCTCTCGATGGCGTAGTCGAACCGCGCACGGCGGTTCTCGGCGATCATCTTCGAATTCGGGTCGTGATGCTTGGTCATGATCGCGCTGAGATAGGCGGTCGGGGCCCGCCTGTCCAGCTTGCCCGCCGTGACGGCGGCGGACAATTCGCAGGAGGACGGCCTGAAAGCGTGGTGGGCCCGCCGGGAAGTTGCGGTCCCGGGGGCCGCCGGGGTGGCCCTGCCGCCCCTTCGCGCCACGCTCGAGGGATCGACCGAAGGCGGCTGCCATGACCGGGACCGCAGGGGGGAAGGGAAGCGGCACGAGCTTGGTGACCCGCGAGGGGATGACCGCGATGGGCGCGGGGGGGCTGCCGGGACGTCCTGCCCATCCAGCCGCAGATCGGCTGGAGGAACACCCCATCGCCGGCGGGCCGGTCGTGATGATCGGCAGGATGGTCGTCAACGCGCCGTCCATGCCGGTCGTGCGGCTGGTCCTCCCCTCGCCGATCTGCGGCTTTGCGAGGATCGGTGACGTCAGCGTGCCGGGGCGCAGCTGGCCGGGCGCGCGCATCATCCGCGCCCGGCGGACTGGGGCGAAACGGAAACGGGCCGACGGTCATCCCGTCGGCCCATTCAGTCAGAAAACCGATCGTATCGCGCGAAGCGATCGGATCAGTTGATCAGTCCCGCATGGCGCATCGCCGCGTCGATCTTCGCCTTGGTCGAGTCGAGCAGACCGGTCAGCGGCAGCCGCACCTCTTCCGAGCAAAGGCCCAGCTTCGACAGACCATATTTCGCGCCCGCCAGCCCCGGCTCGATGAAGATCGCCTCGTGCAGCGGCATCAGCCGGTCCTGGTAGTCCAGCGCCTTGGCATAGTCACCGGCCAGCGTCGCCTCCTGGAACTCGGCGCAAAGCCGCGGCGCCACGTTCGCGGTGACCGAGATGCAGCCGACCCCGCCATGCGCGTTGAAGCCGAGCGCGGTGGCATCCTCGCCCGAAAGCTGCACGAAGTCGGGCCCGCAGCTGGCGCGCTGCTGGCTCACGCGCTCGATCTTGCCGGTCGCATCCTTCACGCCGACGATGCGCGGCAGCTTCGCCAGCTCGCCCATCGTCTCGGGCGTCATGTCGATCACCGAGCGGCCGGGGATGTTGTAGATGATGATCGGCAGCGACGAGGCGTCGTGCATCGCGGTGAAATGCGCAATCAGGCCGCGCTGGGTCGGCTTGTTGTAATAGGGCGTGACGACCAGCGCCGCGGTGGCGCCGACGGCCTCGGCATGGCGGATCAGGCCGATGCCCTCGTCGGTGGCGTTTGACCCCGCGCCGGCGATCACCGGGATGCGCCCGGCCACGGCCTCGACCACGGCCGCGATCACCGCGCCATGCTCTTCATGGCTCAGCGTCGGGCTCTCGCCGGTGGTGCCGACGGGCACCAGCCCGTGCGAGCCCTCGGCCACATGCCATTCGACCAGCTTCTTCAGCGTGTCATAGTCCACCTTGCCGTCCTTGAACGGCGTGACCAGGGCTGGAATGGACCCTTTGAACATGACACGCTCCTGCGATTGAGGCCGGCGACACCGCCTGACCCGGTTGAATCGGCGCGATCCTTACCGCCGTGGGCCGGTCTTGCCAAGTTTGTGTGTTGAGACCCGGGCAACCATCTCTAGGATCGCCGCCGATCCCGCCCTTCCGGAGTGCCGATGTTCCGCCGACCCTTGCTTGCCCTGACCCTTGCCTGCCTGCCGCTCGCCGCGCCCCTGACCGCCGTGGCGGCAGAGGATCCGGCGGCGCTGGCCTCGGCGCTCGAGGCGGCGAACAAGGGCGACTGGCCGGTGGCGATGGGGCGGGCGCGCACCGCGGGGCCGGTGGCCAGCGACATCCTGGAATGGATGCGCCTGCGCGCCGGCGGGGCCGAGACGGTGCTGCCCGACTACATGACCTTCCTCGGCCGCCATCCCGACTGGCCGGGGATGGAACTGCTGCAGCGCCGGGGCGAGGCCTCGATCCCGGAAAACGACAATCCGGCGACGGTGGTGGCCTATTTCCACGGCAATCCGCCGCAGACCGGCCGCGGCGCGCTGCGGCTGGCCGAGGCGCTGGCCGCCACTGGCAATGCCGCCGCCGCCGACAAGGAGGCGATCCGCGCCTGGCGCGGCCTGTCGCTCAGCGCGCCCGAGCAGGCGGAATTCCTCGACCGCTTCGCCCGCACGCTCGAACCGCATCACGGCGGCCGGATGGCGGCGATGCTGGACGAGGGCGATCTCGACGACGCGCGACGGATGCTGCCGCTGGTGACGCAGGGCACCCGGGCGGTGGCCGAGGCGCGCATCGCCCTGCAGGCGCACGAGGCGGGCGTCGACGCGAAGATCGCCGCGGTGCCCGACTACATGGCGGGCTCGGCCGGGCTCGCCTATGACCGCTTCCGCTGGCGGATCTGGAAGGATCTCTACGACGGCGCCCGCGACCTGCTGCTGGAACGCTCCGATTCGGCGGAAAGCCTGGGCGATCCGCAGAAATGGGCCGAATGGCGCGCGATCCTCGCCCGGCGCGAGATGCGGCTCGGCCATCCCGAGCTGGCCTATCGGATCGCCGCGACCCATCACCTCGACCGCGGATCGGACTACGCCGATCTCGAATGGCTCTCGGGCTACATCGCGCTGCGCCGGCTGAACGACCCCGAACGGGCGCTCGCGCATTTCGGCCGCTTCCAGTCGGCGGTGTCCTCGCCAATCAGCCTCGGGCGCGCCGGCTACTGGCAGGGCCGCGCCTTCGAGGCGATGGGCCGGCCCGAGGCCGCCAGGCAGGCCTATGCCTTCGGCGCGAACTACCAGACTTCGTTCTACGGGCTTCTGTCGGCCGAAAAGCTCAGCCAGGCGCTCGACCCGGTGCTGACCGGCAAGGACCTGCCGCCATCCTGGGACGGGGCGGGCTTCACCCGCAGCCCGATCTTCCAGGCCGCGGAACTGCTTTACGCCGCCGGCGCCGACGACCTGGGCGAGCGCTTCCTGCTGCACCTGGGCGAAAGCCTGACCAATGACGATCTCGCGCGCCTCGCCCGCTATGCGATCGACCGCGACCGCCCGCATCTGGCGCTGATGGTCGCCAAGGCGGGGGCGGCGCGCGGCCTCGTCTGGCCCGCGGCCTATTTCCCGATGAACGGGCTGGAAAAGCTCTCGCTTCCGGTTGAGCCGGAACTGGCGCTGGCGATCGCCCGGCGCGAAAGCGAATTCGACCCGAAGGTGATCAGCCACGCCGGGGCGCGCGGCCTGATGCAGCTGATGCCCGGCACCGCCAAGCTGATGGCCACGAAGACCGGGCAGGCCTACGACCTCGGCCGGCTGACCGCGGACTGGGCCTACAATGCCTCGCTGGGGTCGGCCTATCTGGCGCAGCTGATCGAGGAATTCGGCGATGCCCCGGCGCTCGTGGCCGCCGGCTACAACGCCGGCCCCGGCCGGCCCCGGCAATGGGTGCAGGATTTCGGCGACCCGCGCCAGCCCGGCACCGACGTGGTCGACTGGATCGAGAGCATCCCCTTCGTCGAGACCCAGAACTACGTCATGCGCGTGGCCGAGACGCTGCCCGTCTACCGCGCCCGCCTGCGCGGCGAGACGGGCCCCGTACGCCTGACCGACGAGCTGGTCGGCCGCTGACGCCTTCGGCTTGGCAGAAGTCCTCCGAAGAGCCCGGAACGGGCGGGGGCAGAGCCCCTCTTCCCGCTTTCGCATTGGCCCAAATATCCCGGGGGTGAGCGGGCAAGGCCCGCGAGGGGGCAGCGCCCCCTCCCTGATCCGCCTCAGCCGGTCAGCTTGCGGCGCCGCTCGCGCCAGAGCGTGAACAGCCCCGCGCAGACCACGATCCCCGCGCCCAGCGCCACGTTCGGGCGCAGCGTGTCGCCGAAGATCGCCATCCCGAAGATCGAGGCGAAGACCAGCTGCAGATAGGCGAAGGGCTGGATCGCCGAGGCCTCGGCGGCCTCGTAGGCGGCGATCAGCAGGTAATGCGCGAGGCAGGCAAAAAGGCACAGCAGCCCCATCCAGCCCCAGTCGCCCCAGCTCATCGGCTGCCAGGCCCAGGCCCCGCCCAGCGTCGCCACCACCGCACCCCAGATCCCGGTCCAGAAGAACGAGGTCGCCGCGGAATCGCGCCGCCCGACGTAGCGCGTCAGCAGGCTGTAGAGCGCGAACATCAGCGCCGAGCAGAGCGGCACGATCGCCGCCGGGTTGAAGACCCCGAACCCGGGCTGCAGGATCACCATCACGCCGACGAAGCCGATGCCGATCGCGCCCCAGCGCCGCCAGCCGACCTTCTCGCCCAGCACCGGCCCCGACAGCGCCGCGACCAGCAGCGGATAGCAGGCGAAGACGGCATGCGCCTCGACCAGCCCCAGCGCCACGAAGGCCAGCACCATCACCCAGACCTCGGCCACCAGCAGGACCGAGCGGAAGATCTGCAGCAGCGGCACCTCGGAGCGGGCGGCGGCGCGGATCCCGCCCGGCTTGCGCGCGGCCAGCGCGACCACGAAGGCCGCGAAGAACCAGTAGCGCACCATCGTCACCATCCAGACGTTGTAGGTCCCCGCCAGATGGCGCGAGATCACGTCCTGGACCGAGAAGACGAAGGTGGTGGTCACCATCAGCAGGATGCCGCGGCGCAGGTTCTGCTCTCTCATGCGTCCTCTCCGGGCAGCGGCATCCGCCCCGCCGACATGTGCCGCTTGCCGGCATGGCCGGGCAGGCGCGAGACCGCGAAGCCCGCGGCGGCCAGGCCGCGGCGCACGAAGCCCGCGGCGGTATAGGTGGCGAAGCTGCCGCCGGGGGCGGTGTGGCGGCCGACCTCTGCCATCAGATCCTCGCCCCACATCTCGGGGTTCTTGGCGGGCGAGAAGCCGTCGAGGAACCAGGCCTCGGCGCGACCCTGCCAGCCGGGCAGGACGGCGCGGGCATCGCCTTCGAGGATCTCGACATCGGCGGGACCGACGGCGAAGCGCCGCGCCCCGCGCTGCCAGGCCGCGACCAGCCCGGGCGAGACCTCGGCCACCTCTGGGAAGGCCTCGTGGGCGCGGGCCATCTCGGCGGCCGACATCGGGAAGCCCTCGAAACTGGTGAAGCGGAAGCGCCCGGCGATGCCGGCGGCCTGCCAGAGCAGCACCGCGGCCAGCAGATTCAGCCCGGTGCCGAAGCCCAGTTCCGCGATGTGGAAGCCGTCGCGGAACCGACTTGGCAGGCCGTTGCCGGCCAGGAAGACGTGGCGCGTCTCGTCGAGTCCGCCCTTCAGGCTGAAATAGGGATCGTCGAAGCGCGACGAGACCGGCACGGCGCCGTCGCGCCATGTCAGTGCGGCGGGCGATGCGCCCTCTGCCGTATGGCCCTCGCCCGTCATCCGACCTATGCCTGCTGGGAACGGGGCAGATGTGACCGAGGCGGCAGGGAATGGCAAGACGGCCCGAAATCGATGTGACGGTGCGTGGCGCGGGCGCCTTCGGACTGGCCTGCGCCTTCGCCTGCCAGCGCCGCGGCGCGCGGGTGCAGGTCATCGACCCCTTCGGCCCCGGTGCCGGCGCCTCGGGCGGCACCGTCGGCGCGCTGGCCCCGCATGTGCCGGAAAACTGGAACCCGAAGAAGGCCTTCCAGCTCGACAGCCTGCTGATGGCCGAGGCCTTCTGGGCCGAGGTGGCCGCGACCGGCGGCAGCGATCCCGGCTATGCCCGCACCGGCCGCATCCAGCCGGTGGCCGATCCCGCCGCCGAACCCTTGGCCGAGGCGCGCGGCGCGGGCGCGGCGGCGCTCTGGCAGGGCCGGGCCGCGTGGCAGCTTCGCGATGCCGCCGAAACGGGCCTGCCGCCCGAATGGCTGGGCGCGGCGGGCCGGGTGATCCATGACACGCTTTCGGCCCGCATCGCGCCGCGCCGGGCGGTGGCGGCGCTGGTCGCGGCGATCCGCGCCGGGGGCGGCGGGATCGCGGCCGAGGGCGAGGATCGCGGCACGGTCCTGCATGCCTCGGGCGCCGCGGGGCTGGCCGAGCTTTCGCAGGTGCTGGGTCAGCCGGTGGGGCAGGGGATCAAGGGCCAGTCTGCGGTGCTGCGCCCGGCGCTCGACGTGACGGCGTTGCCGCAGCTTTTCGTGGCGGGGCTGCATATCGTGCCCCATGCCGATGGCAGCGTCGCCATCGGCTCGACGACCGAACGCGCCTTCGACGACCCCGCCGCGACCGATGCCCAGCTCGAGGCTTTGATCGAGAAAGCCCGCGCCGCCTGTCCGGCGCTGCGCGACGCGCCGGTCACCGACCGCTGGGCGGGCCTGCGCCCGCGCGCCCGCTCGCGCGCGCCGATGCTCGGGGCCTGGCCGGGCCGCCCGGGCCACCTGATCGCCAATGGCGGCTTCAAGATCGGCTTCGGCATGGCGCCCAAGGTGGCCGAGGTGATGGCCGACCTGATCCTCGAAGGTCGCGACGCGATCCCCGAGGGCTTCCGGGTCGAGGATTCGCTCACCCGTCAGCCGTGATGCCATCGTCCATGCGGTGATCCCGGCCACGCGCCGTGCCGCCCCGCCTCGGCTGAAGCTCTGGGGTGCCGGTTGAACGCTGTGGGTCGGGACGCAAGCCGGGGCGCCGAAAGGGGCAGGTGCATGCGGCAGGCGCGCGCCGCGCAGGTGCTGCTGCCAAGAGGCGATCCCCAAGCGAGTCGAGGGACGGATCGGCGGTCCGCCAGCCCAGATGCCACCGCCGACGCGGCGATCCCGCCGCGCTGCGCGGTGCGCCGTTCCGTTCCGTGTCCGCTGTGACCCTAAAGGCGAGTGTCCTGTTGCAAGTTCCAGGCCCGGTCACGCGGCGATACGCTGTCTGGACCGGGCGCATTCAGACAGGTCCGTGCCGTGCCTTAGTGGCCTCGATGACGGGATTGCCAAGCGGGTCGAGGGAAGGAGCCGCGATCCCGCCGCTCGCTTCGCCCCCCTGCGCCGGGCCGGAATGCGGGCCCGGAGTCCCGCGACGCGCAGTCCGTCCGTTTGAAACGCCGGGCGCCGACAGGAAGGCGCGCGCGACGACGGGGAAAGACGCAGGGGCGCGAATGGCGCCGCAGTCGCCAACCGCGGACCTGCCGGCCCGGCGCCGGATGATCGGTAGCCGGTCGCTGCGACGACGCTTTGCCCCGATGCCGCCTCCGATCCCGGGCCGACGGCCGTTCCGATGTCGCGTCACCCTTGAACCCCCGCGCCGGGCGGGCCAGTGTCGCGCCCGGAATGAGGGAGTCCCAAGACATGACCAAGCGGCACGGCGGCGCCATCCTCGTCGAGCATCTGAAGGCCGAGGGCGTGAAGCGCGTCTTTTCGGTGCCGGGCGAGAGCTTCCTCGCAGCCCTCGACGGGCTTTACGACTCGGGCATCGACAACGTCGTCTGCCGGCACGAGGGTGGGGCCGCGATGATGGCCGAGGCGCATGGCAAGATGACCGGCCAGCCCGGCATCTGCTTCGTCACCCGCGGGCCGGGGGCCACCAATGCCTCGGCCGGGGTGCATGTCGCCAAGCAGGACTCGACGCCGATGATCCTCTTCGTGGGCCAGATCGACCGCGCCCACCGCGACCGCGAGGCCTTCCAGGAGGTCGACTACCGCGCGATGTTCGGCACCGTCGCCAAATGGGTGGCCGAGATCGAGACCACCGAGCGGATCCCCGAATACCTCAGCCGCGCCTTCCATGTCGCCACCTCGGGCCGCCCCGGTCCGGTGGTGCTCGCCCTGCCCGAGGATATGCTCTCGGCCGAGGCCGAGGCCCCCGCGATCCCGCCCCGCGCCCCCGCGCCGAAGGCGCTGAGCCACGCGCAGCGCCACGCGCTGACCAAGGCGCTCGCCCGCGCGCACCGGCCGCTGGTGGTGCTCGGCGGCAGCCAGTGGTCGGAGGAGGCCGCGACCGACATCGCCCGTTTCGCGGAGAACTGGGGCCTGCCCGTCGCCGTCAGCTTCCGCCGGCAGGGGCACATGGACAACGCCCATCCGAACTATGCGGGCGACCTCGGCGTGGGGATGAACCCGAAGCTCGGCCAGCGGCTGAAGGCTGCCGACGTGGTGCTCTGGCTGGGCGCGCGGATCGGTGACAACCAGACCGGCGGCTACACGCTGGTCGACCCGGCGGCGCCGGGCAAGACCGTGCTGCATGTCTATCCCGATGCCTCGGAACTGGGCCGGGTCGTGCGCCCGGACCTGGGCATCTGCTGCCCGCCCGAAGAGATGGCCGCGGCGCTGGCCGCCGAACCCGCGCCCGAGGGCGTGGTCGCGCGCTGGGCGGACTGGACCGCCGCCGCCCGGGCCGAATACGAGGCCTGGCAGCAACCGAAGCCGACGCCCGGCGCGGTGCGGATGGAAGAGGTCGTGGGGTGGCTGTCCGCCAATCTGCCCGAGGACGCGATCCTGACCAATGGCGCGGGCAATTACGCGGCCTTCCTGCACCGCTACTACCGCTTCCGTCGCTACGGCACCCAGTTGGCGCCGACCTCGGGCAGCATGGGCTACGGCTTCCCGGCGGCGGTCTCGGCCTCGCTCCAGTATCCGGGGCGGGTCGTGGTCTGCATGGCCGGCGACGGCTGCTTCCAGATGACGCTGAACGAGATGTCGACGGCGGTGCAATACGGTGCGACCCCGATCGTGATCGTGGCCAACAACGGCCAGTACGGCACGATCCGCATGCATCAGGAGCGCCATTACCCCGAACGGATCTCGGGCACCCGGCTGGCCAACCCGGACTTCGCCGCGCTGGCCCGCGCCTATGGCGGCCATGGCGAGGTGGTCGCGCGGCAGGAGGATTTCGCCGATGCCTTCGACAGAGCGCTCGGCGCAGGGGTGCTTTCGGTGATAGAGTTGCGCCTGGACCCCGAGGCCCTGACCGCCGGCGCGACCCTGTCCGAGATCCGCGCCGCCGCGAAAAAATAGCCCGTTCGGTGAAGGAGAGCCCGATGCGCCGGATCGTCTGCCTTGCCCTGATGGCGCTGGCCGCCGCCCCGGTGCCCAGGCCTGTCCTCGCGCAGACGGGGCCCAGCTTCGATTGCGCGAAGGCTGAGAGCGCGGCCGAAAAGGCGGTCTGTGCCGATCCGGCGCTGGCCGCGATGGACCGCGAGCTGGCGCGGGTCTACGCGCTGGCCGCGGCGAAGGGCGACGACTCCAGCCTGAAGGCGATGCAGCGCGGCTGGATCAAGGGCCGCGACGACTGCTGGAAGGCCGATGACGGCGTTCCCGCCTGCACCCGCCGCGAATACGCGCTGCGCATCGAGGAGATCCGCCGCGGCTCGGCCGCCGCGCGGGCGAGCGAGGGCGCCTCGCTCGGCCCGTTCCCCTATGTCTGCGACGGGTTCGAGCCGGTCGTGAGCGCCGCCTTCGTCAATGCGGGCGAACCGGTGGTGGTGCTGCGCTGGCTGGATCAGGCGGCGGTGCTGCCGCGGGCCGAAAGCGGCTCGGGCGCGCGCTATCAGGGTCCGACCTGGGCGGGGCCGGCCGAGTTCTGGACCAAGGGCACCGCCGAGGGGGATGAAGCCACGTTCCTGCCCCCCGGCGCACGGGCCGGCGTCGCCTGCAGGCGCGACGCGACGGGCTGAGCGGTCCGGCCCGTCAGTCGCGCAGAGCGGCGGTGGCGCGGATCTCGACCTTCAGCGCGGGGCGGCTGAGCCCCGAGATGCCGATGATCGACCAGGCCGGGTAGGGCGCCCGGATCACCCGCTGCTTGGCTTCGAGGAAGGCGGGCAGGCTCGTCTCGATGTCGACATGGTAGCTGGTGACATCGACGAGATCCCCGAAGCCCAGCCCCGCGATCCGCAACAGCTCGCCGATCCGCGCCAGCGCGCAAAGGGTCTGCTCGCCCACGTTCTCGGGGACCGAGCCGTCGGGGCGCACGCCGACCTGGCCCGAAATGAACAGGAACCCGCGCGCCTTCACCGCCGGCGCGAAGCCGTACCGCTCGAAGGCGGCGCGGTAGCCGTCGAACATCTCGTTCCCCGGCGGGATCTCCAGCACGTCCGGCGGCATGGCCTGCTTCCCTCTCGCGACGCGGGACCGGTGCCTGGGTCCCGCCCTGCAACGCTAACCATCTGGCACTGGGACGGAAAGCACCGCCCCCGGGGGAGCGGTGCGATGCGCGTCAAAAGTCTCTCACATCCCCAGCGCGTGGGGCAGGGCGAGCGAGATCCAGGGCACGTAGGTGACCAGCACCAGGAACACGAGCATGGTCAGCAGCCAGGGCCAGACGGCGACCGTCAGTTCGGTAATGCCCATCTTGGTGATGCCCGAGGCGACATAGAGATTGAGCCCCACCGGCGGATGGCACATCCCCACCTCCATGTTCACCACGATCATGATCCCGAAGTGGACCGGGTCGATGCCCAGCCGCACCGCCACCGGGAACAGGATCGGCGCCATGATCAGCACGATCGACGAGGGCTCCATGAAGTTCCCCGCCGCCAGCAGCAGAATGTTGACCACGATCAGGAAGCCCCACCACGGCAGACCGGTCTCGACCATCCAGTTGCCCAGCGCCTGGGGGATGTTCTCATGCGTCATCAGGAAGCTGAACAGCACCGCGTTGGTGATGATGTAGAGAAGCATCGCCGACATCGAGGCCGAGCTCAGCAGCACCCGCGGCACGTCGCGCAGCTTCATGTCCTTGTAGACGAAGACCGCGATCACGAAGGCATAGACCGCCGACATCGCCGCCGCCTCGGTGGGGGTGAAGATGCCGGTGTAGATCCCGCCGATGACGATGACGATCAGGATCAGGCCCCAGGCCGCCTTGCGGAAGGCCTCCCAGCGTTCGCGCAGGCTGGCCTTGGGCAGGCGCGGATAGCCGAAGCGGCGGGCGCGGTTCCAGGTGGTGAAGGCGAGGAAGCCCGCCAGCATCAGCCCCGGCACCACGCCGGCCATGAACAGTTCGCCCACCGAGGCGGAACTGACCGGCTGGCCGTCCGGCCCCACCGCCTGCATCCCCGAAGTCGCGACCGCATACATCACCATCACGATCGAGGGCGGGATCAGGATGCCCAGCGCGCCCGAGGTGGTGATGACGCCCGCGCCGAACTGCTTGGGGAAGCCCTGCTTCACCATCGCCGGCAGGATGACCGAGCCGATGGCGACGACCGTGGCGGGCGAGGACCCGGACACCGCGGCGAAGAGTGCGCAGGCGATGACCCCGCCAAGGCCGAGGCCGCCGTGCCAGTGGCCGACCATGGCCGTGGCGAAGTTGATCATCCGCCGCGCGACCCCGCCATGGGTCAGGAAGTTGCCGGCCAGGATGAAGAACGGGATCGCCATGATCTCGAACTTCTCGATCCCGGTGAACAGCTTCAGCGCCACCGTGTCGATCGGCACCTGGGTCATGGTGAAGAGGAAGGTCAGAACCGTCAGGCCCAGCGCGATCGAGATCGGCATGCCGGTCAGCATCAGGGCGATCAGCCCCACGAAAATCAGGAGGGCATCCATCTCAGCGATCCTTCGGCAGGCGGTCGGAACCGGTGGCGATACCGGTGTCGTCGGGGGTCACGGGCGCGGCCTCGACCGCCTCGATGTCCGCGTCATCCTCGATGCCGTCGACATGGCCGTGGTCGTGGTGCGGCAGCTCGCCGGTGCGGGCGAAGGCGAAGGCCACCTGCAGGAAGCGGAAGCACATCAGCGCCGAGCCGGTCGGCACCGCCAGGTAGACGATCCACATCTGGATCTCGAGATCGGGCGAGATCGACGAGGCGTAATACATGTGATGGACGAAATTCGCGCCCAGCACCGCGATCACCCCGGTGAAGAAGGCGCCGCAGGCCAGCCCGAACAGGATCATGATCTTGCGCCGCTCGGGCGGCAGGCGGTTGATGAGCACGTCGATGCCCACATGGATGCCGGTGCGCACGCCATAGGCCGCACCGAACTTCGCCATCCACACGAACATGTAGATGCACAGCTCCTGCGCCCAGACGAGGTTGATAGACTTCACGCTCATGAAGGTCGAGCGCAGCGCGGGCGCCGCCCAGGCGATGTCATGGGCGCGCGCGTAGGAATACATGTCGACGATGATGCCGAGCGAGTAGCGGTGAACGACCGAGACGAAGATCAGCAGGGTCGCGCCTGCGATCAGCGTGCCGATCATCACCTCTTCGAGGCGGTCGAGGAGGCGGAGCATGCTGGATATCCGGGACGGTGGGTGAGGGGGGGCACGGCCCCTGCGGCGCCAAGGCGGGCGCAGGCGGCGGGCGAGGATCGTTCGAGGGGGGGTGGAGCCGCGGCCGGCCGGGACCGGCCGCGGGCGTGATCAGGCATCGCCCGCAGGGCGCGCGCGGGGCACGCGCCCTGCGCCGGGCCGGGTCACATGCTGGTGCCGGCGGCGGCCTGGATTTCCTTGATGGTGTCGGCGCCGATCCGGTCCGACATCTCGGTCGCGACGGGGGCCAGCGCCTCTTTCCAGGCGGCTTTCTCTTCGTCGGTGAGCTGGTGGAACTCGGTGGTGCCGGCGGCCTTCATCGCGGCCATCGCCTTGTCGTTCTCTTCCTTGGCGATCGAGTTGCCATAGTCGGTGGCCTCGGTCATCGCCTTGTCCAGCTCGCCGCGCACATCCTCGGGCAGGCCGTCCCAGAACGCCTTGTTCACGATCACCGCATAGCCGAGATAGCCGTGGTTGGTCTCGGCGGCGTATTTCTGAACCTCGTTCATCTTCTGGGTATACATGTTCGAGGGCGGGTTCTCGGTCCCGTCGACAACGCCGGTCTGCAGCGCCTGGTAGACTTCCGAGAAGGCCATGACCTGCGGCACCGCGCCCAGCGCGTTCATCTCGGCTTCCAGCACCTTCGAGGACTGGATGCGCATCTTCAGGCCCAGCAGGTCGTCCGGCACCTTGATCGACGAGTTCGCCGACATGACCTTGAAGCCGTTGTCCCAGAAGGCGAGGCCCGAGATGCCCTTCTCTTCCAGCTTGGCCAGAAGCTTCTTGCCCATCTCGCCCTGCGTGACCTTGTGCAGGCTGTCATAGCCGTCGAACAGGTAGGGGATGTCGAAGGCCTCGAATTCCTTCACGCCCAGCGGGCCGAACTTCGCCAGCGAGGGCGCCAGCATCTGCACCGCGCCCAGCTGCAGCGCCTCGAGCTCTTCCTTGTCCTTGTAGAGCTGGCTGTTCGGATAGACTTCGACGGTCACGCCGCCGTCGGTGTACTTCTCGGCCAGTTCCTTGAACTTCTCGGCGGCCTTGCCCTTGGGGGTGTCCGGCGCGACGACGTGGCTGAACTTGATGACGATCGGCTCGGCGAAGGCCGGCACCGCGGCCGACAGCGCCAGAACGCACACGCCGGCGAGACGCGCGAAGCTGCGACGATTGAGCATGGTATCCTCCGTTCGGCCGCTCCTCCTCCGGGGCGGCTCATGGGGGCAGCAATGGCATCGGGCGGCGCCGGGCGCTATTGTGGATTTCCGCAATAGCTTAACGCCGCCCGTCCGCGCCCCATGCTGCCGGACGGATCACCGCCCAGACTGCAGCACAGGCCGCCGCACAGACCAAGGACGCCCCGCCCCGATGGACCCGCGCTTCGATCCCGGCCATGACCCGCTGCCCTGGGACGGCGGCCGGCGCCGTTTCGACGGCGAGCTTCTGTCGCTGATCCCGCTGGTCGCCATCGCCGCGCTGGTGGCGCTGATCGCGGCGCTGCTGTGGGCGGTGCGCGGCGACGAGGCCGAGACGATGCGCACCCAGATGGCCTCTGACGCGCTCTGGCTGGAACAGACGCTGCGCTTCCAGCTGACGCAGGACGAGGATTTCCTGGCAAGGCTCTCGCTCGACGCGGCGGCGGGCACCGACGCCGACGTGCTGGAAAACCGCGCGCGCCTGCACATCGCCAACGACCCCGAGGTGCTGGTGATCCGCTGGCTCGACCGCAACGGCGCGGTGCGGCGGCAGCTTCCGGTCTCGGGCGGGGGTTTCGTCGGCTCGCCGGGGGCGGTCGGGGCCGCGGCCGATCCCGAGATCCTCGACCTGATGCGCCGCACCCGCGGGCGCGGCGTGCGGCCGAGTTACGGCGGGCCGCGGATGCCCGGCGCCACCGTCTCGATGCTGGTGCCCGAGGGGCAGGGCGGCGGCGCGATCGAGATGGTGATCTCGCTGCAGACGCTTCTGGACCGCCATATCCCGTGGTGGATCGCGGAACGCTACGCGGTGCAGCTGGTCGATATCGGCGACCGCAGCATCGCCGCCCGCGCGCGGATGACGCCCGAAGAGGGGACGGCGCAGAACACGATCAGCTTCGACCCGCCGGTGCGCGGCGCGCTGCTGCGCATCACGCCCTATCACACCGGGGCGCCGATGTCGGACCGGCTGCTGATCGCGGGGATCGCCGGGCTGTCGCTTCTGTCGATCGTGGCGCTGATCGTGCTGTTCCGCGCCGCCGCGCAGCGCCGCCGGGTCGAGCATCGCCTGCGCGCCGAGATGGCCTTCCGCCGCTCGATGGAGGAAAGCCTGACCGTGGGCCTGCGCGCCAAGGATCACGAGGGGCGGATGCTGTACGCCAACGGCGCCTTCTGCCGGATGACCGGCTTCGCCCCGGACGAGCTGGTGGGGCTGCCGCAGCCGATGCCCTACTGGTCGCCCGACCGGCTGGACGAGACGCTGGCCCGCCAGCGCGCGCTGGCCGAGAACGGGCCGCGCGCGCAAAGCTTCGAGACGCGGTTCCGCCACCGCGACGGCCACGAGATCGACGTGCAGGTCTACGAGGCGCCGCTGATCGACGGGGCGGGGGTGCATCGCGGCTGGATGGGCTCGGTCATCGACATCTCGGCGGCGAAACAGGCCGAGCGGCTGGCGCGGGGGCAGGAGGAATCGCTGACCCGCACCGCGCGGCTGGTGACGCTGGGCGAGATGGCCTCGACGCTGGCGCACGAGCTGAACCAGCCGCTGGCCGCCATCGCCTCTTACGCCGCCGGCGCGCGCAACATGATCGAGGCCGGGCGCACCGATCCGGCGCTGCTGGGCCCGGCGATGGAGAAGCTGTCGCATCAGGCGGGCCGCGCCGGGCAGATCATCCGCGGCATTCAGGGCATCGTGCGCAAGCGCGCCCCGAACTTCGAACGGGTGTCGCTGGCGCCGGTGATCGCCGAGACGACGGGGTTCCTTGCCGCCACGCTGCGCGAGCGCGGGCTGGCGATCGAGACGGAACTGGGCCCGGTCCCCGAGGTCGCGGCCGACCGCATCCTGCTGGAACAGGTGCTGATCAACCTGATCCGCAACGGGATGGAGGCGATGGGGCCGGGGGGCCAGTCGAAGGGCGGTCGCGCGATCCGGGTGGTGCTGGGCGCGGCCGAGGGAGGGGTAGAGATCCGGGTCGAGGATCAGGGCAGCGGCGTCGATCCCGAGGTCGCCGACCGGATCTTCGACGCCTTCGTCTCGACCAAGGTGGAGGGCATGGGCATGGGGCTGAACGTCTGCCGCTCGATCATGGAGCTGCACCACGGCCGCATCGGCCACGCGCCGCGCGCGGGCGGGGGGACGGTGTTCCGGCTCTGGCTGCCGGCGGCGGAACCGCAGGTGCAGGTGGCCGAATGACGCCCCGGGTCCATATCGTCGACGACGAAGAGCCGATCCGCGACGCGCTGTCCTGGCTTTTCGCCTCGCGCGGGATCGAGGCGGTGTGCTGGCCCACGGGTGAGGCGCTGCTGGCGGCGCTGGGCCCCGATGGCGCGCCGGAAGGTGCAAGCTGCATCATCCTCGACGTGCGGATGGGCGGGCTGACCGGTCCCGAGACCTTCGAGCGGCTGCGCGCTGCCGGCTGCCGGGTGCCGGTGATCTTCCTGACCGGCCATGCCGATGTGCCGATCGCGGTGGCGGCGCTGAAGGCCGGGGCCTTCGACTTCGTGGAAAAGCCGTTCAGCGACAACCAGATCGTCGATCAGGCGCTGGCCGCGTCAGACCTTCACGCGCGCCTTGTCAGCGAGGCGGCGCGCGAGCGCGCGGTCGAGGAGCGGCTGGGCTCGCTGTCGTCGCGCGAGCGCGAGGTGATGGAGCTGATGCTGACCGGCAGCCTGAACAAGCAGATCGCCGACACGCTCGACATCGCGATGCGCACGGTCGAGGTGCATCGCGGTCGGGTGCTGGCGAAGATGGGCGTGCGCAACGCGATGGAACTGGCCGCGCTGATCGGCGCCCGCCCACGCTGACGCCCGATCCCATCGGTCTGGGGGATACGCACGGCCGGACATCCCGGACAGCGCTGCGGGGCCTGCCCTGCGGGCCATGCTGGAGTGGCGATGGGCCGTCTGGCCCCCTCGAGGCCGGCCCGGACAACCCGGTGATGCGGATCGTCATCGACATGGTGGAGGGTCCGTCTGGCCGGAACGGCAGGGCACCGGGAGGATTGCCCGCGTTGATCGCTTCGGCCCCGAGCGTCAGAGCCCGCCCGGATCGAAGAAACCCCCGCGCAGAGGGGCCACCAGCGCGTTTGCGTCGCCGCAGGGGAAGGCTCCGGCGGCGCGTGCCCGCCGGGTCATCGAGGGGTCGCAAATCCACCGCGCGGCGCGCCGAAGCCCTCCCGATGATCGCGGATCGATCGGGAGGGGCGGAGGCCTTCAGACTGCCTCGCGCTCCATCAGGCCGGCGATCGAGAAGCCGCCATCGACGCAGAGCGTCTGGCCGGTGATGTAGCCCGAGCGGCGGCCGTCGAGCAGGAAGATCGCGGCCTGCGCGACTTCCTCGGACGTGCCGTAGCGGCGCTGGGGCACCATGTCGTGCCAGATCTGCCGCACCGTCGCGTCATGCACCGCGCGCGCCAGCGGCGTGTCGATCGGCCCCGGCGCGATCGCGTTCACCCGCAGCCCGGTCGGGCCCAGCTCGACCGCCTGCACCTTGGTCATGGTCAGCACCCCGCCCTTCGAGGCGCCGTAGGCCGAGCGCCCCTTGTTGCCGCGGATGCCCGAGACCGAGGCGATGTTGATGATCGAGCCGCGGCGGCGCGGCTCCATCACCCGCGCGGCCTCGCGCGCGACCAGGAAGCTGCCGATCAGGTTCACTTCCAGGATCTTGCGGAAGAGCCCGGCATCGGTGTCGCGCATCGGCACGTCGGCCCCGATCCCGGCCGAGTTCACCGCGCCGGTCAGCGGCCCCAGATCGGCCTCGACCTTGGCCACCACGGCCCGCACCGCCTCTTCGTCGGTCACGTCCAGCGCCAGCGTCAGCAGCCGGTCGTTGGCCCCCGCGCCCTCGCGCAGCCGCTCGAGCCCGGCGGTGTCGCGGTCGACGGCGGCGACGCGCCAGCCCTCGGCCAGGCAGGCGCGGGCGATCGCCTCGCCGATGCCCGAGCCCGCGCCGGTGATCAGGATGCAGTCGTCCATCAGTCCAGCCTCTCGATCAAAAGTTCGAAGGTGACGCCCACGGGGTTGGCGCCGGGGATCAGGGTGCCGCGCATCACGCCGCCATCGGTGTCGACGGCGGCGATGCCGATGCGGGCCTCGCCGCCCTCGATGGTGGCCCAGGTCAGGCGGATCTCGGTCGCGATGCAGTCCATCACGCTGCCGTCGGTGAAGCGGATCACGCAGACCGAGCCCACGCCATGCACCCGGGCGCGGGTGATGCCGTGTTCGCGCGCCAGCCGTTCGACCGCCAGCGTCACGTCCTCGTCGGGGCAGAGCCGCGCCAGCAGGTGCCGCCCGCCGTCGCCGCCCTTCGGCGTGAACAGGGTGAAGGCGGTTTCGGCATCCGGCAGCGCCTCGAGCCAGGCCGCGGGCGCGCCAAGGCCCGAGACCGCGTGATCGCGCGCCACGATGCTGTCGAAGGGCAGCAGGTGGCCCATGTGGGTCTTGCCCGAGGTCTCTTCCCAGATCCCGTGGCAATGCAGGAAGGGCGCGCCCTCCTTCATGCCCAGCATCGCGGTGCCCTCGCGGATGATCACCGGACCCTCGGGGGCGTGGGTGGCGCTGTACCAGGCGGCGTGCAGCCCGTCGTCGCTGTGCGCCGGCAGCACGAAGCGGAACGGGTCGCAGACGAGCCCCGCGAGGTCGAGCATGCCGCCCTTGCAGCCGGCCTCGTCCAGGATGCGGCCGATGCCCTCCATCACCACCTCGCCGGCGCGCAGCGTGCCCGACAGCGGCTTCAGCGTGGTCGCCACCGCCGGGCGGCGATCCGGCGCGCGGGGGCCGGGGTGGGGCAGGGCGGTCAGCACAAGATCGTCGCTCATGCCGAGGCCCTCGCCGGTGCGGTCGCGGGCGCGCCCTCTGCGGCGAGCCGGTCAAGCTCTTCGCGGATCAGCTTCTTGGTGATCTTGCCATAGGCCGATTTCGGCAGCGCCTCCCAGAACAGGATCTGCTTGGGCATCTTGTAGCGGCTGATCTTCGGCGCGAGCCACGCCGCCAGCGCCGCCTCTTCGACCGCGGTGCCGGGGTCGCAGACGCAGACCGCGATCCCGACCTCGCCCCAGAGCGGATCGGGCACGCCCACCACCGCCACCTCGTTCACACCGGGATAGGCGAGGATCTTTTCCTCGATCTCGCGCGGATAGACGTTCGAGCCGCCCGAGATGTACATGTCCGACGCCCGGCCGGTGATGTAGAGGAAGCCCTGTTCGTCGACATGGCCAAGGTCGCCGGTGCGGAACCAGCCGTCGCGGAAGCTTTTCGCATTGGCCTCGGGGTTGTCGTAATAGCCCGCGAAGACCGCGGGGCCGATGCAGCAGATCTCGCCGGTCTCGAAAGGCTGCACCTCGCGACCCTGGTCGTCCTGGATCTGCAGCTGGATCCCGGTGCGCGGGAAGCCGCAGGTGCCGATCTTCACCTGGGGCCCGTCCTCGGCCTCGTGCAGCGCGCAGGGCAGCACGGTGATGTTGCCGGTGACCTCGCCCAGCCCGAAATACTGCACCAGCACGGGCCCGAGCTTCTTCAGCGCGCGCTTCTGATCCTCGCGGTACATCGGTGCGCCGGCGTAGATGACGTAGCGCAGGCTGGAGTGGTTGGCGGTCTCGGCCGAGGGATGCTCGATCAGCAGCTTCAGGATCGTCGGCACCGTGAAGATGGTCGAGACCTTCCAGCGTTCGATCAGCTCCCAGGCGACGGGGATGTCGAAGCGCTCGCCCGGCATCAGCACCGTCTTCACGCCGCGCGCGATCTGGGTCAGCTGGTGGACCCCCGCGCCATGGCTGAGCGGCGCCACCACCAGCGAGGCATCGGCGGGCGTCAGCCCCGGCATCAGGTCGGCCAGGTGGTTCGTCACCACGAAGGCCATCTGGCCATGGGTCAGAACGCTGGCCTTCGGCCGCCCGGTGGTGCCCGAGGTAAAGAAGAACCAGCAGGGATCGTCGCGGTCGCACCAGGGCTCGTCGGGCTGGGCGCCGTCATGGGTGGCGATCAGCTCGTTCACGTCGGGGCCGAAACCGGCGCGGCCGATGGCGATCAGGGTCAGGCCCGGCACCTCTTCGGCGCAGGCCGCGGCATGGTCGGGGAAGGTCGCGTTGCAGATCATCAGCCGCGCGCCCGAGGATTTCGCAAGGAAGCGCACCTCGTCCGGGGTCTGGCGGAAGTTGGTCGGCACCCAGACCGCGCCGATGCGGAAGACGGCGTATTGCGCCTCCATCATCTCGGTGCAGTTCTGCGACTGGCACAGGACCCGGTCGCCCTTCTGCACCCCGAAGCGGCTTTGCAGCGCCGCGGCCAGCGCGTCGATGCGGGCGTCGAACTCGCGCCAGCTCCAGGTCCGGTCGCCCCAGACCAGCGCGATCTCGTCGGGCAGGCGCCGCGCGGCCTGCGTCACGAAGCGCGACAGGTTCATCACGCGGGTGGAACTCGGGGCCAGTCCGCCGGCAGGTTGGGCCGTGGTCATTTCATGCGCTCCAGGATCGAGACGTAGTTGGCGACGGCGGCGCCGCCCATGTTGAAGACGCCGGCCAGTTCGGCGTCGCGGACCTGCATCTCGCCGGCATCCCCGGTGAGCTGCATCGCGGCCATGACATGCTGCGACACGCCGGTCGCGCCGATCGGATGGCCGCGCGACTTCAGCCCGCCCGAGGGGTTGACCGGCAGCGCGCCATCGAAGCGGGTCAGTCCCTCGCGCGCGACCTTCCAGCCCTCGCCGGGCTTCGCGAGGCCCATGATCTCGTATTCGATCATCTCGGCCATGGTGAAGCAGTCGTGGGTTTCCACGAAGTCGAGATCGCGGATCCCGACCCCGGCCTGATCGAGCGCACCCGCCCAGGCGCGGCGGCCGCCCTCGAAGGCGGTCGGGTCGCGGCGCGACAGCGCCAGGATGTCGTTAACGTTCTTTCGCGCGCGAAAGCTTATGGCGCGCTTCATCGTCGCCGCGGTCTCGGCATCGGCCAGCACCAGCGCCGCCGCCCCGTCCGACACGAGCGAGCAGTCGGTGCGCCGGAGCGGCCCCGCCACATAGGGGTTCTTGTCCGAGGGCGTGTTGCAGAAGGCCAGGCCCAGGTCCTTCTGCATGTGCGCATAGGGGTTCCGGGTGCCGTTCTCGTGGTTCTTGGCGGCGATCATCGCCAGTTCCTCGGACCGGTCGCCGTAGCGCTGGAAATAGGTCCCGGCGATCATGCCGAAGACGCCGGCGAAGCCGCCCTCGACCTCGCCCTCTTCGGCGCGCCAGCTGCCGGCCAGAAGCACGTCGCCGACGTTTTCGGTGGGGATGCCGGTCATCTTCTCGGCGCCGACGACCAGCGCGATGCGCCCGCGGCCGGCGGCGATGAAGTCCATCGCCGAGTAGAGCGCCGCGGTGCCGGTGGAACAGGCGTTCTCGAGCCGCACCGCCGGGACATGGTCAAGCCCGGGTGTGCCCATCGCCACCAGCGCGCCTTGGAAGTCCTGCTTGGAGAAGCCGTTGTTGAACACGCCGACGAAGATGCCGTCGACATCAGAGGTGCCGATCCCGGCATGCTCGAGCGCGGGGCCGACGACCTCGGCCATCAGGGCGGTGGTGTCGGGGGCGGCGGATTTGCCGAACTTGCTGTGGGCCCAGCCGACGATGCAGGGTTCTGCCATGGGATGTCTCCTTGTCAGCCCCGCGATGCGGGACGGGGTCAGCCCCGCAGGGCGGGACGGGATCGGTCGGCCCGGTCTGCGGGCCACGTTCGGTCAGCCCGGTCTGCGGGCCGTCATCAGTCAGCCCGCGCTGCGGGCCGGGGTGTGCGGGGCCGGGGCGCGGCCCAGCCGCTTGCGCAGGCTTTCGGCCTCGGCCGTCAGCAGCGCCGCGATCTCGGGCTGGCGGTCGGGGGTCATGCGGCTGTCGATCGCGGCGACGGACAGGGCGGCGGCCAGCCGGCCGTCAGGATAGGTGACCGCGACGCCGACGCCCCAGCTCGAGGCGACGACGCGGCCGGGGTTCAGTGCCCAGCCGCGGTCCGCGGCGATGCGGGCATCCTCGCGCACGATCTCGGCCGAATAGCCGGGGTAGCGCGCATAGAGCGGGGCGAGGCGGGCGATCACCGCCTCGCGTTCGTCCTCTGGCAGGGCCGAGAGCATCGCCATCGAGCCGGCGCCGACGCCCAGCGGGTGCTGATCGCCGGTCTGCAGCGCATGGGTGCGCACCGGGTGGCTGCCCTCTTCGCGGTGCAGGCACATCACGTAGTCGCCGTGGCGCACCGAGATGAAGCTGGTGTCCTGCGTGGCGGCAGACAGCCGGCGCAGGCCATCGGCGGCCTGTTCCAGAACGCCGTGGCGGCGCGAGGCCAGCGTGCCCAGCACGAAGGCCTCCTGCCCCAGGTGATAGCGGCGCGAGATCTCGTCCTGCTCGACGAGGCCGGCGCCGATCAGCGCCAGCAGCAGCCGCCGCGTGGTGGCCTTGGGCAGGCCCGCGGCGGCGACAAGCTCGCTGAGCCCCGCCCCCCGCGCGCCGCCGCGCCCCACGAGGGACAGCAGCGACAGCGCGCGTTCGACCGCCTGCGCGCCAGAGGCGGCGGGTTCTGGCAGGGGGGGCGGGGCGTGTTTCATGTCGATCAGCCCAGCGTGTGCCCGACTGCGCCTTCGAGGATCGACCAGGCCTCGTCGCCGTACTTGCCCTTCCACTCGGCGTAGAAGCCCTTCTCGGCCAGCTTGTCCTGGAAGGGTTTCGGATCGGGCTCGTTGAAGACCATGCCGTTCTTCTCGAGCTCGCCGCGCAGGCCCTCGTTCAGCGCCTGCACGTCCTTGCGCTGGTCGATGGCCGAGGCGTTGAAGTGCTTGGTGATGCTTTCCTGGATGTCCTCGGGCAGGCCGCCCCAGCTGCGACGGTTCGACAGCAGCCAGAACCCGTCCCACATGTGGTTGGTCATCGAGACGTTCTTCTGCACTTCCCACAGCTTGTAGACCGACAGGATCGCCAGCGGGTTTTCCTGCCCCGAGACGACGCCGGTCTGCAGCGCGGTGTAGACCTCGGCGAAGTTCAGCGAGGTCGGCGCGGCTTCGAAGGCGGTGTACATCGAGGTCCAGAGCGGGCTGACCGGCACGCGGATCTTGAAGTTCACGAGATCCGCGGGCGTCTCGATCGGGCCGGTCGAGGTCGAGGTCTGGCGGAAGCCGTTGTCCCAGATCTTCTCCATCGCCAGAAGGCCGGTCTTCTCGATCTCGCCGCGGACGAACTTGCCAAGCTCGCCGTCCATCGCCGCCCAGACCTGGTCATAGCCCGAGAAGGCGAAGCCGATGCCGTTGATCGAGGCGTTCGGCACCAGCGTCGACAGGATCAGCGGCGAGAGGAAGAAGAAATCGACCCCGCCGCCGCGCAGCTGGCTGAGCACGTCGGTGTCGCCGCCCAGCTGGCTTTGCGGGAAGACCTGGATCTCGACCTTGCCGCCGGTCTCTTCCTTGATCTTGGCGATCGCCTCCGCGGTGCGGATGTTCGACGGATGGGTCAGCGGCTGGTTGTTGGCCAGCTTCAGCGTGTAGTCGGCGGCCAGGGCCTTGCCGGCGCCCAGGAACGGCGCGGCCAAGAGGCCGGCCGAGGCGCTGGCCATCAGCGAACGACGCGTCAGTTTCATGGATAATCCTCCCTCGGTGTGAAATCGCACGGCCCTGCCTCCCTCCCCGGAGGCAATCAGAGCAGCGCGGTGGAAAAGTACGGAACGGCGGCGATCAGGATCAGGCCGATGACCAGCGCGGCGATGTAGGGCCAGATCGCGGCCATGACCTCGTCGGGCGAGCAGTCGCCGATCTTGCAGGCGATGTAGAAGCCGATGCCGATGGGCGGGGCCATCAGCCCGATGTTCATCGCGGTGACGACGACCATCGAATAGTGGATGTCGTTGATCCCGAGGCTGCGGGCGACCGGGAACATGATCGGCGCCATCAGCACCAGCGCGGGCAGGCCTTCCAGCACGCAGCCCAGCACCAGGAAGATGACGATCGTGACCGCCATGTAGGTGATCCAGCCGCCCGGCAGGCCCGAGACCATCTGCATCAGCTGGCTGGCGAAGCCCGACTGGGTCAGCGCCCAGGCCATCGCCGAGGCGCAGCCGAGGATCAGCAGGATCGCCCCCGACATCGCCGCGGTCTCGATCAGCATCGCGCCGAACTTGCGTGCGGGGATGCCGCCGTACAGGACCACGCCGATGATCAGCGCGTAAAGGACGGCGAAGGTCGAGACCTCGGTCGCGGTGGCGAAGCCGCCGCCGACCATCGAGCGGATCATGAAGGGCAGGATCAGCGCCGGCAGCGCCACCAGCGCGCTGCGCCCGACGTTACGGGCCGAAAGCCGCTGGACGCCGGACATGTCCTCGTGCCGCGCCTTCCAGCGTGCGAGCACCGCCAGCACCACCAAAAGCACCATCGCGATGGCGAAGCCGGCGGTGAAGAGCCCGGCGATCGACACGCCCGCGGCCGAGCCCAGCACGATCAGCACGATCGAGGGCGGCACGGTGTCGGCCATCGCGGCGCCGGTGGCCAGCAGCGCGGTCATCTCGCGCGGCTTGTGGCCGCGGCGCTTCATTTCGGGGAAGAGCGCGGGGGCGACGGTCGCCATGTCCGAGACCTTCGAGCCCGAGATCCCCGAGACGAGGAAGAGCGAACCCAGAAGGACGTAGGACATGCCGGCCTTCACATGGCCCAGCAGCGAGGCGAGGAACTCGACGATCGCCTTGCCCATGCCGGTCGCGTCGAGGATGCAGCCCAGCAGCACGAAGACCGGCACCGAGAGCAGCACGAGCGAGGATATGCCCTCGTCCATCCGGCCGATCATCACGAAGATCGGCGCGGTCGAGGCGAAGGTCAGATAGGCCAGCGTTCCCAGCCCGAAGCACAGCGCGATCGGCACGCCCATCGCCAGCAGCAGCGCCACGAGGCCGATCAGGAAGATCGGCAGGTTCCAGTTGCCAAGGGTTTTCAGCGCCGGCGAGGCCAGCCAGAGCCCGGTCACGATCAGCGCGATCACCGCGGCGGTGCCGAGCAGGACCGAAATCTTGCAGTCGCGCACCGCGCGCGCCACGGCCAGCAGCGCCATCAGCACGAGGCCGGTGGGCAGGGCCGCGGCGCGATAGGTCATCGGGATGCCGAGGGCGGGCGAGGTGATCCAGCGCTCTTCCCAGGCATAGTCGATGGCGGGGCGCAGCATCGCCAGCAGGAACAGCGCAACCAGCAGCAGCCCCGCCGCATGTACGGTCTCGCGGAAGCGGGCGGGGATCATCGGCAGGAACAGCGTCAGCTTCAGATGCTCGTTGCGCGAGATCGCGACCGCGGCGCCCAGCATGGCAAGCCAGATGAAGGTGATCGAGGCGACCTCGTCAGCCCAGATGATCGGGTGATGGAAGACCGAGCGGCTGGTGACATTGACGACGATTGTCAGGATCATCGCGGCCAGAAGGCCGGCCGAGATCCATTCGATCGGCTTCATCCAGTTCGGACCCTGGTCGTGGCTGCCTTCGGCAAAGGCCTCCAGGTCGCCACCCGCGCTGTCGGCGGGCGCCGTGTCATAAGCCGTCATGGCTGTCTCCTCCCATGTCACCCGGCTCCTCAACCGGGGCCGTCATCGGGTGCCGGGCGCTGGGCCCTCTCCAGGTTCCGACCTGCTCCTTCAGGCCGTCGTCCGGGTCCACCATGTGGAACAACCTTGACGTGCAACTGACCGAAACTACCGCGATTCGGAGATCGTTCAAGCAAAATCCCTGATCAGACGCAAAATCAGGGGAAAATGACCGGTCCAGCTAATGGACCGGTCATGCTGCAATGTGGCGATCAGGTCGCGCCCATCATCGTGCAATGCTGGCCGCCGTCGACGATCAGCTCGATCCCGTTGACGAATTTCGCCTCGTCCGAGGCCAGGAAGACCGAGGCCCAGGCGATGTCCCAGCCGTCGCCCTGCACCTTCATCGGCGTCATTGCGGCGCGGCGGTCGCGCATCGCCTGCAGGTCTGCGGCATGGTAGCCGGCGATCTGCTGGACGACATGGGGCGTGTCCATCAGCCCGGGCAGCACCACGTTGCAGCGGATGCCGCGCGCCGCGTATTCGACGGCGATCGAGCGGGTCATCTGGTTCAGCCCGGCCTTCGCCGCCGCGTAGGAGATGTAGGGGTAGCCGGTCCAGCGGATGCCGGCCAGCGACGAGACGTTGACGATCGCGCCCTTGCCCTGCGCGACCATCGCCGGCAGCACCGCCCGGCAGGTCAGGAAGGCCGAGGTCAGGTTGACGTCCATCACCCGCCGCCAGCTTTCCTCGGTCGCCTCGACCGCGCCGCCGGCGATGTTCATGCCGACGTTGTTGTGCAGCACGTCGATGCGCCCGAACCGTTCCAGTGCCGCGGCGACCGCCGCGCGGATCGAGCCGTCCTGCGTGACGTCGGCGGTCAGGGCCAGCGCCTCGCCGCCCTCGGCCGCGATCGCGGCGGCGGTGGTTTCCGCGGCAGCGGCATTCAGGTCGACGCAGACCACGCGCCCGCCCTCGCGGGCATAGGCGACCGAGGCCGCCTTGCCGTTGCCCCAACCCTCGCCGACCGAGCCCGCGCCGAAGACGAGCACGACCTTGTCCTCGACCCGGCCCTTGCGCGGCCGTGCCGATCCGACCGACGCCTGCGGCGCCGGATCCACGTGATCCATGATGATCCTCCCTTGCCCGGGCGGCCCGTTCTCCTCCGAACGTCGGCTTGCCCCGGGGCTGGGGATAAGGGTAGGGATGGGGCTGACCGACTGTCAAGCTGTCTTACAGGTGCCGCATGGAACCCACGACCCTCGACCGCCGCCGCCTGTCGGATCAGGTCGCCGACCGCATCCAGGGGCTGATCGCGGATGGCACGCTGGCCGCCGGGGGCGCGCTGCCGCCCGAGACGGCGCTGGCCGAGCGATTCGGCGTCAGCCGGCCGACGGTGCGCGAGGCGCTGCAGCGGCTGCAGCGGATGGGGCTGGTCGAGATCCGCAACGGTGCGCCCGCCCGCGTCACCCTGCCGTCGAGCGAGCGGCTGATCGAGGCGCTGACCGGCGCGGCCGAGGTGTTCCTGGCCCAGCCGCACGGGCCGCGCGATTTCCAGGGCCTGCGCCGGGTGATCGAGGTCGGCATCGCCCGCGAGGCGGCGCTGAAGCGGGGGTCCGAGGATGTCGCGCGGCTGGAAGCCTGCCTTGCGGCGAATCGCGCGGCGCTCGACGACCCAGAGGCCTTCGGGCAGACCGACGTCGCCTTTCACGAAACGCTGGTGGCGATCGCGGGGAACGCGCTGCTCGATGGGCTAAGCCGGGCGCTGAACGGCTGGCTGCTGGAGATCCGGCGCACGACGCTGGCCCATGCCGGCGTCGCGGCGCGCGCGGCGGCGGGCCATGCGCAGATCCTTGACGCCGTCGCCGCGGGCGACCCGGATGCCGCCGCGGCAGCCATGGATCGCCACCTGCACGAGATCGAGGGCTTCTTCGCCACCGGTCAGGGTTGAGCTGCCGAAAATTTTCCCAGATCTTTTCGCGGTTTCGGCCGGGTTTGCGCGTCTCGTGAGCCTGCCGGCACCCGCCATCCGCTGCCATGGATCCCGTGCCGGCCCCGACGCGCGACAAGCGCGACGGGGTATTCATTGGAGGATTTTGTATGTCCGGCGATGTGTTGCCGCTGCTGCTGGCCTGTCCGATTCTGGCCGGGATGATCGGGTTCGAGCTTGCGACCCGCACCGTGCCCCTGTTCCTGACCGGTGCGCTGGGGGTGCTGATCCTTGGCCTGTTCCTTGCCGGCCTGCCCGAGGCGCCGATGCTGCCGCGCATCGTCACCGCGATGGTCGTGTTCTGGTTCGCCTTCGCGCTCTACACCGCGCGCAGCATCGACGCGGACGCAGTGGGCGTGGTGACGGTGATGTTCCTCTACATCCCCGCGCCGCAGATCGCCCCGTTCGTGCTTGTGCTCGGCGGCTGTTTCGCCGCCTTCTTCGCCGGGTTCGAAGCCCTGCGCCGGACCGAGCCGCCGATGACCGCCGGCGTCCAGACGCTCGAGGCCACGGCGCTGCACCGCGAGCGGCGCGAGCTGCCGCTGACGCTGGCCATCGCGGCGGCGGGCCTGCTGTTTCCCTGGCTGATGCTGTTCTTCGACCTGTGATCCCGGCTGCTGGGGGGCTACACCCCGCGGACGCGATGTGCTGAACTCCGCCCCGAACGGCAGGAGACGGCAGATGGCGGAGATCGACCTCAATTCGGACCTGGGCGAAAGCTACGGGCCCTGGGTGATGGGGGATGACGCGGCGCTCCTGTCGGTCGTGACCTCGGCCAATGTCGCCTGCGGCGGCCATGCCAGCGATCCCCAGACCATGTTCGCGACCCTGACCGAGGCTGCGGCGCGCGGCGTCGTGGTCGGCGCGCATCCGGGCTATGCCGACCGCGAGGGCTTCGGGCGGCGGGTGATCCCGATGGCCCCGGCCGAGATCGGGCGGATGGTCGCGGCGCAGATCGGCGCGCTGCAGGGCGTGGCGGCGCTGGCGGGCGCCCGGGTGCGCTACGTCAAGCCGCATGGCGCGCTGGGCAACCTCGCCGCGGCAGAGCCCGAGGTCGCGGCGGCGATCGCGGCGGCGGTGCGGGCGATCTCGCCCGATCTGGCGGTGCTGGCGATCTCTGGCACCGCGCTGGAGCCCGCGGCAGAGCGCGCCGGGCTGCAGGTGTTTTCCGAGATCTTCGCCGACCGCGCCTATTTGCCCTCGGGCCAGCTGGTGCCGCGGGCGCGTCCCGACGCGATGCTGCACGATCCGGCCGAAGGGGCGGCGCGGATCCTGCGCTTCCTGGAAACCGGGCGCATGCCGGTGGTCGACGGGGCCGACCCGATCGCGCTGAAGGCGCAGTCGATCTGCCTGCATGGTGACAGCGCCGGCGCCGTCGCCCGCGCCCGCGAACTGCGCCGCGTGCTGGGCGAGGCCGGCGTCACCTTCCGCCCGTTCCTGCCGGCATGACCGGGTTTCCGCGCCTGAGCCCCGTGGCCGAACGGGCGGTGCTGGTCGAGTTCGGCGACAGCATCGACGCGGCCGTGAATGCCCGCGTCATCGCGCTGGACCGGGCGCTGGCCGGCCGGCCCTTTCCGGGCTTCGTCGAGGCGACGCCCGCCTATGTGAACCTGCTGGTGGAATTCGACCCGCTCGAAACCACCCATGCCGAGGCGGTCGCGGCGCTGGAGGCGCTGATCGCCGCGCTGCCCGAGACGACGGCAGGGCAGGGGGCGCTGCGCGAGGTCGCGGTCTGCTACGAGGGCGATCTGGCCCCGGATCTGGACAGCGTGGCGGGGCAGCTGGGCCTGTCGCGCGAGGCGGTGATCGCCGCGCATCTGGCCGGCGACTACCGCGTGCACATGTACGGCTTCGCCCCCGGCTATGCCTATCTGGCCGGCGTGCCCGAGGCGCTGCGCCTGCCGCGCAAGACCCAGCCGGTGCGCGACATCCGCGCGGGCGCGGTGATGATCGCGGGGCCGCAGTGCCTTGTCTCGACGCTGACAATGCCGACGGGCTGGTGGCTGATCGGGCGCTCGCCCACGCGGATCCTCGATCCCGAGGGCGCGCGGCCCTTCCTGTTCGACGTGGGCGACCGCGTCGCCTTCCGGCGGATCGACCGCGCGGCCTATGACCGGGCGATGGCGGACGGGGTGCCGGCATGAGCGCGCGTCTGAAGGTCTTCCGCGCCGGGCCGCATGTCACCTTTCAGGATGCGGGCCGGCCCGGGATGAAGCGCTTCGGCGTCACCCGGTCCGGGCCGATGGATCGCGATGCCTTCGCGGCCGCGCATGCCGTGCTGGGCAATGCCCCCGGCGGCACCGCGATCGAGATCTCGCTGGGCGGGCTGGTGGTCGACTGTCTGGAGGGCGCGGCGAGCTTCGCGCTGACCGGCGGCGGCTTCCGCGCGCGGCTGGACGGCGAGGTGCTGGGCGACTGGCTGGTGGCGGGGATCTGCGCGGGCCAGCGGCTGGAAATCCTGCCGGGGTTCTGGGGATCCTGGGCGGTGCTGGCGTTCCGCGGCGGGATCGCGGCGCGCTCCTGGCTGGGGTCGAGCGCGACGCACGGGCCGACGGGGCTGGGCGGCGGGCGGCTGGTCGCCGGGCAGGAGATCACGCTTGAGGGCGAGGGCGCGTGCCCTGCGCTGCACGGTGCGGTGGCCCGGCCGGTGACGGCGCGGCCGCGGCGCGAGATCCGGGTGGTGATGGGGCCGCAGCAGCGGTTCTTCGAGCCCGAGGTGCTGGCGGCGCTGACCGCGGCCCCGTTCACGCTGAGCGCGGCCTATGACCGGATGGGGGTGCGGCTCGACGGTCCGCCGCTGCGGCCCTCGGTGGCGATGGACATGCCGTCGGAGCCGATCTGCCGCGGGTCGATCCAGGTGAATGGCGAGGGGGCGGCGACCGTGCTTCTGGCCGATCACCAGACCACCGGCGGCTATCCCAAGATCGCGACGGTGATCGGTCCGGATGTCGACCGGCTGGCCCAGATGCGCAGCCGGGATCATCTGGTGTTCCGCGCCGTGACGCCCGAGGCGGCGGTGGCGGCGGCGCGGACCCGCGCCGTGACGCGGGCCCGGTGGCTGGCCGCGCTGACCCGGGGGTGAGCGCGGCGGCCGGTTTTCAGGGGGCCGGGTTCAGGCGGCGCGGAATTCCAGCGTCTTGACGAAGCGCAGCGCCAGAACGGTGCAGATCGCGCCCGACAGCAGGTAGATCCCGCCCCAGACCAGGCCGAACTGCGACGACAGGAGCAGCGCGGCCAGCGGCGCGAAGCCCGCGCCCAGCAGCCAGGCGAGGTCGGACACGATGGCCGAGCCGACGTAGCGGTAGCCCGGCGCGAAGACCGAGGCCGCGGCGCCCGAGCACTGGCCGAAGGACAGGCCCAGCAGGACGAAGCCGACGATCATGTAGATCAGCTCGCCCGTGGTGTCGCCCGACAGCAGGAGGGGGGCGACCAGCGCGAAGATGCCGATGGCGATCGCGCCGAGGTTCAGCAGCCGGCGGCGGCCGATGGCATCCGAGATCGGGCCCGAGAGATAGACCGCGATGAGCCCGAAGACCGCGCCGATCGCCTCGATCACCAGGAAGCGCGAGGGCACTTCGTCGGTGTAGAGGTAGACCCAGCTCAGCGGGAACACGGTGACCATGTGGAACAGCGCGAAGCTGGCCAGCGGCACGAAGGCGCCGGCGACGATGGTGCCGCCCTCGTTGGCGACGGTCTTGCGGAACGAGGTCGGCTGCAGCTCGCGCGAGCGGAAGGCCTCTTCGTATTCGACGGTGACCACGATCCGCAGGCGCGCGAACAGCGCCACGACGTTGATCGCGAAGGCCACGAAGAACGGATAGCGCCAGCCCCAGTCGAGGAAGTCCTGCGCCGAGAGCGAGGTGGTCAGGAACACGAAGAGCAGCGAGGCGACCAGCAAGCCCAGCGGCGCGCCGAGCTGCGGCACCATCGCGAAGACGCCCTGCTTGCCCTTCGGCGCGTTCAGCGCCAGCAGCGAGGCGAGGCCGTCCCAAGCACCGCCGAGCGCGAGGCCCTGGCCGATGCGCAGCACGGCGAGCATCAGCACCGCCCACCAGCCGACGGTTTCGAAGCGCGGCAGCAGGCCCATCGCCACGGTCGAGGTGCCCAGCAGCAGCAGCGCCAGCGTCAGCTTGGTGCCCTTGCCGTAGTTGCGGTCGACCATGGTGAAGAACATCGTGCCGAACGGGCGGGCGACGAAGGCCAGCGCGAAGATCGCGAAGGACCACAGCGTCGCGACCAGCGGGTCGGCGAAGGAGAAGATCGTCTGCGGGAACACGATCACCGAGGCGATCGCATAGACGAAGAAGTCGAAGAATTCCGACGTGCGGCCGATGATGACGCCGATGGCGATGTCGGAGGGGGTGACATGCTCGTCCGCGTGGATCTGGCGGGCGTCCTGTTCGGCGGTCACCGATGCGGGTTGGCTGGACATGCCGGAAACGGCTCCTGTTCTTACGTTCCGAGCGCACAGGCGTGCGCCGGGGTTTTGACGGGTCCGCGGGGAGGGTGCGGGCCAAGAATGACTCTGCCGCGGCCGCGGGCCGACGAGGTATCATATCCCCCTCGCGCCCGAGTCGCACTGCGCCGCGCGCCTTGTGCACCCGTATGCTGCGGAGCGGCAGTGGTCAAATTGTCCTATGTCATATCTGCAGCATTAGTAATAGCAGGGGCGCGGACTCACAGCCTCTCCCATGGCGCCGCAGGGGTGCCATTGGCCTGACCGACAGGATACTGCCTTGAAACTCAAGAGATTCGCCGCCCTGCTGCCGATTCTTCTGATCGCCGCCTGCAAGCCGGTGGTCTTGGCTCCCTCGGGCGATGTCGCCGCGCAGCAGCGCGACCTTCTCGTCATCTCGACCCTGCTGATGCTCGTGATCATCATCCCCGTGATCGCGCTGACGCTGTTCTTCGCGTGGAAATACCGCGAATCGAACAAGGACGCCGAATACGCGCCCGACTGGCACCACTCGACCAAGCTCGAGCTGGTGATCTGGGCGGCGCCGCTGCTGATCATCATCTGCCTCGGCGCGCTGACCTGGGTCGGCACGCATCTTCTGGACCCCTACCGTCCGCTGAACCGGATCTCGGCGGACCAGCAGGTCACCGCCGGCGAAGAGCCGCTGCGGGTCGAGGTGGTCGCGCTCGACTGGAAGTGGCTGTTCATCTACCCGGACTACGGCATCGCCTCGGTCAACGACATGGCCGTGCCGGTGGACCGCGCCGTCGAGTTCAAGATGACCTCGGCCACGGTCATGAACGCCTTCTACATCCCGACGATGGCCGGGATGCTCTACACGATGCCGGGGATGGAGACGACGCTGCACGGCGTCATCAACACGCCCGGCACCTATGACGGCTTCTCGTCGCATTACTCGGGCGCCGGCTTCTCGCACATGCGCTTCAAGGCCCATGCGCTGGACACCGACGGCTTCAACGCCTGGATCGCCAAGGCGCGCGAAAGCGCCGACGCGCTGGACCGCCCGTCCTACATCGCGCTGGCGCAGCCGACCGAGAACGCACCGGTCCAGTACTGGGGCCAGGTCGATCCCGAACTCTTCGGCCGCGTCGTGCAGATGTGCGTCGAGGAGGGCCGGATGTGCTCGAGCGAGATGATGGCGCTCGACCGTCAGGGCGGCACCGGGCTGGCCGGGGCGATCAACGTCGCCCAGCTGCCGCGGGCCCGCAACGTCACCGGCGAGATCCGCCCGGTGTTCGGCGCCCCCAGCTTCATGGTCACCAGCTTCTGCACCCCCGAGGACAGCGCGCGCATGTTCGCCGCCTCGGGCGCGGAAGTGGTCGCCCCCTTCGATGCTTCGCCGATGCGCGGCCACGCGCTGACCCGTCCCGGCGCGCCGAGAGCGAGCGGTCTGACCGCGCTCGAGACCGCCGACCGGAACCTCTGAACGGACCTCCCCGATGACACCCGCAGCAACTGCACCTCACACAACCTTCCTGTTCGGCAAGCTCGGCTTCGACGCGATCCCGCAGGAACCGATCGTCTGGGCGACCTTCGCCGGCGTGGCGCTGGGAGGCATCGCGCTTCTCATCGCGCTGACCTACTTCAAGCTCTGGGGCTATCTCTGGAAGGAGTGGTTCACCAGCGTCGACCACAAGAAGATCGGGATCATGTACATGATCCTGGGCATCATCATGCTGCTGCGCGGCTTCGCCGACGCGCTGATGATGCGGCTTCAGCAGGTCTGGGCCTTCAACGGCTCGGAAGGCTATCTGAACGCGCACCACTACGACCAGGTCTTCACGGCCCACGGCGTGATCATGATCTTCTTCGCGGCGATGCCCTTCGTCACCGGGTTCATGAACTACGTGGTCCCGCTGCAGATCGGCGCGCGCGACGTGTCCTTCCCGTTCCTGAACAACTTCTCGTTCTGGATGACGGCGGGCGGCGCGATCATCATCATGATGTCGCTGTTCGTGGGTGAGTTCGCGCAGACCGGCTGGCTGGCCTTCCCGCCGCTGTCGGGCATCGACGCGAGCCCGGGCGTGGGCGTCGACTACTACATCTGGGCGCTGCAGGTCGCGGGCGTCGGCACGACGCTGTCGGGGATCAACCTGCTGGTCACCATCGTGAAGATGCGCGCCCCGGGCATGACCATGATGAAGATGCCGGTCTTCACCTGGACCGCGCTCTGCACCAACGTGCTGATCGTCGCCTCCTTCCCGGTGCTGACGATGACGCTGATCCTGCTGACCCTGGACCGCTACGTGGGGACGAACTTCTTCACGAACGACCTCGGCGGCAACTCGATGATGTACATCAACCTGATCTGGATCTGGGGCCACCCGGAGGTCTACATCCTGATCCTGCCCGCCTTCGGCATCTTCTCCGAGATCACCTCGACCTTCGCGGGCAAGCGGCTGTTCGGCTACACCTCGATGGTCTACGCGACCATTTGCATCACGGTGCTGTCCTACGTCGTCTGGCTGCACCACTTCTTCACGATGGGCTCGGGCGCCTCGGTGAACTCGTTCTTCGGGATCACCACGATGATCATCTCGATCCCGACCGGGGCGAAGATCTTCAACTGGCTCTTCACCATGTACAAGGGCCGGGTCCGGTTCGAACTGCCGATGATGTGGACGGTCGCCTTCATGGTCACCTTCACCGTGGGCGGGATGACCGGCGTGCTGCTGGCGGTGCCGCCGGCCGACTTCGTGCTGCACAACTCGCTGTTCCTGATCGCCCACTTCCACAACGTGATCATCGGCGGCGTGGTGTTCGGGGTCTTCGCGGGCATCAACTTCTGGTGGCCCAAGGCCTTCGGCTTCAAGCTCGACCCGTTCTTCGGCAAGATCTCGTTCTGGTGCTGGCTGATCGGCTACTGGATCGCCTTCACCCCGCTCTACGTGCTGGGCCTGATGGGCGTGACCCGCCGGATGCGCGTCTTCGACGACCCGGATCTGCGGATCTGGTTCGCCATCGCCGCCGTCGGCGCCGCGATCATCGCCGTGGGCATCGCCGCCTTCATCGTGCAGATCGCCTGGTCGATCTGGAAGCGCAAGGAACTGGCCGACGTCTCGGGCGACCCCTGGGGTGGCCGGACGCTGGAATGGGCGACCTCGTCGCCGCCGCCGGCCTACAACTTCGCCTTCACCCCGGTCATCCATGACATGGACGCCTGGTGGGACATGAAGGACAAGAAGGCGCAGCGTCCGCTCTATGGCTTCCTGCCGATCCACATGCCGAAGAACACCGGCGCGGGCGTCGTGCTGGCCGGTTTCGCCACGGTCTTCGGTGTCGCGATGATCTGGTACATCTGGTGGCTGGCGATCGCGAGCTTCGCGGCCCTGGTCATCGGCGCCATCGTCCATACCTTCAACTACAACCGCGACTACCACATCCCCGCGAACGAGGTGGAAGCGGTCGAGGACGAGCGCACCCGTCGCCTCGCCCTGGGAGCCTGAGCCATGAGCGCGACGACGACCCACTCCAGCGACAAGCCCTCGTTCTGGGAGCTTGAGCCGCATCACCACCCGGAAGGCGCGAGCACCAGCCTCGGCTTCTGGATCTACCTGATGTCCGACTGCCTGATGTTCGCGGTTCTGTTCGCGGTCTTCGGGGTGCTGGGCCACAACTACGCCGGCGGGCCGGGGCCGAAGGATCTCTTCGACCTCGAGCTGGTGGCGCTGAACACCGCCTTCCTGCTGATCTCGTCGATCACCTTCGGCTTCGGCATGCTGGCGGCGCACGAGGGCAACAAGTCCGGCGCGCTGCGCTGGCTGTTCGTCACGCTGCTCTTCGGTCTGGGCTTCCTCTGCGTCGAACTCTACGAGTTCAACCACCTGATCCACGAGGGCGCGGGCCCGCAGCGCTCGGCCTTCCTGTCGGCCTTCTTCGCGCTGGTCGGCACCCACGGGCTGCACGTCACCTTCGGCTCGATCTGGCTGGTGACGCTGATGGTCCAGATCTCGCAGAAGGGCCTGATCCCGGCGAACATGCGCCGGCTGGGCTGCCTGTCGATGTTCTGGCACTTCCTCGACGTCGTCTGGATCGGCGTCTTCACCTTCGTCTACCTGATGGGGATGATCTGATGTCCGCCGCCACTCCCGAGACGCATCACGAGAAGCTTGCGCACGAGCACGGCCATCACCATCACGACGATGGCCATGACCACGGCACCCACAAGTCCTACGTCACCGGCTTCGTGCTGTCGGTGGTGCTGACCGCGATCCCGTTCATCATCGTCATGTGGGGCGGCTTCGCCAGCCCGGTCTGGACGGCGCTGACGATCATGGCCTTCGCCATCGTGCAGATCGTCGTGCACATGATCTACTTCCTGCACATGAACACCAAGTCCGACGAGGGCTGGACCATGCTGGCGACGATCTTCACGATCATCGTCGTGGTCATCACCCTCTCGGGCTCGCTCTGGGTCATGTATCACCTGAACACGAACATGATGCCGGGCATGAACCACGAGCTGCTCGAGCAGTGAGCCCTGTGGTGACAACCGATGCCGACGGGCCCGTGCGCCAGCCGCGCGGGCCCGTCACGCTTGCGGCCCTTGCCGCGCTGGCGGCGGTGCTGTTCGCGGGCTTCTGCGCGCTGGGCCTCTGGCAGGTGCAGCGTCTGGCCTGGAAGCAGGACCTGATCGCCCGGGTCGAGGCCCGTCTGACCGCCGCGCCGGTCGCGGCACCGGGGCCGGACGGCTGGAAGGGCGTGACCGCGGAGGATGCGGAATACCGTCGCGTCACCGTCACCGGCACGCTTCTGAACAACAACGACACGCTGGTGCAGGCGGTCACGGCGCTGGGCGCGGGGTTCTGGGTGATGACGCCCATGGCCACCGAGGACGGTTGGACCGTGCTGATCAACCGCGGCTTCGTGCCCGCGGACAAGCGCGAGCCGGGGTACCGCAGCTATCTTGAGGGCCAGCAGACCGTCACCGGCCTGCTGCGGATGACAGAGCCGGGCGGGGGCTTCCTGCGCTCGAACGATCCCGGGGCAGGGCGCTGGTATTCGCGCGACGTGCAGGCGATCGCCGGGGCCCAGAGCCTGGGGCAGGTCGCGCCCTATTTCATCGACGCCGCCGCCGGGGCCGATCCGAAGGCGCTGCCGGTGGGCGGGCTGACCATCGTCGCCTTCCCGAACCACCACCTGCAATATGCGCTGACATGGTTCGGGATGGCGCTGGGCACGCTGGCCTGCGCCGCGATCGTCTGGCGGCACGAGCGGCGACTGCGGGCCGGCCTGCGCCGGTCCTAGAGGATCAGGATCGCCCGGAAATCGTTGACATTGGTCAGCGTCGGTCCGGTGACGATCTGGTCGCCCAGCGCCGCGAACAGGCTGTGGGCATCGTTGTCGTCCAGATCGCCGCGCGGGTCGCGGCCCTGCGCGCGGGCGCGGGACAGCGTGTCGGGCCCGATGAAGGCGCCGGCCACCTCTTCGGCCCCATCGACCCCGTCGGTATCGGCCGACAGCGCATGGATCCCCTCGGCACCCTCCAGCGTCAGGGCGAGCGCCAGCAGGAACTCGACATTGCGCCCGCCGCGGCCGTTGCCACGCACCGTCACCGTGCTTTCGCCGCCAGAGATCAGCACGCAGGGCTTCTGGAACGGCAGGCCCTTGTCCGAGACCGAGCGCGCGATCCCGCCCAGCACCTTGGCCATGTCGCGCGACTCGCCTTCCAGCGCGTCGCCGAGGATGTGGCAGTCCATGCCGCGAGTCTGCGCGGCCTCGCAGGCGGCATGCAGCGCGATCGAGGGCGAGGCGACCAGCCGCGCCTCGGCCCGCGCCAGCCGCGGGTCGTCGGGCTTGACGCTTTCGGCATCCGGTCGGGCCAGCGCCGCCGCGATCGAGGCGGGCGGGGTGATGCCGTAGCGATCGAGCAGGCGGCGCGCATCGGCGACGGTGGTCGGGTCGCCGACGGTCGGGCCCGAGGCAATCACCATCGGATCGTCGCCCGGCACGTCCGAGATCATCAGCGTCAGCACGCGCGCGGGGTGGCAGGCCGCGGCAAGGCGGCCGCCTTTCACCCGGCTGAGGTGACGGCGGATGACGTTCATCTCGCCGATGGTGGCGCCCGAGGCGAGCAGCGCGCGGCTCAGCTCCTGCTTCTCGGCCAGGGTCACGCCCTGGGGCGGGGCGGTCAGCAGCGACGAGCCGCCGCCCGAGATCAGCACCAGCGCGAGATCCTTGGGGCCCAGCATCGCCGCGATTTCAAGCATGCGCTCGGTCGCGGTCAGCCCGGCGGAGTCGGGCACCGGATGCGCGGCCTCGACCACGTCGATGCGCTTCGGCGCATGGCGCGGCATGTGGCCGTAGCGGGTGATGACAAGGCCCGACAGCGGTTCCGACTGCGGCCAGGCGCGCTCGACGGCGACGGCCATCGCGGCGGCGGCCTTGCCGGCGCCCAGCACCACCAGCCGGCCGCCGGGGGGCAGGTCCTGGGGCTTGGGAACATGTGGCCAAACCGCGCCCAGCGGCTGGGCGCTGGCCACCGCGGCACTGAACATGCTGCGCAAGAGGTGGCGGATTGCGTCGCGGTCCATGGATCCTCCCGGCCGCCTGCCTGACAGATGACCGGCCCCCGCGCAAGTGCCGTGATTTGCATGGAAACGAAATCTCGATGGCGTTCCGCGGGCCGCGGGCGTAGCACTAGGACATTCAGCACGAACCGAGGTTTCCATGACCACGCTCTCGAATTCGCTCGCGCAGGCCGATATCGCGCACAACCTGCATCCCTATACCGACGCCCGCGCCTTCGAGCAGAACGGGCCGCTCATCATCGAGCGCGGCAAGGGGATCCATGTCTGGGATTCGACCGGCAAGCAGTACATCGAGGGCCTGTCGGGCCTGTGGTCGGTGGCGGTGGGCTTCGGCGAGGACCGGCTGGTCAAGGTCGCGGCCGAGCAGATGGCCAAGCTGCCCTATTACCACGTCTTCTCGTCGAAATCGCACGAGCCGGGGATCCGGCTGTCCGAGAAGCTGGTCGAGATGGCGCCCGAGGGGCTTAACCACGTCTTCTACACCAACTCGGGCTCCGAGGCGAACGACACCGTCGTCAAGATGGTGTGGTACATGAACAACGCGCTGGGCCGGCCGCAGAAGAAGAAGTTCCTCGCGCGGAACAAGGCCTATCACGGCGTCACCATGGTCGCGGCCTCGCTGACCGGGCTGCCGGGCAACCACCGCGATTTCGACGTGCCGCTGATCCCGGTGGTGCGGCTGACCTGCCCGCATTTCTACCGCTTCGGGCAGGAGGGCGAGACCGAGGCGCAGTTCTGCGCGCGGCTGCTGAAAGAGCTTGAGGACACGATCGCGTCCGAGGGCGCCGACACCATCGCCGCCCTGATCGGCGAGCCGCTGATGGGCGCGGGCGGGGTGCTGCCGCCGCCGGAAGGCTATTGGGAAGGCGTCGAAAAGATCTGTCGCGCCAATGACATCCTGCTGGTCTCGGACGAGGTGATCAACGGTTTCGGCCGGCTGGGCACGCCCTTCGGTTGCCAGAAATACGGCTTCACCCCCGACATCATGTCGGTCTCGAAGCAGATGTCGTCGAGCTACATGCCGATCGCGGCGGTGCTGTTCTCGGACCCGGTGTTCAACGCCATCGCCGACAACAGCCACAAGATCGGCACCTTCGGGCATGGCTACACCGCCTCGAGCCACCCGGTGGCGACGGCGGTCGCGCTAGAGAACCTGAAGATCATCGAGGAGCGCGACCTGATGGGCAACGCCCGGCGCCTCGCGCCGCGGCTGCAGGACGGGATGCGCCGCTTCGCCGACAACCCGCTGGTCGGAGAGGTGCGCGGCACCGGGCTGATCGCCGCGGTCGAGTTGGTGGCCGACAAGGCGACCAAGGCGATGTTCGATCCGGTCGGCAAGGTGGGCGCCCGCGCCTCGGTCATCGGGCATGAGGAGGGGCTGATCTTCCGCGCCATCGGCGACACGCTGGCGCTCTGCCCGCCGCTGATCTGCACCGAGGCCGACATCGACGAGATCCTGGTCCGCATGGGCCGCACGCTCGACCGGCTGGCGGCCGAGATCAAGCCGGCCTGAGCGGCCGCGCAGGGCATGTCAGGGCCGCTCCCGATCCGGGGGCGGCCTTTCGCTTTTTGCACGGTCCTCGGGGGGTGACATCCGTGCAGCGGGCGTACACCCCCCGTACACCGGAAGCGCACGGCGCGGAGAGCTTTCGTCAGGATCCGAGCCGGCGGGCGATCGCCGGCGCGCGGCCCCCGGCTGGTCCTGCGGCCGGACCGGGCTAGGCTTCTTCTTGCCGCATCGCAGCAAGGACGAAGGACGCATGGCCGATTTCCATCAGGGCGGCTCGATCGCCACGTTGCACATGCTGGACCGGGGCAACGCCCGGCATCTGGCGCGCGAGCTCGAGGTCTTCGCGGCGCGCCGGCCGGTCTGCCTGATCCTGCCCTCGCTCTATTCCGAGCTGGAAGGCGAGGCGCTGCCGCGGATCCTTGACGAGCTGTCGCAGGTCGGCTGGCTGAAGCGGATCGTCATCGGGCTGGATCAGGCCGATGCCGGGCAGTACCGCGCGGCCCGGGCCTTCTTTGCCCGGCTGCCGCAGGACCATGTGGTGCTGTGGAACGACAGCCCGCGGATGCAGGCCATCGCCGCGCGGCTGGAGGGGCTGGGTCTGGGGCCGGTCGAGGCGGGGAAGGGGCGCAACGTCTGGACGGCGATCGGCTACACGCTGGCGCGGGCCGATTGCGCGGTGGTGGCCTTCCACGACTGCGACATCACCACCTATGACCGCGACCTGCTGGCGCGGCTGGTCTATCCGGTGGCCAATCCGAACTTTCCCTATCAGCTGTCGAAGGGCTTCTATCCGCGCATCGGCGGCGGCAGGCTGAACGGGCGCGTGGCGCGGCTGCTGGTCAGCCCGCTGCTGATCGCGCTGAAGCGGGTGATCGGCGAGCGCGACTATCTCGAATACCTGCGGGCCTTCCGCTATCCGCTGTCGGGCGAATTCGCCATCGCCGCCCATGCGCTGGCCGACCTGCGGATCCCGTCGGACTGGGGGCTGGAGATCGGGGTGCTGTCCGAGGCCTGGCGCAATCTCGCGCCGCGGGCGGTGGCGCAGGTCGAGCTGACCGATGCCTATGACCACAAGCATCAGGATCTGGGCCCGGGCGACGGCAGCGGCGGGCTGTCGCGGATGTCGGTCGACATCTGCAAGGCGCTGTACCGCAAGCTGGCGGCGGACGGGACGGTGTTCTCGGAAGAGATCTTCCGCACGCTGCGCGCCACCTATTACCGCACCGCGCTGGACCTGCTGGACGGCTATTATTCCGACGCGATGATGAACGGGCTGACGCTGGATCGCCATGCCGAGGAGCGCGCGATCGAGATGTTCGCGCAGACCGTGGTCGAGGCCGGGCGGATCTTCCTTGAGTTTCCCGCCGCGACGCCGTTCATTCCGACATGGAACCGCGTCCATGCCGCAGATCCGCATCTGATGCGCGACATGCTGGCGGCGGCGGCCGCGGATGCCACGGAGGCCGGTCCGCCTGCCTGAGCTGCCGCGAAAAGCGGCAGGGCGGGGCGGGGGCGCGGCGCTCCGTCGAATTGATTAGCGTTTGTGTGCAAACGACCGTGATACTCTGCGTGACGAAGCCCCGAGTTCCGGCCCAAGTCCCAGCCCGAGTCCCAGCCCTGTCGCCGTGAGGTGCGCCATGACCCGTCCGATCACCGCTGCCGAAGAACTGCTGGCCAATACCTCGGCCCCCTTCGCCGAGGCGCGTGCCATGCCGAAGTCGGTCTATACCAGCCCCGAGTTCCTCGCGCAGGAGCTGGAGCACATCTTCTCGAAGGACTGGCTGTGCGCGGGGCGGGCGGATGCGCTGCCGAACCCCGGCGACTACCTGACGATGGAGATCGCGGGCGAGCCGCTGATCGTGCTGCGCGACCGCGACGGCGTGCTGCGCGCGATGTCGAATGTCTGCCGGCACCGGATGTCGGTGCTGCTGCAGGGGCGGGGCAATGTCCGCGCGATCGTCTGCCCCTACCATGCCTGGACCTACTCGCTGGACGGCTCGTTGCGCGGGGCGCCGGCGATGGCCGCGAACGAGGGCTTCTGCAAGACCGATGTCGCCCTGCCGCAGGTGCGCTGCGAGGAATGGCTGGGCTGGATCCTGGTGACGCTGAACCCCGAGGCGGCGGACCCGGCGGTGACGCTGGCGGGGGTCGAGCGGCTGGTGGGCAAGTTCGGGATGCAGAACTACGTCGAGGCCTTCCGCGAGGAGTTCCGCTGGAACACCAACTGGAAGGTGCTGGCCGAGAATTTCATGGAAAGCTACCACCTGCCGGTCTGCCATGCCGAGACGATCGGGCATACGGTCGATCTGATGAAGATGACCTGCCCCGAGGGCGAGGCCGCGTTCAACTATCACTACATCATCAAGAACGACGCGCTGGACCTGACGCTGGCGCATCCGACGAACACGGTGCTCGAGGGCGACGACCGGCGCACGACCTGGCTTCTGTCGATCTATCCCTCGCTGCTGATCACGCTGTCGCCGGGGTATTTCTGGTATCTCTGCCTGACGCCGGACGGGCCGGACCATGTGAACGTGCTGTATGGCGGGGGGCTGGCGCCGGAATTCGTGGCCGATCCGAAGGCGCCCGAGCATTTCGCGCGGCTGAAGGCGCTGCTGGACGAGGTGAATGCCGAGGACAAGGACTGCGTCGAGCAGGTCTATCGCGGCATCACCTCGAAGCTGGGGGCGCCGGGGCACCTGTCGCATCTGGAGCGGCCGAATTTCGACTTCGCGACCTGGGTGTCGAAGCGGGTGAACGGGGGCTGAGGGGAGGGGGCGCTGCCCCCTCGCGGGCCTTGCCCGCTCACCCCCGGGATATTTGGGCCAATGCGAAAGCGGGACGTCGGGGGCTCTGCCCCCGCCCCTGCGGGGCGCCCCCGGAGTATTTCGGCCAAGCCGAACGGGATCACGGCGGCGTGAGCGGTCTGCGCAAGGCGCGGGATCGCCGGGGCCGGAGTGCCTGAATTTCGGGCGTTGCGCCGCGGGCGGGTGCACGGCGGGGGGCGCGGGGACGAAAGCGCTTGGGCCGGCGCGGGCGGCGGCGGGACAGTCGGGCGAGCGGTCCGCAAGAGGCCGGTGTTGTCCCCCAGATGATAGGTCCCGACGATGGAAGAGACGACGGAACTCTCTGCCCGGATCGAGGCGCTGGAAAAGGCGCTCGAGACGGTCAACACGCTGAACACCGAAATCTTCTACTGGTGGTGCACGGCGCTGATGCTGGCGATCCATGCCGGCTTCCTCGCCTACGAGATGGGCGCCTCGCGCGCGAAGAACGCGCTGGCCTCGGGCATCAAGAACCTGCTGGCCTTCGCCTTCCTGATCCCGGCCTTCTATTACGTGGGCTGGTGGATCTACAACGCCTTCCCGGCAGGCTTCCTGCCCGGCGACGCGGGCGCGGCGCTGCCCTGGTCGGCCAACATGGGGCCGAACCTGACCGACAATGCCTCTGGCATCTTCTATGCTGCCTTCACGCTGTTTGCCGCCACCACCGCCTCGATCATGTCGGGCTCGGTGATCGAGCGGATCCGGATGTCGGCCTTCACCATCCTCGCGGTGGTGCTGGGGTCGGTGGTCTGGGTGCTGGGCGCGGCCTGGGGCTGGCATCCGGCGGGCTGGCTGACGGCCAGGTGGGGCCTGCATGACATCGGGGCCGCGGGCTGCGTGCACACGGTGGCCGGGCTCTTCACGCTGGGGGTGCTGATCAACCTCGGGCCGCGGATGGGGCGCTACAATGCCGACGGCACGGTGAACGAGATCCCGGGCCACAACATGCCGATGTCGCTGATCGGGCTGATGCTGATCGTGATGGGCTTCTTCGGCTTCCTCGGCGGCTGCATCATCTATACCGCCGACGGCTGGCTGACGATCTACAACACGCCGGTGACCCTGTCGGCCTTCGCCTTCAACACGCTGATGGGCGTCGCGGGCGGGATGATCGGCTGCTACGTGATGACCCGCGATCCGTTCTGGATGATGTCGGGGGCGCTGGTGGGCGTGATCTCGTCGGCGCCGGGGCTGGATGTCTATTATCCGCCGCTGGCCTTCCTGATCTCGTTCCTGGGCGGGATCATCGCGCCGAAGGTCAATGCGCTGATCGTCGCGCGGTTCCGGATCGACGACGCGGTGGGCGCGGTGGCGGTGCATGGCGTCAGCGGCATCTACGGGCTGATCGCCTGCGGGATCTTCGCCGCGGGCTATCCCAACATCGAGGGGCCGGCGATCAGCTTCACCGGGCAGCTCGCCTCGGCCGTGGTCTTCGCGGTGCTGGGCTTCGTGCCGGGCTACGCGCTGTCCTACGTGATGAAGGTCTTCGGCATCCTGAGGGTGCCCGAGCATGTGGAGCTGGCCGGGCTCGACCGGGTCGAGATCCCCGCCAAGGCCTATCCCGAGGCCGCGGTGCCGGCCTTCGACCTCTCTCCGCTCACCCCGGCCGAATGAGCTGCAGCGAAAGGACGACAAGATGTCACCGATCACCACCTGGGACGGCGCCGAGGCCTATTTCGTCTTCGCCGACAACCCGGCCCTGATCTGGGCCACGCTCGCCGGCTCGGTCGCGGCCTGCGTCTGGACCATCGTGAAGATGGCCACCCACGAGGCGCATTGCGCCAAGACCCACAAGTGAGACGCGCCGCGCCGCCCCGCACGGGGGCGGCGCGGGCGGATCAGTTCCCCGAGGGGGCGGTGCCGGCCGGCGCGGTTCCGGGGGCGGATGCCGGGGCGCCTTCGGGCGTGACCGGCTTTTCGCTGGTCAGCGCGCCGTTCTCCCAGGTGCCGTTCGCGGTCTGGCCGGTGGCGTAGCGCATCAGACCCTCGCCCTGGCGCTTGCCGGCGACGAAATCGCCCTCGTAGACATCGCCGTTGGGATAGGTCGCGGTGCCGTGGCCGGCGATCTCGCCGCCCTTCCAGGCGCCCTCGTAGCGGAAGCCGTCGGCCATGCGGATCGCCCCGGTGCCCTCGCGCTCGCCCTTCACGAAATCGCCCTGGTAGACGGTGCCGTCGGCATAGGTCGCGGTGCCCTTGCCCTCGCGCTGCCCCGCCTTCCAGGCGCCGTCGTAGACATAGCCGTCGGGGTAGCTCATCCGGCCCTGGCCCTCGGGCTGGCCGTTCACGAACTGGCCGGCATAGGTCATGCCGTCGGCGTAGCGCGCGGTGCCCTGGCCGTCGATCACGCCGGCCTTCCAGCTGCCCTCGTAGCTGGCGCCGCCCTTGTAGGTGATCCGGCCCTGGCCGTCCTGCTTGTCGTCCTTGAACGTGCCGGCATAGACCGAGCCGTCGGGATAGGTCGCGGTACCCTGGCCCGCGATGCGCCCCCCCGCCCAGTCGCCGTCGTAGACATAGCCGTCGGCGCCGCGGAACACGCCGCGGCCCTCGCGCCTGTCGGCGCGGAAGCTGCCCTCGTAGACGTCGCCGTTGGGGTAGGTGACCTTGCCCTGGCCCTCGCGCTTGCCGGCGACCAGTTGGCCTTCGTAGACTTCGCCGCCCGCCTGCTTCAGCTCGCCCTGGCCCGAGATCTGGCCCTCGCGCCAGGTGCCCTCGTAGACCAGCCCGTCGGGCATGGTCAGGGTGCCGCGCCCGGCGCGCTGGCCGTTCAGCATCGCGCCCTCGTAGACCGAGCCGTCGGGATAGGTGATCTTCGCCTGGCCCTGCTTGACCCCCTCGCGCCAGTCGCCCTCGTAGCGGTAGCCGTCGGGGCTTTCGAGCACGCCCTTGCCGTCGTGCATCGCCTTGGTGAAATGGCCGCGATAGGTCGAGCCGTTGGCGTAATGGGCGACGCCCTCGCCCGCGATCTGGCCGGCGGTCCAGGTGCCCTCGTAAGTGCCGCCGTCGGCGAAGGTGATCTTGCCGCGGCCCTCGGGGCGGCCCTTGACGAACTGGCCTTCATAGACCGAGCCGTTGGGGAAGCGGGCGCGGCCCGTGCCCAGGATCTCGCCGTCGACCCAGTCGCCGCTGTATTCGTAGCCGTTCGGCAGCCGGTAGGTGCCGCGGCCGTGCTGCTTGCCGTCCTTGAAGGTGCCTTCGTAGACGCCGCCGTCTTCATATTCCTTGGTCACGACCGTCTGGGCGTGGGCCGCCCAGCCGAAGGCCGCTGCCTGGGTCAGTGCAAGGGCCGCCACGGCGGTCCGGAATGCATGTCTGTTGGTCATATGCCCTGCCCGTAAGTCGCGGGCCGTCCCCGGGCCCGCCGTCCTGTCGCCGCCGTCCCGTCCCCTCTCGCCGCTGTCGGCGCGGCGGGTCGGCGGTCCCGTGAACCCTAAGGGCCGCCCCCGCGCGAGGCAAGCGAGGATGCCCGCGGCCGGCGCCTTCGTGCAGGCGCGCAGGGGCTGTGCTATGGCTTGGCATCCCGCAGGCACCGGAGGCCATCCCCTTGACCGCGCTTCTCTATCCCGCGCTTCTCTATCCGCTGGCCGCCTTGGCCGAGATCGCCGGCTGCTTCGCGGTCTGGGCCTGGTGGCGCGGCGGCGCCTCGGCGCTGTGGCTGGTGCCCGGGATCGCGGCGCTGGCGGTTTTCGCCTGGGCGCTGGCGCTGACGCCGCCGGCGGTCGCGGGGCGGTCCTTTGCGGCCTATGGCGGGGTCTACATCGCGGCCTCGCTTGGCTGGATGGCGCTGGTCGAGGGGGTGCGGCCCGACCGGTTCGACCTGCTGGGCGGGGCGCTGGCGCTGGCGGGGACGGCGGTGATCCTGCTGGCGCCGCGCGGCTGAACGCAGCGTCATTTCCGCGCGCGGGCAGAGCTTGCGTGCGCGATTGCACAATCGGATGGGGACCCGACGGTGGTAGGATGGCGTTGCGAAGACGTGTCCCAACCGGAAACCGAGGGTCTCATGGCACCGAAAATCGCCGTCATCTTCTATTCGACCTATGGCACCAACCATGCCGTCGCGAGCTGCGCGGCCGAGGCGGCGAAGGCCGCGGGCGCCGAGGTGAGGCTCTTGAAGGTCAAGGAGACCGCGCCGCAGTCCGTCGTCGACGGCCAGGAGGCCTGGAAGGCGCAGGTGGCGAAGATGGCCGCGATCCCCGAGGTGACGCCCGCCGACATGGAATGGGCGGACGGCTATTTCTTTTCCGCCCCCACGCGCTTCGGCACGGTGCCGAGCCAGCTGCGCGCCTTCATCGACACGCTGGGCGGGCTCTGGGCCGCAGGCAAGCTTGCGAACAAGGCGGTGACGGCGACGACCTCGGCGCAGAACCCGCATGGCGGGCAGGAATCGACGCTGCTGGGGCTGTACACCACCTTCATGCACTGGAGCTGCATCCTGGTGCCGCCGGGCTATTCCGATCCCAAGCTGTTCGAGGCGGGCGGCAACCCCTACGGCTATTCGGCGATCGCCGGCAAGTTCGACGATGCCGGCCGCGCCGCGGTCGAGATCCAGGCCCGGCGCCTGGTCGATTTCGCGGGCCGCATCGCCGGCTGACGCTCAGCTTCCGTTAAGACGGTTCCGCTACCTCCGGGGGAAAGAACCGCCCGGAGGAGCGAATGATTCCCGACCTGTCCGACCCGCGCTGGAAGCGGGTCCTGACCAGCGAGAGCGACCTCGGGTCCGCCTCTCTCGCCACGCGCATCCTCGTCACCCGCCTTCGACGCGAGGTGAAGGTCGCCCCCGGATCCATCGGCGCCAAGATCGGTGAGCTTCGGGACTTCGTCACCAAAAACGGCTTTGCCGTGGCCGATGTCGCCGCGTTCTGAAGGGGAAAGACATGCGCAATGAAATGCTGAGCCCGGCCGAGGCCGCGGCGAAGATCGAGGCCGGCGCGGTGATGGTCATCGCCGGGGACGAGGCGCTGCTGCGCGCCCTGCCGCGTGGCAAGTGGATCGGCGGGACCTCGGTCTATTTCGTGACCGAGGCCGGCGGCTGCGTCGACCGCGAGCGGCTGTTCTGCACCACCTTCGATTCCGCCACCGACGCGAAGGTCCGGCATCTGGATGTCGAGACGCTGCCGGCCATCGCCGAGGGCTACCTGTCGAACGGCGTCACCTTCATCATGCTGCCGGCCTTCTCGCTGGCGCATTCGGAATTCGCGGTGGCGGGCTCTGGCTTCCCCGGGCTGTTCGACCAGCCGCTGGTCGGCTGGGTGACCGGGGTGCATCTCGACGAGATCGGCAAGCGCAGCCCGCTGGTGATCGACGGCGCGACCGGGGCGGCGCAGGACGAGGGCGCGGTGCTGCTGCATGTCGCGCTGCCCGACAGCAAGACGATCAACCTCGACATCCTGAACATCTTCTCGCAGGGCGACGCCGCCGAGGACAGCTTCCTGTTCGACACCGACGGCTTCTCGGCGACCACGGTGAAGGTCAACGGGGTCGAGCGACGCTTCGCGGAGTACATCACCGAAACCGGTCTGGATCCGCAGCTGCCGCTGGTGGCGAATTACGCGGGGGCGCTGATCAACGTGTCGATCCAGTCGGTGGACCAGGCCACGGGCGAGGTGAAGTTCTATGCCCCGGTGGTGCATGGCGTCGAATACCGCCAGGCGCGGCCGGTGGGCAATTATGTCGAGGCCTTCGCGGCCGGTGCCGGCAGCGCGGGCGAAGGCGAGTTCTCGTGCAACTGCATCCTGAACTATCTCTACGGCGGGCTCGAGGGGCACAAGACCGGGGGCTACACCGGCCCGGTCACCTTCGGCGAGATCGCCTATATCCTGCTGAACCAGACCATGGTGCATCTGGACGTGGCCGAGGCGGAGGCGCGGGCGGTGGCCTGACGGGCGCCGTCCCGCCTGTTCCGTCCGGCAGGTGTCGACTGCGCCGATAGGGTTGGGCGCGCAGGCCGGAAGCAGGTTGCTTCGGGACAGGATCATCCCTCTGTCGCGCTGAGCGCTTCGTAGCCCGATTCCGGCCGAGCGTTTCGGCCGGCTGGCGATCGAGGCGTCTTCGGGCGGCCCGCGCCAGGCTGGCGCGGGCCCCGGAGCAGGGGGCGGCGGTGGTCAGACGAGGCCGAGCAGCGCCTGGTAGCTGATCGGCACGAAGCGGAAGCCGTCCTCGGTGCGGGCGACATGGCCGGTCGCGGGGAAGGGCATGTGATAGCCGATGAAGGCCAGCCGCTCGTCGGCGATGCGGCCGAAGACGCGCTTGCGGGTCTCGGCGGCGGTGGCCTTGTCGGCGTCGAAGCGCACCTCCCAGTCGGGATGGCCCAGCGACCAGACATAGTGGTTCGCGGTGTCCGCGGTCAGCACCAGCCGCGCGCCCTCGCTTTCCAGGTTGAAGATCATGTGGCCGGGGGTGTGGCCGGGGGCCAACTCGGCGGTGACGCCTTCGACCACGCTGTCGCCATCCGCGAGGAAGGTCATCCGCGGCTCGAGCGGGCGGACCTTGGCGTCGAAGCCCTCGTTGCCGGCCTGCGCCCAGTGGTCGAACTCGATCCGGCCCGCGACCGGGGTCGCCTGCGGGAAGGTCTCGCCCGACGGTCCCGAAAGCCCGCCGATGTGGTCGCCGTGCATATGCGTCAGGACGACATGGGTGATCTCGGACGGCTCGATGCCGGCCGCCGCCATCGCGCCGGTCACGCCCTCGGGCGCGAGACCGGTGTCGAAGAGCAGCACCGCGCCGGGCGTGCGGACCACGACCGGGTGGAAGAAGTTGATCGAGGCCTCGACCGGCAGGAAATGCGCCTGCGACACCGCGGCGAAGTCCTCGGCCGTGGCATTGGTGCCGAAGGTCCCGTGCGGATCCTCCATCTTGCGGGTGCCGGCGAGCAGCACCGTCACCTCGAAGGCGCCCAGCGGGAAGCGGTAGTAGGGCGCGGTGCCGGGCTGCGGCGGCGGGGCGTCCTGAGCCTGCGCGCGTCCTGCGAGCAGCGCCGAGGCACCGGTCGCGAGCGCGCCGGGCAGGCTGACAGCCCCGGCTGCGGCCGCGATCAGGCTGGCGCGGCGGGTCAGGCCCGGGGCGCCCGAGGTGTCGCGTGAGGTGTCGGGGGTCATCGGATCCTCGCTTTCGCTGGCGGGCGGACCGTCGCGGCCGGCCTTTCGCCGCAAAGGGTAGCGCGCGAGGGCGCCGAGTCCGAACGCCAAGGCGCCGGCTCGCGGAAAAGTCATGCGGCGGATGCGTCAATTCGCGGCTGCTCGCGCGGGGACAGGGGGGCTGGGCGGCGCGTGCAGTGTCGCGGTCGTGGCCCGCCGCCGCGGCCCCGGCTGTCACGGCTTGTGCCCGACATCCGCCGTCAGGGTGTCGTTCGGAGGGGGTGAGCGGGAGGGGAAGCCACATCAGGCGATCGTCCTGCGGCTGCCGCTGTTCACTGGGCCCGAGGGGGGCACGGGGATCGACGGGCGCGGTACGGGGCGGGGTGGCCTGCGGGGAAACCGCGCTGCGTGAGAGCGCGAGGGCGGGCCATGGCACGACGCGGTCAGGGCGCGCGGCGAGGCTGTCGCGACGTGAGACCGGGCAGACGAGGTGTGGCCGCAGCGGGGCATGCCCCGTGGCGGGCCTGGGCGGTGAGGACGGGACGCGGCCCAGGCTGGGCGCGATGGGGCAGAGTGCGATCGTGGAGGGCTAGGCGGGGCCGTGTCGCAACGCGGTGAGGACGCGAGGCCGATGTGATGCTGAGCAGAGAGGTGCGGCCGCAGCTGGGCGGGACGTGTGGAGGGCTTGGGCGGCAAGTCCTAACAGGGCTGGAGCGGGGCTCGATTGGGCAGCGCGGGGCCGGAGCATGTCGCGATGCGATGAAGACCTGTCGGGCGGCAGGGCCGAGGTGGAGTGGGGGGTGACGCCGTCGGGGCGCGGCGGGGACGGGATTGGCGGGGGCAGCGCATCTTGGCGGCAGAGCCCGGCGGGGGCGAGTTCGACAGGGCGGGAAGGGGCGACCGGGGTCGGGCATCGCGTGGCAGACCGGGGCGGATAGGGCTGGTGCGCGAGTGCTTTTCTGCCGGGGACGTCCGCCGGGGCGAATGGATCGGCCCGGGGCGGGCGGGGGCGGCAACCCCGGGCGGGGTGTCGCGCGTTGCGTCCGGCCTGCTGCACGCAGTCGTCGCCGCGTGGCCGCGGCACGTGGGCGGCCCGAGGGACCGGCCCGCCCGTTTCACGGCGTGACGGGGCGGCCCGGGCGCGTCAGGGGCGCGTCAGGGGCGCGCCGGCGCGGTCACTCCCACCAGCGGTCGATCGCGGCGATCTCTGCGTCGGACCAGCCGAAGTGATGCGCGAATTCGTGGACGGTGACATGCGCCACGAGGTCGCCAAGGCTGACATTGCCGCGCTCGACCCATTCGTCGAGGATCGGGCGGCGGAAGAGCCAGACCGTGTCGGGGCGCGTCGGCTGGTCCATCACCGATTTCTCGGGCAGCGGCACGCCCTCGTAGAGGCCCGAAAGCTCGAAGGGATCGTCGAGGTCGAGCTCTGCCATGAACTCTTCCGGCGGGAAATCCTCGACCCGGATCACGACGGCGCCGGCGGGGCCTGCGAATTGCGCGGGCAGCGCCGCGACCGTGGCGCGGGCCATCGCCTCGATCACCTCGGCGCCCGGTGCCGCCAGCCCGCCCCAGCCCTCGGTCGCGTCCGAACCGTTTCCGCCGAAGCCGTTTCCGTTATGCATCCCGTTCCCCGCATGGCTGTCATGGCAGGTCCGCCGCGGCCCGCATCCGTCGCCGATATGGACAAAACCGGGGCGATATGAAAGAGCCACGGGCGTAAACGGAGTACCCAAGACATGGCAGACCGTCCCGTCACCACCCGCTTCGCCCCCTCGCCGACCGGCTACATCCATGTCGGCAACCTGAGGACCGCGCTGTTCAACTACCTGATCGCGCGGAAGTCGGGCGGCAGCTTCATCCTGCGCCTCGACGACACCGACCGCGAGCGGTCGAAGCAGGAATATGCGGACGGGATCAAGCAGGACCTCGAGTGGCTGGGTCTGGAATGGGACCGGGTCGAGCGGCAGTCGGACCGGCTGGAGCGCTATGCCGAGGCCGCCGACCAGCTGCGCGCGGCGGGGCGCTTCTACGAATGCTTCGAAAGCCCGACCGAGCTGGACCTGAAGCGCAAGAAGCAGCTGAACATGGGCCGCCCGCCGGTCTATGACCGCGCCTCGCTGGGCCTGTCGGAGGACGAGAAGGCGAAGATGCGCGCCGAGGGGCGCGAGGGCTACTGGCGCTTCCAGCTGGATCAGAGCCGGATCGAATGGACCGACGGGATTCTGGGCGACATCTCGATCGATGCGGCCTCGGTCTCGGACCCGGTGCTGATCCGGGCGGACGGGCAGGTGCTGTATACCTTCGCCTCGTCGGTCGACGACACCGACATGGGCGTGACCCATATCGTGCGCGGCGCCGACCACGTGACCAACACCGCGACGCAGATCCAGATCATCGAGAGCCTGGGCGGCACGGTGCCGGCCTTCGCGCACCATTCGCTGCTGACCGGCGCGGGCGGGGAAGAGCTGTCGAAGCGGCTGGGCACGCTGTCGTTGCGCGACCTGCGGGCGCGCGGCGTGGCGCCCGAGGCGCTGTTGTCGCTGATGGCGCGGCTGGGATCGAGCCAGCCGGTCGAGCTGCGGATGACGCTCGACGAGCTGGCCGAGGGGTTCGACCTGTCGCAGTTCGGTGCGGCGCCGACCAAGTTCGATGCCGAGGACCTGTTCCCGCTGACTCGCGCCCGCAACCAGCAGCTGCCCTTCGCGGCGGTGGCGTCGCAGATCGCGGCGCTGGGCGTGCCGGACGCGCTGGCCGAGGGCTTCTGGAAGGTGGCGAGCCACAACATCACCACGCTCGACGAGCTGGGGCCCTGGGCGGAGCTGGTGCTGAACGGCGCCGAGCCGCTGGTGGCGCCCGAGGACGAGGGCTTCATCGCCGAGGCGATGGCGCTGCTGCCGGCGCGGCCGTTCACCGCGGCGACCTGGGGCGAGTGGACCGGGGCGGTGAAGGCCGCGACGGGGCGCAAGGGCAAGGGGCTGTTCATGCCGCTGCGCAAGGCGCTGACCGGGATGGAGCATGGGCCGGAAATGGCCGACCTGCTGCCGCTGCTGCAGGTCATCCGCGCGAAGTGACGAAGGCCGGGGGCGCTGCCCCCGGACCACCGGGATATTTCCACCAGCAAGAAATCAGAGCGCGGGTGGGCGCTGGCCGGGCCAGTCGGTGGCCTGGTGCCAGGCCTGGCCGATCTGCAGGACGCCGAGGTCGCCGCCATGCGGGCCCGCGATCTGCAGGCCCATCGGCAGGCCCTGCGCGCCGAACCCTACAGGGATCGACAGTGCCGGCAGGCCCGCGAGGCTGACTGGCACCACCACCTCCATCCAGCGGTGATAGGTGTCGAGGGGGCGGCCCGCGATCTCGGTCGGGTGGCGCATTCCGACCGGGAAGGGCCAGACCTGGGCCGAGGGCAGCGCCACGGCATCCACCGTCTCGAAGAGCTTCGCCATCCGCGCGTAGTGTTTCGAGCGGATCACCGAGGCCTCGTAGACCGCCTGCGCGGGCAGGGTTAGGCCCTGCTCGATCTCCCAGATCGCTTCGGGCTTCAGCTGCGCGCGTTTCGCCGGGTCGTCGTAGAGCGCGCGGCGGCTGCCGGCGTTCAGCATCGCGCGCAGCGTGGTCCAGCTTTGCCAGAGCTTTTCGGCCGGGAGGGGCGGGGGCAGGGCCACGATCTCTGCCCCGAGATCGGCGAGCCGGTCGAGCGCCGCCTCGCAGAGGGCGAGGATGCCGGGTTCCATCGCATAGGCGCCGCCCCAGTCGGCAAGCCAGCCGATGCGGCGGCCGGCGATGCTGCGGTCGAGGGTCGCCGCGTAGTCGCCGGCGGGGGCGAGGCCGAAGGGCACCGCCGCGGTGGGGCCGGCCATGGTGGTCAAAAGCCGCGCCACGTCTTCGACGCTGCGGCCCATCGGGCCCTCGGTCGCGAGGGTGGCGAGGAAGCTGTCGCCCTCGGCATCCTTGGGCACGAGGCCCCAGCTGGGGCGGAAGCCGTAGACGTTGCAGAAGGCGGCCGGGTTGCGCAGCGAGCCCATCATGTCGGAGCCGTCGGCGAGCGGGACGAGCCGCGCCGCCAGTGCCGCCGCCGCACCGCCCGAGGAGCCGCCAGCGGTGCGGGCGAGGTCGTAGGGGTTGCGGGTCGCGCCGAAGACCTCGTTGAAGGTGTGGCTGCCAAGGCCGAATTCCGGGCTGTTGGTCTTGCCGATCACGATCGCGCCCGCGGCCTTCAGCCGGCGCACCATCAGCGCGTCCTCGGTGGGGACATGGTCGCGCCAGAGCGGCGAGCCCCAGGTCGTCACCACCCCGGCGGTGGCCGCGAGGTCCTTGATCGCGATCGGGATCCCGGTCAGCCAGCCGCAGCTTTCGCCGGCGGCGAGGCGGGCGGCGGCCGCCGCGGCCTCGGCCATCAGGTCTGCGCGCGGGCGCAGCGAGACCACGGCGTTGACCTGCGGATTGACCGCCGCGATCCGGTCGAGCACCGCCTCCATCAGCGCCTCGGGCGCGATCTCGCGCGCCGCGATCCCGGCCGAAAGCGCGCTTGCGCCCAGATCCGTCAGTGCCATGCCATCCTCGCCTGCTCTTGCGCGGCGATGCTGCGCGGGGCGGGCGCGACATGCAAGCGCTTGACCTTGCGGGCCCGAGCCCCGAAGTCTGAAGGCGATGGGGAGGCAGCGCATGGCGCCGGCATTCGGACAGGACACGCCAGAGGGCGGGGCGGAGCCCTTCGCCGATGCCGCCTGGGCCGATGTGCTGCAGGGGGTCGAGCGGACCTATGCCGATCTGGTCGACTACCAGGAGCGGCTCGAGCGGCAGAACACCGAGCTGGAGGCGCTGCGGGGGTTTCTCGCCTCGGTGCTGGGGGCGGTGTCGGATGTGCTGCTGGTGACCGGGCGCGAGGACCGGGTGAGCGAGGCCAATGCCTCGTTCCGGGCGCTGACCGGGCGCGAGGCGGTCACCGGGCTTGAGGTGGCGGGGCTGTTCGACGAGCCCGCGCGGCTGGCGGCAGCGCTGGCCGAGGCGCGGGCGCTGCGCCGGGCGAGCCGGATCGAGATCGCGATCCTGACGCCCGCGGGCCCGGCGCCGCTGGACCTGTCGATCAGCCCGCTTCTGGACGAACGCGGGCGGGCGACGGGGGCGGTGCTGTCGGGGCGGCCCCTAGGAGAGCTGCGGCAGGCCTATGCGGCGCTGGCCGAAAGCCACCGGGCGCTGAAGGAGGCGCAGGGGCAGCTGGTGCGCAACGAGAAGCTTGCGTCCTTGGGCAGGCTTCTGGCGGGGGTGGCGCATGAGCTGAACAACCCGATCAGCTTCGTCTATGCCAATGCCCATGCGCTGGAACGCTATGCCGGCAAGTTCGAGACCTATTTCACCCGGGTGCAGGAGGGCGCCGCGCGCGAGGAACTGGTGCGTCTGCGCGAAGAGCTGCGGCTGGACCGCGAGATGCGCAACCTGCGCGAGGCGATCCGCGGCGCGCGCGACGGGGCCGAGCGGGTGCGCGACATCGTCGAGGATCTGCGCAGGCTCTCGGCCGACGGCTCGGGCGAGATGGTGGCCTTCGATCTGGCGGAAACGGCGCGGGTGGCGACCAGCTGGGTGAGCCGGGGCGCGAAGCATCCGGTGGCGATCGAGGTGGGCGGGCTGGCGCGGGTGATGGCGCGGGGCCGGCCCGGGCATGTGCAGCAGGTGGTGATGAACCTCGTGCAGAACGCGGTCGATGCGCTGGCGGGGCGCGCGGCACCGCGGATCGAGGTCACGCTGTCGCGCGCGGGCGGCTTTGCCGAGGTCACGGTCAGCGACAACGGGCCGGGGGTGCCCGAGGGCTCGGAGGCGGCGGTGTTCGATCCGTTCTACACGACGAAGCCGGTGGGGGCGGGGACGGGGCTCGGCCTGTCGATCTCTGCCAAGATCGCCGAGGAACATGGCGGCGCGCTGCGGCTCATGCCCTCGGATCAGGGCGCGGCCTTCCGGCTGTCGCTGCCGGAGGCGGGGGAATGAGGCTGATCTGGCTTCAGGCCGCGGGCTGCGGCGGCTGCACGATGTCCTTGCTCTGCGCCGAGGACCCGAACGCGCCCGAACTGCTGGCCGGCGCCGGGATCGAGATCGGCTGGCATCCGGCGCTGTCGCTGGAGACCGGGGCCGAGGCGCGGCGGCTCTTGGAGCGGGCCGAGGCCGGGGAAGACGCGCTGGACATCCTGTGCGTCGAGGGCGCGGTGGCGCGGGGGCCGCGCGGCACCGGGCGGTTCCAGATGCTGGCGGGGACCGGGCGGTCGATGCTCGATTGGACGCGGGCGCTGGCGGGCCGGGCGCGCCATGTCGTGGCGGTGGGCACTTGCGCGGCCTACGGCGGGGTGACGACGGCGGGGGGCAATCCCTCGGACGCGGTCGGGCTGCAATACGACGGCGCGCATCCGGGCGGGGCGCTGGCCGCGGGCTGGCGCGACGGCAGCGGGCTGCCGGTGGTCAATGTCGCGGGCTGCCCGACGCATCCCGACTGGGTGACAGAGACGCTGCTGATGCTGAAGGCGGGGGCGCTGGGGCCGGGGGATCTCGATGCGCTCGGCCGACCGAAATTCTATGCTGAGCATCTGGTCCATCACGGCTGCCCGAAGAACGAGTTCTACGAATACAAGGCCTCGGCCACGCATCTGTCCGAGATCGGCTGCATGATGGAGCATCTGGGTTGCGTCGGCACGCAGGCGGTGGGCGATTGCAACATCCGTCCCTGGAATGGCGAGGGTTCCTGCACCCGCGGCGGATACCCCTGCATCGCCTGCACCGCGCCCGAGTTCGAAGAGCCGCGCCACGCCTTCACAGAGACGCCGAAGATCGCGGGCATCCCGGTCGGTCTGCCTTCGGACATGCCCAAGGCCTGGTTCATGGCGCTGGCCTCGCTGTCGAAGGCCGCGACGCCGGAGCGGATCGCGAGGAATGCCGTGTCGGACCGGGTGAAGGTGCCGCCGACGATCCGGAGGCCGAAGTGACCGAACTGCTGGTGGGCCCGTTCAACCGGGTCGAGGGCGATCTCGAGGTGCGGCTGACGCTGGGCGGCGGTCGGGTCGAGGCGGCGCGGGTGAACTCTCCCCTTTTCCGCGGTTTCGAGCAGATGCTGCTGGGCAAGGACCCGCGCGACGCGCTGACGATCACGCCGCGGATCTGCGGGATCTGCTCGATCTCGCAATCGGCGGCCGCCGCGCGGGCGCTGGCGGCGGCGGCGGGTGTGGTGCCCGCGCCGCAGGGCGAGCGGGTGGCGGCGCTGATCCATGCGGTCGAGAACGTCTCGGACCACCTGACCCATTTCAACCTGTTCTTCATGCCGGACTTCACCCGGCTGGCCTATGCCGGGCACGACTGGCATGGCCGGGCGGTCGACCGCTTCACGGCGCTGGAAGGATCGGGCCTGCGCGCGGCGATCGAGGCGCGGGCGCGGCTGATGCATATTCTGGGGATGCTGGCGGGGAAGTGGCCGCATACGCTGGCGATCCAGCCGGGGGGCGTGACCAAGGCGCCCTCGATGCGCGACCGGCTGCGGATTCTGGCGACGCTGCGCAGCTTCCGGGCCTATCTGGAGGGCACGCTGTTCGGCGCGCCGGTCGAGGAGTTCGCGGCGCTTGGGGATGTCGCTGCTTTGGCGGACTGGGAGCGCGGCGATGCCGCGCTGTTCCTGCGCATTGCCGCGGACTTGGGGTTGGCGGCGCTGGGGCCGGGGCAGGGGCGCTACCTGTCGTTCGGGGCCTATCCGCTGGAGGGCGGGCACGGTTTCGCATCCGGTGTCTGGGACGGGGCGCTGCAGCCGTTGGAGCCCGCGCGGATCACCGAGGATCTGAGCCACGCCTGGATGCTGGGGCCCGAGGCGCATCCGGCACGCGGGCAGACGCTGCCCGACGAGGAGATGCGCGAGGGCGCCTACAGCTGGTGCAAGGCGCCGCGCTATGGCGGCGCGGTGATGGAGACCGGGGCGCTGGCGCGGCAGGTGATCGACGGGCATCCGCTCGCGCGGGCGCTGGCGGCGGAACCGGGGGCCTCGGGCGTGCTGGGGCGCGTCGCCGGGCGGCTTCTGGAAATCGCGCGCACGCAGATCCTGATGGAGCGGCTGGCCGAGGACATCGACCCCGCCGCGCGTTTCATGGACCGGGTGGTGATCCCGGCGCAGGGCGAGGGCGCGGGGCTGGTCGAGGCGGCGCGCGGGGCGCTGGGCCATTGGGTGCGGATCGAGCGGGGCCGGATCGCGGGCTATCAGATCGTGGCGCCGACGACCTGGAACTTCTCGCCCCGCGATGCGCGTGGGGTGCCGGGCGCGCTGGAGGCGGCGCTGGAGGGCACGCCGGTCGCCGAGGGGGACGAGACGCCGCTTGCGGTGCAGCATGTGGTGCGCAGTTTCGATCCCTGCATGGTCTGCACCGTTCATTAGGAGGGGCCACTGATGGCGGTCCGCATCCGGGTGCGCGGGCAGGTGCAGGGCGTGGGCTTCCGGCCCTTCGTCTGGCAGTTGGCGCAGGCGCATGGCCTGTCGGGGCGGGTGCTGAACGACCCAGAGGGCGTGCTGATCTGGGCCGATGCTGCACCCGCGGCATTTCTGGCTTCGCTGCGCAGCGAAGCACCGCCGCTGGCGCGGGTCGATGCGGTGGAAGTGACTGACGTCGATGATGAAATCATGGTCGGGGCCTTTGTCATCGCGGGCTCGGAAGGGCAGGGGGCAGAGACGCGGGTGACGCCCGATGCCGCGACCTGCCCGGCCTGCGCCCACGAGATCCGCGCGCCGGGTCGGCGGCAGGGCTATGCCTTCACCAACTGCACCCATTGCGGGCCGCGCTTCACCATCCTGCAGGGCCTGCCCTATGACCGGGCGCGCACGGTGATGGCCGGCTTCGCGATGTGCCCGGACTGCCGCGCCGAATACGACAGCCCCGCCGACCGCCGCTTCCATGCCCAGCCGATCGCCTGCCCGGCCTGCGGGCCGCGGCTCTGGCTCGAGCGCGACGGGGCCGAGGTCGCGGGCGATCCGATCGCCGCGGCGGCGGCGATGCTGCGGGCGGGCGCGGTGCTGGCGGTGAAGGGGCTGGGCGGGTTTCACCTCGCCTGCGACGCGACGGATGGCGCGGCGGTGGCCCTGCTGCGCGCCCGCAAGCGCCGGCCCGCGAAGCCGCTGGCGGTGATGGCGCCGTTGCCGGTCTTGCGCGGGATCGCGCGGCTGACGCCCGGCGACGAGGCGGCGCTGGCCGATCCCGCCGCGCCGGTCGTGCTGGTGGCGACGGGCGCGGCGCCGCTGCCGGACGCGGTCGCGCCGGGGATGACGCGGCTGGGGGTGATGCTGCCCTACACGCCGCTGCATCACCTGCTTTGCGACGCGGTGGGGCGGCCTTTGGTGATGACTTCGGGCAATCTTTCGGGCGAGCCGCAGGTGATCGGCAATGACGAGGCGCGCGCGAAGCTGGCCGGGTTCGTCGACGCCTTCCTGATGCATGACCGCGAGATCGCGCGGCGGCTGGACGACTCGGTCGAGCGGGCCGATCCGCCGATGGTGCTGCGCCGGGCGCGGGGGCGGGTGCCGGGCACGCTGGCGCTGCCGCCGGGCTTCGAGGCGGCGCCGCCGGTGCTGGCCTATGGCGCCGAGATGAAGGCCGCGATCTGCCTGACCAAGGGCGGGCAGGCGCTGCTGTCGCACCATCTGGGCGAGCTGGACGAGCCGCTGACCTGGGCCGAGTTCCTGAAGGCCGAGGCGGATTACACGCAGCTTTTCGAGCATCGCGCGGCCGTGCTGGCCTGCGACCTGCACCCCGGCTATCGCGCCAGCGCCCATGCCGAGGCCGAGGCGGCACGGCGCGGCCTGCCGCTGCAGCGCGTGCAGCACCACCATGCGCATCTGGCGGCCTGTCTGGGCGAGAGCCTCTGGCCGCTGGAGGGCGGGCCGGTGGCGGGGGTGATCCTCGACGGCACCGGCTATGGCGCGGATGGCACGGTCTGGGGCGGCGAATTGCTGCTGGGCGATTATCGCGCCGTCACGCGCGAGGGCTTCCTTGCGCCGGCACCGCTGCCCGGCGGCGCGGCGGCGGCGCGCGAGCCCTGGCGGAATGCGGTGATGCGGCTCGACGCGGCAGGGCGCGGCGATCTGGCGGACCGGTTGTTCGGGGACAAGCCGCTGGCGGCGCTGCGGCAGGCGGCGCGGGCCGGGGTGAATGCGCCAATGGCCTCGTCGGCGGGGCGGCTTTTCGATGCGGTGGCGGCGCTGCTGGGCCTGTGCCCGGACCGGCAGAGCTACGAGGGCGAGGCGGCGATGCGGCTCGAGGCGCTGGCCGAGGGCGTGGTCGCCGCGCCCTATGGCTTCGGGCCGGGGCTGGATCCCGCGCCGATGATCCGGGCGCTTGCCGCGGATCTGGAGGCGGGGCGCCCGGCGCCCGAGATCGCGGCGGCGTTCCAGGCGGGGCTGGCGCAGGCCTTCGCCGCGCCGGCGCGGGCGCTGGTTGCCGCCGGTCGGGCACGGGCGGTGGTGCTGTCGGGGGGATGCTTCCAGAACGCGGGGCTGCTGACGGCGATGCGGACGGCGCTCGAGGGCGTGCCGGTGCTGGTGCAGGCCCGCGTGCCGGCGAACGACGGCGGACTCGCGCTGGGTCAGGCGCTGGTCGCCGCCGCGGCCAGCCTGCCGGAAAGCCACTGACCGGCAGCGGGGCGGTTTCGGACAGTCGGCTTGCGCCGCAGGCGCGATGCTGCAGTGCGACATTTCGCGTAATAATCTGATATTTATCGGAAATGATGATCGTCTCGCGCCGGGCGGCTTTCCTTTGCCGCGTGGGGACCGGCGGCGGCATACCCGAGGATACCACGCGAAGGCGGCCCGAAGCGGCGGGCCGAAGCAAGGGGAGGGGCGGGCTTGACCCAGATCGAGACATTCTACGACGTGATGCGCCGGCAGGGCATCACCCGGCGCAGCTTCATGAAGTTCTGCTCGCTCACCGCCGCGGCGCTGGGCCTTGGCCCCAGCTTCGTGCCGAAGATCGCCGAGGCGATGGAGACGAAGCCCCGCACGCCCGTCATCTGGGTGCACGGGCTGGAATGCACCTGCTGCTCGGAAAGCTTCATCCGCTCGGCTCATCCGCTGGCCAAGGATGTCGTGCTGTCGATGATCAGCCTCGATTACGACGACACGCTGATGGCGGCAGCGGGCGTGCAGGCCGAGGCCGCGCTGCAGGAGACGATCGAGAAGTACAAGGGCAACTACATCCTTGCCGTCGAGGGCAACCCGCCGCTGGACGAGGACGGGATGTATTGCATCATCGGCGGCAAGCCCTTCGTCGAGCAGCTGCGCCACGCCGCCCAGCACGCCAAGGCGATCATCAGCTGGGGCGCCTGCGCGTCCTACGGCTGCGTGCAGGCCGCGGCGCCGAACCCGACGCGGGCGACGCCGGTGCACAAGGTCATCCTCGACAAGCCGATCATCAAGGTGCCCGGCTGCCCGCCGATCGCCGAGGTGATGACCGGCGTCATCACCTACATGCTGACCTTCGACCGCCTGCCGGAACTGGACCGTCAGGGCAGACCGGCGATGTTCTATTCGCAGCGCATCCACGACAAATGCTACCGCCGGCCGCATTTCGACGCCGGCCAGTTCGTCGAGGCCTGGGACGACGAATACGCCAAGAAGGGCTACTGCCTGTACAAGATGGGCTGCAAGGGCCCGACCACCTACAACGCCTGCTCGACCGTGCGCTGGAACGAGGGGGTGAGCTTCCCGATCCAGTCCGGCCACGGCTGCATCGGCTGTTCCGAGGACGGGTTCTGGGATCAGGGCTCGTTCTACGACCGGCTGACCACGATCAAGCAGTTCGGGATCGAGGCCACGGCCGATCAGGTCGGCATGGCGGCGGCGGGCGTCGTCGGCGCCTCGGTCGCGGCGCATGCCGCGGTCTCGGCCCTGAAGCGCGCGCAGAAGAAATCCCAGAAAGAGGAGGTCTGAGCCATGGTCGTCCAGACGCCGAACGGCTTCAATCTCGACAACTCCGGCCGCCGCATCGTCGTCGACCCCGTCACCCGGATCGAGGGGCACATGCGCTGCGAGGTCAACGTCGACGAGAACGGCGTGATCCGCAACGCGGTCTCGACCGGGACGATGTGGCGGGGGCTCGAAGTGATCCTGAAGGGCCGCGATCCGCGCGACGCCTGGGCCTTCACCGAGCGCATCTGCGGGGTCTGCACCGGCACGCATGCGCTGACGAGCGTGCGCGCGGTCGAGGACGCGCTGGGGATCGCGATCCCCGACAACGCGAACTCGATCCGCAACATGATGCAGCTGAACCTGCAGATCCACGATCACATCGTGCATTTCTACCACCTGCACGCGCTGGACTGGGTGAACCCGATCAACGCGCTGCGCGCCGATCCCAAGGCCACGTCCGAGCTGCAGCAGGCGGTGTCGCCCTCGCACCCCCTTTCCTCGCCGGGCTATTTCCGCGACGTGCAGAACCGGCTGAAGAAATTCGTGGAATCGGGGCAGCTCGGGCTCTTCAAGAACGGCTACTGGGACAATCCGGCCTATTTGCTGCCGCCCGAGGCCGACCTGATGGCCACGACCCACTATCTGGAAGCGCTCGACCTGCAGAAGGAGGTGGTGAAGGTCCACACGATCTTCGGCGGCAAGAACCCGCATCCGAACTGGCTGGTCGGCGGGGTTCCGTGCCCGATCAACATCGACGGCGTCGGCTCGGTCGGTGCGATCAACATGGAGCGGCTGAACATGGTCAGCTCCATCATCGACAAGTGCATCGAGTTCAACCGCAACGTCTATCTGCCCGACGTGGTGGCGATCGGCGGGTTCTACCGCAACTGGCTCTATGGCGGCGGCCTGTCGTCGAAGGCCTGTCTGGCCTATGGCGACATCCCCGAGCATCCGAACAACTTCGATGCCGCGACCCTGCACCTGCCGCGCGGCGCGATCATCAACGGCAACCTCGCCGAGGTGCATGACGTCGATCCGCGCGACCCGGAACAGGTGCAGGAGTTCGTCGACCACAGCTGGTACACCTATGGCGAGCCGGGCAAGGGCCTGCACCCATGGGACGGCGTGACCGAAGCGAAATACGAGCTTGGCCCCAACGCCAAGGGCACGCGGACCAACATCGAGGAACTGGACGAGGCGGCGAAATACTCGTGGATCAAGGCGCCGCGCTGGCGCGGCCATGCGATGGAGGTCGGGCCGCTCGCCCGCTACGTGGTGGGCTATGCCAAGGGGCACGAGGACATCAGGAACCAGGTCGACGGGTTGCTGCGCACCATGGACCTGCCGTTCGACGCGCTCTTCTCGACGCTGGGCCGCACCGCGTCGCGGGCGCTGGAAAGCGAGTATTGCGGCCGGCTGCAGAAGTACTTCTTCGACAAGCTGATCACCAACATCAGAAACGGCGATCAGACCACGGCCAACATCGAGAAATGGGACCCGAAGACCTGGCCGAAGGAGGCCAAGGGCGTCGGCAACACCGAGGCGCCGCGCGGCGCGCTGGGCCACTGGATCAAGATCAAGGACGGGCGCATCGAGAACTACCAATGCGTCGTGCCCACCACCTGGAACGGCTCGCCCCGCGATACCGCCGGCAACATCGGCGCCTTCGAGGCGAGCCTGATGGACACCAAGATGGAGCGACCCGAAGAGCCGGTCGAGATCCTGCGCACCCTGCACAGCTTCGATCCCTGCCTTGCCTGTTCCACCCATGTCATGTCGCCGGACGGTCAGGAACTGACCACCGTCAAGGTCCGCTGAGGAGGGCTGACCCGATGAAACGCATCGCTTTCATTCTCGCTTCGGTGATGGCCGCCGGTCCCGCGCTGGCGCATCCCGGTCACGGCGGCCTCGCATCGGGGCTGACGCATCCGCTGCTGGGCGCCGACCACCTGCTGGCGATGGTGGCGGTCGGGCTCTGGGCCGGAATCACCGGCCGGCGCGCCGCCGTCGCGACTTTCCTTGCCGCGATGGCGGCGGGGGCGGGGCTCGGGCTCGCGGGTGTCTCGCTGCCGCTGGTCGAGCCCGCGATCCTCGCCTCGGTCGTGGTCTTCGGGCTGGCCGTCGCGCTGGCGCGGCGCGGCTCGGCGGCGGCACTGGGCGCGGTCGCGGTCTTCGCGCTGGCGCATGGTCAGGCCCATGCGGCCGAGGCCACCGGCGCGACCGGGCTGTTCCTCGCCGGCATGCTCGCGGCCACCGCGGCGCTGCATCTGGCGGGCTATGGGCTGGCCGCGCGGCTTCAGGGCCACCGAAGCCTGCAGGGGCTGATCGGCTCGGCCGTGGCGCTGTCGGGCCTCTGGCTCGCCTTCGGCTGAGGGGGCGGGGTGATGGAAGACACGATCCACGTCCCGAACCCGAAGGTGCCCGAGCCGATGCGCCGCTCGGTGCTGGCGGGCGACGCGACCGAGGCGGATGTCGACAGCATCCGCCGCCGCACCTCGGTCTATGTCTACGAGGCGCCGGTGCGGCTGTGGCACTGGCTGAACGCGGCGGCGATCATGGTGCTGATCGTCACCGGCTTCCTGATCGGGCGCCCGCTGCCGACGATGCAGATCGCCGAGGCCTATGACCAGTTCATCATGGGCTACATCCGCTTCGCGCATTTCGCCGCCGCCATGATCCTGACCGTGGGCTTCTTCGGGCGCATCTACTGGGCCTGCGTCGGCAACCACCATGCCCGCCAGCTTTTCTACGTGCCGGTCTGGCGCGCGGCCTATTGGCGGGAGCTGGTGGTCGAGCTGCGCTGGTATCTGTTCCTCGAGGACGAGCCGAAGAAATACGTTGGCCACAATCCGCTGGCGCAGCTGGCGATGTTCTTCTTCATGACGCTGGGGCTGACCTTCATGCTGGTCACCGGCTGGGCGCTGTATGCCGAGGGGGCGGGGCAGGGATCCCTGCCCGACAGCGCGATGGGCTGGGTGCTGGGGCTGGTGCAGAACTCGCAGCGGCTGCACACGCTGCATCATCTGGGGATGTGGGCGATCGTGATCTTCATGATCGTGCACATCTACGCCGCGATCCGCGAGGACATCATGAGCCGGCAGTCGATGGTCTCGACCATGATCTCGGGTCATCGGACCTTCAAGGACGACCGGGCGGAGTGATCCGGCCACGGCGGTGGGAGGACGAGTGCGGGCGGGGCCTTCTGGTCCCGCCCTTTTCGTTCGCGAGTCGCCGGTGGGGGACGCCGGGGGCTGTCTGCCCCCGGACCCCCGAGGATACTTTGGCCAGTGCAAAGCAGGTTTCCACTTTTTCAATTGTCTGGAAGATCTCATTTCGGATCGGTTTTGGCCGTTTTCGATAATATTTATTTTTATCAGACACATGGCGCGCATCTTCTTGCTGCATCAGGGATGAAGGAAATCGGCTGCGGTCGCCCGGATGCCAGCGGTAATGTCAGCCCCAACGCGGAGCGGAAGCGCCGCGACCAGTGCATGCGGCGAAGGGGAGGCGCGCGTGACCGGCCAGATGGAAACTCCGCGATCGGTTCTGATCCTCGGGATCGGCAACGTTCTTTGGGCGGACGAGGGCTTCGGCGTGCGCTGCGTCGAGACGCTCGCCGGACGCCACGCCTTCCCCGAGGGGGTGCGGCTGCTGGATGGCGGCACGCAGGGCCTCTACCTGCTGCCCTTCCTCGAGGAGGCCGAGGCGCTGATCGTCTTCGATGCTGTCGACTACGGGCTGGAGCCGGGCACGCTGAAGATCGTCGAGGATGACGAGGTGCCGGCCTTCCTGGGCGCCAAGAAGATGAGCCTGCACCAGACCGGTTTCCAGGACGTGATCGCCACCGCCGAGCTGATGGGCTGCCGCCCGGCGCGGATGATGCTGATCGGCTGCCAGCCGGTCGAGCTGGAGGATTACGGCGGCGGGCTGCGCCCGGCGGTCGCGGCCCGGATCGATGCCGCGATCGGGATCGCGCTGGAGCGGCTGGCGGGCTGGGGGATCCGGCCGCTGGCAGGGGTCTCGGACGACCGCTTCCTGGCCGATGCCGCGATCCGGCGCGAGGTCTATGAGGCGGGCCGGCCCTCGGCCGATGCGGCCTGCCGCACCGGCGACGCGCGCTTCTTCCCGGCAGAGGGCTGAGCCATGTGCCTGGGCATCCCGATGCGGCTGATCGCCGTGCATGGCATCGCCGGGCGCTCGGTGGATGCGGCGGGGGTCGAGACGCTGATCGACCTGTCGCTGACCCCGGCGGTGCGCGCCGGCGACTGGGTGCTGACCTTTCTGGGCGCCGCGCGCGAGGTGCTGGCGGCAGAGGAGGCGCATCGCATCGCCGCAGCACTGGCCGGGCTGACGCGGCTGATGGCGGGCGGCAGCCTGGGCGACGCCTTCGCCGATCTCGAGGCCGGCGGGCCGCGCCTGCCGCCGCATCTTCAGGCCGCGCTCGACGCGGGGCAGGACCGGGCCTGAGCGCCCGCAGCAAGGACCGAGGAGCCGGGACATGACCCATCCGCTGATCGACCGACTGACCACCGATTACGCCATGCCGCGCCTTGACGACGACGCGGCGCTGGCCGCCTGGCTGGACCGGCCGGGGGTGCATTGCCTCTTCGTGCCGGGGGACCCCGCGCGCAATCTGGAGACCACCGATGCCGCGGTGATCCTGCCCGAGCTGCGGATCGCCTTCCAGCGCGCCTTCGACTGCGCGGTGGTCGGCGACGCGATCGAGGCGGGTCTGCGCGAACGCTCGGGCGTGCTGAAGACGCCGAGCCTGATCTTCTGGCGCGACGGGCGCTGTCTTGGCGGCATTCCCAAGGTGCGCGACTGGTCGGACTACCTCGCGCGCATTCCGCAGATCATCGGCACCGAGACCGTCTGAGGGCCCCCATCATGGTATCGAACTTCCATCTTCCGCCGACCGGCTTCGGCCCCGGATCGCAGCCCGACGAGGGCGAGGCGCTGGAATACATGGCGCTGCCCTCGGGGATGCGGACCTATTCCGCGCATCTGCCGGATGTGGCCGACAGCGGCGCGCTGGCCCCGGCGCTGGCGGTGCTGGCCGAGGCCGGACGCGCCGCGGCGCGGGTCGCTGCAGGGGGCGGGGCCGAGAGCCTCGATCTGGCCGGGCTCGACGCCGCGAACCTCGGGCTGGTGGCCGAGACACTGCAGCAGGGCGAGGTCAGTTTGAAGATGCGTGGCCGCCCGGCGCTGGCGGCGCAGGAATCGGTCTTTGCCGGGGTCTGGGTCGTTTCCGGCGCGGGGGTGAACCGGCTGGAGATCGCGGCGATCCCGCAGGCGGCGCTGCAGCGCGCGCATGCGGCCGAGGTGCCGGCGCTGCTGACGCTGGCCAAGCGCGGCCCGGGCGTCGTCAATGCGCCGGCGCTGCTGGCCGAGCTGATCGAGCAGTCGGGCCGCCACCAGCCCGGCGGGGTGCCGCATGTCGTCAACCTGACGCTTCTGCCGCATACGCCCGAGGATCTGGACTGGCTCGAGGCGGCGCTGGGCCGCGGCGCGGTCACCATCCTGTCGCGCGGCTACGGCAACTGCCGGGTCACCGCCACCGCGCTGGCCCATGTCTGGCGGGTGCAGTTCTTCAACTCGATGGATGTGCTGATCCTCGACACCTACGAGGTCACCGACATGCCCGAGGTGGCGCTGGCCGCGACCGAGGATCTGGCCGACAGCGCCGAGCGCATCGCCGAGGTGCTGGAGGCGATCCGATGACCCTGCACGAGACGGGACCGCGCTTCGAAGGCTCGTACATGGGGGCCGGGGCGAAGATCAGCCCGGCGGCGGTGATGGAGTGCAAGATCTGCTGGACGGTCTATGACCCGGCCCGCGGCGACGACACCCGGCAGGTGCTGCCCGGTACGCCCTTCCTCGCGCTGCCCGAGGACTGGACCTGCCCGGAATGCGGGGCCGATCACCAGCAGTTCATGGTGCTCGACGATCCCGGCTCGGACGCGGCGTGGGTGGCCGAGCGGATCGCCGCGCAGACCGCGGCGCTGGTCGCGGATTTCACCGAGGTCTGGCATGCGAAGATGCGCGACGTGCCGATCGTCAACAAGGCGCTGCATGTCGAGGCGGTGGGCTTTTGCGAACACGAGGGGCGGCTTCTGGGCGTGCTGCTGTCGCCCTGGTTCATGAACCTCGTGCTGCTGCCGGCCGAGGGCGAGGACTGGTCCGAGCTGCGCCCCGGCGCCAAGGAGCACATCGCCTTCCCCTCGGGCGCCTACGAGTTCATCCACAACCGGCGCGAGCTGGTGGGGGGGTACAAGGCCTGCTCGCTGTTCTCGCCGATGGAGGAGTTTTCCAGCCAGATGCAGGCGCTCGAGGTCGCGCGGGCGGTGATGGGGGCGCTGTTCGACCCCGAGAACCGGGCCGAGACCGATCGCGCGGACGAGATCCGCGCCGCGCGCGAGGCGGAGCTGGCGGCCGTTGCGGCGGCGGAAGAGGGGCCGGACGAGGCTTCGCTCCAGCCGGCGTTGGCCGCGGCGCCGACGCGGCGGGCGCTGCTGTCGGGCGGGTTGGCGGCGCCGGTGGCCGATGAGGGCGCGGCGGGCGAGGGGACCGCCTGAGATGGACGGCGGGCTTTGCATCGACGCGGGCGGACGGGTGCGCGCGGGGCCGGCGGTGCCGGTCGCGGCGCTGGTCTTCGGCCGGCCGGTGGCCGAGGCCGTCGAGATCCTGCCGCGGATCTTCGCGCTGTGCCGCCAGACGCAGGCGGTGGCGGTGCTGCTGGCGCTGGGCCTGACCCTGCCAGAGGGCGCGGGCGCGGCGCTGAACCGCGAGATCCTGCGCGATCACCTCGCGCGGCTTCTTGTGCTGTGGCCGCGGGCGATGGGCCTGCCCGGCGCGGCGCTGCCCGAGGGCTGGGATGATCCACGCGTGGCGCGGGCGGCGATCTTCGGGGCGGGGCGCGGTTGCCCGGCCTCGCGCCGCGATCTGGACCGATGGCTGCTGGCGGGCGAGGGCGCGGCGCCGCTGGTCGCAGCGCTTCAGGCGCGCTTCGGGCGGGGCACCGCCTGTTCCGAGGGGCATGACAATTCCGCGGCCGGGCGCCATGCCGGGGTGACGGTGATGCGCGAGATCGCCGCGGCCGAGGGGCAGGGGCCGCTCTGGCGCGCGATGGGCCGGCTGCTGGACATCGAGGCGGTGCTGGCGGGCCGCATGGTTCCTGCGCGCCGGCTGGCGCCGGGCGAAGCCTTTGCGCCTTCCGCCCGCGGTGCCTATCGTCTGCGGGCCGAGGTGACGGAGGGACGGGTGACGGGGCTGGAACGGCGCACGCCGACCGATGACATGGCAGCGCCCGGCGGGCCGCTGGAGCAGGCCCTGGCCACGACGCCGCCGCGCGACAGGGCGCTGGTGGTGACGCTGTTCGATCCCTGCGTGCCGGTGCGCTTCGCGGCGGAGGCGGGCCATGCATGAGATGTCGCTGGCCGAGGGCATCCGCGGCGTGATCGAGGACCAGCATCGCCGCCACGGTTTCGCGGCGGTCACCCGGCTGCGGCTGGAGATCGGGCGCTTCGCCGGGGTCGAGAAGCCGGCGCTGGATTTCGCGCTGGAGGTGGTGCTGCGCGGCTCGGTCGCGGAAGGGGCGGCGGTCGAGATGATCGACCTGCCGGGGCGCGCGCTGTGCTTCGACTGCATGGGGCGCGTCGAGATCGACGACAGGCTGGCGCCCTGCCCGGAGTGCGGCGGCAGGCGGCTGATGCCCGAAGGGGGCGACGAGATGCGGATCAAGGACATGGAGGTGGCGTGATGTGCACGGTGTGCGGATGCGGGACGGCGAGCGTCGAGGGGCACGGGCATGAGCACGGCCACGGGCACCATCATCACCATGACCACGGGCATGACCATGACCATGACCATACGCATGGTCATGGCTGCGGCTGCGGTCACCATCACCACCATCCGCACCACGGCGACACCCATTACGGCACCGGCGCCGCGGGCACCTCGGTCCCCGGCATGAGCCAGTCGCGGCTGATCGAGGTCGAGACCGCGATCCTGTCGAAGAACGACGGCTATGCCGCGGAGAACCGCCGGCTGCTGGCGGCGCTGGGGGCCTTTGCGGTCAATCTCGTCTCCTCGCCCGGCTCTGGCAAGACCACGCTTCTGTGCCGCACGATCCGCGAGCTGCACGACGCGCCGCTGGCGGTGATCGAGGGCGACCAGCAGACCGCGCTCGATGCCGACCGGATCCGGGCGACCGGGGCGCGGGCGCTGCAGGTGAACACCGGCAAGGGCTGCCATCTGGATGCGCATATGGTCGGCCATGCGATCGACACGCTGCGCCCGCGGCCCGAGAGCCTGCTGTTCATCGAGAATGTTGGCAACCTTGTCTGTCCCGCGGCCTTCGATCTGGGCGAGGATGCGAAGGTCGCGATCCTGTCGGTGACGGAAGGCGAGGACAAGCCGCTGAAATACCCCGACATGTTCACCGCGGCGCGGCTCGCGCTGATCAACAAGGTCGATCTGGCCGCAGCCTGCGAGGCGGATCTGGCGGCGTACGAGGCCAACCTGCGCCGCGTGAACCCGGCCATCGCGATCCTGCGCGTCTCTGCGAAGACCGGCGAGGGGATGGCGGACTGGCTGGGTTGGCTGCGCGGCGGTCTGGCCGCGAAGGCCCATCCGCGGGCGGCCGAGTGATGGCCGCCGCGCCCTCGCGCCCCTCGATCCTGCTCGTCGATGACGAGCCGCATTCGCTAACGGCGATGCGGCTCGCGCTCGAGGACGAGTTCGAGATCCTGACCGCAGGCTCGGCCGAGGCGGCGCTGACGGTGCTGGAAGAGGACTGGGTGCAGGTGATCTTCTGCGACCAGCGGATGCCGGGACGCACGGGCGTCGACCTGCTGACCGAGGTGCGCGAGCGCTGGCCCGAGACGGTGCGCATCGTCATCACCGGCTATACCGACACCGCCGACATGGTCGCCGCGATCAACGAGGGCGGCATCTACCAGTTCATCACCAAGCCCTGGCATCCCGACCAGCTGATGATCGCGGCGCGCAATGCGGTGAAGCTGTTCCAGCTGGCGCGCGAGAACGAGCGGATGGCGCTCGAGATGCGGATGCTGACGGCCACGGCCGAGAGCAAGCTGGAAAAGCGCCGCCGCGCCCTGCGCGAGGGGATGGGGTTCGAGCAGATCCTGCGCGCGCCGAATTCGCCGGTGAACGCCGTGCTCGATGCCGCGCGGCAGTTCGCGAGCTTCGACGTGCCGGCGCTGATCCAGGGCGAGACCGGCACCGGGAAAGAGGCGCTGGCGCGGGCGATGCATTACATCTCGCTGCGCTCGGACCGGCCGTTCTATGCGCTGAACTGCACCGGGCTCACCGACGAGCTGATCGAGATCGAGCTGTTCGGCGCCAAGCGCGGGGCGCTGGCCGGGGTGCAGACCACGAAGATCGGCCTTGCGCAGAAGGCCGACCGCGGCACGCTTTACCTGAACGGGGTCGACGGGTTCTCGCCCCGGATGCAGATGGCGCTGATGCGGCTGGTCGAGGACGGGGCCTTCCAGCCGCTCGGCGGGTCCGAGACGCTGACCACGAACCTGCGGCTGATCGTGGGCGCGGTGCAGGACCTGCGGGCGCTGGTGGCCGAGGGGCGGTTCCGGGCCGATCTTTACTATGCGCTGGCGCTGGCCGAGCTGCGGCTGCCGCCGCTGCGCGCGCGACCCGGCGACGTGGCGCTGCTGGCCAGCCACCACCTGTTCGAGGCCGCGCGCCAGCACGGCAAGAAGGTGCATGGCTTCGACGAGGCGGCGCTGGAATTCCTTGAAAACTACGACTGGCCGGGGAACCTGCGCGAGCTGCGCAACGAGGTGACGCGGATGCTGATCTTCGCGCAAGGAACGGCGCTGGGGGCCGAGCTGATCTCGCGCCCGATCCTGCAGGCGCCGCCGGGCGAGGCCGGGGCCGACCGCTCGGCCGAGGCGGTGCTGACTGCCGAGGGCACGCTGAAGGACCGGGTCGAGCTGGTCGAGATGCGGATCCTGCGCGAGACGCTGGCGCGGCATCGCTGGAACAAGAGCCGGGCCGCGGCCGAGCTGGGGCTGAGCCGGGTGGGGCTGCGCGCCAAGCTGGAGCGCTACGGGATCGTGCCGGCGGGCCGGGCGGCCGCTGTGGCGGAGAGTGACGAGGGGGAGGACGACTGAGATGTGTCTGGGAATTCCGGGACGGATCGTGGCCATCACAGACGAGGCCCGCCTGATGGCGATCGCCGAGGTTTCGGGCGTGCGGCGCGAGGTCAACGTGGCCTGCATCGCCGAGGGGCCGCTTGCCGGGCTGCTGGGCGAATGGGCGCTGATCCACGTCGGCTTCGCCATGGCGCGGATCGATGCGGAAGAGGCCGCGAAGACCCTGCAGGCGCTGCAGGATCTGGGCGAGGCGCAGGAGGCTTTGGAGGCGATGGCGGCGGGCGACGCGGCGCTGGAGGAGCGGGCATGAAATACGCGAGCGAATTCCGCGACCCGAGGCTGGCCCGCGCGCTTCTGGCCGAGATCGCGGCTGTCGCCGACCGGATCGGCGCGACCCGCGAGAAGCCGGTGCACATCATGGAGATCTGCGGCGGGCACACCCATGCGATCTTCCGCTACGGGCTCGACCGGCTGGTGCATGAGGGGATCGAGTTCATCCACGGCCCCGGCTGCCCGGTCTGCGTGCTGCCGCGCGCGCGCGTCGACGAATGCATCGAGATCGCCGAGCGGCCGGAGGTGATCTTCACCACCTTCGGCGACGCGATGCGGGTGCCGGGGACGCGGAAATCGCTGCTGCAGGCCAAGGCCGAGGGCGCGGACATCCGCATGGTCTATTCGCCGTTGGATGCGTTGGAACTGGCGCGGCGCAACCCGGGGCGCGAGGTGGTGTTCTTCGGGCTGGGGTTCGAGACGACGACGCCCTCGACGGCGCTGGCGATCCAGCAGGCCGCGCGCGAGGGGCTGGAGAATTTCTCGGTCTTCTGCAACCACATCACCGTGCCGGAACCCATCCGAGCGCTGCTCGACGATCCGCACATGGTGCTGGACGGCTTCGTCGGGCCCGGGCATGTGTCGATGGTGATCGGGGTGCATCCCTACGACTTCATTGCCGCCGACTACGGCAAGCCGATTGTCGTCGCGGGGTTCGAGCCGACGGACCTGCTGCAATCGGTGCTGATGGTGCTGCGCCAGATCGCTGAGGGCCGGGCCGAGGTCGAGAACCAGTATGCCCGCGTCGTGCCCGAGCATGGCAACGCGGTCTCGCTGGCCGCGATCGCCGATGTCTACGAGCGGCGTCCGAGCTTCGAATGGCGGGGCTTGGGCGAGATCGACGCCTCGGGGCTGCGGATCCGGGCGGGCTATCGTGCCTTCGATGCCGAGGAGAAATTCGGCATCGGCTACGGCGCCGCGCGGCGCGTCGTCGAGGAGCCCGAGGACTGTGCCTGTGGGGCGGTGATGACCGGCCGGATCAAGCCCACCGCCTGTCCGCAGTTCGGCCGCGGCTGCACGCCCGAGATGCCGCTGGGGGCGCTGATGGTGTCCTCGGAAGGGGCCTGCGCGGCCTACTGGCAATATGGCGGCGCACGCGGGGTAGCGGCGGAGTAGGCCGGGGGCGCTGCCCCCGGACCCCCGGGATATTTGGGCCAGTAAGAAAGCAGGACAATGCTCAGGGATGACAGGGTGACGCTCGCGCATGGCGGCGGCGGCAAGGCGATGCGCGATCTGATCTCCGAAGTGTTCGCGGCCGTCTTCCGGCCCGAGGGGATGGAGGATCAGGCACGGCTTGCAGATGCGGCGCTGGCGGAGCCGGGGGCGCGGCTGGCGTTCACCACCGACAGCTTCGTGGTGACGCCGCTCGAGTTCCCGGGCGGGGACATCGGCAAGATCGCGGTCTGCGGCACGGTGAACGACCTCGTCGTCGGCGGCGCGCGGCCGCTCTGGCTGTCCGCCGCCTTCATCATCGAGGAGGGGACCGAGATCGCGCTTCTGCGCCGGATCGCGGCCTCGATGCAGCGGGAGGCCGAGGCGGCGGGAGTGCGGATCGTCACCGGCGACACCAAGGTCGTCGGGCGCGGCAAGGGCGACGGGGTGTTCGTCACGACCTCGGGCGTGGGCGTGATCCCGCCGGGACGTGAGATGCGGGCCGAGTTGGTGCGGCCGGGGGATGTCGCGATCGTCAATGGCGTGCTTGGCGACCACGGCGCGTCGATCCTGGCCGCGCGGGGCGACATGGCTTTGTCGACCGACATCGAGAGCGATTGCGCGGCGCTGGGCCATCTGATGGCGGCGGTGCTGGAGGCGGCGCCGGGGGCGCGGGCGGCGCGGGATGCGACGCGCGGCGGGCTCGCCGCGGCGCTGAACGAGATCGCGGGCGCGGCGGGCGTGGGGATCGAGATCGACGAGGATGCGCTGCCGCTGCGCGACGAGGTGAAGGGGGTCTGCGAGATCCTCGGCCTCGATCCGCTGTATCTCGCGAACGAGGGGCGGCTGGTGGTCTTCGTGCCGCCGGATCAGGCCGAGGCGGCGGTGGCGGCGATGCGGACCCGGCCCGAGGGGCAGGGCGCCTGCATCGTCGGGCGGGCCGTCGCGGCGCATCCGGGCATGGTCACGATGCGCACTCTGTTCGGGGGCAGCCGGATCGTCGACATGCTGGTGGGCGAGCAGCTGCCCCGCATCTGCTGACGCATCATCGGCTGACGGGGTGCCGCTAGAGCATCGCCGGCAGGTCGGCGCGCAGGCGGTCCCAGCCGCCGGGGTGCCAGCCGAGGTCTTTCAGCCGTGTGCAGTCCATCGCATTCACCTTCGAGGCGTCTGCCCGGGGCGGCGGGTCGTGCGGGCAGCCGGTCAGGCGCTGCACCTCGGCCAAGAGGTCGTGCTGGTCGAGCGTGAGGTCCGAGCAGTTGAAGGCGCCGGTGGCCTGCGCACTGATCAGCGCGAGGCAGGCGGTGGCGACATCGGCGCCATGCACCTCGGTCGCGACGCGCGGCGGTATCGGCCGCCCCGCGCGATAGTCGGCGAACAGTCCCTGCCACTTGTGGCCGGGGCCGGGGCCGTAGACGCCGGTCGCGCGCAGGCTTGAGGGCGCGAAGCCGGGGGCGGCGAGGGCGTGCAGACCCGCCTCGACCTCTGCCTTGACCTGCCCGTAGAGCGTGTCGGGTCTGAGGGTAAGGTCTTCGGTCAGCAGGGTTCCGGGCGCGTAGTCGCCGTAGACGGCACGGGTCGACAGGAAGATTGCGGCGCCGATCCCCGCGGCTCGGCCAACCTCGAAGAGCCGCAGCGAGCCGTCGCGGTTGCGCCGGGCGAAGCCTTCGGGATCCTCGCCCTCGCCGCCGCGGTAGCGGCCCGGGATATGGTCGAAGGCGCAGTGGATCAGCGCGTCATGGTCCCCGAGGGCTGGGGGCGGCGAGGACAGATCGAAGGTCAAATCGCCCGGGCCGGGGCGGCGTGTCAGGCGTGTGACCTCGTGCCCGGCGGCGCGGGCGCCGGCCTCGATGAACCGGCCCACGAGGCCTGTGGCGCCGGTGAGCGCGATCCTCATTCGACGAAATCGAGGCCCGGCGGCGGCAGGCTGTCGATCGGCCAGTGCGGGCGGCCGTGATCGTGGAAGGACTTCCACAGCTCGATCAGCGGCGCGAGCTTTTCGACCTTGCGGTGGGCCTGCCAGGGCTTCTCGTACTGGAAGTGCAGGACGTGGATCGCGCCCCAGTTCCAGAGCTCGGGCATCGCGAACCAGACGTATTGCAACATGTTGTAGAAGACCGGCAGCCCGTGCCAGTCAGGGAAGAAATGCTCGAGGAAGGTCTGGTCGGTGCGCCGCCAGAAGGCGCCGGGATAGTCGAGCGCCTCCAGCATCGCCTCGAACGTGTCGAGCGAGGGGCGGGCGGTGAACACGCCCGAGTTCATGCGGTGGAAGTCGGCCACGCTTTCGTAGACATTCGGCGCGGCGCAGAATTCGGGATACTGGAACAGCACGTCGGTGTTGCGCAGCATCAGCGTGTCGGCGTCGAGGAACACCACCCGCTCGTAGTCGAGCTGCCACAGCCGCAGCTTGGCGAAATTGTCCAAGGGCGTGTGGAAGGGCGGCTTGTCGCCCTTGGTGAAGGCCGCGCGGGCATGCAGCGCCTCGCGGGCATGCGCCTCGTTGAACTCTTCGGTCGTCGGCAGCAGCTCGACCTGCACGAGACGGGCGCCGATCTCTGCGAGCGGCGCAAGATGCTCGGCCGCCACGTCTGTGTGCAGGACGACGAGATCGGCCTTGGTCCCGGTCCAGACGATCGAGCGCAGGAGCGCCTTGGCGCCCGTGGCATAGTCCGGATTGGTGACGAGCGTCACATAGGCGAAGGCGGACCGCGCCGGGCGGTCCGCCGTCAGGCCGTGCGGCAGCGTCGGGGTCACGAGACGGACTTCAGCCGCTTGCCCTCGGGGTCGTGATCGACGCGCTGCGCGATGTCCTTGGTCCAGGCGGACACGGCGGGGACGCGGCTGCGGTCGATGCGGTGGGCGTATTTCTTCGCGACGTCCACCACCTCGGCCAGCAGGCCATCGGCCAGCGTCGTCGGGTTCAGGCCCAGCGACAGGAACTGGTCGTTGTTCACGATCAGGTCGTTCTCGGCCGCTTCCTTGCGCGGGTTCGGCAGCATCTTCACCTCGGCCCCGGTCAGCTTGGCGACCAGCTGGGCGAGATCGCGGACGCGGTGCGTTTCCGTCATCTGGTTGAAGATCTTCACCCGGTCGCCGGCCTTCGGCGCATCCGACAGCGCCAGTTCGATGCAGCGCACGCAGTCCTGGATGTGGATGAAGGCGCGGGTCTGCCCGCCGGTGCCGTGCACGGTCAGCGGATAGCCGATCGCGGCCTGGATCAGGAAGCGGTTCAGCACGGTGCCGTAGTCGCCGTCATAGTCGAAGCGGTTGATCAGTTGCTCGTGCCGGCGGGTCTGGTCGGTATGGGTGCCCCAGACGATGCCCTGATGCAGGTCGGTGATCCGCAGCCCGTCGTTCTGGGCGTAGAACTGGAAGAGGATCTGATCGAGCGACTTGGTCATGTGATAGACCGAGCCCGGCTTCGTCGGATAGAGGATCTGCTGACCCTTCTTGCCGGTGGGGGTGTCGATCTCTACGTCCAGATAGCCTTCCGGGATCGGCGCGCCGACCGAGGAATAGCCGTAGACGCCCATCGTGCCCAGGTGCACCAGATGCGCATCGCAGCCGGTTTCGACCAGCGCCGCCAGCAGGTTGTGCGTGGCGTTGACGTTGTTGTTGACCGTGTAGACCTTGTGGCGGTCCGATTTCATCGAATAGGGCGCGGCGCGCTGCTCGGCGAAGTGGATGATCGCGTCGGGCTTGTGCTCCAGCAGGAAGCCCTTGATCCGGTCGTATTCGCGCAGGTCGATCAGGTGGAAATGCAGCTTGTGGCCGGTTTCCTTCTGCCAGATCCGGCAGCGTTCCTGGATCGAGTCCATCGGCGTCAGCGACTGGACGCCCAGCTCGGTATCGATCCAGCGGCGCGAGAGGTTGTCGACGATATGAACCTCGTGACCGAGGTTCGACAGGTGCAGGGTGGTGGGCCAACCGACGAACCCGTCGCCGCCGAGAACTGCGATGCGCATGCCATCTCCTAAATTTCGCCTTCTGGACGGAAGGCCGTTCCTGCCGGTGTATTGTCTCGGCACCGTCGCATCAAGTGTGACACCCGGGTGAAGCTTTTGCGACCGCCTCGGTTCCATCGGCGCGCGGGCGGACTTCCGCCGGTTGCGGGAATGGGGCATGAGGGGGCACGGAGGATGCGAAATGCGACGTGACTGCCCCGATCTGGTGATCTTCGACTGCGACGGGGTGCTGATCGACAGCGAGATCATCAGTGCCCGCATGCTGGTCGAGACGCTGGCGCCGCGCGGCGTGGCGATCGACCTGGCCTATGTGGCGCGGCATTTCCTGGGGCGCAGCTATCCGACGGTGCTGAAGGTGATCCGCGCCGATTTCGGCATCGACCTGCCCGAAACCTTCGAGGCCGAGTATCGCGCCCGGCTGCTGGCCGCCTTCGAGACCGGGCTCGCGCCGATGCGCGACGCGGGCCGGGTGCTGGCGGCGATGGGGCGTCCCTGGTGCGTGGCGACCTCGTCGAGCCTGCCGCGGGCCGAACGCTCGCTGGCGATCGCGGGGCTCGATGCGTTGGTGGGCGGCGCCGCGGGGGGGCGGCTCTTCACCTCGGGCATGGTCGCGCAGGGCAAGCCCGCGCCCGACCTGTTCCTGCTGGCGGCCGAGCGGATGGGGGTCGCTCCGGACCGGGCGCTGGTGATCGAGGACAGCTTGATGGGGCTGATGGCGGCGCGTGCGGCGGGGATGCGGGCCTGGCGCTTCACCGGCGGCAGCCATCTGGCCGGGCCGCTCGAGGACGAGCCCGAGGCGGCGCGCCCCGAGCTGAGGTTTGCAAGCCTTGGCGAGATCTTCCAGATTGAACCGCGACTTGAGGGGAGGGTGGGGGCATGAGCCGGACCGACACCGAGGTGACGACGCTCGACGAGGCCGCGCGGGCGGGCTGGCTCTCCTATGTCGCCGGTATGACGCAGGACCAGATCGCGACCGAACTGGGCGTCTCGCGCCAGCGGGTGCAGCGGCTGATCAGCCGCGCCATGTCCGAGGGGCTGATCCGCGTGCGGCTCGACCATCGGATCGGCGCCTGCCTGCGGCTCGAGGCCGAGATCGCCCGCCGTTTCGGCCTGCTGGAATGCCGCGTCGCCCCGGCGGTGGGCACGGGCGACGCCGCCCGCGCGGTGGGCGGCATCGCCGCGGCGGTCTTCGAGCGCTACCTGTCGCGGCCCGAGCCGCAGGTGATCGCGGTCGGCACCGGGCGGGCGCTGCGCTGGATGGCGGACGAGCTGCAGCCGCAGCCCTGCGACCGGCACCGCATCGTCTCGCTGATCGGCAACATCGCCCCCGACGGCTCTGCCAGCTTCTTCGACGTGCTGATGCGCATCGCCGACAAGCTGGGCGCGCCGCACTACCCGATGCCGGTGCCGGTGATTTCCGAAACCAAGGCCGAGCGTGACGCCTTCCACGCGTTGCGCCCGGTGCGCGCGGTGCTGGATCTGGCGGCGCAGGCCGATGTCTGCTTCGTGGGGATCGGCCAGATGGGCACCGATGCACCGCTTTATCGCGACGGGTTCATCACCCGGGCCGAACTGGCCGAGGTGCAGGCGCAGGGCGCCGCCGGCGAGGTCACCGGCAACATCTTCGACGGCGAGGGACGCTATCTCGATGCCGCGATCAGCGCGCGGATGGGGGGCGTCCGCATCGCCCCGAACCGGCCCGGCCCGGTGGTCGGGATCGCGGCCGGGGCCAACAAGGTTGCGGCGATCCGTGCCGCCCTGACCGGGCGCATCGTCAACGGGCTCGTCACCGACGAGCCCACCGCGGAAGCATTGCTTTACTGAAACCGCCCGCTAACTGAGCGGCATAGAATCCCGTTGACAGCTTTGCGCCTTTAATCGAATATTTACTCACCAGTCGGGCAATTGCTCACGCGAGCACGAGCTCCAGCTGACCTTGGGAGGGTTACTGATGAAGATGACGATTCGCGCCCTGATGGGCGCCTGTGCCATTGGCGCGATCGCTGCCGCCGCCAATGCCGAGACGATCACCGTCGCGACCGTGAACAACGGCGACATGATCCGCATGCAGGGGCTGATGGGCGAGTTCAACAAGGCGCATCCCGACATCAAGGTCGAGTGGGTGACGCTGGAAGAGAACGTCCTGCGCCAGCGCGTGACCACCGACATCGCCACCGGCGGCGGCCAGTACGACGTGCTGACCATCGGCAACTACGAAGTGCCGATCTGGGCCAAGCAGAACTGGCTGGTGCCGCTGAAGGACATGCCCGAGGGCTATGACGCGGACGACATCCTGCCGGCCCTGCAGAAGGCGCTGTCGGTCGATGGCACGCTCTACGCCGCGCCCTTCTACGGCGAGTCGGCGATGATCATGTATCGCAAGGACCTGATGGAGAAGGCCGGGCTGACCATGCCCGAGACGCCGACCTGGGCCTTCATCAAGGAAGCCGCCGAGAAGATGACCGACAAGGCCGGCGAGGTCTACGGGATCTGCCTGCGCGGCAAGGCCGGCTGGGGCGAGAACATGGCCTTCATCACCGCGATGGCCAACTCGGAAGGCGCGCGCTGGTTCGACATGGACTGGAAGCCGCAGTTCGACAGCCCGGAGTGGAAGACGACGCTCGACACCTATCTCGAGCTGATGACCAAGTACGGCCCGCCCGGCGCCTCGTCGAACGGCTTCAACGAAAACCTCGCGCTGTTCCAGACCGGCAAGTGCGGCATGTGGATGGACGCGACGGTCGCGGCTTCGTTCGTCACCAACCCGAAGGACAGCCAGGTCGCCGACAAGGTCGGCTTCGCACCCTTCCCAGTGCGCGAGGGCGGCCAGAACCACGGCAACTGGCTGTGGTCCTGGAACCTCGCGATCCCGTCGGGGTCGAAGAAGCAGGACGCGGCCAAGGCCTTCGTCGCCTGGGCGACCTCGAAGGAATACACCACGCTCGTGGCCTCTGAAGAGGGCATCGCCAACGTGCCGCCGGGCACCCGCACCTCGCTTTACGAGAACGCGGACTACGCGAAGGCCGCGCCCTTCGCCGACCTGACCATCAAGTCGATCAACGCGGTCAACACCGACAAGCCCTCGGATCAGGAGATCCCCTACACCGGCGCCCAGTTCGTCTCGATCCCCGAGTTCCAGGCGATCGGCACGGCGGTCGGCCAGCAGTTCTCGGCCGCGCTTGCCGGCACGGTGAAGGCCGACCAGGCGCTGGCCTCGGCCCAGCAGCTGACCACGCGGGAAATGACCCGCGCGGGCTACATCAAGTAACGACCCTCCCAAGCGAAGGGGCGGGGCCTGCGGGCCCCGTCCCGACCGCGACCCCGGGGACCCGGGTGAAACCCGCCCCAACTCTCTTCAAGGATCGTCTGCCTCCCCGGACGGCCCATCGCAAAAGGGATGTGCCGCATGGCCACGCAAGCTTCGCGCGCCGCCGGGCGCCTGATGATCTCCCCCGCCGTCATCCTGCTGTTTCTGTGGATGATCGTGCCGCTGGGCATGACAATCTGGTTCTCGACACTGCGCTACAACCTGCTGATGCCGGGTGACAACCCGTTCGTCGGCTTCGAGAATTATCACTACTTCTTTACCGACCCCGCCTTCTGGCCGGCGCTGATCAACACGCTGGTGCTGGTGCTGGGCGTGCTCTTGATCACCACGGTCGGCGGCATCCTTCTGGCGCTGCTGCTGGATCAGCCGATGTGGGGGCAGGGGGTGGCCCGTGTCCTGGTCATCGCGCCGTTCTTCGTGATGCCCACCGTCTCGGCGCTGGTCTGGAAGAACATGATGATGAACCCGGTCAACGGGCTCTTCGCCTGGATCGCCAAGAGCCTCGGCCTGCAGCCCTTCGACTGGCTCGCCCAGGCACCGCTGTTCTCGATCATCCTGATCGTCGCCTGGCAATGGCTGCCCTTCGCGACGCTGATCCTGCTGACCGCGCTGCAGTCCTTGGACTCGGAACAGCTGGAAGCGGCCGAGATGGACGGCGCGGGCCCGGTGCGGCGCTTCTTCCACATCATGCTGCCGCACCTCGCACGCGCGGCGACCGTGGTGATCCTGATCCAGACCATCTTCCTGCTGTCGGTCTTCGCGGAAATCCTCGTGACCACCAACGGCGGTCCGGGCACGGCCTCGACCAACCTGACCTACCTCGTCTACGCCCAGTCGCTTCTGCAGTTCGACGTGGGTCTGGGCAGCGCCGGCGGCATCGTCGCCGTCATCCTCGCCAATATCGTCGCGATCTTCCTGATGCGGATGATCGGCAAGAATCTGGAGGCCTGAGCCATGGCGCGCCAAGTCACCACCAGCCGCAAGGCGATCGTCACGGTCATCGCCTGGACCATCGCCTTCCTGATCTTCTTCCCGATCCTCTGGACGATCCTGACCTCGTTCAAGACCGAGGGCGACGCCATCGCCAGCCCGCCGAAGTTCCTGTTCTTCGACTGGACCTTCGAGAACTACACCACCGTGCAGGCGCGGTCGGACTACTTCAGCCACTTCATGAACTCGGTCATCATCTCGGTCGGCTCGACGCTTCTGGCGCTGGTCATCGCGATCCCGGCCGCCTGGTCGATGGCCTTCGTGCCGGGCAAGCGGACCAAGGACGTGCTGATGTGGATGCTGTCCACCAAGATGATGCCGGCCGTGGGCGTGCTGGTGCCGATCTACCTGATCGCCCGCGACACCGGCACGCTGGACAGCCGCACGCTGCTGGTCGTGGTGCTGACGCTGATGAACCTGCCGATCGTGGTCTGGATGCTTTACACCTACTTCAAGGAGATCCCGTCCGAGATCCTGGAAGCGGCGCGGATGGACGGGGCGACGCTCAGCTCCGAGATCATCCACGTGCTGACGCCGATGGCCGTGCCGGGCATCGCCTCGACGCTGCTTCTGAACATCATCCTCGCCTGGAACGAGGCGTTCTGGACGCTGAACCTGACCGCCGCGAATTCCGCGCCGCTCACCGCCTTCATCGCCAGCTACTCGTCGCCCGAGGGGCTCTTCTACGCCAAGCTCTCCGCCGCCTCGACCATGGCGATCGCGCCGATCCTGATCCTGGGCTGGTTCAGCCAGAAGCAGCTCGTGCGTGGTCTCACCTTCGGCGCCGTGAAATAAGGATTGCACCCAATGGGACAGATTGAACTCAAGGGCGTCACCAAGCGCTTCGGCGAGGCCGAGGTCATCCCGCCGCTGGACCTGACGATCAACGACGGCGAGTTCGTGGTCTTCGTCGGCCCCTCGGGCTGCGGCAAGTCCACGCTTCTGCGGCTGATCGCGGGGCTCGAGGATGTCTCGGGCGGCCGGATCGAGATCGACGGGCGCGACGCGACGATGCTGCGCCCCGCTGACCGGAAGCTGGCGATGGTGTTCCAGAGCTACGCGCTCTACCCGCACATGTCGGTCAGGAAGAACATCGCCTTCCCGCTGAAGATGGCGAAGATGAGCCAGTCCGAGATCGACAAGCGGGTCGAGGGCGCGGCGAAGGTGCTGAACCTGTCGAACTACCTCGACCGCCGTCCCGGGCAGCTGTCGGGCGGCCAGCGCCAGCGCGTCGCCATCGGCCGCGCCATCGTGCGCGAGCCGCAGGCCTTCCTCTTCGACGAGCCGCTGTCGAACCTTGATGCGGCGCTGCGGGTGAACATGCGGCTGGAAATCTCCGAGCTGCACAACACGCTGAAGACCACGATGATCTACGTCACCCACGACCAGGTCGAGGCGATGACCATGGCCGACAAGATCGTGGTGCTGCAGGCCGGCCGGATCGAGCAGGTGGGCTCGCCCCTCGATCTCTACCGTAACCCGCGCAACATCTTCGTGGCGGGCTTCATCGGCAGTCCGAAGATGAACTTCATCACCGGCGAAGAGGCCGCCACGCACGGCGCGAAGACCGTCGGCATCCGGCCCGAGCATATCGCGGTGGGCAGCACGGGACCGTGGCAGGGCCGCGTGACGGTGTCCGAACATCTTGGGTCGGACACGTTCCTGCACGTGGAAACCGCGCTGGGCACGATCAACGTCCGCGCGGGCGGCGAGGTCGACGCGCATCACGGCGATACCGTGTTCCTGACCCCTGACCTGTCGCAGTTGCACAAGTTCGATGCGCAGGGGCTCGCGTTCAAATGAGGCTGACGGGCAAGCGCGCGCTGATCACCGGGGCCGCCCGTGGTATCGGCCGCGCCTTCGCCGAGGCCTATGTCCGCGAGGGCGCCGAGGTGGTGATCGGCGACATCGACCTGGCGCGGGCCGAGGCGACGGCGGCCGAGATCGGTGCCCGCGCGCTCCGGCTCGACGTGACCGACCAGGCCTCGATCGACGCCTGCATGGCCGAGATGGCGGCGGGGGGCGGGATCGACATCCTGATCAACAACGCCGCGATCTTCACCGCGGCGCCCATCGCCGAGATCACCCGCGGCGACTATGACCGTGTCTTCGCGATCAACGTCGCGGGCACGCTCTTCACCCTGCAGGCGGCGGCGAAGCTGATGATCGCCCAAGGTCGCGGCGGGCGAATCATCAACATGGCCAGCCAGGCCGGTCGGCGCGGCGAGGCGCTGGTCGCGGTCTACTGCGCGACCAAGGCCGCGGTGATCAGCCTGACCCAGTCCGCCGGGCTGAATCTGATCGCCCACGGCATCAACGTGAACGCCATCGCGCCCGGCGTCGTGGATGGCGAGCATTGGGACGGTGTCGATGCCTTCTTCGCGAAATACGAGGGCAAGGCCCCCGGCGAGAAGAAACGCGAAGTGGGCGCGGCCGTGCCCTTCGGCCGGATGGGGACCGCAGAGGACCTGACCGGCATGGCGGTTTTCCTGGCCTCGGACGAGGCCCAATACATCGTCGCCCAGACCTACAACGTCGACGGCGGCAACTGGATGAGCTGAGGAGCGATCCATGACCCTTTCCAATGCCACGCTCGACGCGCTTCCCGACGGCGTCGCCCGCCCCGCCTATGACCGCGCGGGCCTGACCCCCGGCATCATCCATGTCGGCTGCGGCAACTTCCACCGCGCCCATATGGCCGTCTATCTCGACGATCTCTTCGCCACCGGCGCGGGCCATGACTGGGCGATCCTCGGCGCCGGCGTGCGTGAAGGCGATGCCCGGATGCGTGCGGTGCTGCAGGGGCAGGACTACCTGTCCTCGGTGATCGAGCTTGCGCCCGAGGCGAAGACCGCCCGCGTGATCGGCGCGATGACCGGCTTCGTCCCGGTCGAGCCCGGCAATGCGGGCCTGATCGCCGCCATGTCGGACCCGGCGATCCGCATCGTGTCGCTGACCGTGACCGAGGGCGGCTATTACATCGATCCGAAGACCGGCACCTTCAGCCCGGTCCATCCCGACATCCGGAAGGACGCCGCGAACCCGGCCGCGCCCGACACGGTCTTCGGTGCGATCACCGCCGCGCTGAAGGCCCGCCGTGCCGAGGGCGTGCCGGCCTTCACCGTGATGTGCTGCGACAACGTCCCCCACAACGGTCATGTCACCCGCGATGCCGTCGTCGGGCTGGCGCAGCTGTCGGACCCCGAGCTTGCCGCCTGGATCGCGGCCGAGGTCGCCTTCCCGAATTCGATGGTCGACCGCATCACCCCCGCGACCGGGCCGAAAGAGCGTGATCTTGCCGCCTCGTTCGGGCTTCAGGACGCGGCCCCGGTCACCTGCGAGCCGTTCCGGCAATGGGTGATGGAGGACAACTTCCCCACCGGTCGCCCGGCCTTGGAGGATGTGGGCGTCACCTTCACCCCCCATGTCGACAAATTCGAGACGATGAAGATCCGCATCCTGAACGGCGGACACGCGATCATCGCCTATCCGGCAGGGCTGCGCGACATCCACTTCGTCCACGAGGCGATGGCAGATCCGCAGGTCCGCGCCTTCCTCGACAAGATCGAGACCGACGAGATCCTGCCGATCGTGCCGCCGGTGCCGGGCACCGATCTGAACGACTACAAGGCGCTGATCATCGACCGCTTCTCGAACCCGGAAGTGGCCGACACGGTGCGTCGGCTCTGCCTCGACGGGTCGAACCGCCAGCCAAAGTTCATCATCCCCTCGATCCGCGACTGTCTGGCGGCGGGGCGCGATGCGACCGGGCTGATCCTGCTGTCGGCGCTGTGGTGCCGCTATTGCTACGGCACCTCCGAAAGCGGTGCGGTGATCGAGCCGAACGATCCCAGCTGGGATGCGCTCGTCGCGCGGTCGACGGCGGCGAAAGACGATCCGGCGCAGTGGCTGGCGATGCGCGAGGTCTACGGCGACCTCGGCGAGAACCCGGCCGTCGCCGCGCGCTTCGCCGAGCTCCTGCGGGCGATCTGGGCCGAGGGCAGCGTCGCGGTCATCGACCGTTATCTTTCCGGTAAGCTCTGAGACCAAGGCCGGGCGGTTCGGCGCGATCCTCGCCAGCCGCCCGAAGCCCGCCCCCCTTGTGCCGCGCCGCCGCGCGGGTCCGGCGCGACTGTTCCCCGGTGCAACGCCGGGGGGCAGCCATGGCACAGATCAGCTATCGCGGCCGCGTCACCGGCGGCCTTTACACGACCGGGATCACCCAGATCGAGCTTTTCGCGACGGCGAAGGCCACGGTGATCCTGACCGGCAACGGCGAGAACGGCGGCATCGAAAGCTATCGCGCCGGCGCGGGTGCGTTGGCGAGCTGGGCCGATGCGCAGAAGCTTCCCTCGAGCGGCGACGTGCAGGTCGCCTCGGTCTTCGGGATCGCGCGCGCGGGCGACGAGGCGCGGCTGGTCAGCCCCGGCGGTGACAGCCTCGACCAGCAGACGCTGGGCGCGACCGGCTGGCTGGGCAAGGGCACCAGCACCGCGGGGCCGGGTCGGGCGCTGGCCTTCGCCTCGGATCAGGCGCCGGGCGGGAAGATGCTGTACGCGGCCGCGGCGACGGGCGGCATCCACGGGTTCCGCATCGGCGACGATCTCGGGCTGACGGCGGTCGGCGTCACGCCGGGCGGCGGCGCCTATGGCGGGCAGCTGACGGCGATGACGGTGGCGGCAGTGGCGGGGCAGTCGTTCCTGATCACCGCCTCGGGCTTTGGCGACGGCTTCACCAGTTGGCAGATCGACGCCGCGACCGGCGCCCTGACCCAGCGCGGGCTGATGGGCGCGCGCGAGGGTCTGGGGATCGACGCCCCCGTCGCGGTGAAGGCGGTGACACTGGGCGGGCATTGCTTCGTCGTGACGGCGGCGACGGGCAGCAGCTCGCTCAGCGTGCTCGAGCTGGCGGCTGACGGCACTTTGACTGCGGTCGATCACGTCATCGACACGCTCGCCACCCGCTTCGGCGCGGTCTGCGCGCTGGACGTCGTGAGCGTTGGCGAGCGTGCCTTCGTGCTGGCGGGCGGGGGCGACGACGGGATCACGCTGTTCGAGCTTTTGCCCGACGGCCAGCTGGTCTGGCACGAGACGCTGGCCGACAGTTACGAGCTGGGGCTGGACAACGTTTCGGCGATCCGGGCGGCGGCCGTGGGCAGCGAGCTGCAGATATTCGTCGCCTCGTCGACAGAGCCGGGGCTGTCGCAGTTCACCCTGCCGCTCGCGGCGCTGGGGGCGCGGCTCGTCGCGCAGCCGGGCGGGGGCAGCCTGAACGGAACCGCGCTCGACGACCTGATCCTCGGCGGCGCGGGCGATGATGTGCTCTCGGGCGCGGGCGGGGACGACGTGATCCTGGACGGGGCCGGCATCGACCGGCTGCGCGGCGGCGACGGGGCAGATACCTTCGTGCTCGTCGCCGATGGCGCCGAGGACAAGATCGTCGAGTTTGAGCCCGGCATCGACCGTCTCGACCTGTCGCACTGGTCGATGCTGCACGATGCCGCGCAGCTGGGTTTCCAGTCGATCGCGGGCGGCGCGCGGATCACCTGGAAGACCGAGACGCTGGTGATCGAAAGCGCGACCGGGGCCAGCCTGACCCGCTCGCAGGTGTTTCCGGCCGGCTTCGGCCAGCCGGACCGGCCGCTGCTGGTGCTGAACGAGCCCGATGTCCCGACCGCAAGCGAGCTTGCCGACCTGCTGGTGATCGCCGAGCCCGGGCTGGTGACCAATGCCCTTGGCGGCGACGATACGGTCACCGGCAGCCTCGGGTCCGACACGATTTTCGGATCGGCGGGGAACGACTCGCTCGACGGCGGCGACGGCAACGACCTGCTGCGTGGCGGGGCCGGCGACGACACGCTGCGGGGCGGGCTCGGCAATGACGTGGTCTGGGGCGAGGGCGGCAACGACCGCGCCTATCTGGGCGCGGGCAACGATCGCTTCGAGGACCGCGACGGCACCGATCCCGCCTGCACCGACCGGGTCTGGGGCGGGCTGGGCAACGACACCGTCCTCTGCGCCGGCGGCAATGACGCGCTGTGGGGGGAAGATGGCGAGGACAGCCTCGAGGGCGGCGCGGGCAACGACCTGATCCGCGGCGGCAACGGCTATGACACCCTGCGCGGCGGCGCGGGCGACGACACGCTGGGCGGCGGCAACGGGCGCGACCTGATCTACATGGGCGACGGCAACGACATCGCCTACGACTCGCCGCAGAACGACGACAAGGGCGCGGACCGCTTCTGGGCCGGGGCCGGCAACGATACCGTGCTGGGCCGCGGCGGCAACGACCAGATCTGGGGCGAGGCGGGGCATGACAGCCTCGAGGGCGGTCTTGGCAACGACACGATCTGGGGCTGGACCGGCAATGACACCATCCGCTCGGGCGACGGCGACGATGTCGTGCGCGGCGACGCGGGGCGCGATGTGGTGATGCTGGGGGCAGGCAACGACCTGTTCGAAGACACGGCCGAGGGCGGCGCGGCGGGTTCGGACATCGTCTGGGGCTACGACGGCGACGACCGCATCCTTGCCGCCGGCGGCAACGACACCCTGTTCGGCGAGGCCGGCAATGACACGCTCGACGGCGGCGCCGAGAACGACATGCTCTATGGCGGGGCGGGGAGTGACGCGCTGTTCGGCGGCAAGGGCGACGACCTGCTGGTCGGGGGCGAGGGAGGCGACACGTTCCACTTCCGCTTCGGCGATGGGGCCGACCGGATCAGCGACTTCGATCCGGCCCTCGATCACCTCAGCTTCGACGGCTTCGCGAGCCCGCCGGCAATAGTCTTCACGGCGGTCGAGGACGGCGGCCTGCTGCTGGACTATGGCAGCGGCACCGTCCTTCTCGACCACACCAGTTCGGGCGAGATGACCGCGGACCTGTTCCAGTTTGCCTAGCCGATGGTCATCCTGTCCCGGGCCCGGCCAAGCAGCATCAGCCCGATCAGCAGCGGGACCCCGCCCGCCGCCAGCACGTAGGCGGGCGAAACCTGCTGCGCGTGGTAGAACGGATAAAGACCCGCCCGCAGCTCTGCGACCGGATGGACGATCGGGTTCAGGCGCAGCCAGAAATCCCAAGGCTCCGGCACGTTCTCCGGCAGGAAAAGGATCGTCGAGACAAGGAACAGCGGCCGGGTGACGATGCCCCAGAGCCGTTCCCACAGCGGCAGCAGCAGGAAGACCGCGCAGTTCAGGGTGCCGATCCCGAGCGCGAGGAAGGCGATCAGGCCGAAGGCCGCGGCCAGCCGGCCGAGCGCCGGATCGGCGGCGGCGCGTGCGGTCAGGCCAAGTCCGCCGAGCACGAGCGTCGCGACGGCCAGCTGGGTCAGCGCGGCCAGCAGGAAGCGGGCGAGCAGCGCATCGAGCGGACGGATCACCGGAAAGGCGAACAGCGGCCGCGAGAAGCGCAGCGCCTGCGCGCAGCGCCCCGAGATGTCGAGGAAGATCGCGAAGGGCAGGTAGCCCGAGGCATAGAACAGCGCGAAGCTCGACCCCAGCGGCGGGGCGTGCAGTGCCAATGAGAAGCAGGCCGCCAGCAGCAGCACCGCGCCCAGAGGCTCTGCCACCGCCCAGAGGTAACCCCCGGGCGAGCGCCCGAAGCCGGAGGCCATTTCGCGCAGCACCAGGGCCAGGATGACCCGCAGGCGGCGGCCGAGCGGCCCGGGCAGATTTATCGGTTCGTTCACCATTCTGGCGCTTTCTGGACCCCAGCGCAGTCTTGCCCGCCGAGGTTTCCGAAGTGCTAAGATCCGACGACAGCCGCGAGATCGACACCCGGCAGGCCGCTGCAGACCCTGCCGGTCACGACGCGCGCCCGGCGCTTGCCAAGGTCGCCAAGGTCGATGCCCCGCGCCCCGCCGGACCCGGTCCCGGCCGCCCGCCGCCCGGCAAGCGGCCCGGTGCGGGGGCAGGGCCCGGACGTCCCGCGCCGCGCGCCGGGCCTGTGCCGTCGATCGCGCCGCCCCTCTCCCCCGATGCGCCCGGGCGCGGCACGCGTGCCGCCGCGCGGCATTTTGTCTTGCTCGTGCTGCTGCCGCTTGCCGTGCTCTCGCTCTATCTCTGGGGCGTCGCGCGCGACCAGTTCGCCTCGGTCGCGGCCTTTTCGGTGCGCCGCGAGGAACCGGCGGCCGCACTCGGCGCCTTCGCCGGGCTGGTGGGGCTTGGTCAGGGCAGCTCGACCGATACCGATGTGCTCTACGATTTTCTTCTGAGCCAGGACCTGGCCGAGCGGATGGACCGACGGTTCGACCTGCGGGCAAGCTACGCGCGGGCGGGTGCGGACGGCTGGCCCGACCCTGTGTTCACGCTCGCGCCCGACGCCGCGATCGAGATGCGCCACGCACTCTGGCTGCGGATGCTGACCGTCGATTACGACCAGGGGGAGGGGGTGATCGCGATCTCGGTGCGGGCCTATGATCCCGCGCGCGCGCAGCAGATGGCGCGGGCCGTCGTCGGCGAGGCGACCGCGATGATCAATGCCCTGTCCGAAGCCGCGCGCCGCGACGCGCTCTCCGTGGCGGAGGCGGAGCTTGCCAGGGCCGAGGACCGGCTGAAGCAGGCGCGTCAGGCGCTGACCGCCTTCCGGGCCAGCCATCAGATGGTCGATCCCGAGGTCGACCTTGCCAGCCAGATGGGCGTGATCGGGGCGTTGAACGAAGAGCTTGCCGGCTTGCAGGTCGAGTTGGACATGCTCCGGCGCACCACCCGCCCCGGCGATCCCCGGATCTCGGCCCGCGAGAGCAAGCGCGGGGTGATCGAAAGCCGGATCGCTGCCGAGCGGGCGAAGCTGGGGATCGACGCCGGGACAGGTTCGGCCGGGTACCCGGCGCTGGTCGCCGATTACGAGGGGCTGCGCGTCGATCAGGAGTTCGCAGAGCAAAGCTGGCTTTCGGCCCGGACCGCCCTTGATGCGGCCCGCCTGCAGGCCGGGCGCCAGAGCCGCTACCTTGCGACCCATGTCCCGCCGAGCCGGGCGGATACCGCGCAATATCCGCGACGCTGGCGCACGTTCGGACTGGCGGCCTTCCTTCTGGCGCTCGGCTGGGGCGTCGTGTCGCTCGCGCGCTGGTCGCTTGGCGAGGCCGGCGCGTGATCCGCCTCGAAGGGCTCTGCCGCAGCATCGAACGCGGGGGGCACCGGGTCGCGGTGGCGGACGGGATCTGGGCCGAGTTCCCCGCCGGGCGATCGGTCGCGCTGCTCGGGCGCAATGGCGCCGGGAAGTCGACGCTGCTGCGGATGATCGCGGGCCTCACCCGGCCCGATGCCGGGCGCATCCGGCGGAGCGGATCGGTTTCTTGGCCGGTGGGGTTCGCCGGCGGCTTCCATCCCGATCTCACCGGCGAGGCAAATCTGCGGGTGCTCGCCTGTCTCTACGGCATCCCGTCATCGGGTCTTCTCGGCTTCGTGCGCGATCACTCGGGCCTGGGCGCGGCGCTGGCCGAGCCGTTTCGGGCCTATTCCTCGGGGATGCGCGCGCGGCTCGCCTTCACCGCATCGATGGCGATCCGCTTCGACACCTACCTGGTCGATGAGATCACCGCCGTCGGCGACCAGCAATTCCGCGCCTGGAGCGAGGCGATGCTGGCCGAGCGGCTGCAGCGCGCCGGCGCGATCGTCATCTCGCATTCGCTGCCGCTGCTGCGCCGGGTCTGCGATTGCGGCGCCGTGCTCGAGAACGGGCGGCTGGCGTTTTTCGACCGGCTCGAGCCGGCGATCGAGAGACATCTCGCGGATCTCGCCATGACCGTCCCCGAATCGCGGCGGCGGTAGGGCGGCGTTAACCGCGCTGCGGCGAAATTCGTTCCACCGGGCGCGGCCAGGACGACGGGTCCTGTCCCCCGAAGTGGAGGTCTGCATGCTCCCCGAACCCATTCTCGTCGTCGGCGCGGGCCTGTCCGGCGCGGTGATCGCCCGCGAACTGGCCGAGGCGGGGCATCCCGTCACCGTGTTCGAGACCCGCGGTCACGTGGCCGGCAACTGCCACACCGCCCGGGACCCCGAAACCGGAGTGATGGTGCACCTGCACGGGCCGCACATCTTTCACACCGACGATGCCGTCGTCTGGGATTATGTGAACCGCTTCGCACGCTTCCGTCCCTACCGGAACCAGGTCAAGACCATGGTGCGCGGGCAGGTCTACTCGATGCCCATCAACCTGCACACCATCAACCAGTTCTTCGGCACCGCCCTGCGCCCCGACGAGGCGCGCCAGTTCGTTGCCGAGATGACCGAAAGCGGCGGCGCCCCTCCGGCGAGCTTCCGGGACCAGGCGCTGGCGATGGTCGGTCCGGCGCTCTACGAGGCCTTTCTCGAAGGCTACACCCGCAAGCAATGGGGCCGCTCCCCGGCCGAGTTGCCGGCCGCGGTTCTGAAGCGGCTTCCGCTGCGCTTCAGCTACGACGACAATTATTTCGCGCACCGCTTCCAGGGCATGCCCGAAGATGGCTACACCGCCATGGTCGAACGCATGCTGGATCACCCCATGATCGTGGTCCACCTCGGCCAGCCCTACAGTCGCGGCGACGAGGACATCTTCGCCCACTGCTTCTATTCGGGTCCGCTCGACCAGTTCTTCGACAACGGCCTCGGTCGGCTGCCCTACCGGACCCTCGACTTCGAGCGTTTCGTCGCCGAGGGAGACTGGCAGGGCTGTGCGGTAATGAACTACGCCGATGCCGACACGCCCTGGACCCGGATCACCGAGCACAAGCATTTCGCGCCCTGGGAACATCACACGCTCAGCACGCTTACCCGCGAGTTCAGCCGCGCGGCAGGGCCCGGGGATACGCTCTACTACCCGGTGCGGCTGGTCACCGAGCTGACGCTGCTGGCGGCCTACCAGCGTCTCGCGGCCGAGGTCGAACGGGTGACCTTCGTCGGGCGTCTGGGAACTTACCGCTACCTTGACATGGATGTGACCATCCACGAGGCGCTGATCGCAGCGCGCGCCTTCCTCGCACGCGGCCGCGCGCTGCCCCATCTGCGGGCGACGGGCTGATGCGTCTGCATGCCGTGGTCGTGACGCACGACCGGTGCGAGCAGCTGCACCGCACGGTGACGCGGCTCCTGCGCGAGCCTCTCGACGCGATCCATGTCGTCGACAACGCCTCCAGCGACGGGACGCCCGAGATGCTGTCGACCTTCTCCGACCCGCGTCTGCACGTGCTGCGGCAAGCGGACAATCTCGGTGGCGCCGGCGGATTCGCGAAGGGGCTCGCGGCGGCACTCGGCGAGGGTGCCGACTGGGTGGTGGTGATGGATGACGACGGCCGGCCCGAGCCCGGGACGCTGTCGCGGTTTCGCCGGCAACCGCCGACCGAGCACGAGGCCGTCGCTTCGGCCGTGCTGCTGCCCGGCGGGCGCATTTGCGAAATGAACCGCCCCGGCCGCAATCCCTTTGCGCGGCCGGGCCTGTTCCTGGGGATGCTGTTCGGCGGTCTCGGACGGTTCCGGCTGCACGATGCGGCCTATCGCGCGACCGCACCGATCGCGATCGACGCTGCCTCGTTCGTCGGTCTGTTCCTCAGCGCCACCTGCCTGCACCGTGGGGGCCTGCCCGATCCCAGGCTCTTCATCTATGGCGATGACGTGCTCTACTGCCTGCGGCTGCGTGCCGAGGGCCTGCGGCTGGCCTTCGACCCGCGCCTGCGGTTCGAGCATGATTGCCGCACGCTCCATGGGTCCCGCGGCATCTTCCGCCCGCTCTGGAAGACCTATTTTCACCATCGCAACCTGATCTTCGTCCTGCGCGCCGCGGCCGGTGCCAGGCTGCTGCCGCTGGTAGTGCCCTTCGCTCTGGCAGTCTGGACTGCGCGGGTCCGCTTCTACCGCCGCGAAGAACGCGGGCGATACCTCTCCCTGCTCGCGCGCGCCGTCCGTGACGGGCTCAACGGCTGCACGGATGCCTCGCTCGCCGAGATCCGCGGACTCGCGGGTGAGGTCCATGTTCCGCCGCAGGCGCCGCCGGCGAGCGTTTCCGATCGGAGGGCCGCATGAGACTCTGCCTGTTCATCGGCCATCACAAGGTCGGCTCGACCGCGCTTCAGGATCACCTGGCGCGCAACGCCGGACGTCTGGCCCGCGCCGGTATCCTCTATCCCGCGGTCGAAAGCGAAGGGCTCGCGCTGCTGCTGCGGCAGGTTCTCGATCCGGATGACGACGGGCCGGACCGGTTCAATGCGCGCGAGCCCCACAACGCGCTGGTGTTCCGGATCTGGCACGAGATATCGGGCACCGACGTCCCGCGCTGGCATCCGGGACTGCCATCGGTCCACCAGATGCTTCTGACCATCGCGAACCAGGTCAGGTTCCTGCAGCCCAAGGCGGTGATCCTGTGCGCCGAGACATTTTCGGGCCTCGCCGCGCGGCCCGCCCAGCTTGCCCGCATTGCGAAACTCTTCGCGGGGGCAGAAGTAAGCCTGCACTGCACCCTGCGCCGGCCCGACGACCATCTTGCCTCCTGGCACGCCCAGCGACTGCGCTTCGGCGACCGGCTCGGCCAGCTGTCGGCAGAGGGGTTCGATGGTTACCCGGACAGTTTCCACGTCGACTATACGCGGATCCTGAAACCATGGCGCGCGGCCTTTCCGGAAGCGAGGCTCAGCCTGCGCCGATACGAAGATGTCTTGGACGTAGGCGGGTCGATCGAGGATTTCCATCGCGAATCCCGGCTGACATTCCCGAAGGATCTGCTTGCCGCGAGGCGCCTCAACCCTTCATTGCACCGCGGGCTCATCGAACTCGGTCGCCGCGCGACCCTTGCCGGCCCGCCGCGCCAGGCACTTGATCTCGTCGAGGCACTGATCCGCCTGTCCGGCGATCTGCGCATCCCGCCGACGCGCGACGTCGAACTGTTCGGTCCCGCAAACAGGCTGCGCCTGCGTGACCGCTTCGCCCCCGTCGCAGCGGATCTGGCCGAGATCGCGCAGCGTGACCTGTTCCCCGACGTCGCGCAGATTGCTGACTGCCGGCCGATTCCCGAGGTGGAGGCCTTCGAGCGTCTCGTGCCGGAGGTTCTTCCACGCCTTCCCCCGGCCTTGGCGGAGTGGAGCAGGCACCTTGCCGGGCGAAAGGAGGCGGCGTGATGGGAACGGTTCCGCAACATTCCGATGACGTGCTGCAATCGGTGCTGCTGCCGCAACCGGGCCTCTGTACCGAGCCGGAGCTCTACTACCATGTGGAAGGCACTGTTTCGCTGGACATGACGAACCGCCTGTTGCGTCTCGACAGACATGCCATCGTTCGCTTCGACAGCTATTTCAACATGTTCTCGCTCTCGAAATGGCGCGCCAACGGGCGTTTGGACTCCCTCGCGCTCCACGTGGTGGCAAGTGGACGCTTCGAGCTGCGGGTTCTCAGGGCCTCGCCAGGGGCTTCGTGGGAAATCGTCGCCTCGGGCGTCCATGTGGTCAGGCCGGGGGCGCTGCTGCAGGTGCCGCTCGACGACCTGACCGCACCGACCGGCAGTGTGCTCTGGTTCGAGATAAAGGCACTCGACGCGGTGGTCTTCAGCGATGCCGCCTTCGTCGCCGCCCCTGTCGAGGCGGCACGCCAGCCGCGGATTGCGCTCTGCATCACCACCTTCCGCCGCGAGGAGGAAGCCCGCGCGACAGCGCTGCGGCTCGACCGCTTCCTGGCCGAGCAGGATCTCGGCGGCAGGATGCATGTCTTCATCGTCGACAATGGCGACACGCTCGACCTGCCGCCTCTCGTGCATGTCGAGCGGTTGGGCAACCCGAATCTCGGTGGGGCCGGCGGCTTTGCCCGCGGCCTGGCGGCGGCCCGTGCCGGGGGCTACACGCATTGCCTGTTCATGGACGACGATGCGGCGGTTCCTCTTGAAGCGATCCGTCGGGCCGACGCGCTGCTGTCGCGCGCGGCGGATCCGCGCCGTGCCGTGGCCGGGGCGATGATTTCCACGCGCCATCGCTGGGCGCTGTGGGAGGCCGGCGCGCGGTTCGATCTGCGCTGTCATCCCGAACAGGGCGGTCGCGACCTGCGCCGACGCGACGAGGTCATCGCGCTGGAGTCGGCAACGGCGGCGACGCCACCCGGATTCTATGCGGGGTTCTGGTTCTTCGTCTTCCCGCTGGCCGGTCTCACGGCCGACCCCTTCCCGTTCTTCGTCCGCGGCGATGACGTCAGCTTTTCCCTGGCCAACGATTTTGCACCGGTCCGGCTCAACGGCATCGTCGCGTTCCAGGACGATTTCATCGAGAAGGAAAGCCCGACGACCCACTACCTCGACCTTCGGAGCCATCTCGCCCACCATTTCTCGCTGGCGGAACTGGCGCGGGGCCGCCTTGCGCTGATCGCGATGGTGCTGGGTTTCCTCTGCCGCAGCCTCGCGCGATTTCATTACGACACGGCCGAGGCCGAACTTCTTGCATGGCAGGATGCGCTGTCCGGGCCTGAAGGGTTCGCGAAGGCTCCGGGGCTCGAGGCGCGGCGGCAGACCCTGCAGGGGATCACACGATCGGAACGACGCCGTAGCATGCCTATGCAGGTTCCGCGTCGGTTGCGGCTGCGGGCGGCAGCGTTCCGCTGGCTGCTCTGGCTGACATTGAACGGGCACGGCTTGCCGCTGTCGCGCCTCTGGGCCGGGCGGGCGGCGATCCATGCCGAAGAGCGCGGCACCGTGGCGCGTGTTCTGGGTACAGACCGGTACTCGGTCTCGTTCCGGGCGGACGGAACCGGGTATGTCCTGCACAAGGACACCCGCAGGGCTTTGAACATCATCGGGCGCGCAATGCGGCTGGCCCTGCGGCATTGGCGCCGACAGCCAAGCCTTCGTGCCGCATACGGTGCAGCCTATCCCGTACTCACCTCTCCGGAGTATTGGAAGCAGTGGTTCCACCCGGATGAGCAGCTTTCAGGCAAGACCCCTGATGAGGACTACCAAGGCGATCAGCGATGTCCGGTGGTGCAGGCGGATGCGGCGTGATCGCTGAAGCGCCAACTCGCCCGTTCTGCAGCGCGTTGGGGCGGGGCGGGTTACTTTTGGCAAGTCGGCCCCGCCACAATGGGGCAGGGCCGGCGTCGCGGGGCGCCGTCAGATGGCGCCCATCAGGACAAGGATCAGCAGGATGACCACGATCAGGCCGACACCGCCCGAAGGACCGTATCCCCAGCTGCGCGAGTGGCCCCAGGTCGGAAGCACACCGATGAGGATCAGGATGAGGATAATCAGAAGAATCGTGCCGAGCGTCATGCGTAGCCTCCCTTGAATGCTCGCCGCGCCGGAGGCGCAGCCTTCCCGGGTGCAAGTCACTTGGGGCGCCCGGAGTTCCCGGGCGTCGCAATTCGGCTGCGGGCGGAAGACGCCACGGGCGGCGCGTCAACTCTGCGGACGTTCGGCCCAGCCGGCAAAGATCCTCTCGAGCGCGACCACCGCGTAGTAGAGGACGATCCCGAGGAAGGCCAAGGCGATGAGCACGGCGAACATCAGGGGATAGTCGCCATTCGTTTCGCCCGACTTGAACAGGGCGCCAAGACCGCGGCCATGGGGCGAGACGATCTCGACCAGGTTGGTGCCGATGAAGGCCAGCGTCACCGAAACCTTCAGCGCGCCGAAGAACTCGGGCAGCGTCTTCGGCAGCGCGATCTTGCGGAAGATCGTGAAGCGCGAGGCGCCGAGCGATCGCAGGATGTCGCGGTATTCCGGCTCGAGCGTCGAAAGGCCGATGCCGACCGAGACGGCGATCGGGAAGAACGAGATCAGGAAGGCCATCAGCACGGTATTGAAGTCGTGCTGACCGATGAAGAGCAGCGCCAGAACGGGCACCAGCGTCGCCTTTGGCACCGCGTTGAACCCGACCAGAAGAGGGTAGAGCGCGTCGCGCATCAGCTTCGAGAAGCCCATGATCATGCCGAGGAACAGTCCGAAGACGACCGCGAGCGCCAGCCCGGCGACCGTGCGCCACAGCGTCTGCCAGCCCATCACCAGGAACAGCTTCCAGAACCGGGCATAGGCCTCTGGCAGGTCCGAGGGCGAGGCCATGACATAATTCGGCCAGCCGTTCGCCCAGACCAGGAGCTCCCACAGCGCCAGGAAGATCACGATCGCGGCGAGGGGGACACCGACCTTCTGCAGACGCTCCATCAGTGCACCGCCCCGTCGCGACCCTGCGCGATGCGGATCTGGTCGCGCAGGACGTGCAGCATCTCGCCGACCTCGGGGGTGTAGAGGATGTCAAGCGTGCGGTCTGCCGGCAGGTCGACCCGCATCACGTATTGCGTCGTGGCCGGGCGCCCCGACAGCACGATGACCTGGTCGCCCAGAAAGACGCTTTCGCGCAGGTCATGGGTGATCAGGACGCAGGTGAAGGGTTCCTTGGCGCGCAGGTCACGCATGGTCTGCCACAGGTCCTCGCGCGTGAAATTGTCGAGGGCGCCGAAGGGCTCGTCCATGATCAGCACGTCGGGCTTGTGCACGATCGCCCGGCAGAGCGAGGCGCGCTGGCGCATCCCGCCCGACAGTTCCGAAGGGCGCTTGCCCTCGAACCCGGCGAGGCCGACCATCGCCAGCAACTCGCGGGCGCGGGCCTCTTTCTGAGCACGTGGCATCGCGGGGGCCACGATCTCGAGTGGCAGGATCACGTTTTCGAGGATCGTGCGCCATTCCAGCATGACCGGGTTCTGGAAGGCCATGCCCACGGTCTTGCGCGGGCTTTTGACCAGCTCGCCATGCAGCCAGACTTCGCCGCGGTCGGGCTTCATCAGCCCCGCCACCAGTTTGGTCAGCGTCGACTTCCCGCATCCCGAAGGGCCGACGACGGCGCAGAATTCGCCCTCGGGCACGGCCACGTTCAGGTCGTTCAGCACCGGCAGCGGGCCGGCCTTGGTCTTGTAGGCGTGGGTCACGCCCTTGATGTCGATGAGATTTGTCACGCCGTCCCCCGCTTGGATCGGCCCGGGCAGCGGTGCCCGGGCCGCCGGATCGTCACTCGATCTTCAGCCCGTCGGCGGGCAGGTAGCCGGCATCGAAATAGAGCTTGGCGTCGGGCGCGGTCTTGAAGCTGTAAACCGTCGCGGTCTGCTCGATCGCCTTGGCCATGCGCGCATCGTCGATCGCGCCAAGGCCATTGGTCTTCACCCAGTCGGTCAGGACGTTGTCGTCGATCGCCATCTGCAGGCGCGCGGTCTCCAGCGCCGGATCGGCGGCGGGGTTGCGCTTCAGAAGCGCCTCGACCGCGGTTGCCGGTGCGGCGACGGCGTCCTTCCAGCCCATCGCCACCGCCTTGAGGAAGGCGGTGATCTCGGCCGGATGCGCCTTGGCGTAGTCGGTGTTGGCGATGATCGCGTTGCCATAAAGGGCGACGCCGTGGTCGGCCATCAGGATGGTCGAGATGTCGTCGGCGGGCACCTGCAGGCGCTTGAGGTTCAGCGTCGAGGTGAAGGAGAAGCCGGTGATCGCGTCGACATTGCCCTGTGCCAGCATCGGTTCGCGCACCGGGAAGCCGACCGGATCGACGGTGATCGAGGCCATGTCGAGCCCGTTCTCGGCGGCAAAGATCGGGAACTGCGCCCAGGCCCCGTCCGGCGGCGGCGCGCCCAGTTTCTTCCCGGCCAGGTCGGCGGGGGTCGAGACGCCCTGCGACTTGCGGCCGATCACCGCGAAGGGCGGCTTGTCGTAGATCATCATCACCGCGGTGACCGGCGCACCCGGGTTCTGGTCAAGGAAGCGCATCAGGCTGTTGATGTCGGCGAAGCCCACCGGGAAGGCGCCGGTGGCGACCTTGGGGATCGCGTCGAGCGAGCCCGCGCCCTCGGTGATCTCGACTGAAAGACCCGCGTCCTTGAAGTATCCCTTGTCGAGCGCGACGAAGTACGGCGCGGCCGGGCCCTCGAACTTCCAGTCGAGCGCGAAGGGGAAGGCGGTCTGCGCAAGCGCGGCGCCGCTCAGGGTGACAGCGGTGGCGGCGGCGAAGGCGGCGGCCGTCAGGCGATGGAACACAGGTCTCACTCCCTAAGTCTTCGATACGCCTGCAATTTGCGCCGTGGCACTGCGCAGGGCGAGCGGCACGCCTGAGCCGCGTGCGTCCGAGCTGGCTGAGGCCGTCGACGCGCCGAAAGATTGGGCGAAGTCGCGCCTGTCGCTCAACCTTTGCGCAAGTGGCGGGCGTGTGAGATGGGCCCGTGCAACGGAACGCGCAGGGTCAGGAATCCCTCGCGGCTCGTGCCCGCGATCTCGGCGCCGAGGCGTTCAAGCGTGGCCGGGTCGCCGGCCGCGGCGGGCGCGGTGTCGTAAAGCACGAAGGTGTCGGCAAGCGGTGCGAGCCGCCAGCTCGGCGGTTGGCGCGGATCGAGCCGGCCGGCCCGGTCCAGCTCGACCGCCAGAAGGTCGCGGGCCGGCGCGTCCGAGACATGGACGATCCGTCCCGGCGAGGGGGCCGTGGGGCCGCCCGTCGCCCGGTAACTGTTGGTGGCGACGATGAAGGCGTCGTCCTCGGCGACCGGGCGGCCTTCGAAACTCAGCGCGGTGATGCGGTCGTCCACTGGGCGCGACGGGTCGATGACGTAGCTGAGCCCGAGGATGCTGTCGAAGGTCCAAGGCGGGATTTCCGGGTCGATCAGGCGCTGGTCGTGTCCGCCCGGCTGGATGCGGCGATAGACCGTGGCCGCGCGTTCCAGCCAGCCGCGCAGCTCGCGCCCGGTCACATGCAGCGCCGCCAGCCGGTTGCGGAACGGGTAGAGGTCGGCAAGCTGGCCATAGCGCAGCGGACCTGCCGGGATCTGGGTGAAATGGTCATGCCCGCCACGGCCGCCGGTGCGGAACGGCGCCGCTGCCGACAGCAGCGGCAGTTGCGCATGGGGCCCGCCGGCCAGTGCACGGGCGACATGGCTCCGCGCCGCCTGCGCGATCAGACGGACGGCGTCGCTGTCCTCGAGCAGCGCGAAATGGGTGCTGATGGGGCAGGCGAGCTGGGCCACGACCCTGCGCGACAGCGCCGCCGCGGCCTCGTGATCGGGGCCGGCGGGTGGCGGCATCGCAAGGCCGCCCTCGCGCAATTCGGCGATGCTGCCGGTCACCTGCCACCCCTCGTGTCCCTTGCGCAGCCCAAGGCGCAGCACGCCAAGCTGCAGCCCGGCGGGACCGGGCAGGACGGCGGGATGCAGCCCCGGCAGTCCGGCATGCGCGTGCGGCAGGTGGCTGTGGCCCAACACCAGCGCGTCGATCCCCTCGAGCCGGGCCAGCGGATGGCCGGCGTTTTCCATCCCCGGCACGGCTTCGGTCTCGGCCAGGCCGGTGTGGGCCAGCGCGATGACGATGTCGGCCCGGGCCCGCAGCGCCGGCAGCCGGGCGCGCGCGGCCTCGATCATGTCCGAAAACACCAGCCGGTCCGCGAGGTGATGGTGGTTCCAATGCGCGGTCTGCGGCGGCACCAGCCCGATCAGGCCGATCCGCAGCCGGCGCCGGCGACCGTCGGCGCAGAGCAGGCGGCGTTCCAGCACCAGATCCACCGGCAGCAGCGGACGCCCGTCCGGCAGATGCGCATTGGTGCAGATCACCGGGTGGCGGCGGCCGGCGTTGGCGCGGGCCAGCACTTCGAGTCCGTAGTCGAAATCATGGTTTCCCAGCCCGGCGGCATCGACGCCCAGCCGGTCCAGCGCCGCAACCGCAGGGTGGGGGGCATCGGGCGCGGTCAGCAACCGCTCGGCGCTGCGGTCGGCCAGAAGCGTGCCCTGCAGCAGGTCGCCATTGTCGAGAAGCAGGGTGTTCGGCTCGGCCGCGCGCAGGGCGGCAATGACCGGGGCCAGGCGGTGCAATCCGCCGCGCGACAGGGGGCGATCGGCCAGATAGTTCCAGCCGCTGACCTCGCAATGCAGGTCCGACGTCGCCATGATCGTCAGGACGGCGTCCCGTCCCGCGCCCTCGGGCACGCTGCGCGCCACTCTCGTCCCTTCCTGCCGTCCCGGTCTTCTGCCGGACGGGCGTCTTGCGACGATGAGGCGCAAGTCTCACGGGAATGTCAACTGGAAGGCGAAAGGGTGATACGGCGGCGCACGAGGGTTCCGTCGGCCCGTCCGTCGTGGCAGGACTTGGACAGTGGATCAGGCGAGGCGGCGATGGACGGCAAGGTGACGCGGGACCGGCGGCGGATGGCGATGGCGGATGGCGGGCGCGGGACGCCGGCGCAGCAGGATCTGGCCTTTGCGGGCGGCGGGTTGGAGCGCGCGGCCTGGCTGCGTGGCGACGCGCCGGCGCTGGCCGGGCATCTGGCCGCGGGGCAGGTGCTGCCGCTCTGGCGGGGCAAGCTGTTGATCCGGGGCGAGGGCGAGCTGCGCAGCCTCGGGCTGGTCGCGGCGGACCATCCGATGCTGGCCGGGCACGAGGCGCTGCTGATCGGCCTCGATCCTGCGGGACGGGCGGTCTTCGCTGCCGACATCTCGGACTGGGAGCCGGGGGCGGAGCAGCCGGCGATGCCCGGCAGCTTCTTCGACCCGACCGAGCAATGGCACCCCGAGGCACCTGAGGGATGCCGCTTCGCCGAACTGCGCGGGGTGATGAGCCTTCTGACCGCCTTCGAGGCAGAGGTCGCCGCCACCGCCCGGGCCCTGCTGACCTGGCATGGCGGGCATGGGTTCTGCTCGGCCTGCGGAACGGCCTCGGTGATCGCGCAGGCGGGCTGGAGCCGGCACTGCCCATCGTGCGAACGCCAGCATTTCCCGCGCACCGATCCGGTGGTGATCATGCTGGTGACCCGCGGCAACAGCCTGCTTCTGGGCCGCAGTCCCGGCTGGCCCGAGGGGATGTATTCCTGCCTTGCCGGCTTCATGGAGCCGGGCGAGACGCTCGAGGCCGCGGTGCGGCGCGAGGTCTTCGAAGAGACCGGCGTCAGGGTGGGCAGGGTCGGCTATGTCGCGAGCCAGCCCTGGCCGTTCCCGGCCTCGCTGATGCTGGGCTGCCACGGCCATGCCGAGAGCACGGAGATCACCGTCGATCCGGCCGAGATCGAGGCCGCGTGCTGGGTGACGCGAGAGGAGCTGGCCGAGATCTTCGCCGGGTTGCATCCCGTGATCCGCGCGCCACGCAGGGGCGCCATCGCCGGGCATTTGATGCGGCTTTGGCTTGCGGACCGCATCGATTGACCGCAGATGGGGGCGGGGCCCCCAAAGATGCAGGCCGGCATGAAGTTTTCGACCAAGGAAGATATCGGGGCACCGGCCGAGGTCGTGTTCCGCGAACTGTCCGACTTCGCGGCCTTCGAGCGGCTGGCGCGGGCGCGCGGTGCGCAGGTGCGCCGGCTTGACCGGCTGGAGCATCCGGGGCCGGGCATGTCCTGGGAATTGGCCTTCCGCTGGCGCGGCCGCGAGCGCAGCCTCGTGGCCGACCTCACCCGCTTCGATGCCCCGCAAGAGATCCGCTTCGACGCCGTCTCGACAGGCTTCGCGGTGACGTTGACGCTGGGGGTGATCGCGCTGTCGCCACGGCGCACGCGCATCGCCGTCGGGCTGGAAGTCACGCCGAAGACGCTGGCCTCGCGCATCCTCATGCAGTCGATGAAGCTGGGCAAGGCGCGGCTCGACCGCAAGTTCGCGACGCGGGTGCGGATGATGGCGGAAGAGATCGAATTCCGCCACGCGGGCGGCGCGGCCTGAGACCGCGCCGGACCGGGCTTACCGCCGGCGCGGATCGGCCGGGTAGGTGCCCAGCAGCGTCAGCTGGCTGGTGAAGTAGCGCAGTTCTTCCAGCGCCAGCTGCACGTTGCGGTCGTCGGGGTGGCCCTCGATGTCGGCATAGAACTGGGTCGCGGTGAACTGGCCGTCGACCATGTAGCTTTCCAGCTTGGTCATGTTGACGCCGTTCGTCGCGAAGCCGCCCATCGCCTTGTAGAGCGCGGCCGGGATGTTGCGCACGCGGAACATGAACGAGGTCATCATCGGCCCCTGTCCGCGCCGCTTCAGATCGGGCTCGCGCGACATCACCAGGAAGCGGGTGGTGTTGTTCGACTTGTCCTCGATATGCCGGGCCAGCACGTCGAGCCCGTAGATCTCGCCCGCCAGCTCGGATGCCAGCGCCGCGATCTTAGGATTGCCCCAGTCCGCCACCTGCCGGGCAGAGCCCGCCGTGTCGGCGCCGGTGCGCGGCTGCAGCCGGTGCTGGCGCAGGAAGGTGCGGCACTGGCCCAGCAGGACCGTGTGGCTCATCGCCTGCTCGATATCCTCGATCTTCGTGCCGGGCAGGGCCAGCAGGTTGATGTGCACCCGAACGAAGGTTTCGTCGATGATGTGCAGCCCGCTTTCCGGCAGCAGGTGGTGCATGTCGGCGACCCGGCCGTAGGTCGAATTCTCGATGGGCAGCATCGCCAGTTCGGCGTCGCCCTTGCGCACCATCTCGATCGCGTCCTCGAAGGTGGCGCAGGGGATCGCCTCCATGCCGGGGCGGGCCTGGCGGCAGGCCTGGTGCGAGTAGGCCCCGGGTTCCCCCTGGAACGAGATGCGTCCTGCGGTCTGCGACATGTGCGACTCCCTGTCACGGGTGGTGCGGGAGGCGCCCCCGCGACGTTCGGGCGCGACAAGTAAACCTTGAATTGGCCCAAGGGAAGCGGGTACATAGCCGGCCAGAGGAGTGTGTGCCAGCGGGAGGGCCAGGCATGTTCGACACGATGACCGTCACGAAGGTGGGTGGCGCGGTCTGCGGATCGCTGCTGGTCCTGCTGCTCGGCAACTTCGCGGCGGAGGGCCTCTATCATACCGGTGCTCCCTCGCATGGCGGGGAAGAGGCCGCGCAGGCCTACGTGATCGACACCGGCGCGGCCGAGGGCGGTGACGCAGCGGCAGCGGATGCGGGGCCCGATTTCGGGACCGTCTTCGCCGCGGCGGATGCCGCCGCCGGCGAGAAGGTCTTCGGCAAGTGCAAGGCCTGCCACAAGACGGACGGCAACAACGCGACCGGCCCGCATCTTGATGGCGTCGTGGGCCGTCCGGTCGCTTCGGCCGCAGGCTTTGGCTACTCGGACGGCATGAAGGCGCATGGCGGCGACTGGACGCCCGAGGCGCTGCAGGAGTTCCTGGCCAACCCCAAGGGCGTGGTCTCGGGCACCAAGATGGCCTTCGCGGGTCTGCCCAAGGTCGAGGATCGCGCCAACCTCATCAAATATCTGGAATCGCTGGGCGGTTGAGCCGCGGGCCTTCCTGCACGGGGTTTCGGAGCCGCCTTCGGGCGGCCTCTTCGTCTTTGTCGGGGCCGCCCGCATGCGTTTCACGCATTCGCAACTTGAAGCCCGGCTTTTCCACGCTTTAGCTTAGGCCAACGCATGACAGCCGCCCTGAGGCGGCCCCAGGGGGTTTGCCCATGACCGATCGTCCGATGCCCGCGCGCCTGTCCCGGCCCCGACTCTGCCCGCGCCCGGGGCTGACGGCCTGCGCGGTGCCGGCGGCGGTTCTGGCGCTGCTGGGGGCGATGCCGGCGCTTGCGCAGCAGCATACCAGCCCCGATCCGGCGGCCGTCGCTGCCGAGCCGCCCGCTGTTCCTGCCGACAGCGAGCGTCCGGCGGGCGAGGTGATCCATTCCCACGGCATCTCGACCTTCGGCGACCTGAAGTATCCCGCCGACTTCAAGCATTTCGACTTCGTGAACCCAGAGGCCCCGCAGGGCGGCACGATGACCTTCCGCGGCACCGGCGCCTCGTCGACCTTCGACAGCCTCAACCCGTTCATCCTGAAGGGCGAACCGGCGCAGGGGCTGGGTTTGACCTATGACAGCCTGCTGACCGGCTCGCCCGACGAGCCCGACGCGGCCTACGGGCTGATCGCCGAAAGCGTCGACTATCCGCAGGACCGGTCCTGGGTGATCTTCCACATGCGACCCGAGGCGAAATTCGCCGACGGCACGCCGATCACCGCCGCGGACGTGGTGTTCAGCTGGAAGGTTCTGCTCGAGAAGGGCTCGCCCACCTACAAGATCAGCCTCAAGGACATCCAGAATGTCGAGGCGCTGGATGAGCACAGCGTGAAGTTCACCTTCACGCCGACCTCCGTGAAGCGCGACCTGCCGCTGCTGGCGGGCGGGCTGTCGATCATCCCCGAGCATTACTGGGCCGACAAGGATTTCTCTGAATCGACGATGACCGCGCCGGTGGGCTCGGGCCAGTTCGTGGTCAAGGATGCCCAGCCCGGACGGCAGATCACCTACTGCAAGAACCCCGACTACTGGGCCAAGGATCTGCCGGTGAACGTGGGTGGCGCGAATTTCGACTGCTACACCTATCAGTATTTCGCCGACAACAACGCGGCCTTCGAGGCGTTCAAGGTGGGCGAATACCTGTTCCACCAGGAATTCTTCTCGCTGATCTGGGCCACGGGCTACAACTTCCCCGCGCTCGACAAGGGCTTCGTCAAGCGCGAGGAACTGGCCGACAACACGCCCTCGGGCACGCAGGGCTTCTGGTTCAATCTGCGCCGCGACAAGTTCAAGGATCCGCGGGTGCGGCAGGCGATCGGGCTCGCCTTCAACTTCGAATGGACCAACAAGACGCTGTTCTACGGGCTCTACCAGCGCACCGACAGCTTCTTCGAGAACTCGCCCATGCAGGCCGAAGGGCTGCCGCAGGGCGAGGAACTGGCCGTGCTCGAGAAGTACAAGGACCAGCTTCCGCCCGAGATCTTCACCGAGCCGACCTTCGAGCCGCCCAAGAGCGGCGAGCAGCAGCTGGACCGCAAGAACCTGCGCGAGGCCTCGAAGCTTCTCGACGAGGCCGGCTGGACGGTCGGCAACGACGGTCTGCGCCGGGATGCGGCCGGGCAGGTGCTGGCGATCGAGTTCATCGACGATGGCGGCAGCTTCGCCCGGATCGTGAACCCCTATGTGCAGAACCTGCGCCAGATCGGCATCGACGCGAAGTTCACCCAGATCGACTCTGCCCAGATGCAGGAGCGGCAGAAGAATTTCGACTACGACATCCTGTCGGGTCGGTTCGTGATGTCCTTCTCGCCCTCGCTGGAACTGCGCCAGCTGTTCTCGTCCGAGGCGGCGGCGACGCCGGACAGCGCCAACCTCTCGGGGGTCGCGGATCCGGTCGTGGATGCGCTGATCGAAGAGGTGATCGGCTCGACCTCGCGCGAGGAACTCGACGCCCGTGCCAAGGCGCTGGACCGGGTGCTGCGCTACAAGCAGGTCTGGGTGCCGAACTGGTATTCGGGCAAATACCTGATCGCCTACTGGGACGTCTTCGGCCGCCCGCCCGAGCAGCCGCCCTATTCGCGCGGCGACGGGCTGTGGTGGTCGGATGCCGAGAAGCTGGGCAAGCTGAAGGCCGAGGGGGCCCTGCGTTAACATGGCCGCCTACATCCTGCGGCGCATCCTGCTGATGATCCCGACGCTTGTCGGGATCATGCTGATCAACTTCGCCCTCACGCAATTCGTGCCCGGCGGGCCGATCGAGCAGATCATCGCGCAGGTCAACGGCGCCGGCGGCATCGACGTGCTGTCGGGCGGCTCGGGCGATGCCGGGGCAGGGGGCGGCGCCAACCTCGGCGCCGGCAACGACAGCGGCTATGCCGGGGCGCGCGGCCTGCCGCCCGACTTCATCGCGGATCTGGAAAAGCAGTTCGGCTTCGACAAGCCGCCGGCCGAGCGGTTCCTGATCATGATGGGCGAATACCTGCGCTTCGACTTCGGCGAGAGCTATTTCCGCTCGATCTCGGTCGTGGATCTGGTGGTCGAAAAGATGCCGGTCTCGATCACGCTCGGGCTCTGGTCGACGCTGCTGGCCTATCTGATCTCGATCCCGCTGGGCATCCGCAAGGCGGTGCGGGACGGATCTTCCTTCGACACCTGGACGAGCGGCATCATCATCATCGGCTATGCGATCCCGGCGTTCCTGTTCGCGGTGCTGCTGATCGTGCTCTTCGCCGGCGGCAGCTACTGGCGGGTCTTCCCGCTGCGCGGCCTGACCTCTGACGATTTCGAGACGCTGAGCCTCTGGGGCAAGGCGATGGACTACCTTTGGCACATCACCCTGCCGGTGGTGGCCACGACGATCTCCAGCTTCGCCACGCTGACGCTGCTGACCAAGAACAGCTTCCTCGACGAGATCAACAAGCAATACGTGATGACCGCCCGCGCCAAGGGCCTGACCGAGACCCGCGTGCTGTACGGCCACGTCTTCCGCAACGCGATGCTGATCGTGATCGCAGGCTTCCCGGGCCTGTTCCTTGGCGTCTTCTTCGGCTCGTCGCTGCTGATCGAGACGATCTTCTCGCTCGATGGGCTCGGGCGGCTGGGCTACGAGGCGGCAGTGCAGCGCGACTATCCGGTGGTCTTCGGCACGCTCTACGTCTTCGGGCTGGTGGGGCTTCTGGTCGGGATCCTGTCGGACCTGATGTATGTCTTCGTCGATCCCCGCATCGACTTCGAGAAGAGGGCGGGCTGATGGCGGTCTTCACCATGGGGCCGCTCGCGAAGCGGCGCTGGCGCAACTTCCGCGCCAACGGCCGCGCCTTCTGGTCTCTCTGGATCTTCCTTGCGCTTTTCGGGGCGTCGCTGTTCGCCGAGTTCATCGCGAACGACAAGCCGTTCATGATCTCGTACAAGGGCCAGTGGTATTTCCCGATCTACCGCTTCTACCCCGAAACCGCCTTCGGCGGCGATTTCCAGACCGAGGCGGTCTATTCCGACCCGGCCGTGCAATGCCTGATCAAGACCGGCGGGCGCGAGGAATGCTGGGATGACCCGGTCGCCACCCAGAACCAGGCCTTTGCCAATGGCCAGGTGAACGGCGAGGCGGTCGAGACCGGCTGGATGCTCTGGCCGATCATCCCCTACAGCTTCGACACGGTGAACAACGTCGGCAGCGCCCCCTCTGCCCCCGATGCGCAGCACTGGCTGGGCACCGACGACACCGCGCGCGACGTGCTGGCGCGGATCATCTACGGCTTCCGGCTGGCGGTGGTGTTCACGCTGATCGTCTCGGGCGTCTCGACCGTGATCGGGATCGCTGCGGGCGCGGTGCAGGGCTATTTCGGCGGCTGGGTCGACCTGATCTTCCAGCGTGTGCTGGAAATCTGGGCCTCGACCCCCTCGCTCTACATCATCATCATCCTCTCGGCGATCCTCGGGCGCAGCTTCTGGCTGCTGGTCGCGATCTCGATCATGTTCGGCTGGACGGCGCTGGTCGGCGTGGTGCGGGCCGAGTTCCTGCGGGCGCGCAACTTCGAGTACGTCCGCGCCGCGCGCGCGCTGGGCGTGTCGGATGCCAAGATCATGTTCCGCCACATCCTGCCCAACGCGATGGTGGCGACGCTGACGATGCTGCCCTTCCTGATCACCGGCACCATCGGCAGCCTCGCGGCACTCGACTATCTGGGCTACGGCCTTCCCTCGGCCGCGCCGTCGCTGGGCGAGCTCAGCCTGCAGGCCAAGAACAACCTGACGGCCACCTGGCTCGGTTTCTCGGCCTTCTTCACCTATGCGATCATGCTGTCGCTGCTGGTATTCATCTTCGAAGGGGTGCGTGACGCCTTCGACCCGCGCAAGACCTTCGCATGACCGCCATTCTTTCCGTCAAAGACCTGAAGATCGCCTTTCGCCAGGACGGCCGCCTGATCGAGGCGGTGAAGGGCGTCAGCTTCGACGTCGCCAAGGGCGAAACCGTGGCGCTGGTCGGCGAAAGCGGCTCGGGCAAATCCGTCACCGCGCTGTCGACCGTGCAGCTTCTGGGCCGCAACGCGCAGGCCTCGGGTTCGGTCAGCTATGCCGGGCAGGAGATGATCGGCGCGTCCGAGGCCCGGCTGCGCAAGGTGCGCGGCAATGACATCAGCTTCATCTTCCAGGAGCCGATGACCTCGCTGAACCCGCTGCACACGCTCGAGCGGCAGCTGGCCGAAAGCCTTGCGCTGCATCAGGGTCTGCAGGGCGCCGCGGCGCGCGCGCGGATCGTCGAACTCTTGACCAAGGTCGGCATCAACGATCCGGAAAGCCGGCTGGCCGACTATCCGCACCAGCTGTCGGGCGGGCAGCGGCAGCGGGTGATGATCGCGATGGCGCTGGCGAACGGTCCGGACCTGCTGATCGCGGACGAACCCACGACCGCGCTCGACGTCACGATCCAGGCGCAGATCCTTGATCTGCTGGCAGAGCTGAAGGCCTCGGAAGGGATGAGCCTGCTGTTCATCAGCCATGACCTCGGCATCGTGCGGCGCATCGCCGACCGGGTCTGCGTGATGAAGGACGGGCTGATCGTCGAGCAGGGGCGGACCGAGGACATCTTCGCCAATCCCCAGCACGACTACACCAAGAAGCTGCTGGGCGCAGAGCCGCGCGGCCTGCCGGACCCGCTACCCGCCGATGCGCCGGAAATCCTGCGGACCGAGCATCTGAAGGTCTGGTTCCCGATCCAGCGCGGCCTGATGCGCAAGACCGTGGGCCATGTGAAGGCGGTGAACGACGCCTCGCTTTCGGTCCGGCAGGGCGAAACGCTGGGCATCGTCGGCGAAAGCGGGTCCGGCAAGACGACGCTGGCGCTGGCGGTGATGCGGCTGATCGCGTCCGAGGGGCCGATCCTCTATGCCGGGCAGAACATCGCGGGCTGGCAGAAAGGCCAGCTGCGCCGCCTGCGCCGCGACATGCAGATCGTGTTCCAGGACCCGTTCGGCAGCCTCAGCCCCCGGATGACGGTCGAGCAGATCATCGCCGAGGGGCTGGGCGTGCACGGGCTGGAAAAGGGCCAGAACCCGCGCGATATGGTGGCTGCGATCATGCGCGAGGTCGGGCTCGACCCCGCGGCGATGGAACGCTACCCGCATGAATTCTCGGGCGGGCAACGCCAGCGGATCGCGGTGGCGCGGGCGATGATCCTGCGCCCGAAGGTGGTGGTCCTGGACGAGCCGACCTCGGCGCTGGACATGACCGTGCAGGTGCAGATCGTCGAGCTTCTGCGCTCGCTGCAGAAGCGCCACGGGCTGACCTATCTCTTCATCAGCCACGACCTGCGGGTGGTGCGGGCGCTGTCGCATCGGGTGATGGTGATGAAGCGCGGCGACGTGGTCGAGGCCGGCGAGGCCGCGCAGGTCTTCGCCGCCCCGACGCATCCCTACACGCGCGAGCTGTTCGCCGCCGCCTTCGGCCATGCCGCCCCCGGGCCGGCGTCCGAACCCGCGGCGGACCCGCTGCCGCCTGCGGACGAGGTGCTGACCGCCGACCGCATGGCTTCGCCCACCGCGCCGCCGCCACCGCCCGCCGAGCGGGAATGAAGGTCCTTCTCGTCCACCAGAACTTTCCGGGACAGTTCCTTCATCTCGCCCCGGCGCTGGTGGCACGCGGTCACGAGGTGATGGGGCTAACCGCGGAAAGCAACCAGCGCAAGGCCGCGGTGCCGGTGGCCCGCTACCGCTGGACCGAGGACGAGGACAAGGCGATCGGCGGCCCCGGCTCGGCCTATGCCCGCGCGGTCCACCGCGGGGCGCGCGCGGCCCGGGCCGCGGCGCAGCTGCGCGACCGCCACGGCTTCGTGCCGGATGTGATCTTCGGCCATTCCGGATGGGGCGAGACGCTGTTCCTGAAAGAGGTCTGGCCGCAGGCGCGGATGCTGGCCTATGCCGAGCTGATGTATCGCACGACCGGGCTCGACACCGATTTCGACCCCGAACTGCAGAACGTCACGCTCGAGGGGCGCATCGGCACCTCGGCGCGGCGCGGGCACATGCTGCAGGCGATGATCGACGCCGATGCCGCGCTGGCGCCGACCGCCTTTCAGGCCGCGACCTTCCCGCCCGAGCTGCAGGCCAAGATCCGGGTCATCCATGACGGGGTCGATACCGCGAAGGTGAAGCCCGACCCTGCCGCAAGGCTGACGCTGCCGAACGGCCGGGTGCTGGCCCCGGGCGACGAGGTGCTGAGCTTCGTCAACCGCCGGCTGGAACCCTATCGCGGCTTCCATGTGCTGATGCGGGCGCTGCCGGCGGTGATGGCCGCGCGGCCTGACGCGCAGGTGGTGATGGTGGGCGATGATGGGCAGGGCTACGGCAGCCTGCCGAAAGGGGGCGGCAGCTGGCGGCAGGCGATGCTCGACGAACTCGGCGACCGCATCGACCTCAATCGCCTGCATTTCCTCGGCCGCGTGCCCTATGACCGCTATCTGTCGCTTTTGCAGGTCAGCCGGGTCCATGCCTACCTGACCTATCCCTTCGTGCTGGGCTGGTCGATGATCGAAGCGATGGCCGCGGGCTGCGCCATCGTCGCCTCGCGCACCGCCCCGGTGACAGAGGCCGTCACCGACGGCGTCGAGGCGCGGCTCGTCGATTTCTTCGACATTCCCGGCTGGGAACGCGCGCTGACCGAGGCACTCGCGAACCCGGAGTCGATGGTCGCGCACCGGGTCGCGGCCCGGGCCCGGGTGCTGCGCGACTACGACCTGACGTCGGTCTGCCTGCCCCGCATCGTCGACTTTGTCGAGGCCCGGGCAGGGGGGCCTAGCGCGGGGGGGCGCGGGGGGCCTCGCAGGCCCCCGCCCCTGTTTGAAATCACACCCGGTGGTAAGGCGATCCCGCCAGGATCGACGCCGCGCGGTAGAGCTGTTCCGCAACCATCACCCGCACCAGCATGTGCGGCCANCCCCCCCCCCCCCCCCGCCCCTGTTTGAAATCACACCCGGTGGTAAGGCGATCCCGCCAGGATCGACGCCGCGCGGTAGAGCTGTTCCGCAACCATCACCCGCACCAGCATGTGCGGCCAGACCATCGCCCCGAAGCTCAGCGCGAAATCCGCGCGTGCCCGCAGCGCCGGCGACAGCCCGTCGGCGCCGCCGATCACCATCGCCACGTCCTGCCGCCCGGCATCCCGCCAGCGCCCGAGCTGCTCGGCGAAGTCGGGCGAGGACATCACCCGCCCGCGTTCGTCCAGGATGCAGACCAACGCCCCGGTCGGGATCGCGCGCGACAGCAGGTCGGCCTCGGCCTCCATGCCGCCGCCCTTGCGGTCTTCGACCTCGTGCTCGACCGCCGGCCCCAGCGCCAAGGCGCGGCCAGTGCGGTCGAAACGCTGAAGGTAATCGTCGACAAGCGCGCGCTCGGGGCCGGCACGCAACCGGCCCACCGCGCAGAGATGCAGCCTCATGTCCGGGTCAGGACTGCAGCGGTGCCAGACCGGCCGCCGAGGGCATCCACATCTTCTCGAGCTGGTAGAACTCGCGGACCTCGGGGCGGAACACATGCACCAGCACGTCGCCCGCGTCGATCAGAACCCAGTCGCCCGCGTCCTTGCCCTCGATCTTCGCCGAGCGGCCAAGCTCGGTCTTCAGGCGCTCGACCAGCTTTTCGGCGATGGCGCCGACCTGGCGCGACGAGCGGCCCGAGCAGATGACCATGTGATCGGCCACGGACGAGCGACCGCGCAGGTCGATCGTCACGATCTCCTCGGCCTTGTCATCGTCAAGCGAGGACAGGATCCGTTCGAGCAGGTGATCGCTCTCGGCATCGGGGGAAATCGCGCTCATCGGCGCGGCTCCTGCAGCCGAGATTTCAGCTGCTTGGACAGGGATAGACAGGACATCGTCCTCCAGGGTTCGGCACCGCTTCCTCCCGCGGCACTTGGGAATACCCTCAATTTAACATCGGCCCGCAGGATTCTCAAGAAACCCGGGCCAGATCGCTGTCACAGGCGGAAGCGCGCCCCTTCCTCGGCCACCGCCGCCTGGCAGCGGCAGGTCGCGATGTGGTCGTTCACCAGCCCCGTCGCCTGCATGAAGGCATAGGTGATCGTCGGCCCGCAGAAGCGGAAACCGGCCTTCTTCAAGGCCTTCGACATCGCCTCGGCCGCGGGGGTGGTCACCGGGACCTCGGCCATCGTCGCGGGCCGGGTCTGCACCGGGCTGCCGTCGACGAAGTCCCACAGGAAGGGGGCGAAGCCCTGCCGCGCCTCGATGTCCAAGTAGGCGCGGGCATTGCCGATCGCGGCCTCGATCTTGCCGCGGTGGCGCACGATGCCCGGATCGGCCAGCAGGCGCTGCACCTCGGGCTCGCCCCAGCCGGCGATCACCGCGGGTTCGAAACCCGCGAAGGCGCTGCGGAAGCCGTCGCGCTTGCGCAGGATGGTGATCCAGGCGAGCCCCGCCTGGAAGCCGTCGAGGATCAGCTTCTCCCACAGCGCGCGGCCGTCGGGCTCGGGCCGGCCCCATTCGGTGTCGTGATAGGCCATGTAGAGCGGGTCGGTCCCGCACCAGCTGCACCTGTCCATCCGCGCCTCCCCGCCCTGCTTCACCGCTCCTTAAACCTTCCTCCGCGATACAGGAACCCGAGAGGGAGGGTCCCATGCCCCGCACCACCGATCCGCATCTGGAAATCCTCGACAGCCCGCTGGATCAGGCCGTTACCCAGCGTGACGGCGACGTGCTGGCGATGGTGGCAGAGGCGTTGCGGGCCGGGCGGGTCGCCATGGCCTACCAGCCGGTCGTGCAGGCGCAGCGGCCCGACCGAATCGCCTTTCACGAGGGGCTCGTGCGGGTGCTCGACCCGACGGGCCGCGTGATTCCGGCGCGCGACTTCATCGGCGCGGTCGAAGCCACGGACATCGGCCGGCGCATCGACTGCGTGGCGCTGTCGAAGGGGCTCGACGCGCTGGAGGAAACCCCGGGCCTGCGGCTGGCGGTGAACATGTCGGCGCGCTCGATCGGCTATGCGCCCTGGCTGCGCGTGCTGGACCGCGGCCTGGCCCGCGATCCGTCCATCGGCGAGCGGCTGATCCTGGAGATCACCGAAAGCTCGGCGATGCTGGTGCCGGAGCTGGTGACCGATTTCATGCGCCGGCAGCAGGAAAAGGGGCTGTGCTTCGCGCTGGACGATTTCGGGGCGGGGGCGACCTCGTTCCGCTACCTGCGCGATTTCTTCTTCGACCTGGTGAAGATCGACGCGGGTTTCGTGCGCGGCGTCGCGCGCAGCGCCGACAACCAGGTGCTTTGCCAGGTCCTGCAGTCGATCGCCCGGCATTTCGACATGTTCACGGTGGCCGAGGCCGTCGAGTCGCCCGAGGATGCCGATTGGCTGGCCGCCGCCGGGATCGACTGTTTGCAGGGCTATCTCTTCGGCGCGCCCTCGATCGCGCCGCCCTGGCAGGGCGAGGCCGCACGGCGGCGCCCGAACTGACGCGATGGCCTGACAAAGCGGGCCGCCCGCGGCGCGCCCAGAACTGCGCCATCCGCCCAAGTTGTCATCAGAGATACATATTTTTCCAAGCCGGCTTGGACTTTCCGGGCATTGCGTTCCCGTTCCGCTCCCCTTACCTCAGTCCTTGGAGTTGCCGGAACGGGCAGGATCTGCCCTGATGGCACAACCTATGCAGGGGAGTGAGCAGCATGACCAATGTCGTGATCGTTTCCGCGGCGCGTACCGCCGTCGGCAGTTTTGGCGGAAGCTTCGCGAACACGCCCGCGCATGAGCTGGGCGCGACCGTCCTCTCGGCGCTGGTCGAGCGTGCGGGCATCGACAAGGGCGAGGTCTCCGAGACGATCCTCGGTCAGGTGCTGACCGCCGGCCAGGGCCAGAACCCGGCCCGCCAGGCGCATATCAATGCCGGGCTCGCGAAAGAGGCCGCGGCCTGGAGCCTCAACCAGGTCTGCGGTTCGGGCCTGCGCGCCGTGGCGCTGGGCACCCAGCACATCCTTCTGGGCGACGCGGCGATCGTGGCCGCCGGCGGCCAGGAAAACATGTCGATGTCGCCCCACTGCCAGAACCTGCGCAACGGCCACAAGATGGGCGACCTGTCCTTCATCGACACGATGATCAAGGACGGGCTCTGGGATGCCTTCAACGGCTATCACATGGGCCAGACCGCCGAGAACGTCGCCAACCAGTGGCAGATCGGGCGCGAGCAGCAGGACGAATTCGCCCTCGCCAGCCAGAACAAGGCCGAGGCCGCCCAGAAGGCCGGCAAGTTCAAGGACGAGATCGTCCCGGTGATCCTGAAGACCCGCAAGGGCGATGTCACCGTCGATGCCGACGAATACATCCGCCACGGCGCGACCATCGAGGCGATGCAGAAGCTGCGCCCGGCCTTCGTGAAGGACGGCTCGGTCACCGCCGGCAACGCCTCGGGCATCAACGACGGCGCCGCGGGCGTGCTGCTGATGTCGGAAGAGGAAGCCGCGAAGCGCGGCCTGACCCCGATCGCGCGCGTCGCCTCCTATGCCACCGCTGGGCTCGACCCCGCGATCATGGGCGTGGGTCCGATCTTCGCCAGCCGCAAGGCGCTGGACAAGGCCGGCTGGAAGGCCGCCGACCTCGATCTCGTCGAGGCGAACGAGGCCTTCGCGGCGCAGGCCTGCGCGGTGAACAAGGACATGGGCTGGGATCCGGCCAAGGTGAACGTGAACGGCGGCGCCATCGCCATCGGTCACCCGATCGGCGCCTCGGGCGCGCGAATCCTCAACACGCTGCTGTTCGAGATGCAGCGTTCGGGCGCCAAGAAGGGCCTCGCGACGCTGTGCATCGGTGGCGGCATGGGCGTCGCCATGTGCCTCGAAGGTCTCTGAGACCAAGGTCGAAAATGCTGCGGGCGCAAGAATGTTGCGCCTGTTGCGGCAAGTGTTTAATCAAATAACTCTAAGATCTCGAAGGCCGAGGGGGGACATATGTCGAGAGTTGCATTGGTGACCGGTGGCTCGCGGGGCATCGGCGCGGCGATTTCGCTGGCGTTGAAGGCTGCCGGGTACAAGGTGGCGGCGAACTACGCCGGGAATGACGAGGCTGCGGCCAAGTTCACCGCCGAGACCGGGATTCCGACCTTCAAATGGTCGGTTGCCGATTACGATGCCTGCGCCGAGGGCATCGCCAAGGTCGAGGCCGAACTGGGCCCGGTCGACGTGCTGGTCAACAACGCCGGCATCACCCGCGACGCGATGTTCCACAAGATGACCCGCCAGCAGTGGCAAGAGGTCATGGACACCAACCTGTCGGGCCTGTTCAACATGACCCACCCGCTGTGGTCGGGCATGCGCGACCGCAAGTTCGGACGGGTGATCAGCATCTCGTCGATCAACGGTCAGAAGGGTCAGGCCGGCCAGGCGAACTATTCGGCGGCCAAGGCGGGCGACCTCGGCTTCACCAAGGCGCTGGCCCAGGAAGGCGCGCGCGCCGGGATCACCGTCAACGCGATCTGCCCGGGCTATATCGCGACCGAGATGGTGATGGCGGTCCCGGAGAAGGTCCGCGAATCGATCATCGCCCAGATCCCGGTCGGCCGCCTTGGCAACCCGGAAGAGATCGCGCGCTGCGTGGTCTTCCTGGCCGGCGACGACGCGGGCTTCATCACCGGGGCCACGATCACCGCAAACGGCGGCCAGTATTTCGCCTGACCGCCTGTAAAAGCGACAGACAGGGGCCGCGCCACGCTGCGCGGCCCTTTTTCTTGGCCGGGCCTTGCATCCGCCGAGGCGCGCGGCAGGAATGGCCGCAAGACGGCACAGGGGGCGGTGATGGCGAAGGGCAGGGCGACGGCGATCGGCTTCGGGGCGATCCTGCTCTGGGCGCTTCTGGCGCTGTTCACCGTCGGCTCGGCGCCGGTGCCGCCGTTGCAGCTGAACGCGGTGACCTTCGCGATCGGCGGGGCGATCGGCGTGATCTGGATCCTTGCGACCGACGGTTTCGCCGCGCTGCGCGGCATCCCGCTGCGGGTCTATGCCTTCGGGACCGCAGGGCTTTTCGGATACCACCTGCTGTATTTCTCGGCGCTGCGGCTGGCGCCTGCGGCCGAGGCGGGGCTGATCGCCTATCTCTGGCCGCTGCTGATCGTGCTGTTCTCGGGCCTGCTGCCGGGCGAGCGGCTGAATCGCCTGCATGTGGTGGGCGCGGCGCTGGCCTTCGCCGGGGCGGCGCTGATCGTCGGCGGGCGTCTGGTCTCGACAGGGGTCACCATGACCGCCGCGGCGCTTCTCGGCTATGGTCTGGCCTTCCTCTGCGCGCTGACCTGGTCGGGCTATTCGATCCTGTCGCGGCGGCTGGGCGACGTGCCCACCGCCTCGGTCGCGGTGTTCTGCCTTGCCACGTCGGTCCTGTCGGCGCTCGCGCATCTGGCGGTCGAGGACACGGTCTGGCCGGCGACCGGCACCGGCTGGGGCGCTTTGATCGCGCTAGGCCTCGGCCCGGTGGGGCTGGCCTTCTACGTCTGGGACGTGGGGGTGAAGAAGGGCGACATCCAGCTGCTGGGGACCGCGTCCTATGCGGCGCCGCTGCTGTCGACGCTGGCGCTGGTGCTGTCCGGTCTTGCCACGCCGGACTGGCGGCTGGGGGCGGCAGCGGTGCTGATCACCGGGGGGGCCGCGCTGGCCGCAAGGGCCAGCGCGACCGGAAAACACACTGGACTCAGGTCATCGAGAGGCGCGAGATCTCTTCCTTGATCCGAAGCTTCTGCTTCTTCATCTGGGCGATCTGCATCGCATCGGCGCCCGGCGCGCGCTGGGCGCGTTCTACGGCTTCTGATAGTGACTGATGCTTGCGGCGGAGTTCCGTCAGGTGCGAATTGAGCGACATCCAAGTCTCCTCTTCCTGGTGGACCGTACCCTGATTGCAGCACGAGTCCCGAGTCGTGTCACCCTCTGTGTGAAGCCCGGGTGACAGGTTTGAGACTAACGCGCGACAATTCGCCGGGACAGAAAATTCCGCCCACCCGCGCATTACAGATAGTTTAGAAAACTATTGGCGCTGCGTTACGCAATACTTCATCAATCTCTGCGCGGAAGTTGTTGCGGTCGCCGTCATGGCGCGCGCCGTCGTGCAGGGCCAGCGGTGACAGAAGCGTGAATGCGCCGCGCCCACCCTTGCGCGCGCGCAGGATCACCCGGCCCGGCGCTGCGCCTGCCCGGCCCGCCAGTGGCAGGCAGGTGATCGAGCCCGCGCGCTCGGCCGGCAGCGCCGCCAGCAGGTCGGGCAGGCGGCGGGTTTCATGGATCACCGTCAGCCAGCCGCCGGGATGCAGCCGCTTCAGCCCGGCGTCGATCCAGAGCGCGAGCGGCGTGGCCTCGCGCAGCGCGGTCTCGCGCCCGGTGTCGCGGGCGGCCGTGCCGCTGTCGGCGGCATAAAAGGGCGGATTGGCGATGACATGGTCGAAGCTGCGCGCCCTGAGCGCCGCGGGCATCGCGGCCAGATCGCCCTCGACCACCTCGAGCGCGATGCCGTTCGCCGCGGCATTGCGTCGCGCAAGCTCGGCGTAGCCCGGCTGCAGCTCCAGCCCCGCCTGCACCAGCCCCGCCACACGGTGCCCGAGGCAGAGCGAGGCCACGCCGGCGCCGCAGCCAAGCTCAAGCACCGACTGTCCCGCCTTCGCCGCGCAGGCCGCGGCCAGCAGCACCGGGTCCGTCGCCGCGCGATAGCCCTCGCGCGGCTGCAGGACCTTCAGCCGTCCGCCCAGAAAGCCGTCCTCGGTCAGGGCCGCGTCGGGGAAGCTCACGCCTGTCCGGCCTCCCAGCCGTCGTCGGTCAGCCCCAGATCGCTCAGCACCCGGCGCGCGCGGTCGGCCTCGGCATCGGCCACCATGATCCGCCGCGGCAGGATGCCCACCGAGCCTTCGAGGACGCTCATATGGACGTCCATCTGAAACGCCGCTATATCCTCGCCCTGAAGCAGGACCATGGCATAGGCGATCTTGGTCGGGTCGGTGGTGCGCAGGACTTCCTTCATGGTCCCGGACTAAGGCCAGCGCCCGTGCCTTGTCGAGTGCCTGCCGATGGTCGAGCGTCTATGAGGTGGCTGAATGAGCCTGGATGAAACCGCGCACAAACCGCATGACCGGCTGGCGGCCTATCTGGCGGCCGACATGGCGGCGGTCAACGCGCTGATCCGCGAGCGGATGGCCTCGGAACACGCGCCGCGCATTCCCGAAGTCACCGCGCATCTGGTCGAGGCCGGCGGCAAGCGCCTGCGCCCGATGCTGACGCTGGCCGCAGCCCGGCTCTGCGGCTACGAGGGCATCCACCACGTCCATCTGGCCGCCACGGTCGAGTTCATCCACACCGCGACGCTCTTGCATGACGACGTGGTCGACGAAAGCACCCAGCGCCGCGGCCGTCCTTCGGCCAACCTGCTGTGGGACAACAAGTCCTCGGTGCTGGTCGGTGATTATCTCTTTGCGCGCAGCTTCCAGCTGATGACCGAATGCGGCTCGATGCGGGTGATGGAGATCCTGTCGAATGCCTCGGCCACCATCGCCGAGGGCGAGGTGCTGCAGCTGACCGCGGCGCAGGATCTGGCGACCACCGAAGAGATCTATCTGAACGTCGTGCGCGGCAAGACCGCGGCGCTGTTCGCGGCGGCGACCGAGGTCGGCGGCGTGATCGCCGGCGTGCCCGAGGCGCAGGTTCAGGCGCTGCACGCCTATGGCGACGCGCTGGGCATCGCCTTCCAGATGGTCGACGACCTTTTGGATTACGGCGGCACCTCGGCGGTGATCGGCAAGAACACCGGCGACGACTTCCGCGAGCGCAAGCTGACCCTGCCGGTGATCAAGGCCGTGGCCGCCGCCGATGCCGAGGAACGCGCCTTCTGGACCAAGGTCATCGCCCGTGGCCAGCAGGACGAGGGCGATCTCGACCGCGCGCTGGGCCTGATGCGCCGTCACGGCACGCTCGAGGCCACCAAGATCGAGGCGCAGGCCTGGGCCGCCAAGGCGCGCACCTCGCTCGAGATCCTGCCGGAGGGCGAGCTGCGCACGCTTCTGGCCGAGATCGCTGATTACGTGGTCGCCCGGGTCTCCTGATCCAGCGGTTCCTGATCCGCGCTGCCGAGCATCGGCGCGGCGGCCAGCCACCAGCCCGGCCGCCCGCGCCGCAGCGTTGCGGCTGCCGCCTCGGCCGGGGCCGCGGCGGCGAACAGGCCAAAGCAGGTCGCCCCCGATCCCGACATCCGTGACATCAGGCAGCCCGGCTGCGCGTCCAGCGCGGCGCAGGCCTCGGTGACGGCAGGCGCCAGTGCCTCGGCCGGCGGTTGCAGGTCGTTGCGCTGCGCGGTCAGGAACCGCGCCAAGGCCGCTGCGTCGGTGAAGCGCGGCAGCGTCTCGGGCAGGGGGGCGTTGTCGCGCCGCGCGAGGCTGCGGAAGATCGCGGGCGTCGCCACCGGCACGCCGGGATTCAGCAGCACCAGCCACGTCTCGGGCAGGGGGGCGAGCGGGGTCAGGACCTCGCCGATGCCGCGCATCCGCTGCGGTATCGGGTCAAGGCAGACCGGCACGTCGGCGCCCAGCGATGCCGCCGCGGCGGCGGCGGGCAGGGGGCAGGACCAGAGCCGTGCCAGAACCCGCAGCGCGGCCGCCGCATCCGATGAGCCGCCGCCGATCCCCGCCATCGCCGGAAGGTGCTTGTCCAGCATCAGCGCCGCGCCCCGACCGGAGTCCAGCAGCCGTGCCGCACGCAGCACCAGATTGTCGGGCCCGGTCGGCACGCCCGCAGCGCGCGGGCCGGTCACCGCCAGCGACAGGTCCGGGGCATCCGCGGCGCGCACGTGGTCGCCGACGCCCGCGAAGACCACGAGGCTGTCCAGCAGGTGATAGCCATCCGCGCGCTGGCCGCAGACATGCAGCGCGAGGTTGATCTTCGCGGGCGCGAAGCCCGGGTTCTGCGGCATCAGTCGGACTTCTTCACCCCGGGCGCACCGGCCTGCGTGGCCTGGCTGACATGCAGCGGTTTCGCGCCCTCGTCGGCCAGCACCGCGTCGAGGCCCTTGGTCAGCTTCTCGCGGATCCGGTTCGCCTCGGCATCGGTCTCGGGCTTGAAGGACAGGGCGCGGCGCCACTGGAACTCGGCCTCGCGCTTGCGGCCCACCGCCCAGTAGACATCGCCGAGATGGTCGTTGACGACGGGGTCGGCCGACATCAGTTCGACCGCCTGCTCCATCGTCGGCACGGCTTCGTCATAGCGGCCAAGGCGATAGAGCGCCCAGCCGAGGCTGTCGACGATGTAGCCGTCCTGCGGGCGGGCATCGACGGCCTTCTCGATCATGCCGAGCGCCTCGTCGAGGTCGCGGGTCTGTTCCAGCAGCGAATAGCCAAGGTAGTTCAGCACCTGCGGCTGGTCGGGCGACAGTTTCAGCGCGGTGCGCATGTCAGCTTCCGAGCCGGTGAAATCCTTCAGCCGCTCGTGGCAGATGCCGCGGGCGTAATAGACCGGCCACTGGCCTGCCTGCGGGGCGTCGAACAGCGCCACCGACTTGTCGTAGGCGCCGATCGCGGCCTGCCAGCGTTCATCCCGGCGCAGGGTGTCGCCCAGCGTCGCCCAGATCACCGCCTGATCGGAATGGTCCTTGGCCAGCTGTTCGAGCGCCTCGATCGCGGCATCGGTGCGGCCCGCGGCGACCAGCGTGTCGGCCCGGCCGAGCTCGGCGATCGGGAAGGACGGGTCGGTGCGCGGCACCCTGTTGAAGGTCTGCGCGGCAAGGTCGTATTGGCCCTGGCTTTCCAGCAGGCCCGCGACCAGCAGCGTCACATCGGTATCCTCGGGGCGCAGCGCGTCGGCAAGACGCGCGTAGGCCAGCGTGAAGCTGTCCGCGGCCTGGCCGCTCAGCGCGCCCGCGACCGAATAGAACACCTCGGCGAAGCCGTCCTTGGGGGAGGTCACGGCGGTGAAGGGGATCTTGTCTCCCGCGGCCAGTTTCCGGCGCAGGTCCTCCAGCGTCGGGTCGGGCTCGCCGCCGAACTTGGCACTGACCAGCGCCAGCGCGTCCTGCGGCCGGTCGAGCTGGCTGAGGATCTCGGCATGGGTGACAAGGCCGCGCCGGGTCAGGCGCAGCGCATCGGTGCCCTTGCCGGACAGGATCTTGTCGGCGCCCTCGAAATCGCCGGCCGAGGCCAGGGCCAGCGCCTTGTGATAAAGCCCGAAGGGACCCATGCCCTGCAGCTTCGCCACCGCGTCGAAGGACGCCATCGCGGCCGTCGATTCCCCGGCGCCCAGCTGCGCCCAGGCCTTCAGCAGCCCGTCGACCAGCGGGCCCGCGCCCGGTTCGACCTGCAGCTGCTTCGTCACGCCGGCATAGTCGCCCGCCTTCACGAAGTCCGCGACCTGCACGAGGTTCGAGATCTGGTTGGCGCCGCCGGCCTTCTGCAGCTGCTGCGCCAGAGGCACCGCCGCGGCGAGATCGCCCATGCCGACTTCCGAGACCAGCGCGTTCTCGAGCAGCATCTGGTTGCCCGGATCCTGCATCAGCGCGCGCGAGAAATAGGTCGAGGCGGTGCGGTAATCGCTGCCGATGCTGGCCGAGCGGGCCGCAAGATAGGGGCCGGCCACGCCGCGGGCGTCCTGTGCCTGCGCCATCGGCGCGAGAAGCAGGCCAGAAAGGACTGCGGCGATCGCAAGGCGGCTGGGCATGGGGATGCGGGCACTCGACACGGCGGGCGGCTCCTTCCTGCTGGGGTCCGGCCGAGCCTAAGGGGCGGGCCGGACCTTGGCAATCGCGCTGCCGGGAGAGTTCCCTCACCCGCCGCTCAAACTCTCGCGAGGGGTCACATGTTGGGGTAGTTCGGCCCGTCGCCACCCTGGGGCGTGGTCCAGTCGATGTTCTGGCTGGGGTCCTTGATGTCGCAGGTCTTGCAGTGGACGCAGTTCTGGAAGTTGATCTGGAACCGCGGATTGCCGGCCTCGTCCTCGAGCACCTCGTAGACGCCGGCCGGGCAGTAGCGCTGCGCGGGCTCGGCGTATTTCGGCAGGTTGACCGCGATCGGCACGCTCGGGTCCTTCAGCCGCAGGTGGCAGGGCTGGCTTTCCTCGTGGTTGGTGGCCGAGAAGCTGACGTTGGTCAGCCGGTCGAAGGACAGCTTGCCATCGGGCTTGGGGTAGTCGATCGGCTTGAACTTCGCCGCCTCGCCGGTCGCCGCGGCATCGGTCTTGCCATGCTTGACCGAGCCCAGCAGCGGCTTGCCGAAGAGCTGCGCCCACCACATGTCGAGCCCGCCAAGCGCCAGCGAGGCCTTGAGCCCGTATTTCGACCAGAGCGGCTTCACGTTCTGGACCTTGATCAGGTCCTTGGCGATCGGGCCCGAGCGCAGGTCCTTCTCATAGTCGACCAGCTCGTCGCCGGCACGGCCCGCCTGCAGCGCGGCGAAGGCGGCCTCGGCCGCGGCCTTGCCAGACAGCATCGCGTTGTGGTTGCCCTTGATCCGCGGCACGTTCACGAGGCCGGCCGAGCAGCCCATCAGCACGCCGCCCGGGAAGGTCACCTTCGGGATCGACTGCCAGCCGCCCTCGGAAATCGCCCGCGCGCCATAGGCCACGCGCTTGCCGCCCTCCAGCAGCTCGGCGACCATCGGGTGGTGCTTGAAGCGCTGGAATTCCATGTAGGGGTAGAGGTACGGGTTCTCGTAGTTCAGGTGCACCACGAAGCCCACGTAGACCTGGTTGTTGTCGAGGTGGTAGATAAACGACCCGCCGCCGGCATTGCTGCCCAAGGGCCAGCCCATCGTGTGGGTGACGGTGCCTTCGCGGTGCTTGGCGGGATCGACCTCCCAGATCTCCTTCATGCCGATGCCGAACTTCTGGGGCTCCTTGCCCTGCGACAGTCCGAACTTCGCCATGATCTCCTTCGCCAGCGAGCCGCGCACGCCCTCGCCGATGAAGACATACTTGCCCAGCAGCTCCATCCCCGGCTCGTAGCTGTCGCCGATCGAGCCGTCGGGCTCGCGGCCGAACTCGCCCGCGACCACGCCCGCGACGCGGCCGTCCTCGCCCCAGACGATCTGGCTGGCGGCCATGCCGGGGAAGATCTCGACCCCCAGCGCCTCGGCCTGCTCGGCCATCCAGCGGCAGACGTTGCCCATCGAGACGATGTAATTGCCGTGGTTGTTCATCAGCGGCGGCATCGGCCAGTTCGGGATGCGGATCTGGCCGGCTTCGCCCAGCAGGTAGAAGTTGTCGTGCTTGACCTCGACCGTGATCGGGGCGCCTTTCTCGCGCCAGTCGGGGATCAGCGCGTCGAGGCCCGAGGGATCGAGCACCGCGCCCGACAGGATGTGCGCGCCGACTTCCGAGCCCTTTTCCAGCACGACGACCGAAAGATCGGGGTCGAGCTGCTTGAGCCGGATCGCCGCCGACAGACCCGAGGGGCCTGCGCCGACGATCACGACGTCATACTCCATCGACTCGCGTTCGATCTCGGCCATGTCTGCTCCCCGTGCGTGCGTCTGCTGGCAATTTTATGTCGTGGCACAGTTAAACCAGCAGGCCCCACCGTGCAATCGCACGGACGCGGCGTTTGCGTGCAGGGAACGACAGATGTCACCTCGGACCAAGGATTGTGGCCCGGTTGCCTTGCGCCCTCCTGCGCGGCTATAGGTGGACAAACGCCCGTGCCAGCCTGCGGTCCCGATGGTCCGCGGGCCGGTGCGGTTTCCCTGTCCAAGAGACGGTGACGATGGAAAAGATACCGATGACCCGCGCAGGCTACACCCTGCTCGATGACGAACTGCGCAACCTGAAGTCGGTCGAGCGCCCCGAGGTGATCCGCGCGATCGCCGAGGCGCGCGCGCATGGCGACCTTTCGGAGAACGCCGAATACCACGCCGCGCGTGAAAAGCAGAGCTTCATCGAGGGCCGGATCAAGGAACTCGAATCGGTTCTGGGCCGGTCCGAGATCATCGACCCCACGAAGATGTCGGGCTCGGTGAAGTTCGGCGCGACCGTGACGCTGGTCGACGAGGACACCGAGGAAGAGCGCACCTATCAGATCGTCGGCGAGGCCGAGGCCGATCTGGAACGCGGCCTTCTGAACATCCGCTCGCCGCTTGCGCGCGCGCTCATCGGCAAGGACGAGGGCGACAGCGTCGAGGTCCATACCCCGGGCGGCGGCAAGAGCTACGAAGTGCTCAGCATCAAGTTCGTCTGAGAACGGGTCCGCGATGGTGCAGCCTGGACAGGACAGCACGCCGGTCGCCCCCGTGGCGAGCGAACCCTTCGCGGGGATGGCCGAGCCGCGCCCGCGCTTCGCCGGGACCGAGATGCTGGCCGCGGGGCTGAGCGTCCTGTGGCTGGCGGTCGTGGCCGGGGTCTTCCTGACCACCGATGCCGGCGGGACCGGGCTGGGGATCGGGCTGGGGCTGGTCGCGGTGGTGCTGCCGATCGCGATGATCTGGATCGCCGCGCTGACCGCGCGGACGGCGCGCGAGATGCGCGGCGAGGCGCAGCGGCTGCAGGGCTCGATCGAGGCGATGCGCATGGCGTGGATGAGCCAGGTTCAGGCCTCGGCCGCGCGCCCGGCGGTCGAGACCCGGATCACCGAGATTGAGGCCGCGCAGAAGCGGACCGAAGGCCAGATCGCCACCTTCCAGACAAGGCGAGAGCCGGCGGCCCCGGCCGCGCCGCCGCCGCCCGCGCCGCCCCGCGCCCGCCCGGCCGAGGAACAGCCGCGGCTCGCGCTCGGCACCCCGGCCGAGGATCTGCAGCCGCCGGTCTCGACCGCGGATTTCATCACCGCGCTGAACTTCCCCGATTCGCCCGATGACGTCGAAGGCTTCAAGGCGCTGCGCCGCGCGCTGGGCGACCGGACGATGGCCAAGCTGATCCGCGCCGCGCAGGACGTGCTGACGCTTCTGTCGCAGGACGGCATCTTCATGGACGACCTCAGCCCCGACCGGGCCCGCCCCGAGGTCTGGCGCCGCTTCGCGCAGGGCGAACGCGGCCGCGGGATCGCCGCGCTGGGCGGCGTGCGCGACCGTTCGAGCCTCGCGCTGACCGCGGGCCGGATGCGCACCGACACGATCTTCCGCGATGCCTCGCACCATTTCCTGCGCCAGTTCGACCGTTCGGTGCAGGATTTCGAGAAGACCGCGTCGGATCAGGAGATGTCGGATCTGGCCGAAACCCGCACCGCCCGCGCCTTCATGCTGCTGGGCCGCGTCGCCGGGACCTTCGACTGACCCCGCGCTCAGACCGGCCGCGTCATCGTCATTACCTGATCGAAGCCGAAAAGCAGGCCCGACAGCCGGCTGCGGCTGACGCCCGCGGTGCGGAAGCCCTCGCGCTCATACAGCGCGCGGGCGCGGATGTTCTCGCCGATCACGTCGAGCCTCACCTCGGCATAACCGCGCTTGCGCGCCTCGGCGCAAAGGGCGGCGATCAGTTCGTGACCGATGCCGCTGCCGCGCCGGTCGCCGCGCACGCAGAAGCCGTCCACGAGGAAGCGGCGGTTGTCGGTGTCGCGCGTCATCAGCGCCAGCGCACCCGCGCGCAGGCTGCCGCCGATGCGCCCGTAGACCGCGCGCAGATCCGCAGGCCCGCCCTCGACGAAGCTGCCCGCGGGGCTGCGGAAGCCGACGAGGCCGAGGATCTCGCCCCGCTCGCCCCGTGCCGCGATCGCGTGGTCGGGGCGCATCACCCGCGCGATATAGGCCAGCGCGCGCGCCTCGGGTGCCATCACCCGGCCGAGCTTGCCCCCGAAGGCCTGCCAATAGAGCGCGGCGGCCTCGGCGCGGCGGTGCTCTTCGAAGCCAAGAGTCACCTGCCGGATCATCGCGCCCCCTCGGCCAGACTACGTTCCGCCGCGGCCAGATCCTCGGGCGTGTTCAGGTTGGCGAAGGCGGCGGCCTCGGGGAAATCCACCACCTGCGCGTCCGCCGACAGCGCCCAGCCCGCCACCCGCCGCTCGCCCGCGGCCAGCGCCGCCGCCAGCGGCGCGCCCAGCCCGCAGGGCCAAAGCCCGACCGCGGGGTGAAGCCGGTCGCCGGCCCGCGCGATGGCCGGTGTCGGGCCGGCGCGCTCTGCCAGCCGCTGGAAAAGATCGGCCGGAAGGAAGGGCGTGTCGACCGGCAGGCTCAGCAGCCAGTCGCGACCGATCCCATCGGCCCAGTCCAGCCCGGCCTGCAGCCCGGCCAGTGGCCCCGCCTGCCCGGGCACGCGATCGGCCAACACGGTTGCCCCGAGCTCCGCCGGCAGCGCGCCGCCGTTCCACGACACCGCGACCGGCGCGCCCGGCAGCAGCGCCGCAGCCTGCGCATGCAGACGTGCAAGCAGGGGTTCGCCGCCCAGCGGGACCAGCGCCTTGTCGCGCCCCATGCGGCGCGACTGGCCCCCGGCAAGGATCAGCACCGCGGTGGTCGCGGGGCAGGGCGCGGCCCGCTTGCCACCGTCTGACGCCACGAATCCGTCGCTCATCGCCGCTTCGCCCCTTGCCGCCGTCCTCTGCAGATGACTAAGTCGCCCCCGCATCCCCGTCCAGAGTCCCCATGTCCACCGCCGTTCCCCGATCCGCCTTCTGGCAGGGCTTCCGCGAAAGCCTGCCCTATGTGCTCACCATCGTGCCCTTCGCACTGCTCTTCGGCGTGGTGTCGATGGAGGCGGGGCTCGACCTGCCGCAGACGATGGGCATGTCGATCCTGGTGATCGCCGGGGCCTCGCAATTCGCCGCCGTGCAGATGATGGCCGAACACGCCCCTGCGCTGATCATCATCATCACCGCGCTGGCGGTGAACCTGCGGATGGCGATGTATTCCGCGGCCCTGACCCCCGATCTGGGCAAGGCGAAGATCTGGCAGCGGGCGGTGATCTCCTACGTCATGGTCGACCAGTGCTACGCGCTGGCCGCGCAGGAATACCAGCGCCGCCCCGCCCGCCCGGTGCCCGAAAAGGTCGGCTACTTCTTCGGCTCGGCCACCGCGATCTGCCCGATCTGGATCGTGATGACGCTGGTGGGCGCGCTGTTCGGGCAGGCGATCCCGGCGGGCTTCGCCATCGACTTCGCAGTGCCGGTCACCTTCCTTGCGATGATCGCGCCGATGCTGCGCTCGCTGCCGCATCTGGTCGCGGCCTTCGTCGCGATCACCGTGGCGCTGCTCTGCGCCTGGATGCCGCACAACGCGGGCCTGTTCCCGGCCGCCATCGCCGGCATGATCGCCGGCGCCGAGACCGAGCGTCGCATGGCGCGCCTGCAAGCCCCGGAGATCCGCAGATGAGCGACCTGACCGTCTGGGGCATCACCATCGCGCTGGGGATCGGCACCTTCCTGCTGCGCTACTCGTTCCTGGGGCTGGTGGGCGGGCGGCAGCTGCCGGCCTGGGCGCTGCGCCATCTGCGCTACACCGCCGTGGCCGTGCTGCCGGCACTGGTCGTGCCGATGGTGGTCTGGCCGGCCGCGACCGGCGGCCAGCCCGATCCCGCCCGGCTGATCGCCGCGGCCGCGACGGTGGCGGTGGGGATGCTGAACCGCGGCAATGCGCTCTGGACCATCCTCGGGGGGATGGGGGCGCTCTACCTCGGGCTCTGGCTCATCGGCTGAGCGGAACGGAAACGGGCGGGGAAATCCCCGCCCGCGCCCGGATTGTTGTCGCCGTCACTTCAGCGGATCGGGATAGCCCGCCGGCGCCGGAGGCATCGAGCCGTCGAGCGTCACATTGGTCGCCACCACGTTGGTGCCGTCCTGCGCGGTCAGCTTGTTCGAATTGTCGTCGCTGTCATTGTCGAAATAGCGCCGGGTCTGCACGCCGGGCAGCTTGGCATAGGCGCGCATCAGCCGTGCCGGGAACCAGGTGTGGCCCACCGACTGGAAGCCCGGCAGCGTTTCCAGGATCGAGCTGGTCGAGCTGGCGCACATCGCCTTGTTGACCGCGCCGTTTGCCTTGACCTTGGCCAGCGCAAGCTCGGCCACCTGCGGCGAGACGAAGATCTTCTGCTCGACCACGTGATAGGTCTCGCGGGCGTGGTAGTCGATGTAATAGCTCAGCAGCGTCGGCGTGACGCCGTGGATCACGTCGTGCCGTTCCGGCGCCGAGCGGTTCCACCAGGTCCCGGCCGGGTCCCAGATCAGGGTTTCCGAGCCGTTGATCAGCAGGGCGGAATGCCCGCCCTCGCCCGAACGGTTGTTGATCGCGGTGTAAAGCGTGATCGAGGGCGGCTCTGGGCTGCGGTAGGCGAAGCGCGCGACATCGGCATCGCTGGCCCATTTGTTGTCGGCGCCACAGGCCGCAAGCAGCAGCGGCAGCGCCGCTGCCAGCAGGAACTTTCGCATGTCGAGAGGATCCGTTCGCAGGCTCCGCCAGGCGGGGGGAGTAAGCCTTGGGGGAGGGGTGTCAGCCGTTCACGAGGGCGAGGAACACCAGGAACAGAACGATCAGGACGCAGCTCCAGGTGACGAACCGGATGAAGCCGGCGAAGGTCTTTTCCTGGGTGGTGATATCCATGCTGCCGGGGTGATGCTCGGCCATTGGGTGCTCCTCGTGTCTCTTCCCTGCCTGATCGATAACCGATTCAGGCAACGCTGTCATCCGCGCCCAAAGCCGCATCTGCGACCGGCTGGCCGATACGCCACAGCCAGCGCCCGTCCGCGCCGGTTTCGCGCAGGATCTCGCCCCGGTGCAGCAGGTAGTTCAGATGCGCGACCGCCTCGACCAGCGCCATCCGGTATTCGGCCCCGCCGATCTCGCGCTTGAAGATCGGCACCATGCACGCGCCCGCGGTGCGCGGCTCGGCCAGGTGCGGGCGCAGGCGATCCAGCGCGCCCTCGTGGTTCTCGACCATCTGGCGCAGGCGCAGCGGCAGGCCGGTGAAGGGCAGCTTGTGGCCGGGCAGCACCAGGTGGCGTTCCTCGGCCACGGTCGCGAAACGCGCGCAGGAGGTCAGCCAGTCGTCCAGCGGGTCGGCCAGCGGTTCGGTCGCGTAGACGCCGATATTGGCCGAGATCGACGGCAGCAACTGGTCGCCGCCCAGCAACAGATCGTCGTCGCGGCTCCAGAAGGTGGCATGCTCGGGCGCATGGCCGTCGCCGCAGCGGATGTCCCAGTCGCGGCCGCCTAGGCGGATCCGCCCGCCTTCGCGGATCCGGGTGTAGCCCGGGGGCAGGGCGGTGACGCGGTCGGCGAAATTGAAGGGCCGCTCTGCCGCCACCTTGTCCAGCATCGCGGCCGGCATGCCCGCGGCGTGCCAGAAGGCCAGCGTCTCGGCCACCGGCACCGCCTGCACGTCGAGCGTGAGCATCCGCGCGAAAAGCCAGCTGGTGCGCGTGGTCACCAGCTCGGCCCCGCGGGCGATGAACCAGCCGGCCAGCCCGATGTGGTCGGGATGGTAATGCGTCACCACCAGCCGCCGTACCGGTCGCCCGCCCAGCGGCCCGGCCAGAAGCGTCTCCCAGACCGCGCGGGCCTCGGGCGTGTCGAAGCCGGTGTCGACCAGCGTCCAGCCGTCGCCCTCGTCGAGCGCGTAGCAATTGACGTGATCCAGCCGCATCGGCAGCGGCAGGCGCATCCACAGCACGCCCGGCGCGACCTCGGTCGCGGTGCCGGGGGCGGGCGGCTCGGGCCACGGGTATCGGATGCCCTGCAGGGTCACGCCATCAGGTCCTCGGGCGTGATCGCCTCGAGCGCCGCAGGATCGGTCAGCGCCGCCGCCAGCGCCGACGGAACCTCGGGCAGCAGCCGCGCGACGTAATGGCGCGCAAGCCGGCTGCGCGGGCCCTCGCCGCCCTCGGCGCGCGCGGCCTTCAGGTGATACCAGCCGCCCAAGGTGCGCGCGAAGGCACGCAGATAGGCGTCTGCGCCGCCGAACCGCTCGGGCATCGGGCGCGCAAGCAGCGCCTCGGTCGCCTCGGCCAGCGCCTTCGCCGCGCCGGCGACCGCGGTGGAGAGCGCGTCGTCGCCCCCGGCATCGGCCGCGATCTCGGCGATCAGCGCGCGGGCGGCGGTGCCGCCATCGGCGAACTTGCGGCCGACCAGATCCATCGCCTGAATGCCGTTCGTGCCCTCGTAGATCGCCGTGACGCGCACATCGCGGAAGAACTGCGCGGCGCCGGTCTCTTCGATGAAGCCCATGCCGCCATGCACCTGCACGCCCATGTCTGCGACCGCGATCCCGACCTCGGTCCCCCAGCTTTTCGCGATCGGCGTCAGCAGGGCGCCGCGCGCGGCGGCGGCGTCCGCGCCGCTGGCCCGCCCGAGGTCGAGCGAGGCCGCGCAATCCAGCGCGATGCAGCGTGCGGCGAAGGTCTCGGCCCGCATCGTCGCCAGCATCCGGCGCACATCGGCATGGGCGATGATCGGGCCCATCTGCCGGCGCTCGGCGGCGTATTCAGTGGCCTTCTGGCAGGCGGCCTCGGCCACGCCGATCCCCTGCACGCCGACCGCGAGCCGGGCGTTGTTCATCATCGTGAACATCGCGGCCATGCCCTTGTGCTCGGCGCCGACCAGCCAGCCGGTCGCTCCCTCGAAGCTCATCACGCAGGTGGGCGAGCCGTGCAGGCCCATCTTGTGCTCGAGGCTGACGACCTTCAGGCTGTTCGGCGCGCCCGGGTTGCCCTCGGCATCGGGCAGGTATTTCGGCACCATGAAGAGGCTGATCCCCTTGGTTCCCGCCGCGCCGTCGGGCAGCCGCGCCAGAACCAGATGGCAGACGTTCGACACGAGGTCGCTGTCCCCCCAGCTGATGAAGATCTTCTGCCCGGTGACCGCATAGGTGCCGTTGCCCCGCGGCTCGGCCTTCGCGCGCAGCGCGCCCACGTCCGATCCCGCCTGCGGCTCGGTCAGGTTCATCGTCCCCGACCACTCGCCCGAGATCAGCTTCGGCAGGTAGAGCGCGCGGATCTCGTCGCTGGCGTGATGCTCCAGCGCCTCGATCTGGCCCTGGCTCAGCAGGGGTTTCAGCTGCAGCGCAAGACAGGCGCCCGACATCATGTCGTTGACGGCCATGTTCACCAGCTGCGGCAGGCCCATGCCGCCATGCTCGGGGTCGGCGGTCAGCCCGATCCAGCCGCCCTCGGCGATCGCGGCATAGCCCCGGTCATAGCCCGGAGAGCTGCGCAGCACGCCGTTCTCCAGCCGCGCCGGGGTCTGGTCGCCATTGCGCTGCAGGGGCGCCAGCACCGCGTCGCACATCTTGCCGGCCTCGGCGAGGATCCCCGCCACCGTCTCGGGCTCGGCCTCGGCGAAGCGCTCGGTCGCGGCCAGCGGCGCCAGCGGCACGACATGCTCGAAGATGAAACCGAACTCGGCGACCGGCGATCTGTAGGGCATGGGGCCTCCGTCAGGCGTTGCAGGACCTTGGCAAGCCGGGGCGGGGGGGCTATCCCGCTGCGAACTGCCGTCGGGCGGACCCTAAGCGCCGTCCGGCCCCGCTCAACCCTAACGCCGCGTCAGAGCCATGTCCCTCGAAACCCGAAGCCTTGCGCCCACGACCGAAGGCCTGGACGAGGCCGCCCGCCTGCTGGCCGCGGGGGCGCTGGTCGCCTTCCCGTCGGAAACCGTCTACGGACTTGGCGGCGACGCGCGGCAGGATGCGGCCTGCGCGGCCATCTATGCCGCCAAGGGCCGCCCGCAGTTCAACCCGCTGATCGTGCATCTGGCCGATGTGGCGGCGGTCGCGCGCTATGCGGTCATGGACGACCGCGCCCGGGCGCTGGCCGCGGCCTTCTGGCCCGGGCCGCTGACCCTTGTGCTGCCACGGCGCGAAGAGGCGGGGCTGTCGCCGCTGGTGTCGGCCGGGATGGCGACGGTGGCGGTGCGGGTGCCGGCGCATCCGCTGACCCGCCGGCTGCTGCAGACTTTCGGCGGGCCGCTGGCCGGCCCCTCGGCCAACCCCTCGGGCCGGGTCAGCCCGACGCGGGCCGAGCATGTGCTGGAAGGCCTCGCGGGCCGGATCGCGGCGGTGCTCGACGGCGGGCCCTGCGCGGTCGGTGTCGAAAGCACCATCGTCGGGCTGGCCGAGGGCGCGCCGCAGCTTCTGCGCCCCGGCGGCGTCCCGGTCGAGGCGATCGAGGCGGTCCTTGGCCAGCCGCTGGTCGCGGGCGGCAGCGCCGAGGCGCCGACCGCGCCCGGGCAGCTGTCCTCGCATTACGCCCCCGGCGCCGCGGTGCGACTGGGCGTCACCCGGCCGGACGCCGGCGAGATCTGGGTGGGTTTCGGCCCAGACTGCGCCGGTGCCGACCTCAGCCTGTCCGAAACCGGCGACCTGACCGAGGCCGCGGCGCGGCTGTTCCACATGCTGCGCGAGGCCGATCGTCTGGCGGGGCAGGGCGGGCGCATCGCCTTCGCGCCGGTGCCCGACACCGGGCTCGGGCGCGCGATCAACGACCGGCTGGGGCGGGCGGCGGCGCCGCGGCCCTGAGCGTCAGCCGCGGAACACCTCCGGCGTCGCCATCGGCATCTCGCGCTCGTCGCTGCCGCCCACGGCGGCCTGCGCATTGTGGCGCCGCCGCTCGGCGATCATCGAGGCGATGCGGTTCATCGCGATCCCGCGCATGATCAGCGTCACCGGCAGCGAGGCCCAGAGCGTCATCGTCCAGATCAGCGTGTGCGGCGAGGCCAGCGTCACCGGCTCGAACACGATCGAGGTCGAGCGGACCAGAGCCGGGATGATGAAGGGCAGCACGAAGCCCAGCACCACGTTGCCGATCGCGTCGCGGTTCAGCCGCTCGACCACGTCGCCGCCCGAGGTCGGGTCGAAGGTCGGCAGGTTGATCCAGACGTTGAACGAGCCCTTGCGGTGCGGCCAGCCATACCAGCGCAGCACGACGATGAAGCAGAACAACGTCGCCAGCGCGATGAAATAGGCCAGCCCCGCGGTGGTGCGGATCAGGTCGAGATGCCGGGCATCGGTATCCTCCGGCAGCATCAGCAGCACAAGGCGCACCGGGCTGAACGGGAAGTCGAGCGCGCCCGCCACCTCGCGGCCGAGGAAGGTCACCAGCCGCGCGAAGATCGCCGGGTCGGTGCGGTTCATGCAGACCACCGACAGCAGGAAGACCATCACGAACAGCGACAGGAAGCGGATGCGGTTGAAGGGCCGGGCATCGCGGAATTCGATCAGGCTTGGATAGGTCGAGGCATATTCGAGGAACACCATCGCGGCGGCGAACAGGCCGACCAGCGCCACGACCTCGGCCGTGTCGGGCAGCACGGATTGCGTCACCACCGAGGGTGTGGCGATCAGAATCAGCACGAGCACGGCGCGGACGGCCGCGCCTGTCAGACGGGATATCACTGCCCATTTCCCTCCGCCCGAGCGCGGCCAGTATGGTCTTGGCTCTCTCTTCCCGAGCAGTTTCCCCACGATTGTGGCGGCTTGCCTCATTTATGCCCAAATCCTGTCAAAGTTCGCCGAGGCTGGCAATCGGCCTTAACCATGCGTCAGGGCCTTGGACCATTTGAGGGTTCGGGTGGTGCCAGAATGCATCATTTTCTGGGCAAGAATGAGGCCACCCAGGCGGGTGGCCTGCAAGGCATTGATAAACCTCAGGTTGCTTGGCGGCCGCCGACGCGGTGACCGCGCGTCAGCCCGGGCTCAGACCCAGGGGCGCGCCTGCGAGGCCTGGGCCTCAAACGCATCGATGGCCGAGGCCTTTTCCAGCGTCAGCCCGATGTCGTCGAGGCCGTTCAGCAGGCAGTGCTTGCGGAAGGCATCGACCTCGAAGCCGAAGGACTGGCCGTCCGAGGTGGTGACGGTCTGGTTTTCCAGATCGACGGTGATCTTGGCGTTCGCGCCCTTGCGGGCGTCGTCCATCAGCACGTCGACGACCTCTTGCGGCATCACGATCGGCAGGATGCCGTTCTTGAAGCAGTTGTTGAAGAAGATGTCGGCGAAGCTGGTCGAGATCACGCAGCGGATCCCGAAGTCGAGCAGCGCCCAGGGCGCGTGCTCGCGCGACGAGCCGCAGCCGAAGTTGTCGCCGGCGACGATGACCTCGGCATTGCGGTAGGCGGGCTGGTTCAGCACGAAATCGGGGATCTCGTTGCCGTTCTGGTCGAAACGCATCTCGTCGAACAGGTTCTTGCCGAGACCCGAACGCTGGATCGTCTTCAGGAACTGCTTGGGGATGATCATGTCGGTGTCGATGTTGACCAGCGGCATGGGGGCCGCGACGCCGGTCAGGGTGGTGAACTTGTCCATATGCTAAGTCCTTGTTCGCTCAAGCGATGACTGACATTTCAAGGCCCCGCGCGTCGCGCATCGGCTGCGCGGGGTAGGTGTTGTGGTGACCGCGCCGGAAGCGCATCGCGCTCCACAGCAGGGCCGTGGCGTCGAGCATGTCGTCGACCGCGCAGCCATTGGCCTTTGCCTGCGCCGCGAGGCCTGCCGCGTCGAAGCCCTGCGCCGTCAGAAGCGCGATGCGCTCCGCCTGGCCGTCGGGCTTGCGCTTGCGGCTGAGCACCGGCGCCCCGTTCATCTCGGCGAACGAGACCTCGGGGTGGCCTTCGCGCAGGCGCGTCTGACCGATCGCGCTGATCGCCTCGTCCAGATCACGCATCTTCGGAAAGATCGCGAAAGTCTGCTTTGTGAGGCCTTTCCCCAAGCGGGAACGGTTCACGACGCTGGCTTCGTGATAGTCCGAGGCGGCAAGCGCCGCCCGCGCCGGCACCGGGAAAACCGAGGAGGCCTTGCCCTTCAGCCGGGCACGGATCGCGGCCTCGGTCTCGCGCGGGGCGGGCCCTTCGACGAAACCGATCGGCATGTCGACAAGCGCGAACGCGGGAGCCGCGGCGGCGAACAGGCCGGCCACCGTCGACGCGAAGTGAGGCGCGGCCGTGTCCGGCCGTCCCTCCTCCGCGACGACGGCGATCCAGCCCGCCTTGCAGCCGTCGATGCCCGCGATCCGCATCCGGTCAGGCCTCGGCGGTCTCGGCCATGACCTCGCGCACGTCCACCAGATGACCGGCGACGGCGGCGGCGGCGGCCATCGCGGGGCTCATCAGATGGGTGCGCCCGCCGCGGCCCTGACGGCCTTCGAAGTTGCGGTTCGAGGTCGCCGCGCAACGCTCGCCGGGGCTCAGCTGGTCGGGGTTCATCGCCAGACACATCGAGCACCCCGCGAGGCGCCATTCCATGCCCGCGTCGAGGAAGATCTGGGCCAGCCCCTCTTCCTCCGCCTGCGCCCGCACGAGGCCCGAGCCGGGAACGACCATGGCGCGCACGCCGGGGGCGATCTTCTTGCCCTTCAGGATCTCGGCCGCGGCGCGCAGATCCTCGATCCGGCCGTTGGTGCAGGAGCCGATGAAGACCGCGTCGATCCTGATGTCGGTGAGCTTGGTGCCCGCCGTCAGGCCCATGTAGTCGAGCGAGCGTTTCGCCGCCTCGACCTTGCCGCCGGTGAAGCTTTCGGGCGCGGGAACCTCGCCGGTGATCGGCAGCACGTCCTCGGGCGAGGTGCCCCAGGTGACGACCGGGGCGATGTCTTCGCCCTTCAGCGTCACGACCTTGTCCCAGGCCGCGTCATCGTCCGAGAAGAGCGTCCTCCACCAGGTCAGCGCGGCTTCCCAGGCGGCGCCCTTCGGCGCGTGGGGGCGGCCCATGACATAGGCGAAGGTCTTCTCGTCCGGCGCGATCAGGCCGGCGCGGGCGCCGCCCTCGATCGCCATGTTGCAGACCGTCATCCGGCCTTCCATGCTGAGGTCACGGATGGCTTCGCCACAGTATTCAATGACATAGCCGGTGCCGCCGGCGGTGCCGGTCGCGCCGATGACCGACAGCGTGATGTCCTTGGCCGTGACACCCGGGCGCAGCTTGCCGGTGATCTCGACCTTCATGTTCTTCGACTTCTTCTGGATCAGCGTCTGGGTGGCCAGGACGTGTTCCACCTCGGACGTGCCGATCCCGTGCGCCAGCGCGCCGAAGGCGCCGTGGGTCGCGGTGTGGCTGTCGCCGCAGACCACCGTCATGCCCGGCAGCGTCCAGCCCTGTTCGGGGCCGACGATGTGCACGATGCCCTGGCGGATGTCGGTGACGGGATAGTAGTTCACCCCGAAGTCGCGGGCGTTCTTGTCGAGCGCCTCGACCTGGATCCGGCTTTCCTCGTTGTCGATCTTCGTCTCGCGCCCCTCGGTCGTGGGCACGTTATGGTCCGGAACCGCAATGGTTTTCTCCGGAGCGCGCACCTTGCGGCCGGTCATGCGCAGGCCCTCGAAGGCCTGGGGGCTGGTCACTTCATGGACCAGGTGGCGGTCGATGTAGAGCAGGCAGGTGCCGTCGGGCTGCTGGTCGACGACATGCGCGTCCCAGATCTTGTCGTAGAGCGTTTTACCGGTCATCTCCGGGGTCTCCTCACGGGATTGCTGAACGTCAGAACCCGGTCGGAACAGGGGTCTGCGCGGCTGTCTGGAAAGGTCGGATGGCGCGTTGGACCGGGCGCGGGACGGCGCCGGTCCGCGCGATCAAAGTCGCGCGAGGATCGCATGGGCCACGCCGAAGAACCGGCTGGGAAGCCGGGCGCGGTCGTGGATGTCGAAGTAGACGAAGCCTCTCATGGGGCCGGGTTCTACGCCCTCGGGACGAGTCTGGCAAGGGCGGCGAAAGCCGCGGAAACGGGGGGTGACTTCGGTGCAGCTTGCGTACACCCCCTGTACACCCCCGGCGGTCGGGCTGTTCGGAGGGTGTTAAGAGGGGGGCGCTGCCCCCGTCGCGGCCCGGGGCCGCGACTCCCCCGGGATATTTGGGCCAATGCGAAAGCCGGAAGGGCAAGAGGGGGCGCTGCCCCCGCGGGCCTTGCCCGCTGCCCCGGAGTATTTGCGCCAAGCCGAAGGACGCGCGGGCGGGGGTCAGGCGACGAGGGCCTCGGCGCGCTTGAGGTCGACCGAGACCAGCTGGCTGACACCCTGTTCCTGCATGGTGACGCCGAAGAGGCGGTCCATCCGGCTCATCGTCACCGCGTGGTGGGTGATGATCAGGAAGCGGGTGTCGGTGCGGCGCGTCATCTCGTCGAGGAGGTCGCAGAAGCGGGTGACGTTGGCGTCGTCCAAGGGCGCGTCGACCTCGTCGAGGACGCAGATCGGGGCGGGGTTGGCGAGGAAGACCGCGAAGATCAGCGCGAGCGCGGTCAGCGTCTGCTCGCCGCCCGAGAGGAGCGAGAGCGTCGCCAGCTTCTTGCCGGGGGGCTGGCACATGATCTCGAGCCCGGCTTCCAGCGGGTCGTCGCTTTCGACCAGAACGAGGTTCGCCTCGCCGCCGCCGAAGAGATGGGTGAAGAGGGTGCGGAAGCTGGCGTTCACCTGCTCGAAGGCGGTCAGCAGGCGCTCGCGGCCCTCGCGGTTGAGGCTGGCGATGCCGGAGCGCAGCTTGCGGATCGCCTCTTCGAGATCGGCCTTCTCCTTCACGAGGCCGCCGTGTTCCTCTTCGACCGCTTTCGCATCCTCCTCGGCGCGCAGGTTTACGGCGCCCAAGGCTTCGCGCTGGCGCTTCAGGCGGTTGACCTCTGCGTCGAGCGTCTCGGCATCCGGGATCGTGTCGGGGTCGGTGTCGAGCGAGGCGAGAAGCTCGAGCGGCAGGAATTCGGTCTCTTCGCGGATGCGCTCGGCGGCGGCGGCGACGGTCTCGCGCGCGGCCTCGGCGCGGGCCTCGGCGCGGGCGCGGGATTCGCGGGCCTCGCCGCCGGCGCGTTCGGCTTCGCGCTCGGCATCCTGCGCGGCGCGCAGGGCGCGTTCGGCGGTCTGCAGCCGTTCGGTGGCGAGGTCGCGGCGGGCTTCGGCGGTGGCGATCTGCTCGGCCAGATCCTCGCGGCGGATCGCGATTTCCTCGGGCGCGGCCTGGGCCTCGTCGAGGGCCTCGGCGGTCTCGGCGCGGCGTTCGGTCAGTTCGTGCGAGCGCTTTTCGGCCGTTTCCAGCCGCAGCCGCCAGCCCGAGATCTCCTTGGTGATCTCCTGCCGGCGGCGGGTGCGGGCCTCGCCCTCGCGGCGGATCTCGTCGGCCTGCGCGCGGCGCGACAGCATCGCGATGCGGGCGGCCTCGACGGTGTGGCGCAGGTCCTCGACCGCGTGGCGGGCCTCGTCGAGTTCGGGCAGGTCCTCGGTCGCGGCGGCGGCGTCCTCGAGCCGGGCGCGGGCTTCCTCGACCTCTTCCTCGGCCCGGGCGCGGGCGATGCGGGCGCTTTCCTGCTTGCCGCCGGCGACGGAGCGGTCGGCCTCGGCCCGGCTTTGGGCGCGGCTCGCGTCCGCCACGCGGCGGTCGGCGTCGCGGCGGGCCTCGCGGGCGGCGGTGTCGGCACGGGTCGCCTCGGCCAGGGCGCGGGTCAGGTGTTCATGCGCCTGTCCGGCCCCGGCGGCGCGGGCGCCGGCCTCTTCGAGGTCGCGCTTGAGTTCCACGAGCCGGTTCAGCTGGCGCAGGCGCAGGGCGGCGGCCGAGGGCGCGTCTTCGGCGGCGGCGCGGAAGCCGTCCCAGCGCCAGAGGTCGCCCTCGAGGCTGACGAGGCGCTGGCCGGGCTTCAACTCGGCCTGCCGCACGGCGCCCTCGGCGCGGGTGACGATGCCGATCTGGCCGATGCGGCGGCCGAGCGCGAGCGGCACGTCGACATGGTTCGAGAGCGGCTCCACCCCCTCGGGCAGGCGCTGCGGGACGCTGTAGGCCGAGAGCGCGACCCAGCCCGAGGGCTGGTCTTCGGCCACGACGGGGGCGCGCAGGTCGTCGGCCAGCGCCGCACCGAGCGCGGCCTCATACCCGGTTTCGACGCGGACCTTGTCGAGCAACTGGCTGCCGGCGCGGGCCTCTCGTTCGACGAGGCGGGCAAGGGCGGTGACCTCGGCGCGCAGTGCGTTCGCCTCGCCCTCGGCGCCGGAACGCTGGGCGCGGGCCTCGGCCTCGCGGGTCTGGATCTCGGCCCGGGCTTCCTCGGCGGCGATCAGCTGTTCCTCGGCCGCTTCGGCGGCGGCCTGCGCCTCTTCGGCGGCGTAGATCGCGGCCTCGGCGGCCTCGGCGGCGCGGGACTGGGCATCTGCGGCCTCGGCCTCGGCACGGGCGGCGGTCTCGCGCGATTGCTCGGCGCGGGCGAGGCCGGTGCGGGCATCGGCCTGCATCCGCTGCGCGGACTGGTGGCGGGCCGACAGCCGGGCCATGTCCTCGGTCAGCTGCTGCAGCGCGCCCTCGCGGTCGCCGAGCGCGGCCGAGGCTTCGCGGGCCAGTTCGGCGGCCTCGGCGAGCTTGTCGTCATGGCCCTCGGTCGCCTTCAGGATCTGCGCCTGTTCCCATTCGAGGCGCTGCATCGTCTCGCCCGCGTCGCGGTTGAGGCCGGCCTCGCGTTCCATGTCGCGGTCGATCTGCGCGAGGCGGGCGGTCAGGGTCTCGATCGTCTGGCGGGCGCGGGCCTCTTCGTCGTTCAGCCCGTCGCGGGTGACCATCAGGCGCTGCAGGATCGCGGCGGCGATCGCTTCTTCCTCGCGCAGGGGGGGCAGGCCGGCTTCGGCGGCGGCGCGTGCCTCGGTCGCGGCGCGGGCGGCCTGTTCGGACTGGGCGGCGGCGCGGATGCGGGCGGTCAGGTCCTGTTCGGCGACGGCGCGCAGCTGGTCGGCCTCGCGCCAGCGGCGCCAGAGCAGCATGCCTTCGGCCTTGCGGAGCGCCTCGCCGATCTCGCGGTAGCGGGCGGCCTGCTTGGCCTGCCGGTTCAGCTGCGCGAGCTGGCCCGCGAGCCCCTCGACCACGTCATCTACGCGGGTGAGGTTGGTTTCGGCCGCGTTCAGGCGCAGTTCGGCCTCGTGCCGGCGCTGGTAGAGGCCCGAGATGCCGGCGGCCTCTTCGAGGATGCGGCGGCGGTTCTTGGGCTTGGCGTTGATCAGTTCCGAGATCTGGCCCTGACGCACCAGCGCGGGCGAGGTCGAGCCGGTCGAGGCGTCGGCAAACAGCATCTGCACGTCGCGGGCGCGGACGTCCTTGACGTTGACCTTGTAGGCCGAGCCCGCGTCACGGGTGATGCGGCGGATGATCTCGAGCTGGTCGGCGTCGTTGAAGCCCGAGGGGGCGAGGCGTTCCGAGTTGTCGATGGTCAGCGCGACTTCGGCGAAGTTGCGCGCGCCGCGGGTGGCGGCGCCGGCGAAGATCACGTCTTCCATCCCCTCGCCGCGCATCGCGGTGGGGCGGGTTTCGCCCATCACCCAGCGCAGGGCTTCGAGCAGGTTCGACTTACCGCAGCCGTTCGGGCCGACGACGCCGGTCAGGCCTTCGTGGATCACGAGGTCGGTCGGGTCGACGAAGCTCTTGAAGCCGTTCAGTCTGAGCCGCGTGAAGCGCAAGGGGCAGTCCTTGGGTCGGGAAGGGGCGTCGGAAATGGGACGGCCATCCTTGCCGTCCGGTGCGGCGGAGTCAATCCGGCCGGGCCTAATCTGGGGTGGCCCGCGCGGCTTATCCACAAGATCTGGGTCGGGCTGGCCTCAGGCGGCGCGGATCACCGGGAAGTCGAGCCGCGAGACGCAGCCGCCGGAGGCGCCGTTGCGCATCTCGACCTCGGCGTCGAGCTGGGTGGCGAACTGGCGCACGATGACGAGGCCGAGCGAGCGGCTGTCCTCGGGCGAGAAGCCCTCGGGCAGGCCGGGGCCGTCGTCGGCCACTTCGAGGAGCGCGCGGTCGCCCTCGCGCGGGGTGCAGCGGATCGTCAGGCGGCCGCGGCGGTCGCCGGGGAAGCCGTGCTCGACGGCATTGGCGATGAACTCGGTGGCGATCAGGCCCAGCTGGGTCGCCTGCTGGGCGCCGATGGTCAGCGGGCGGGCGTCGAGGGCAAGCTCGATCCGGGTCTCGGCGCCCGAGGTTTTCAGCACGTCGGCGGCCATTTCGCGCAGGAAGCGGGCGAAATCGACGCGCTGGATGTCGGGGTCGTGCAGCATCCGCTGCATGCGGGCCACGAGGTTGATGCGGTTCACCGCCTCGTCCAGCGCGCGGGCGGCGCCGGGATCGGCGATCTGGCGGCGCTGGATCTTCAGCAGCGAGGCGATGGCGGCGAGGTTGTTCGAGACGCGGTGCTGAAGTTCGTGGAACATCAGGCGGCGAGCCTCGGCCTCTTCGGCGGCGAGGTCATGCGCCTCGCGCTGGCCGGTGAGGGCACGGCGCATCATTTCCAGGATGGCGATGTCGGTGGCGCAGATGAAGGCATAGAAGCCCAGCGCGACCGAGGTGGTGCCGGTCAGGTCGAAGGAATTGTAGGGCGGGATGAAGAAGTACCAGGCCAGCACCCCGCAGGCGAGCGCACAGGCGATCCCCGGCCAGAGGCCGGCGAAGAAGGTGGTCAGGATCACCGCGGGGAAGAAGGTCAGATAGGGGAAGCCCGGCGGGAAGTAGGGATCGCCGAAATAACGCAGGATGAAGGCCACCAGCACGGCGAGGACCGAGGCGCTCCAGCGCCACGCGGGCGTGCGCGGGGTGACGGAGAGGGTCGCGAGGGTGCGGAACATCGGGGCCGGGGACTGGTTTGGCGCGAGTCATGGGGGCAAATCGCGGAACTGTCCATGAACTTTGCCGTCAGGGCGGGGAATGTCGCCGCCGTGGCGCGTCGGGCCGGCCCCGGCGCTGCCGCCGTTATCAGTAGGGCCGGTTTCGTGGAGACTGCCGGGGGAGACTGCCGGATGAGCGGGCGGGACGTGTGCCGGGCGGGGCCGGTGTCGGCGTCGGGGGAGTGCCGCGGCGGGTGCAGATGCTGAAGCCCGGGGGCGGACGCCGGGCGGGGGTGTCGCTGTCGGGTGATGCGCCGCGGCGGGTGCTGATGCGGAGGCCGGGACGGATGCCGGGCTGGGCGGCGGTGTCGCTGTCGGGACGCATGCCGGGGCGGGTGCCGAAGCACCGACACGGAGGGTTGCCAGAGTGGGTGCTCGAGCGGTGACCGGGAAGACTGCCGGGCGGAGCGGGGGCGGTGCCGCTGTCGGAGGGAGTGCTGCGGCGGGTGCTGAAGCGGGGACTGGGGGCGGATGCCGGGCGGGGGCCGGTGTAGTCGTAGGGAAGCGCGCAGGGGCGGCTGCCGAGGCGGAAGCCGGCCCGGATGTCGCGCGGGGCTTGTGCCGGGCTGGGCCGGCGCCGGGCGGGACGGGCCCGCCCGGGCGCGTCAGCGGCCGTGGGTGCCGGTGCGCTGCTCGCGCTTCAGCCAGGTGTCGATCCGCGGCAGGCGCGGGCGCAGCGGGCCGGTCAGCGCCGCGCGGCCCAGCGCCGCGTCCGAGGCGGCGGTGTCCAGCGCCTCGGGCGGGAAGGTGACGGTGAAGAGGCTGCCCGCGCCGGGCGTGCTCTGCACCGCGATCTCGCCGCCATGGGCCTGCGCCAGCTTGCGGCAGATCGCGAGGCCGAGCCCGGTGCCGCCTTCCTTGCGGTTGTCGGCCAGTTCCAGCTGCTGGAAGGCCTGGAAGATGCGCTCGTGATCCTCGGGCGGGATGCCGCAGCCCCAGTCCTCGACCTCGAGCACGAAGCCGCGCTTGGCGCGCGCCACGCGCAGGATGATGTCGTCCGAGCCCGAGAATCGCAGCGCGTTGCCCACGAGGTTCGACAGGATCCGGGACAGCCGCGCGCGGTCGGCGAAGGCCACGGTCGTGTCGCAGTCGATGTGCAGCGTCGCGTCGCGCTCTGCCGCCTTGTCGCGGAAGTTTTCGGCGGTTTCCTCGAGCAGGTCGCGCATCGGCACGGATTCGCGCTGCAGCTTCGGGTCGTCGAACTCGAGGCTGCTATAGTCGAGGATCTCGTTGATCAGGCCCAGAAGGTGGGTGGCGGCGGTCATGATCTTGCCGCCGTAGAGCTCTGCCTGATCGCCCATGCGCACCGCCTGCAGGTCGATCGGGCCGCCGGCGGCATTGGCGCGCGAGATCTGCGCCTCTTTCAGCCGGGCGAGGATCGCGGCATAGCCCATGACCACGGTCAGGGGGGTGCGCAGCTCGTGGCTGAGCACGCTCATGAATTCCGACTTGGCGCGGCTGGCGCTTTCGGCGGCGTTGCGGGCCGCGGTCAGCTCGGCGATCGAGGCGGTGCGCAGCCGCGTCTCGATCGCGTGGCAGAAGAGCCCCACCAGCACGATCAGCGTGGCGACCCCGGCCACGGCGAGGGCGAGCACGCGCAGCGCCTCGGGGTTCACGTAGTCGCCGGGCAGGTCCATCGGCGAGACGGCGAAGGCGGTCATCCCGGTGAAGTGCAGCGCCACGATCGCGACGGTCAGGGTGGCGGCCATCAACGGCTCGCCCCAGCGGCCGGGGCGGCCGCCGAGCCGCAGCGCCAGCGCCGAGATCGAGACCGCGACCAGGATCGAGACCAGCAGGTAGCCGATGTCCCACTGCACCGCGCCCTGCACGCGGTAGGCGATCATGCCGGCGTAGTGCATGGCCGCGATCGACAGGCCGACCACCGCGCCGCCGACCAGCGGCGCGCCGCGGAAGCGGATCCGCGCGGCGAGGATCAGGCCGATGGCGGTGCCCATGTTGGCGATGATCAGCGAGGTCACGGTCAGCGGCAGGTCGAAGGCGACCGGCACCTCGGCGCGGTAGCCGAGCATGGCGATGAAATGCGTGCACCAGATCGAGACCCCGGCGACGAGCGCGGTGAGCAGCTGCCAGAGCACGGCATGACGGTCGGTGCGTTGTCGGCCGTGGCGGTAGAGCCTGGCCGTCACCCAGCTGCCCAGACCGCAGATGAGCGCGGCGAGGACAACCAGCACGGGATCGTGCTTCTGAGTTATGCATCCGATGATTGACAGCATTATCAATGCCTTAGCGCGGGAGGGTCTTCGGCGCTTTGCTTCGCGGGCAACTGTGGCGCGTCCGGGGCAAAAAAGGGCATTCATCGTGAATGTTAACGCTTGTGGCGGCGTCGCGACGGTTTGTCGCGCGCCGGGGCTGGAATCCGCGCGGCGAAGGGCAGATGCTTGCGTGCAAACGATCCGAGGTGCCCGATGACCGACGCTTTGCAGAACTCCGACCGCCTCTGGGCGCTGGCCGATTCGCTTCGGCCCGACTACGTGGCGCTGGCCGACCGGGTCTTCGACACGCCCGAGACGGCCTATGGCGAATATGCCTCGGCCGAGGCGCATCGCGCGCAGCTGGCGGCGGCCGGGGCGCGGATCTTTGAGGGGCTGGCGGGGATCCCGACGGCGCTGATGGGCGAATGGGGCGCGGGCGGCCCGGTGATCGCGATCCTTGGCGAATACGACGCGCTGCCGGCGCTGGGGCAGGTGCCGGGCGTGGCCGAGCCGCAGCCGATGGGCGTGGCGGGGCATGGCTGCGGGCACAACCTGCTGGGCTCGGCCGCGATGCAGGCGGCGCATGCGCTGGCGCTGTGGCTGGCCGAGACCGGCACGCCGGGGCGGGTGCGCTATTACGGCTGCCCGGCGGAAGAGGGCGGGGCGGCGAAGACCTTCATGGTGCGCGCGGGCGTCTTCGACGACGTGGATGCCGCGATCTCCTGGCATCCGGCGGATTACACCGGGGTGTGGGAGGCCTGTTCGCTGGCCAACACCCGGATCGACTTCACCTTCACCGGGCGTTCGGCCCATGCGGCGGCGGCGCCGGAACTGGGGCGGTCGGGGCTCGACGCGGTCGAGCTGATGAATGTCGGCGTGAACTACATGCGCGAGCACATGCCCGACGACGCGCGGGTGCATTACGCCTATCTCGACGCGGGCGGCGAGGCGCCGAACGTGGTGCAGGCGAAGGCGACGGTGCGCCAGCTGATCCGCACCGCGCGGCTGGCCGATCTTGGCCCGCTGGTCGAGCGGGTGCGCAAGATCGCGCAGGGGGCGGCGCTGATGACCGAGACCACGGTCGAGGCGAAGGTCGTGTCGGCAGTGTCGGATCTGCTGGAGAACGGCGTGCTGGACCGGGTGATGGACCGCCACGTTCAGGCGCTGGGCGCGCCCGATTTCGACGCCGAGGACCGTGGCTTCGCCGAGGCGATCAGGCTGACGCTGACCGACGAGCATGTCGCGGACACCTTCCGGCGGGTGGCGCGGCCGCTGGACCGGGCGCTGCCGCTGGCGGATTTCGTGGTGCCGCTGGGCTCTGCGCCGCGGATCTCGTCGGGCTCGACCGATGTGGGCGACGTGAGCTGGGCGGTGCCGACGGTGCAGGCCTGGGTCGCGACCTGCGCGCTGGGCACGCCGTTCCACAGCTGGCAGCTGACCGCGCAAGGCAAGAGCCCGGCCGCGCACAAGGGCATGGTGCAGGCGGCGAAGATCATGGCCTGCACCGGGCGCGACCTTTTCGCCGATCCCGCGCTGCTGGCCGAGGCGAAGGCCGAGCACGCGGGCCGGCTCGCGCAGGCGCCCTATCGCTGCCCGCTGCCCGACGAGGTGATGCCGCCGCTGCGCCCGCGCCCCGCGGCCTGAGGCCGGGGCTGCCGACGCGACCCGTCACGGGGCGGGCTCTCATTGGGTCGGGCGCCCTGAGGCTGGCCATGTGAGGCGGCCCCGAGGGGGCGGGCCGTCGTCGTGGTCAGGGCTGCGGATCGCCGCCGTGAACAGGGACAAGCGCGGGCAACTGGACGGACCGCGGCTCTGGTCGGCGTGCAGCCCGGTCTGTCGCGAGCGGTGAGACCGCGGGCAGAGTGCCGCGGACCGCCGTCGTGGTCGGCGTGGCGGATCGGCATGCTGATCCGTGGCGCACGGGGAACCGGAGGATCCTGACGCTCTGGTCGGCGTGCTGCCGGGGGCATCACGAGGGGCGAGACCGGGGCAGAGTGACGCCGGCCGATCGGCGCATCCGGTCCAAGGCCGCGCCGCTCGCGGGCCTCAGCCCTCGCCGAGGTGGCGCCGGCCGCGTTCGGCGGCCAGAGCCATCTGCTTCGCGCGTTCCCGGAACCGCGCGCGGTCGGCGTCCGAGTATTCGTCCGCGCAGTGGTGGCAGGCCGCGCCCTCTTCGTATTCGGGCCGGGAAAGGTCTCCGGGTGCGAGCGGGCGGCGGCAGGCGTGGCAGAGCGTCGCCTGCCCGGGCACCAGCCCGTGGCCGAGGCTGACACGCTCGTCGAAGACGAAGCATTCGCCCTGCCAGAGGCTGTCGGCCTCGGGCACCTGTTCGAGGTATTTCAGGATACCGCCCTGCAGGTGGAAGACCTCGGGCACGCCTTCGCCCAGCAGGTAGTTGGTCGACTTCTCGCAGCGGATGCCGCCGGTGCAGAACATGGCGATGCGCTTGCCCTCGAACCGGGCGCGGTTCGCCTGCCACCAGCCGGGGAAGTCGCGGAAGCTTTCGGTGCCGGGATCGACGGCGCCGGCGAAGCTGCCGATCGCCACCTCGTAGCCGTTGCGGGTGTCGATCGTCACCACGTCGGGGGCCGAGATCAGCGCGTTCCAGTCGGCGGGCGCGACATAGGCGCCGGTGCCCGCGACCGGATCGACCTGCGGCTGGCCCATGGTCACGATCTCGCGCTTCAGGCGCACCTTCATGCGGCCGAAGGGCATCGCGGGGGCGGTGCTTTCCTTCCACTCGATCGCGTCGCAGCCGGGCAGGGCGCGGATCGCGGCCAGTGCCGCGTCGATCCCCTGCCGCGTGCCGGCGATGGTGCCGTTGATCCCCTCGGGTGCGAGAAGCAGCGTGCCCTTCACCCCCGCGGCCTCGCAGGCGGCCAGCAGCGGCGCGCGCAGGGCGGCCGGGTCGGGGAAACGGGTGAAGCGGTAGAGCGCGGCGACGGTCAGCATGGTGCGGCCATAGGGCAGGGCGGGGCCTTCGGGCAAGAGGCGAGAGCGTGATGATGCGGTTCGCAGGAGGGGGAGCGTCTGCGGCACGCGGGCGGAGCCGCGGTGGTGCGCCACGCGTGTCGGGGGAAGGGGGGCTGCAGGGCAGGAGGCGCGGTCGCCGGTGGGGGCGGAGCCGGTGAAAAGGTGGCGGTCGCGCGCGGGCAGCGATGCGGACCCCCGGACGACAGACGGGTTGCGCGCCGTTCGCCTGTGGTGTCGGGGGGGCGCGCGTTTGGGGGGCGCGGGGTCAGAGCGGGCGGGGCCGCAGGTCGCGCCGGCAGTCGCGCGGGGCGCGGCCGCTGGCGGTGAAGGCCTCGGCCCCCCAGCGCCGGCAGCGCCAGGCCGCGAGGCTGTCGAGCCGGCGCCCGGTCGCGTCGCGCCGCCAGCGGCAGCCGGGTCCGCGCCGGCGCGACAGCCGCCCGATCGCCCAGACGAGCAGCGCCAGCACCGCGCAGCCGGCGAGGACAAGGGGCAGCCAGTCGCCGATATCACCGGTGGCAGGCGGGCTCAGGAAGCGCATAATGGTCCCCTCGGGCTTGTCGCGGCACAGCCATGCAACAAAATCATGGCATTGACGGGGCAGGCCCCCCTGCCTACCAATCCCTCGTTCGGGAGGAGACATCGACATGCACGCTGAGACCGACGCCCTGCTTGTCATCGACGTGCAGAACGACTTCTGTCCCGGCGGCGCGCTGGCCGTGGCCGGGGGCGATGCCGTGGTCGCCCCGATCAACGCGATGATGGCCGAGTTCGCGACCGTCGTCCTGACGCAGGACTGGCATCCGGCGGACCATGCCTCTTTCGCGGCCAACCACCCCGGCGCCGAGCCGTTCAGCGTGACCGAGATGCCCTATGGGGCGCAGGTGCTGTGGCCCGTGCATTGCGTGCAGGGCACGACGGGGGCCGAGTTTCACCCCGATCTCGACGTGGCGCGCGCCAGCTTCACGGTGCGCAAGGGCGCGAACCCGGCGATCGACAGCTATTCCGCCTTCTTCGAGAACGACCGCGAGACGCCGACCGGGCTCGATGAAAAGCTGCGGGCGCGGGGCATCACCCATCTGGTGATCGCGGGGCTCGCGACCGACTATTGCGTGGCCTATTCGGCGCTGGATGCCGCCCGGCTGGGCTTCACCGTGACCGTGCGGCTGGACGCCTGCCGGGGGATCGACCTGAACGGCTCGATGGCCGACGCGCTGGCCGCGCTGGTCGAGGCCGGCGTGACGCTGGAGGACTGACCCATGGCCGATATCGCCGCCCGCGTCTGGGCCCACAAGTGGAAGATCGACCCGATCGTGCGCTCGCTGATCGATACCGATTTCTACAAGCTCCTGATGTGCCAGTCGATCTTCCGCAACCGGCCGGACACCACCGTCACCTTCAGCCTGATCAACCGCTCGAAGCACATCCGGCTGGCGGAGATGATCGACGAGGGCGAGCTGCGCGAGCAGCTGGACCACATCCGCTCGCTGAGCCTGACGCGGGGCGAGTCGACCTGGCTGCGCGGCAACACCTTCTATGGCAAGCGCCAGATGTTCCGCCCCGACTTCATGGAGTGGTTCGAGGGCATGCGCCTGCCGGACTATCACCTGGAGAAGCGCGACGGGCAGTACGAGTTGACCTTCGAGGGCAAGTGGCCCGAGGTGATGCTGTGGGAGATCCCGGCGCTGGCGGTGCTGATGGAACTGCGCGCCCGGGCGGTCATGCATGACATGGGCCGGTTCGAGCTGCAGGTGCTTTACGCCCGCGCGATGACGAAGCTCTGGGAGAAGATCGAGCGGCTGCGCCGGATCGAGGGGCTGAAGATCGCCGATTTCGGCACAAGGCGGCGGCACAGCTTCCTGTGGCAGGACTGGTGCGTGCAGGCGATGATGGAGGGGCTGGGCGACAAGTTCACCGGCACCTCGAACTGCCTGATCGCGCAGCGCCACGACATCGAGGCGATCGGGACGAACGCGCACGAGCTGCCGATGGTGCTGGCCGCGCTGGCCGAGACCGACGAAGAGCTGCGCGAGGCGCCCTATCGCGTGCTGGCCGATTGGCACGAGGAGCATGACGGCAACCTGCGCATCCTGCTGCCCGACACCTACGGCACCGAGGGCTTCCTGGCCCATGCGCCGGACTGGCTGGCGGGCTGGACCGGGATCCGCATCGATTCGGGCGACCCGGCCAAGGGCGCCGAGACCGCGATCGCCTGGTGGAAGGCGCGGGGCGAGGACCCGACGCGGAAGCTGGTGATCTTCTCGGACGGGCTGGACGTGGACAAGATCGAGGCGCTGCAGGCGCAGTTCGCGGGCCGGGTGAAGGTGAGCTTCGGCTGGGGCACGCTGCTGACCAACGATTTTCGCGGGCTGGTGCCGAACGATGCGCTGGCGCCGTTCAGCCTGGTGTGCAAGGCGATCTCGGCCGACGGGCGCCCGACGGTGAAGCTGTCGGACAACCCCGAGAAGGCGATGGGCCCGGCCGAGGAGGTCGCGCGCTACAAGCGGGTCTTCGGCGTCGGCGCGCAGGAGCGCATCGCGGTTCAGGTCTGAACGGCGGGTCCGTTCAGCGCGACATCAGGGTCAGCAGCCAATAGATCGCCGCGGCGAGCCCGGCCGAGAAGGGCACGGTGATCACCCAGGCGGCGGCGATCGTGGTCATGTGCGAGCGGCGCACCAGCTTGCGTCGGGCGCGTTCCTCGGGCGCGAGCACCTTGCCCTTCTTGAGGCCGAGGAAGCGGGCGCGACGCTCGGCGTGCCATTCGCGGTAGAAGCCCACGCCGAAGATCGCGCCGACCGCGATATGGGTCGACGACACCGGCAGGCCCATCCAGCTGGCGACGATGACGGTGATCGCCGCGGACAGCGCCACGCAGAAAGCGCGCATCGGGTTCAGCTTGGTGATCTCGGAGCCGACCATCAGGATCAGCTTCGGCCCGAACAGGACGAGACCGACCGAGATCCCCAGCGCCCCGATCGCCATGACCCAGAGCGGCAGCTCGACCGAGGTCGCGACATCGCCGAGGGCGACGGTATGGACGACGGCGGCCAGCGGCCCCACGGCATTGGCCACGTCATTGGCGCCATGGGCGAAGGACAGCAGCGCCGCCGAGATCACCAGCGGCAGGCCGAAGAGCGGCTTGAGCGACTTCTTGCGGTTCTCGGCGCCTTCCGAGGCGCGGCGCACCAGCGGGCGGGAGATGGCCCAGGCCAGCGCGCCCAGCACGCAGCCCAGAAGCAGCGCGGTCAGCGGATCGACGGATACGACCCGCTTCAGGCCCTTGGTGATCAGGTAGGTGGCGAAGGCGCCCGTCATGATCCCCACCAGCACCGGCACCCAGAGCCGGGCGGCGCCGATCTTGTCCTCGGCATAGGTGATGCGGGCCTTGATGAAGGCCAGGATCGCCGCGGCGATCACGCCGCCCATCACCGGCGAGATCACCCAGCTGGCGGCGATCGAGCCGACCATCGGCCAGTTCACCGCGTCGAAGCCCGCGGCGACGATGCCGGCGCCGACGACGCCGCCCACCACCGAATGCGTGGTCGAGACCGGCGCGCCCAGCGCGGTGGCCAGGTTGATCCAGAGCGCGGCGGCGATCAGCGCCGACATCATCAGGCGCACGAAAAGATGCGGCTCTGCCACCATCTCGGGCGCGACGATCCCGCCCGAGATCGTGCCCACCACGTCGCCGCCGGCGATGAAGGCGCCCGCGACCTCGGCCACCGCGGCGATGGCCAGCGCCCCGCCCATGGTCAGCGCCTTGGCGCCCACCGCCGGGCCCATGTTGTTGGCGACATCGTTGGCGCCGATGTTCAGCGCCATGTAGGCGCCCACCGCCGCCGCCGCGACCACGATCCAGCCCGAGTTGTCGAGCCCGAACACCGCCAGCGCGCCCACCGTCGCCAGCACGACGAAGACCAGTGCCAGCCCCGGCGCCACCAGCGGCCGCGAGATGAAGAGCGTCGCCTCTTCAAGCCGCCCGATCCGCCCGAGGTCCTTGTCGAGCGTCTTCCACTGGTTGACCTGCTGGCGGGTCTCGGTCTGTCCGTCGGCGGGCATGGCGACCTGTCATCTGGCTGTTACAATTGGGGTGCGTCCCTAACGTCTCGGGCGGCGCATGGCAATGCGCGCTCTGCCCCGACGTGTCAGCCCGGCACCGCGTGGCGCTGGGCCAGCCGGCCGGGCAGCGAGGCCAGAAGCGCCGCAAGCTCGGGCTCGGCCACCTTCCGCGCGGCCTCGGACGGCGCGAACCAGCCCAGCTCGCGCTGGCCGGCCTCCGGGAAGTGCGGTTCAAGCTTGCGCAGGTGCATGGCGTAGACCGCCACCGTCACCCGCCGCCCGAGCCCGCCCGAGACGATCTTGTCGTAATGGTAGTGGCCGATCGGGCTGCGATCGACCGCGCCGGTGGCGCCGGCCTCTTCCCAGGCCTCGCGCTGGGCGGCGCCGGCCAGGCTGCGGCCCTTCATCGGCCAGCCCTTCGGCAGCACCCAGCGCCCGGTTTCGCGGCTGGTGATCAGCAGCACCTCTTCGCGGCCACGGCCGCCGCGCAGGCACAGTGCCGCGACCTGCAGCGCCGGAGGCCGCCGCCCGAGCAGCCGGGCCATGCCGTCGGCAAGCCGGCGGACGAGGGCCAGGTTGCGCCTGTGCGGGTCACTCTGGGTCATCGACACGTCCGCGCAGGGATTTGACCTCGCCGCGCTGGGTCTTGGCGGCAAGGCGGCGGCGCTGGCTGCCCAGCGTGGGCCGGGTGGCGATGCGGCGCTTGGGGGCGACGGTGGCGGCAAGGATCAGCTCTGCCAGCCGCTCGCGCGCCAGTTCGCGGTTGCGGGCCTGGCTGCGGGTTTCCTCGGCGCGGATCACGATGGCGCCGTCGGTGGTCCAGCGCCGCCCGGCCAGCCGTTTCAGCCGGGTCTTCACCGGGGCGGGCAGGTGCGGGCTGCGCTCTGCCTCGAACCGCAGTTCGACCGCGGTCGAGACCTTGTTGACGTTCTGCCCGCCCGGGCCCTGCGCGCGGGTGAAGGTTTCGACCAGTTCCCAGTCGGCGATCTGGATCGTGTCGGTGATGCGCAGCATGGAATCTGGCCTTCGGGCGTCTTTTTGCTTCTTTCGAAAGCAATTGGCAGGGCGGGCGATATTTTAAGACCCGCCCGGGCGATGAAATGTTCCGTGCGGAAAATCACCGTCGCGGGCGGATAATCGGAAAGGGCCGTTTCCATCCGGAAACGGCCCCCGAGATCTACGGAGATGGGCCAGTTAGGGTGACGGAGCTGGTCCGCCTTGGCCCAGTCAGGGTTCTGCAGCCTGTGGGGTTGCCCTCAGGCCTCGGCCCCCCTGACTGTCCCGACACCAACCTCCAATATCACTCTAGACACTGGACCACCTCCTTTCATGAGTTGCCGATAAGAGAAGGATGGCACAGATTTAGTGTTCGTCAAATTAATTTATCCAGCCCTAGCGGTATTTCCCAAGTGCTGCGAAACGATCACACGGAAGGGCACGAGTGCCACCAAAGCGAGCAGAAGTTTGACCGAAAGGTCAGCCGTGCCGAGCGAGACCCAGAGCGGTGCCATAGGCCCGAAGCCCAGCAGCGGCACGGGTTCATTCGCCCAAGAGACGTCGTTGCCGGGCTCGAGGAAGGACAGGCCGGCGGCGAAGGCGGTGGTGAAGAAGATCGCGGTGTCCATGCTGGCGCCCACGAGGGTCGAAACGAACGGCGCCTTCCACCAGCGGCCCGCGACATAGCGGTTGAAGACCGCGACATCGGTCAGTTGTGCGGCCAGGAAGGCCAGGCCCGAGCCAAGCGCCACGCGGAACGACACCAGCGGGCCGAACTCGCCGTGGATCTGGCTGCCGATCAGCGAGCAGATCACGCCGACGACGAAGCCCGCGACGATGACGCGGCGGGCGGCGGCGGGGCCCTGCAGGCGGTTCGTCAGATCGGTGACGAGGAAGGCGAAGGGATAGGTGAAGGCACCCCAGGTCAGCCAGTCGCCGAGCAGGAACTGCACCAGGATGTTCGAGGCCACGACGATGGCGGCCATGGCAAGAATGCCGGGGATGAGGCGGGTCATGTCTGGATCCGTTTTGGCAAGGTCGCGGAGACTTGATCGCCCGGCGGGCCGGGCTGGGCCGGGCTGGCGGCCCCGTCCGCGGACGACGGGGCGGAATACGTCCGCCGACCGGGTCCGGTCAAGAAGAATCACTCGTCGCGCGGCAGCCGGTAATCGATGAGCTGGGTGCGTTGCAGCGACAGGAAGTTGTCGTCCGAGACCATCGTCAGCCGGATGTCGCCCCGCGCATCCGTCCAGGTGGCGAGGCCTTCGAGATTGTCGAACTCGCCCACCCGGCTGGCGAGGATCGGGCGGCCGGGATCGGGGCGCGTGCCGGTGCTGCCGGGATCGAAGCTGCGCACCCGCGACTGGAAGCCGAAGGGCGGCCAGAAGGCGCGTTCCAGCAGGTAGAGCCGCCCGTCCGAGCCGAAGTCGGCGCCGACCGGCTTCCAGCTGCGGTCGCGGGTGATTGAGAAGGCCTCGCGCCACTGGTTGCCCTCGAGCCGCCAGACCGGCGTGTCGGTGCGGCCGTCGAGCGGCTCTTCGGCGAGGGTGACGAGCCGGCCCTGCGCGTCGATCGCCAGCGCCTCGAGCGCGCCGTTGTCCTCGAGCCGCCTGAACGCCGGGGCGCGCGGGCCGGGGCGGGCGCGGCTGCCGGGCGTGTCGTAGAGATCGACGCGGGCGAACTGCTCGAACGAGATCCAGACGCCGCCGCCGGGGTCGAGCGCGATGCCCTCGGCATCGGCATGCAGGCCCGACAGCTCGGCCCCCGACAGGGCATGCAGCGCCTGCGCCGGGGTGGTGACCGCTGCGGTGACCGCGCCGGCGGCGTTGCGGGTCAGCCGGCCACTGAAGGTCGTGCCGCGGTCCGAGACGGTGACGAAGCCGAGCCCGTCCTGCGTGAGCTCGATCCCCGAGAGGCCGCCGAAGGCCGGGTCGGGGTCCTTCCAGGTGAAGGCGCCGACGAAGACGCCGGGCAGGGGCGGCTCGCTGCCCGAGGCCGCGCCGCCGCCGGCCGCCCCGGGCGGGAGCAGCGGCAGGGCGAGGCAGGCCAGGCCCGCGGTGGCGGCAAGGGCGATCAGTCCGAGGCGAGAACGGTGGTGCATTGGTTGGGGAGGTCGGCCATCGTGTAGGTGCGGGCGGTCTTTTCGGGCGGTTCCTGCGGCTTGGGCTTGCCCGTCGACTTGGGAGGATTCAGGTAGTCGGTCACCCACCACATCAGCGTCTCGTCGCAGCCCGAGCCGCCCTTCGACAGCTCGTCCACGGTGGGGGTCTGGTGCTGGCAGAAGCGCGCGCCGGCGGGGCATTTCAGGCGGACGTGGAAATGGGTGTTGTGCCCGGCGATGGGGCGGATCTTCTGCAGCCAGTCGCTGTCGCGGCGGCTGGCGGTGCGGCACATCTCGATCTTCACCGCCGCGGCGACGAAGACCCGGTCGACGCGCGGGTCCGAGGCCGCGGCCTTCAGCAGCGCGGCATGGGCGGGGGTGAAGTTGCCGTTGATCCGGCGCTGGTCCTCGGTGCGGACCGAGATCGAGCTGAGGCTTTCGCGCTCGGCCCGGGTCAGGTTCAGCCGGCGCGGCGGCAGCATCCAGACATCGGCATCGAGCCCGATCTGGTGGCTGGCGTGGCCGCCGGTCATCGGGCCGCCGCGGGGCTGGCTGATGTCGCCGATGTAGAGCCCGGCCCAGCCGAGGCGGGTGGCATAGGCCGAGAGGTCCGCGAGATAGCGGATCATCTCTGGCTGGCCCCAGTTGCGGTTGCGCGACAGCCGCATCGCCTGCCAGGTCGGCCCGGTTTCGGGCATCTGCACGAGGCCCGCGGCGCAGCCCTTCGAATAGAAGCCGATCGGTTCGGGCTGGTGGCGCGAGGGCGTGGACTTGGCCCCGAAGAGCTGGCGGGCCAGCGGCTCTGCCGTGGCGGGGGCGGCGGCGAGGGCCGCGAGCGCCACCAGCGCGAGGGCGCGCAGGACGGGTCGGATCATGCGGGGCTCTCTCCTTCGGGTTTCACCCAGAGTAGCAGCCCGAGGCCGAGAAGGAAGAGCACGATCAGGGGAACGATGCCGGCCTGCTGGCTTCCGCTCAGTTGGGTGGTGATGCCGATGGTGATGGGCGCGAGGAAGGCGGTGGCCTTGCCGGCCAGGGCGTAGAGCCCGAAGGCCTCGGTCAGGTGGGCGGGGTCGGACTGGCGCACGAGCATGGTGCGGCTTGCGGCCTGCAGCGCGCCGCCCGCCGCGCCGATCAGCGCGCCGAGAATGTAAAAGGCGGCGTCGGGCAGCCAGCTGTCGGCGGCGACCACGGTGCCGAAGACCGAGCTGCGCGAGACCTGGGTGATGGCGAAGGCCACCAGCGCGAGGATGACGACATTGAGCGCGATCACCGGTTTCGGGCCGAAGCGGTCGTCGGCCTTGCCGCCGATCCAGGCGAAGACCGCGCCGGTCAGGACCGCGAGCAGGCCGAACTTGCCGACGTCGGTGACGCTCCAGCCCAGCACGCCCGCGGCATAGATGCCGCCGAAGGTGTACATGCCGTTCAGCGCGTCGCGGTAGAGCATCGACGAGGCGAGATAGGCCGAGAGGCTGCGCCGGGCGGGCAGGGTGCGCAGCGTGGTCTTCAGCCGCGGCAGCGCCTCGCGCGCGGCCTGGGCGATCGGCACCGGGGCGATGACGCCGGGGTCGCGGACCCAGAGGAAGAACGGCACCATGAAGACCAGGTACCAGATCGCGGTCAGCGGGCCCACGGCGCGGGTGCCCTCGCGCAGGGCCGGGTCGAGGCCGAAGAGCGGCGGCAGGCCGAAGAGGGTGCGCCCCGTCGCGGCGTTCTCGGCCAGGAAGCACAGCATCAGGATCAGCGAGATCAGGCCGCCAAGGTAGCCGAAGGCCCAGCCCGAGCCGGAGATGCGCCCAAGCTCGGCCCGGCTGCCGAGGCCGGGCAGCAGCGCGTTGGTGAAGATCGTGGCGAATTCCATCGCGGCGAGGCCGAGCCCGAAGCAGAGCATGACGAAGAGCAGGTTCGGATCGTCGGGGCGCGCGACCCACAGGCCCCAGGCACCGAGCGCGTAGAGCACCGAGAAGAGCCCGACGAAGCCCATGCGCCCGCCCGAGCGGTCGGCCATCGCGCCCAAGAGCGGCGCGAGCAGCGCGATCACCACCCCGGCGGCGCCGATGCCATAGCCCCAGACCGCCTGCGCGAGGCTGCCGTCGCCGAGGATCTCTTGCACATAGGGGGCGAAGACGAAGGTCATCAGCAGCGTGGCGTAGGGCTGGCTGGCCCAGTCGAAGAAATACCAGCCGAGGATCCGCTTGCGCGCCGTCACTGCCATGGGGGTCTCCTGCATCCGGGCGGACCTGCTTCAAAGTGATCGCATATCGCCGCAGTTGCGCCGTCACCGCAAGAGTGGGGCCCAAACAGGGTCGGGGGGCGAGCTCGCCCCCCGCGCCCCCCGCGCCTGGGCACCTTTGCCCGGCGTCTGGTCTGGGGGTCAGGTCTGGGGTGGCCAGGGGCGTTCGCGGTCGGCGCCGATCCAGGCGGCGACCCAGCCGGGCAGGGGCGGCGAGGTGTAGGGGCGGCCCATCGCGGTCAGCACCTCGGCCGGCGCGACGATGCCCTGCTTGCCGGCGACGGCCTTGCGGATCAGCACATGGCTCGTCGCCTCGTCCTTCCGCCACAGGCTCTGGTCGATGTAGAAGAAGCGCTGGTCCCAGCCGAGGATCCGCGAGCGCATCTCGAGCCGGTCGAACAGCGTCACCCGCCGGCGGTAGCGCACTGACGATCCGGCGACGGTCAGCCCCCAGCCCTGCGCCCGCGCGGCGGCCAGCACCCCGGTGCGGATCAGCAGCGGCAGCCGCCCGAGATCGAAGAGCGTCAGCGTGCGGCCGTTGTTCAGCTCGTTCCAGATGTCGAGATCCCAGGGCAGGATCGTGGTCCGGGTCACGAGCGTGTCGGTCATCGCCAGAGGCGGGGCGCGGCGGGCGGCGCCGCAGGCCATTTGGATGCGCAGGAACGGGTACATCGGCTCTCCTTCGCGGGCATCTTGCCGCGCCGCCGCGCCGGGGCCAAGAGGCCGCGGGCCGCGCGCTGTTGCGTCACGCGGCGCTTGCCCTTACCTAAGGCGGCGATGCCCCCCTGGAGATGACGATGGTTACGCTGTTCCAAGCCCTGATGCTGATCCTCGACGTGATCTGGTTCGTCATGATCGTCCACATCATCATGAGCTGGCTGATCAACTTCCAGGTGCTGAACCTGCGCCAGCCGATCGTCGCCCAGATCTGGCAGGGGCTGACCAACCTGCTCGAGCCGCTGTACGGCCCGATCCGGCGGATCCTGCCCAACACCGGCGGGCTCGATCTGGCGCCGCTGGTGGTCTTCATCATCATCATCATCCTGCAGCAGGCGCTTCGCAACAACGCGGGCTTCTTCTACGGCTTCGCCTGATCCCGTGAGCGGGGCGGCAGAGACCCTTGCGGGCGTGGAGGCCCTCGGCCCGACGCTGCACCGGGTCTTCGGCTTCCCGGGCTTCCGGCCCGGGCAGGAAGAGATCGTGCGCGCGGTCCTTGCGGGGCGCGACACGCTGGCGATCATGCCCACGGGCGGCGGCAAGTCGCTGTGCTACCAGCTGCCCGCGATCTGCCGGGACGGCGTCACGCTGGTGATCTCGCCGCTGATCGCGCTGATGCGCGACCAGGTGCGGGCCCTGAAGGCGGTGGGGGTCGAGGCCGGCGCGCTGACCTCGGGCAACACCGAGGAAGAGACCGAAGAGGTCTTCGCGGCGCTGGACGAAGGGAGGCTGAAGCTTCTGTACCTGGCGCCCGAGCGGCTGGCCTCTGCCGCGACGCTGCCCTTGCTGCGCCGGATCGGGGTCGCGGCGATCGCGGTGGACGAGGCGCATTGCGTCAGCCAGTGGGGCCATGACTTCCGCCCCGACTACCTGCGCATCGGCGAATTGCGCCGCACGCTGGACGTGCCGCTGGCGGCCTTCACCGCGACGGCGGATGGCGAGACCCAGGACGAGATCGTGCGCCGGCTGTTCGACGGGGCGGCACCGGCGCGCTTCCTGCGCGGTTTCGACCGGCCGAACATCCACATCGCCTTCGCCGCCAAGGACGGGCCGCGGCGGCAGATCCTCGACTTCGCGGCGGCGCGGCCGGGGCAGTCCGGCATCGTCTATTGCGGCACCCGCGCCAAGACCGAGGTGCTGTCGCAGGCGCTGTCCGAGGCCGGCCATCCCGCCTGCTTCTATCACGGCGGCATGGATCCCGACGACCGCCGCGCGGTCGAGACCCGGTTCCAGCGAGAGGACGGGCTGATCGTCGTCGCGACGGTCGCCTTCGGGATGGGCATCGACAAGCCCGACATCCGCTGGGTCGCGCATGCCGACCTGTCGAAATCGATCGAGGCCTATTACCAGGAGATCGGCCGCGCCGGCCGCGACGGGGCGCCGGCCGAGACGCTGTGCCTTTATGGGCCCGACGACATCCGCTATCGCCGCCAGCAGATCGACGAGGGCATCGCGCCCGGCGAGCGCAAGGAGGCCGACCACTGGCGGCTGAACGCGCTGCTGGGGCTGGCCGAGGCGACGGGCTGCCGCCGCCAGAAGCTGCTGGGCTATTTCGGCGAGGTGGCGGAGCCCTGCGGCAATTGCGACACCTGCGACCGCCCGCCCCGGGTCTTCGATGGGACCGAGGCCGCGCGCAAGGCGCTGTCGGCCTGCCTCAGGACCGACGAGTGGTTTGGCTCGGGCCATCTGATCGACATCCTGATCGGCGCCGAGACCGACAAGGTGCGCGAGCGCCGCCACGACCAGCTGCCGACCTTCGGCGTCGGGCGCGACCTGTCGAAGGGCGAGTGGCAGGGAATCTTCCGGCAGATGATGGGGCTCGACCTGTTGCGCCCCGATCCCGCCCGCCACGGCGCCTTGCGGATGACCGACCGCGCGCGCCCCGTGCTGAAGGGGGAAGAGAAGGTGGTGTTCCGCCGCGACCTGCCGGTGCGCTCTGGCGCGGGGCGGACCGTGGTGAAGGCGCTGGTGGCCGAGACGGATGCGCCGTTGCTGTCGGCGCTGAAGGCCAAGCGGCGCGCGCTGGCCGAGGCGCAGGGCGTGCCGGCCTATGTCGTCTTCGCCGACCGCACGCTGATCGAGATGGCTGAGCGGCGGCCCGCGACGCTGGACCAGATGGCGGGGATCACCGGGGTGGGGGCCAAGAAGCTCGACAGCTACGGGGCGGCCTTCCTCGAGGTGATCACCGGCGGCGGGGCCGAGCGGCCGCATCCGGCGCGGATGCGGCTGGCGGGCAGCGGGGCGGCGCCGCTCTATGACCGGCTGGCCGAGGTGGCGGTCGAGCTGGCGCGGGGCGAGGACGGGACGGGCAAGCCGCTGAGCTGCCCGCCGGCGCTGTTGCGGCAACTGGCCGAGCGGCGGCCGGCGACCGAGGCCGCGGTGGCGCGGATCCTCGGCGAGGCGCGGGCCGAACGCTACGGGGCGGCGTTTCTTGCGGTGCTGACCGAGGCGGACTGAGGGCGGGCGGCGCATCTGGCCGACCTCGGCGGGGGGGGCGTGCGCGGGGAGCGTGGTCTGCGCGGGACGTGATCATGCCTACGGCGCACCGGGGCGTGCCGGGTTCTGTCGGTCCGCGCCAAGGCCTGCCGGCCCGGGCGAAGCGCGCAAGAGGCCGTGTGTCCGTATGCCGGGGGCGTCAGACGCCAGTGCGGCGGGCCCGGGCGATGACACCGTGGTATCGGCGCAGGGCGCGCGCGCGCGGCGTCTCCGCAAGGCCCAGCGTCTGCCGGGCCAGCCGCGGGCGGGCAATAGGAGCTGATCGGCTCGATTGTTCTATGCTTTCTCAGATGTTTGATCAGGTACTGGTCGCGATCTGCGACCAAGGAATAATTCACCCTGAGGACTAACGGGGGCGGGCGTCTATTCGCCCGCGAGGTCGAGTGGCTGACCGGCCAGCGGCGGGCGGGCTCCGGGCGGGCAATGCGAGGTGATCCGCTCGACGATCGCGTTCTTCTTCAGGGGTTTGGTCAGGTAATGGTCGAGCCCCGCGGCCAGGAATTCCTCGGCATCGCCCTCCATCGCATGGGCGGTCAGCGCCACCACCGGGACATGGCTGCCCAAGGCGCGCTCGGCGGTGCGGATCGCGCGGGTCGCTTCCTTGCCGTCCATCTCGGGCATCGAGATGTCCATGAAGATCAGGTCGGGCTGCCAGCTGCGCCATTTCTCGACCGCCTCGCGGCCGTTGCCCGCGAAGTCTAGGTCGATGTCGAGGTCCTTGACCATCTTGCGGAAAACGAGCTGATTGGTGCGGTTGTCCTCGGCCGCGAGCACGCGCATCGCGCGGCCGGGCGCGGCCTCGGGCGGGGGGGGCGGCGGGGCGGGGGGCGGTTCCTCGGGCCGCGCGGCGGGCGCGCCCGAGATCGCCTGAAGCGTCTTCATCAGGTCCGAGCGCAGGATCGGCTTCTGCAGGACCGCGGCCACCTGCCCGGTGGCCGCCTGATCGGCATCGGCGGGGTCGGAGGAGACCAGCAGCACTGGCACCTCGATCCCCTTTTCCCGCAGCTTTTCCGCGAATTCGAGCCCGTCCATCCCCGGCATGTCGTGATCGGTCAGCACGAGGTCGAAGGACAGGCCGCGGTCGACCACCGCCAGCGCCTCTTCGGCCGAGCCGCAGAGCGTCACCTCGATCCCGTAGGCGGCCAGCTGGCGTTCGAGGATCATGCGGTTGATCAGCGTGTCGTCGACGACCAGCGCGCAGTTCATCCGGATCGGATCGGCCGAGGGCCCCTCGGCCTCGCGCGCCTCGGCCACCGGCAGGGGCACGCGGAAGCCGAAGCATGAGCCGCGGCCGAGCGTGCTGTCGACCCAGACCGTACCCTCCATCATCGTCACCAGCTGGCGGGTGATCGCGAGGCCGAGCCCGGTGCCCTCGAACTTGCGGTTCTGCGCGGCCTCGACCTGATTGAACTCGCCGAAGACCTTGTCGAGATTCTCGGCCGCGATGCCGATCCCGGTGTCCTCGACCGTGACATGCAGGTCGCAGCGCCCGTCGGCGCGCTCCAGCCCGACGACACGGGCCATGACATGGCCTTCCTGCGTGAACTTCACCGCGTTGCCGACGAGGTTGGTCAGGATCTGCCGCATCCGCCCCGGGTCGGCGATGAAGCGGGTGGGCAGGAACAGGTCGTAATCGACGACCAGCTTCACCCCCTTCTCGCGCGCCGAGGGTTCGAGCAGCATCATCACCTCGTGCAGGCAGCGCTCGAGGTCGAAGGGTTCGGGATAAAGCCGCATCCGCTCGGCCTCGATCTTCGAATAGTCGAGCACGTCGTTGATGATCTGCAAAAGCGCCTCGCCCGACGAGCGGATGGTGTCCGCGTAAAGCCGCTGATCCTCGGTCAGGGCGGTTTCGCACAGGAGTTCCGCCATGCCGACGACGCCGTTCATCGGCGTGCGGATCTCGTGGCTCATGTTGGCGAGGAAGGCGGATTTGGCGCGGTTCGCGGCCTCGGCCTTGATGCGCGCCTCTTGCAGCTCGGCCTCGCGCCGGATCGTGTCGGTGATGTCCTGCACGAGGCCCACGAGGTCGCCATCCGCCCCCCAGCGGTCGATCAGGCGCAGGCTGCGGCCATCGGCGAGACGGATCGTGAAGGGCTCGATCCGGTCGCGGCGGATCCGCGCCGTCATCTCGTGATGCCAGTCGAGCGGATCGCGGCCCTCGAGGTCCAGCAGCCCGCGTTCGGCGACGATGCGCAGCACCGCGTCGTAGCTGACGCCCTGGGTGATCGCGATGCGGCCCTCGAAGAACGACAGCCACGCCCGGTTCGCCACCACCAGCCGCAGGTCGGAATCGAAGACCGCGAAGCCGTCCTTCACGGTTTCCAGCGCGTCCCAGAGCCGGGTCTGGGCGATGCGGGCCAGCGAGGTCGCCTGTTCCAGATCCTCGAGCGCGCGGGTGGTCTGGGATTTCAGCGTCGCGGCCTCTGACCGGGCACGTTCCAGCCCGTGGCGCTGTTCGACGATCTGGTCGGACAGTGACCGCGCATGCTGGGACAGGCGCTGGTTCGCCTCGGTCAGCTCGCGCTGCTTCTGGTCCAGCAGCCGCTCTGCCGCCAGCCGTGCGCGCCGTTCCTTGGCCAGCCGTTCCAGAAGAACCGTCGGGTCGAGCCCCATCCTACCGCCTGTCTGCCTGCCCCCCGCCTGCGCCCCGGAGGCTGGCCGAGTCCCGGTAAAGGCGGGCTTAAAGCGCGGCGTCCAAGGGGGGCGACTCATTGCCAAGGCCGGGGGGGTCTGACAGCCTTCGGTTGATCAGGGAGGATCGGCGATGGGACGGATCTGGGGCGTGGCGCTGGCGGTGACGCTCGCCGTGGCGGGGCTGGCGCGGGCCGAGGTGCCGGCGGGGCCGCTGGTGCCCGAGCGGCGGCTGGTGGTGAGCCCGGATCTGGATTTCTACGGCGCGGACCTGCGCACGATCCTTGATACCTCGTTCGAGGGCTGCCGGGCGGCCTGTCTGGCCGACGAGGCCTGCAAGGCGCTGACCTACAACGCGCGGGCGGGGTCGTGCTTCCCGAAAAGCGGTGTGGCCGAGACCCGGCCCTATGCGGGCGCGCTGTCGGGCCATGTGCTGGTGGCGCGTGTCGGTAATGCGGCGGCGCGGGCGCGGGCGGGCGCGCTGGCCGGGCTGCGGGCCGAGGATTTCGCGGCGGCGCTGGCGCAGGCGGTCGCGATCGGGACCGAGGCCGCGCCGGGCGCGCGCCCGGTCGAGGATTGGCTGGCCGAGGCGCGGCGCTGGCAGGGCGTGGGCAATGCGCCCTCGGCCGTGCAGGCGCAGGCCGCGGGCGTGGCGCTGGGCGATCTGGCGGCGGACTGGGCCGCCTATGCCGGGATGCTGCTGGCGCTGCCGGGGGACGAGGACGCGTTGCGCGCGCAGGCGGAACGGGCCCTGTCGGCGGCGATCAACGCGCGGCTGCGGGCCGGGGACGGGCCGGTCGCGGTCGAGGCGCTGATGCTGACCGGCCGGGCGCTGGTCCGGCTCGACCGCGGGCGCGAAGCGATCGCGGTGCTGCGGGCCGCCGTGGCCGAGGCGCCGGGGCGCGGCGATCTGACAGCCCTTCTGGACGAGACGGTCGAGAAACACGGCTTCCGCGTCACCGGTCACGAGGTGACGGCGGATGCGGCGCGGCCGACGATCTGTGCCGATTTCTCGGAAGAGCTGGCGGGCGGGGCCACCGATTACGCGCCCTTCCTGCGCAGCGAGGTGCAGGGGTTGGCGATCTCGGCCTCGGGCAGCCGGCTTTGCGTGACCGGGATCGAACATGGCCGCGACTACCGCTTCACCTTCCGCGCGGGGCTGCCCGCGGCCTCGGGCGAGGTGACGGCGAAGGACGTGACGCTGACGGCCTATGTGCGCGACCGCAGCCCGCAGGCCAGCTTCCCGGGCCGCGCCTATGTGCTGCCGCGCGCGCCGGGGGCCGGGATCCCGGTGGTGACGGTGAATGCGCCGAAGCTCGACGTCGCGCTGTCGAAGGTGGCGGACCGCAATCTCGTGCAGGCGCTGCGCGAGGACAGTTTCGGCCGGCCGCTTGCCGAATGGCAGGGCCGCCAGCTGGTCGAGGCGCTGGCCGAGCCGGTCTGGTCCGGCACGCTCGAGCCGCCCGCGGGCGGGCCGGACACGGTCAACCGCGAGGTCACGGTGCGTCTGCCGCTCGATGAGCCGCTGAAGGGGCAGGGGCCGGGGATCTATCTGCTGTCCGCCGCGGTGCCGGGGCTCGATCCCTATGACCATCCGCCGGCGCTGCAATGGTTCGTCGTCTCCGACATCGGGCTGGCGACGGTGGGGGGCACCGACGGGCTGCATGTCTTCGCCCGCGCGCTGGGCTCTGCGCGGGCCTTGGCGGGGGTCGAGGTGGCGCTGGTCAGCCGCGCGAACGCGGTGCTGGCCAGCGCGGTGACCGATGCCGAGGGCCGCGCCGATTTCGGGCCCGGGCTGACCGCGGGCACCGGCAATGCCGCCCCCGCGCTGGTCACCGCGCGGATGGGGGAGGACAGCACCTTCCTGCCGCTGACCGATCCCGAATTCGACCTGTCGGACCGCGGCGTCGAGGGGCGCGAGGCGCCGGGGCCGATCGACGTCTTCCTCGCGACGGACCGCGGCGCCTACCGCCCGGGCGAGGTGATCCATGCCACGGCGCTGGCGCGCGACCCGCGGGCCGAGGCGCTGCCGGGCGTGCCGGTGACGCTGCGGCTGATGCGCCCCGATGGCGTCGAGCATCTTGCGCAGCTCGCGCCCGAGGCGGGGGCGGGCGGGCACCTGTTGGACATGGCGCTGCCCGCCGATGCGCCGCGCGGGACCTGGGTGCTGGAGGCGCGGACCGATCCCAAGGCCGCCCCCTTGGCCGTCGCGCGGCTGCTGGTCGAGGATTTCCTGCCCGAGCGGATCGATTTCGACCTTGGCCTGTCCGAGGCGCCGCTGGCCTTGGGCGCTTCGCCCGAGGTCGCGGTCGACGCGCGCTATCTCTACGGCGCGCCGGGCGCGGGCCTCAGGATCGAGGGCGACCTGCGGCTGGCGCCGGCAACCACGCTTGAGGCCTGGCCAGGCTATCGCTTCGGCCGTCACGACGCCGAGCCGCAGTCCTGGTACGAAAGCCTTGCGGGCGATGCCGAGACCGATGCGGCGGGCCGGGCCACCGTCCGGCTGGTCTTCCCCGAGACCGGCGCCATCGCCGGGCCGCTGACGGCGCGGGTCGCGGTGCGGCTGTCCGAGGGCTCGGCCCGTCCGGTCGAGCGGCGCCTGACCCGCGCGGTCCTGCCCGACCACCCGGTGATCGGGGTGAAGCCGCTCTTCGAGGGCGCGCTCGACCGCGGGGCCGAGGCGCGGTTCGACGTGCTGGCGCTGGGCCCCGATGCGCAGCCGGTCGCGCTCGACGTCCGCTGGCGGCTGAACCGGGTCGAGACCGACTGGCAATGGTACGTGCTTTACGGCGAATGGCAGTGGGAGCCGGTGACGACCCGGACCGAGATCGACGCAGGGGTCCTGACGCTGGACCCTGCCGCGCCGGGCCGGATCGCGCTGCCGACCGACTGGGGCGAATACGAGCTGGTGGTGACGGGCCCGGGCGGGGCCACGACCTCGACGGGCTTTCCCTCGGGCTGGTACGCGGCCGGGGCGGGGACCGACACGCCCGACCGGCTGACGGTGGCGCTCGACCGCGCCGCCTATCGCCCCGGCGACACGGCGCTGCTTCGGATCGAGGCGGCCACGGCCGGCACCGCGTTGGTCAACGTGGTCTCCGACCGGCTGATCGACAGCCGCGCGGTCGCGGTGACGGCGGGCGCGCAGGAGATCGCGCTGCCGGTGACCGACGCCTGGGGGGCGGGCGCCTATGTCGCGGCGACGCTTGTGCGACCGCTTGACCAGACCCAGGCGGAACAGGCGCCGGTCCGGGCGCTGGGCCTCGCCCATGCCGCGGTCGACCCCGGCGCGCATCGCCTGACCGCGAGCCTGCAGGCCCCGGCCGAGGCCGATCCGCGCGGGCCCTTGGAGGTCGCGCTGAAGGTCGAGGGCATCGCGCCGGGCGAGACCGCGACGGCGGTGATCGCCGCGGTGGACGAGGGCATCCTGAACCTGACCGGTTTCAAGGCCCCGGACCCGGGCGCGCATTACTTCGGCCAGCGCCGGCTGGGCGTCGCGCTGCGCGACCTCTACGGGCGGCTGATCGACGGGCAGGCCGGGCGACCGGGCATGGTACGCTCGGGCGGTGACGGAGCGGCGGCAATGGGCCTGCAGGGCCCGCCGCCGACCGAGGACCTGCTGGCCTTCGTCTCGGGCCCGGTGACGGTGGGGCCGGACGGGTTGGCGCGGGCGCGCTTCGACCTGCCGGCCTTCAACGGCTCGGTCCGGCTGATGGCGATCGCCTGGTCGCAGACCGGCGTCGGGCAGGCGCAGGCGCAGGTGCTGGTGCGCGACCCGGTGGTGGTGACGGCAAGCCTGCCGCGGTTCCTTGCCCCCGGCGACGCGGCGCGGCTCAGGCTCGACATCGCCCATGCCAAGGGTCCGGCGGGCGAGATGGCGTTGGAGGTCACGGGGCAGGGCGTCACCCTTGGCGCCGCGCCGGCGACGGTGACGCTGGCCGAGGGCGGGCGACAGGCGGTGACGGTGCCGCTGACCGCGGGGCCCGCGGCCGGCGACGGCGAGATCCGCGTCGCGCTGACCCCGCCCGGCGGGGCGCGGCTCGAGCAGGTGCTGCGCCTGCCGGTGCGGGTTCTCGACCCCGAGGTCGCGCGGCAGACCCGCGTCTCGCTGGCGCCGGGGCAGGGTTTCACCGTGACCGCGGATGCCTTCGCGGGGCTGGTGCCGGGAACGGGGCGGATGACGCTGGCCGCGGGGCCGGTCGCGCGCTTCGACGCGGCGGGCCTTCTGCACCGGCTCGACACCTATCCCTACGGCTGCACGGAACAGGTGACCTCGAAGGCGCTGCCGCTTCTCTACCTGTCGTCGGTCGCCGGGGCGATGGGGGCGAAGGGCGCGGGCGATCTGGATGCCCGCATCGCCGGGGCGATCGGAAAAGTGCTGCTGAACCAGTCGGCGGGCGGCAGCTTCGGGCTCTGGCGGCCGGATGCCGGCGATCTCTGGCTCGATGCCTATGTGACCGATTTCCTGTCGCGCGCCCGCGCCACCGGCCACGCGGTGCCCGAGACCGCTTTCCGTGCCGCGCTCGACAACCTGCGCAGCCAGCTTTCCTACGCGCCCGAGTTCGACGCGGACGGCGGCCCCTGGGCGTATGCGCTGATGGTGCTGGCGCGCGAGGGCGCGGCGGCGATCGGCGACGTGCGCTATTACGCAGACCAGAAGCCCGCGGCGTTCGACACGCCGATCGCCGCGGCCCAGCTCGGCGCGGCGCTGGCGATGGTGGGCGAGCAGGCGCGGGCCGACGCGATGTTCGCCCGCGCCGTGGCGATGGCGCGCGGCGCCGCGCCCGAGGGGCAGGTGTGGCGCGCCGATTACGGCACGCCGCTGCGCGATGCGGCGGCGGTGCTGGCGCTGGCGACCGAGGCGGGCTCGACCGCGGGTGCCGACCCAGGCCTGGCGACGCGCGTGGCGCAGGGCCTGGGCGATGCGACCGCGGTCTCGACGCAAGAGGCTGCCTGGTCGCTTCTGGCCACGCAGGCGCTGATCGCGGGCAGCGCGGCGCCGCGGCTGACGCTCGCCGGCGCGCCGGTCGCGGGGCCGTTCCTGCGCGCCTATGACGACCTGCCGGCGCCGATGACGCTGACCAACGCGGGCGACCGCCCGACCGACCTGACGCTGACCACCTTCGGCACGCCGGCCGAGCCCGAGCCCGAGGGCGGTCGCGGCTGGCGCATCGCGCGCAGCTATTACACGCTCGACGGCGATCCGGCCGAGATCGGCGCGCTGAAACAGGGCGATCGCCTCGTGGCGGTGCTCGACATCACCCCGCTCGAGGGCGGCGCTGCGCGGTTGATGATCGACGACCCGCTGCCCGCGGGGATCGAGATCGACAACCCGGCCCTGATCCGCGGCGGCGACATCGCGGCGCTCGACTGGCTCGAGACCGCGGAACCGGCCAGCGCCGAGTTCCGGGCCGAGCGCTTCCGCGCCGCCGTTGACGCGCAGGACGGCGCGGCCTTCCGCCTCGCCTACATCCTGCGCGCGGTGACGCCCGGCCGCTTCCACCAGCCCGCCGCCAGCCTCGAGGACATGTACCGCCCCGAGTTCCGCGCCCGGACCGCCACCGGCGAGGTCACCATTGCCGAGTGATCCCAGGCGGCCGAGCGCACCCCTCTTCGCGTTTTCGCATTGGCCCAAATATCCCGGGGGAGCGGCGCAGCCGCGGGGGCAGAGCCCCCTCTGGCCCGGTCCGGCCCGTGCCGCGTGACCGCTCCCTCGCGCGCGCGCTCTTCGCTGCGGCCCTTCTCGCCGCCGCGCTGGCCACCGCCCGCGACAGGGTCGATGCCTGGATCGGGTCAACGGTCCTGCCGCCCCTCGCCATCGAGACCGGGACCGAGCTTATCGCCCGCGACGGCAGCCTGCTGCGGGCCTGGACGGTGGCCGGGGGGCGCTGGAGGCTCGACCCCGGCCCGGTCGATCCCGCGTTCCTGGCGCTGCTGACCACCTACGAGGACCGCCGCTTCGACCGCCACGCGGGCGTCGACCCGCTGGCGATGCTGCGGGCCGTCGGGCAGGCGCTGGTGCAGGGGCGGGTGGTCTCGGGCGGCTCGACCCTGACCATGCAGGTCGCGCGGCTGATCGAGGGGTCGGGCACCGGGCGGCTCGCGGGCAAGCTGCGCCAGATCCGGGTCGCGCTGGCACTGGAACGGCGGCTGACCAAGGACCAGATCCTCGACCTCTACCTGCGGCTCGCGCCCTATGGCGGCAATATCGAGGGGATCCGTGCCGCGAGCCTCGCCTGGTTCGGACACGCGCCGCGGCGGCTGACCCCGGCAGAGGCCGCGCTGCTGGTCGCGCTGCCGCAGGCGCCCGAGGCGCGTCGGCCCGACCGCGACGCGCAGGCCGCGCGGGCCGGCCGCGACCGGGTGCTGGCGCGGGCCGAGGCCGCGGGGCTGATCGACGCGGCCGGCGCCGCCGCCGCGCGGGCCGAACCGGTGCCGCAGCGGCGCCGCGATCCGCCGCAGCTCGCACCGCAGCTGGCCGACCGGCTGCGCGCCGAAAACCCCGGCATGGGCGTGATCCGCTCGACTATCGACGCGGGCCTGCAGCGCAGCCTGCAGGATCTGGCGGCGCGGGCCGTCGTCAATGCAGGCCAGCGGCTGTCGGTGGCGATGGTCGTCGTCGACCACCGCTCGGGCGAGATCCTCGCCTCGGTCGGCGGTGCGGACTGGGGCGACGGGGTGCGGGGCGGCTGGCTCGATCTGACGCAGGCATTGCGCTCGCCCGGCTCGACGTTGAAGCCTTTCGTCTACGGGCTGGCCTTCGACGCGGGCCTCGCCCATCCCGAAACGCTGGTCGAGGACCGGCCGATGCGCTTCGGCAGCTATGCGCCGCAGAATTTCGACCGCCAGTTCCGCGGCACGCTGCCCGCGCGCGAAGCGTTGCAGCTGTCGCTGAACCTGCCGGTGGTGGCGCTGGCCGAGGCGGTGGGGCCCGCGCGGCTGGTCGCTACGCTCGAGGCGGCGGGTGCCGCGCCGCGGCTGGCGGGCGCGCCGGGGCTGGCGGTGGCGCTGGGCGGGCTCGGGATCAGCCTGCAGGATCTGGCCGGGGCCTATGCGGGGCTCGCGCGGCTGGGGGCGCCGGTGCGGATCTCGGCGCTGGCCGGAACCGCCAGTCCGCTGCCGGGGCGGTTGATGCGGCCCGAGGCCGCCTGGCAGGTGGGCGAGGTGCTGGCGGGTCTGACCCCTCCTGGCGGGGGGCAGGCGGGGCGGATCGCCTGGAAGACCGGCACGAGCTACGGCCACCGCGACGCGCTGGCGGTGGGCTTCGACGGCGCGCATGTGGTCGCGGTCTGGATGGGCCGCGCGGATGGCACCGCGGTGCCCGGCGCCTTCGGCGGCGATCTGGCGGCGCCCCTGATGGTCGAGGCCTTCGGGCGGCTCGGGACCGTGGCGCGCCCGGCCCCGCCGCCCGGCACGCTGATCCTGCCGAACGACCGCCTGCCGCTGCCGCTGCGCCATTTCGCGCCGCGGGGCGAGGCGTCGGACGCGCCGAAGCTGGCCTTCCCGCCGTCAGGGGCCGAGGTCGCGGTGCCGCGCGGGCAGCTGGTGGCCAAGGTGCGCGACGGCACGCCGCCCTTCACCTGGCTGGCCAACGGCCGCCCGGTGCTGGCCGCATCCCCCGAGCGCGAGGTGGTGCTGCCGGCCGAGGGACCGGGCTTCCTTTCGCTGTCGGTGATCGACGCCGCCGGGCGAGCCTCGGGCGTCGAGCTGCGGTTGCGATAGGCCGGCCCGCAGGCTGGCGAGGGGCACCTTCGGGCGCCTTGCCCCGCAGTGACCCGATGCGCGAGTCGCCCTGCCTCCCCCGCGCTGCCCGAGCGCACAAGGAAGGGGAGGGGCCGCGCGCAGCGGAAACGACCGTTTCCCTGCCGGCCTGCCTTGGGCACGGGGATCGTCCGGACCGCGCGTGGCCCCGAACCCCGGTCGGGCAGCGAGGATCACGCTTCGGGTACGCGGCGGCGCAGGGCAGGGGCATCACAGACGGCAGCCGCAGGACCGCCCGCGTGGGGCGACCGGCGGCGGCTGTTCTCGCCCGACTTCGGAGCCTTGTCGTCCCCGGTTCGGACCCGCCGCTCCGGTGCCGCGCCCCTGCGGCGCGGGTTCAGCCCTCGTAGATCCGCTGTGTCGCCAGCAGGGCGGCATCGAGCACCGCGCCCTCGGCATAGGGAGCCAGCGTTGCGGGGCGCTCGATCCCGGCGGGGATCTTCGGGCAGGTCTCGGTCGCGCCGATCACCGTGCGCACCGGGATCACCCCGGCCCAGGCGGGGAAATCCATGTCCTCGGGCTCGTCGCCGACGCCCTTGGCGCGGATCTTGGCCGAGGCCTCGTCGATGCGCATCGCGATCACCGTGGTGGCCTTGGTCTCTTGCGCGGTGATCCGGCGCAGCCCGGCGCTGCGGTCGGGGTAGAAGCGGTCGACCACGCCCACCAGCGCGCGGGCCTTCTCGGCCTCGTCCTCTACCAGCCGCGCGGTGCCGAAGCACATTGCGGCGCGGTAGTTGACCGAGTGATTGAATCCCGACCGCGCCAGCACCAGCCCGTCGAGATGCGAGACGGTCAGGCAGGCCGGCGTCCCCGCCTTCAGGTGGCGCAGCATCCGGCTGGCGGACGAGCCGTGCCAGTAGAGCATGTCGCCCTCGCGCCAGTGGATCGTCGGCGTCGCATAGGGCTGGCCGTCGATGACATAGGCGACATGGCAGAGCATCGCGCTGTCGAGGATCGCATGCACCGTCTCGTGGTCGTAAGACCCGCGCTCGTGCACGCGCTTGACGCGGTTGCGGGCGCTCACCGGGTAGGCTTCAGGGGCGGTGTCTACGGCGGAGGGCGTGAGCGTGTCGGACATCGGGCTTGCCTTTCGGTCAGGGAGGCCCCACCGATAGCCTGCGCGATTGGTTCGGAAGAGGTCCAATTCGATGGAGAGTGAGCGAACCAATTTGCCCGATCTGTCGGCGCTGGTGCCGGTGCTGCCGCAGGACGGCCCGCGGCGGCTGGCGCTGTACCGGGCGCTGCGCGGGCTGATCGAGACCGGGGCGCTACCTTCGGGCACCAAGCTGCCGACGACACGCGATCTGGCGGCGCGGTTCGCGATCGCGCGCGGCGCGGCGGTGGCGGCCTTCGAGATGCTGGTGGCCGAGGGCTTCGCCGAGGCGCGCACCGGCGCGGGCACCTTCGTCGCGGGACGGGTGCCGCTGCTGCGGCCGCCGTCGGCGCCGGTGCCCGCGGCCGAGAGGCCGCGGCCAGAGGTGTTCCCAGCGGCGCTGGGGGCGGCGATGCCCGACCGGGTGAGCGCAGAGGCGTTCCGGCGGCTGCTGCTGCGCCATGCCACCCGCCCGGTGGCGGGGCAGTTCCATTACGGCGACCCGCAGGGCAACCGCAGCCTGCGCGAGGCGATCGCGGCCTATCTGGGCACGGCGCGCGGGGTGCGCTGCGACCCGGGACAGATCGTCATCACCTCTGGCAGCCAGCAGGCGCTCGACCTGGTGCTGCGCGGGGTGCTGGCCCCGGGGGCGCAGGTCTGGCTCGAGGATCCGGGCTATGGGCAGGCGCGGGCGGCGGTGCTGGGGGCGGGGCTGGCGCCGGTGCCGGTGCCGGTCGGCCCCGAGGGGCTGGAGGTCGCGGCAGGCATCGCCGCCGCCCCCGCAGCAAGGGCCGCCTATGTCACGCCCTCGCACCAGTTCCCGCTGGGCGTGGCACTGTCGATGCGGGGCCGTCTTGCGCTTCTGGACTGGGCGGCGGCGGCGGGGGCCTGGGTGATCGAGGACGATTACGACAGCGAGTTCCGCTATGCCGGCCCGCCGCTGGCGGCGATGCAGGGCATGGATGGGGCGGGGCGGGTGATCTATGTCGGCACCTTCTCGAAGGCGCTTTATCCCGGGCTTCGTACCGGCTATCTGGTGCTGCCCGCGCCGCTGCTGGACCCGGTGCTGCGCCTGCGCGACCGCACAGACCGCTATCCGCCGGTGCTGACCGAGGCGCCGCTGGCGGACTTCCTGGCCGAGGGGCATTTCTCGCGCCACCTCGTGCGCGCACGGCGGCGGGTGCGGGGGGCGCGCGACGCGCTGGTCGCGGCGCTGGCCGAGGGGCCGCTGTCGGCGCTGCCGCCCGATCAGGGCCTGCACCTGATCGCCCGCGGCCCGGTCGACGAGGCGCGACTTCTGTCGCTGGCGCAGGCGGCGGGGCTGGGCGGGCGGGCGCTGGGGCCGATGCACCTTGGCCCCGTGCGCGACACGGGGCTGGTGCTGGGCTTCTCGGGCGGCTCGGCCGATGTGCTGGCCGCAGCGGCGCGGCGGCTGAACCGGCTGCTGGCCGAGGGCACGGGTTGAGCGCCGCACGACCCGACAGGCGCCAGCGCAGCGGGCTGCGACCGGGGCCTGTGACCGGGGCGGCGACCGGGAGGGCGGGGATGGTCCTGCTTCGGTCCCGGCTTTGCTCGGCGCGGCATGCGCCGGCCCGAGGGTGCCATGCCGGGGACACATCTGCCGGCCCTTCGCGCAGCGCAGGGCATTCGGCGTGGTCCCGGTGCCGGGTCCGCCCGCATCGTCAAGACCTTGGACGGATTCGCCGGGCCGGTCTGCCGAAGCAGCCTGCCGAGTCAGCCTGCGGGTTCACCGGCGCCGGCAATGTGCTGACCCCGACGACGGCCGCGGGAGCGGCTTGGCGGTGCGCTGCGCCGGTGCGTCCGGCGCGGGCCCTGCAGAAGGGCGCTTGCCCCGTTGTGGCGCGGCGCCGTCAGGCGGGGGCTGGCAAGCCGGCGGTCCCATGGGGCGAGGCTTCGGCCATCCGACGGCGGCTTGCCGGCGCGTCGTCCGACGTCGGCGCGGGGGTCAGCCGCGCAGGCGGGCGAGCATCGCGGCGCTGGGATAGCCGTCGGGCAGGATGCCGTTCGCGGCCTGCCAGTTGCGCAGCGCCTCGACCGTGTTCGGGCCCAGCTTGCCGTCTGTGCCCTGAGTGTCGTAGCCGCGCGAGGTCAGCAGTTCCTGCATCTCCTTGCGTTCGGCCGAGCTCAGCGCGCGGTCGCCGCGCGGCCAGCTGCCGGCAAGGCCCGGACGGCCGGCGATCGCGTCGCTCAGCAGGCCCACGCCCAGAACGTAGCTGTCCGAGGCGTTGTAGGTGCGGATCGCCGTGTAGTTCGCGCCCACCAGGAAGGCCGGGCCGCGGATGCCCGCGGGCAGGAAGATCGACGAGCGGTCGAGGTCGGGCAAGCCGCCGCCGCTCGCGGTGCGGATGCCCATCGCCGCCCAGTCGCGCGACTGGCGGTCGGTGCCGCGCCCGGTCAGGCCGAGGTCGAAGTTCACCGGCAGCCGCACCTCGACCGCCCAGGGCTGGCCGCGCCGCCAGCCGGACTGCGCAAGATACGACGCGGTCGAGGCCAGCGCGTCGGTCGGGTCGTCCGACCAGATGTCGCGCCGCCCGTCGCCGGTGAAATCGACCGCGTGGCGCAGGAACGAGCTGGGCATGAACTGGGTATGGCCCATCGCCCCCGCCCAGCTGCCGGTCATGTGCCGCGCGTCGACGTCGCCCGCCTGCACGATGCGCAGCGCGGCCAGAAGCTCGCCCTCGAAGAACTCGCCGCGCCGCCCGTCATAGGCCAGCGTCGCCAGTGCCGGGATAACCTCGGTCCGGCCGCGGTTGCCGCCGTAGTTGCTCTCCATCCCCCAGACGGCCAGCACCACCTCTTTCGGCACGCCGTAGCGCCGCTCGATCCGGTCGAGCACATCGGCGTGCTGTGCCAGCATCTGCTGGCCCTGCGCGACCCGCGCGGCCGAGACCGCGCCGTCGAGATATTCCCAGACCGACTTCGTGAACTCGGCCTGGTTCTGGTCGAGCTTGATGATCGAGGGCTGGTAGCCGACCCCGGTCAGCGACTGGTCGAGCGTGCCGGGCAGGATCCCCTGCGACAGGGCGCGGGCGCGGAAGCCCGTCAGCCAGTCGTCGAAGCCCTGATTGGTGCTGTAGGACGGGTTGATCGGTTCGGGCATGCCGCGGCTCACCGGCGGGGGCGAGGTGATGGGCGCGTAATCGGCCCCCCCGCATCCGGGGAGCGCGAGGACGGCCGCGCCGAGGGCGAGGATCGTGATGCGCATGGGGTCTGTCCTGCTCGGGTTCGTCTTGTTGTTGCCCCGAGCATAACAATCCCCCTCGCGATCTCAAACAGCTTAGCGCCGCTTGCGGACGACCTTGCGCTTTCCTGCCGCCGCGCGGGCCTTGGCCATGCCGGGGCGCCGCGCCGAATGCTTGCCGCGCTTCGACGAGGCGCCGCGGGGCATCGAGGCGCCGTCGATTTCCAGCAGGTCGAGCATCAGCCCGCCGGTGACCGGCACCGCCTCGGCCAGCCGCACCAGCACCCGCTGGCCGATGCCGATCACCGTGCCGGTGTCGGCGCCCATCAGGGTCTGGCTGTCGGGATCGTAGTGGAAGAACTCGCGCCCGACCGAGCGGATCGGCACGAGCCCGTCGGCCCCGGTCTCGTCCAGCTTCACGAAAAGCCCGAACTTCTGCACGCCCGAGATGCGGCCCGTGAACTCGCCGCCGACCCGGTCGGACAGGAAGGCCGCGAGGTAGCGGTCGGTGGTGTCGCGTTCCGCGGCCATCGAGCGGCGCTCGGTGTCCGAGATGACCTTGGCGGTCTCGTCCAGCGTCTCGATGTCGTGCTGGCTGAGCCCGTCCTTGCCCCAGCCGTGCCCGGAGATCAGCGCGCGGTGCACGATCAGGTCGGAGTAGCGGCGAATGGGCGAGGTGAAATGCGCGTAGCTGCGGAGCGCGAGGCCGAAATGCCCGAAGTTCTGCGGATTGTAATAGGCCTGCGTCATCGAGCGCAGGGTCGAGAGGTTGATCAGCTCGTCGAAATCCGAGCCCTCGGCCTGCGCCAGCAGCCGGTTGAGATGCGCGGTCTTCAACACCTGCCCCTTGGCCAGCGTGAAGCCCGAAGCCTCGGCCACCTCGCGCAGGGACTCCAGCTTGTCAGGGCTCGGCTCTTCGTGGACGCGGTAGAGCAGCGGCCGCTTCAGGCGTTCCAGCTCCTCGGCGGCGGCGACATTGGCCAGCACCATGAATTCCTCGATCAGCCGGTGGGCGTCGAGGCGGTCCTTGAAGTTGACGCTGGCCACCCGGCCGTCGTCGGTCAGCTTGATCTGGCGTTCGGGCAGGTCCAGCTCGAGCGGCTGACGGATCGCGCGGGCCTTCATCAGCGCGGCATAGGCGGCGTAGAGCGGGCGGATCACCGGCTCGAGCAGCGGTGCGCAGCGCTCGCTGGGGGCGCCGTCCATCGCCGCCTGCACCTCGTCATAGACCAGTGAGGCGCGGGACTTCATCAGCCCGCGGTGGAAGCGGTGCGAGATCTTGTGGCCGTCCGCGTCGATGCGCATCCGCACGGCAAGGCAGGCGCGGCTGACGCCCTCGTGCAGCGAGCAGAGGTCGCCCGACAGCCGGTCGGGCAGCATCGGCACGACGCGGTCGGGGAAATAGGTCGAGTTGCCGCGGCGGCGCGCCTCGTGATCCAGCGCCGAGCCGGGAGTGACGTAATGCGCGACATCGGCGATGGCGACCCAGATGAGGTGGCCGCCCGGGTTCGACGGGTCAGCGTCGGGCATCGCGAGGCAGGCGTCGTCGCGGTCGCGGGCATCGGCGGGGTCGATGGTCACCAGCGCCAGGTCGCGCATGTCCTCGCGCCCGTCGAGCGTCGCGGGCTCCTGCGCATCGGCCTCGGCAATGACCTTGTCGGGGAAGTCGTCGGGGATGCCGTGCTGGTGGATCGCGATCAGGCTGACGGCTTTCGGCGCACCGGGATCGCCCAGGCGTTCGACGATCCGCGCCCAGGGCAGGCCGAGCCGGCCCTTGGGGCCCGCCTGTTCGGCCTCGACCAGTTCGCCGTCCTCGGCCTCCATCGTCGCGTCGCGGCCGACGCGCCATTCCTTGTCCGAGCCCTTGTCGACCGGCACGATCCGCCCGCCCTCGGGACCCTTGCGGAAGATGCCCAGCAGCCGGTGCTGCGCGACGCCGATCTTGCGGATCAGGCGGGCCTGATAATCGTGGTCGGCGCCGGGGATCTCGATCAGCTTGGCGAGGATGCGGTCGCCCTCGGCCACCGGGTCGTCGGCCTTGCGCGGCACGAAGAGGATGCGCGGGGCGGGGCCCTTGCCCTCCCATTCCATCGGGCGCGCCCACTGGTCGCCGTCGCTGTCGGGCGCCTGCACGATCAGCACGGTGACCGGCGGCAGCTTGCCCGCGCCGGAATAGGTCGAGCGGCGGCGTTCCAGCAGCCCCTCGGCCTCCAGCTCCTTGAGCATCCGCTTCAGCTCGATCCGTTCCGCGCCCTTGATCCCGAAGGCCTTGGCGATGTCGCGTTTCGCCGCCGCCTCGGGATGGTCGGCGACCCAGTCGAGGATCTGTTCTCTGGAAGGTATCTGAGCCATGGCCCACCGCTACCACGCGGGCGCGGCGGGCGGAAGCGTCAGCCTTTGCCCGGGCGCAGCGCGCGCCACATGTCGCGATGCGGCACGGTGCCGTCGAGGTATTCCGGCCCCTCGGCGGCGAAGCCCGCGCGTTCGTAGAAGCCAATCGCCTGCGTCTGGGCCGAGAGATAGGCGCGGCTCAGGGCCGGGTCCTTTGCCAGTCTTGCCAGCGAGGCCTCGATCAGCCGCGCGCCAAGGCCGGTGCCGCGCGCCTCTGGCAGGACGCAGACGCGGCCGATCTTGCCCACGTCGCCTGCCCGCAGAAGCCGCGCCGTGCCCATCGGCACGCCATCGACGAGGCCCAGCAGGTGGATCGCGTCCGCGTCGAGCGCGTCGAACTCCTCGGCCTCGGTGAAGCCCTGTTCGTCCATGAAGACCCGGCGGCGCAGGGCGGCGCAGGGGGCGAAGTCGGGGGCCTCGACGATCTCGACCCTCATGCGAAATACTCGGTCAGGATCCGGCGATAGACCGCCTTCAGCGCGTCGATCTGCGCGGTTTCCACCCGTTCGTCGACCTGGTGCATGGTCTTGCCGACAAGGCCGAATTCCAGCACCGGGCAATGGTCCTTGAGGAAGCGCGCGTCCGAGGTGCCGCCGGTGGTCGACAGCTCGGGCACGAGCCCGGTTTCGGCGGTGACGGCGGCCGCGACGAGATCGACGAAGGGGCCGGGCGGGGTCAGGAAGCTTTCGCCCGAAACCTGCGCGCAAAGCTCGAAGCCGACGCCGGTCGCCTCGGTCACGCGGTCCGCATCGGCGCGCAGACGCTCCATCACCGAGGTCGAGGAATGGCGGTCGTTGAAGCGGATGTTGACGCTGGCATGGGCCTTGGCGGGGATCACGTTGGTGGCTGGGTTGCCGCAGTCGATGGTCACGATCTGCAGGGTCGAGGGGTCGAAGTGATCGGTCTTCTCGTCGAAGGGCGCGCGGGTCCAGCCTTCCAGCAGCGCGACCAGCGCGTGCAGCGGGTTCTTCGCCCGGTGCGGATAGGCGGCATGGCCCTGCACGCCGGTCGCGCCCAGATGCACGGTCATCGAGCCGCGGCGGCCGATCTTGATCATGTCGCCAAGTGTCTCGGGACAGGTCGGCTCGCCCACGAGGCAGACCGACATCCGCTCGCCCACCTCTTCCATCCACTCGACCATGGCCTTGGTGCCGTGCTTGCCGGGGCCTTCCTCGTCGCCGGTGATCGCGATCGCGATGGCGCCCGCGGGCGGGGCCTCGCGCACGAGGTCGCAGGCGGCGGCGACGAAGGCCGCGACGCCCGATTTCATGTCGGTCGCGCCCCGGCCCCAGATTTCCGTGCCGACGATCTCGCCGCCGAAGGGATCGCGGGTCCAGGCGTCCGCGTCGCCCACAGGCACCACGTCGGTGTGGCCGTTAAAGCCGAAGGTCTTCGCCGCGCCCTTCTCGCCCCAGCGGGCATAGAGGTTCGGCACGCCCTCGCGGTCGATGCGGGTGCAGGCGAAGCCCGCGGAGGTCAGCAGGCCGTCCAGCAGCACCAGCGCGCCGCCCTCGACCGGGGTGACCGAGGGGCAACGGATCAGCTCGGCGGTCAGCGCGACCGGATCGACGGGGGTGTTTCCGAGGGTTGGCATGGCATCTCCTTCGCGCGGTCCCCCGGGTCTAGACCCGCCCGGGACGGGACGCAATCGGCGTGGGGCCGGGACGGGGCGTCGGGGCAGGCCCCTGCCGTCTGGGGGGCGAGGTCAGGCAGGGCCGGGGCAAGGGCGGACACGGTATTCGACGGTCGTGCTCCGCCCAGCACGAGGTCAGGCGCGCGTCCATGAAGAGCCATCGCGCGGCGGGCGCCTTTTCCGCCTCAAGCGGCAGACAGGCGGGCGCGGGCGGCGTAGGCTTCAGCGCCGCTTCGGCGGCTTGCTGTCGCCCTTGCCCTTGGCCGGACCCTTGGTGGGGCCCTTGGTGCCGGGCTTGCGCGCCTCGACCGGCTTGCGGGCGGCCGGGTTCGCGGGGTTCGCGGCAGGCTTCACGGCGCGCACCGGCTGGGCGGCGGCGGGCGCGGCCTCTTCGGGCTCGTCGTAGAAGGGCGTCATCTGCGCGACGATCACCGCGTTCTCGGCCAGCGCGCGGGCCATCAGTTCGCGCTCGTCGGCGTCGATCTCGTGGCCCTGCTTCTCGCGTTCGGCCAGCGTGCCGTAGCCGGTGATGTCGACGGGGGAGAGCTCCGCCACCTTCAGCACCGCCACCGTCTCGCGTACCGCCTCGTCCTCGTCCACGCCGCTCGCGAAGCACATCAGCGCCGCCCCGGTCGCGCCCTCGGGCAGGCCGTCACCGGGCGAGCGGCCAAGCTCGACCACCAGCGTGTAGACCTGCTGCTTGCGCTTGGTCTTTTCGGGCTTCGCGCCTTCGGGCGTTTCCGGCGTGTCGGACATGATCGGCTCTCCGCAGGGCTGTCCCTGTTGCTGTTCCCGTCATCTGTCGCCCTTCGGCGCGTCATGCAAGCCGGTTTCGCCGATCCGCGGCAGGGTCCAGTGGCCGTGGTCGCACTGCGGGCAGGCACCGTCGGGCAGCACCTCGGCCGCCTCCGACAGCGCCCCGCAGCGGGTGCAGCAGGCCAGCCCCCCGGGCGCCAGCGCCGGGTCGGTCAGCCGCGGCAGGGGGCGGATCTCGGCCGGGGGCACGATCGGCAGGCCGGGGCGCGCTTCCTTCGACCGGAAGGTCGAGAATGCGCCGCCGCCCTCGATGTAGAGATGCTCGACCTCGCCGAGGTTGCGGATGCCCTGCAGCCGCAGCCGCGAGATGACCTCGGCGGTGCCGATGTCGCGCGCGGCCAGCCCCTCGGGCAGGATGCGCCCGTCCTCGACCAGCGCGACCGGCACGCCGTCGATCAGCCGCTTGGCCCGCTCGTGGCGCAGGATCATCAGGTCGAGCGCCTTGTTGATCGCGACGACGACGGTGATGACCACCAGCGCGTTCAGCAGCGGCGTGTCGGGATACAGCACCGCGTCGCCGACCGCCGAGCCGATGGCGATCACCAGCAGGAACTCGACCAGTGACAGCTGCACCACGCCGCGCCCGCCGACCCAGCGCACCAGCAGAAGCGTGTAGCCGTAGATCACGACGACGCGGAACAGGATCTCGAGCGCGAAGAGCGGCGTGGTGTCGCCCAGGAACATCCGGTGCAGGTCGAAGGGGACGATGGTCTGGTCCATGCCGGGGCTCCGCGCGGGCCGCGCGGCGTGCTTGCCGCCTGCGCCAACCCGGCCAGTGGCGCGCGGTTCCCGGGCGTGCAGCGGCGCCGAGGCGCTGGCGGGGATCGGCCCGCGCGAGGCAAGGCCCAGCCGCTCGTCCTGCCAGCCGGTGATCCGCCCGCCGGCGCCCTCGACCACCGGGCCGACCGCGCAGATGTCGAAGGGATCGAGGTCCGATCCGTTCAGGACAGAATCCGACGCGGCCGCGGGCCAGCGCGACATGCGCGGTCGAGCCGCCCTCATGGCGGCGCAGCCCGCCCGTGCCACGCAGGCGGGCATGGCCGGCGGCGCTGGCGCCGGTGAAGCTGTCAGGATTGGCCAGCGCGAGCCGCGCGGCGGCAAGCCCGGTCTGGCCGCTGACCCGCATGTGACCCGCATTGGGCGGCCGGCGAAGATTGTGGACCGGCGAAGAAGGCCGATGGCGCGCGCGCCGGGCAAGGGCAGGTCGATGCTCCGCAACACCAGTTCCCCGTCGCGGCAGAGCGCGATCAGCGAGGGCCAGTTCGGCAGCCCGCCGCGAGTTGCTGCGTGCCGTCGATGGGGGCGAGCACCCAGATGTGGCTGCGGCCCGCGTCCTCGGTCCCGTGTTCTTCGCTCAGAAGGCCGCAATCTGGGAAACACGCGCGGATAAGCGCGCGAGAGTGTCGCGATCGCGAGATTGGCCGGCGTCACCGGCGAGCCGTCGGGCTTAATCTTAACCGCCCTGTCGCCGCCCCAGCCGGGGCCAGAGATCGCGGCGGCGTAATCGGCCCGCGCCTGCGCCAGCGCAAGCCAGCGGTCGAGTGCGGCCTCGAAGTGATCGGGGGGCATGGCCGTTGGCCTAATGTCCCGGTCTGACGCCCGGGTGACAGGCGGCGGTGACAGACACATGCGAAAAGGCCCGCCCCGGTGAAGGGCGGGCCTTGCATCCGCATCGTCAGGCGTCAGGCGTGGCGGCCGCGCAGCATCCGGCCCAGCGCGATCAGCAGGCAGGCGCCCACGATCGCGACGATCAGGTTGCCCAGCAGGCCCACGGCGCTCGCGCCGAGGATCAGTGCCAGGATCCAGTTCAGCACCACGGCGCCAAGGATCCCCAGGATGATGTTCATGAAGATCCCGTGATCCGCCTTCATGATCTTTTCGGCGATCCAGCCGGCGAGCGCGCCGACGATGATCGTCATGATCCAGCCAACTCCGGTCATATCGTCCTCCAGTGTCCAAAGGCGCGACCCTGCGGGATGCGGGTCGCTGCCGTCATTCTGGAGGGCGAACGCGAAGGGGGCGAGCGGGTTCCCGCCCCGGGTCGGGCAATTAGCCCTGCTCAGTCGCGCAGAAGTTCGTTGATCGAGGTTTTCGAGCGCGTTTTTGCGTCGACCCGTTTCACGATCACGGCGCAATAGAGATTGACGCCGTTCTTCGAGGGCAGCGAGCCCGACACGACGACCGACCCCGCCGGCACTTCGCCATAGAAGGTCTCGCCGGTCTCGCGGTCATAGATCTTGGTCGACTGGCCAAGGTAGACGCCCATGCCCAGCACCGAGCCCTCGCGGACGATCACGCCCTCGACCACTTCCGAACGCGCGCCGATGAAGCAGTTGTCCTCGATGATCGTCGGGCCGGCCTGCATCGGCTCCAGCACGCCGCCGATGCCGACGCCGCCCGAGAGATGCACGTTCTTGCCGATCTGCGCGCAGCTGCCGACGGTGGCCCAGGTGTCGACCATGGTGCCTTCATCGACATAGGCGCCGAGGTTCACGAAGGAGGGCATCAGCACCACGCCCTTGGCGATGAAGGCCGAGCGGCGGACAATGCAGTTCGGCACCGCGCGGAAGCCGGCGGCCCGCCACTGGTTCTCGCCCCAGCCGGCGAATTTCGAATCGACCTTGTCCCACCAGCCGCCGCCCTGCGGCCCGCCCGACTGCAGCTCCATGTCCTTCAGACGGAAGCCCAGCAGCACCGCCTTCTTCGCCCATTGGTTCACGTGCCACTGGCCGTCGGCCTGACGCTCGGCCACGCGCAGGGTGCCGGCGTCCAGCGCGGACAGCGTCGCCTCGATCGCCTCGCGGGTCTCGCCGGTGGTTGCGGGGGTGATGCCGTCGCGGGCCTCCCAAGCGGCTTCGATGGCGGTTTCGAGCTGGGCGTTCGACATGGGATCTCTCCGGGAATAACCTTGGCGTCAGGCGTTACAGCCCTATAGACCGGGGCAGCCGGCCGTTGCAACGCGGGCGGTGGACGCGAGGAGAACGACGATGGACGATACGCCCCGCAGCCCGCCGCTGCGCGACAGCCGCGAGGACAGCCGCGCGGCGGGGCAGGGCCCCGACACCGCCCAGACCCGCGCCCCGGCCTATCGGCTGGCCTTCACCGACACCGATTTCCTGCTGCGCGAAGAGCTGCGCCCGGTGCGGCTGCAGCTCGAACTGCTGAAGCCGCAGATGGTGATGGACGAGCGCGGCGTGCAGTCGACCTTCGTGATCATGGGCTCGGCCCGGGTGCCGGGCCCCGAGGGCGAGGGCGCCCCGCACCGCGGCACGGCCGCCGGTCTTGCCCCGTGGTACGAGGTCGCGCGCGATCTCGCGCAACGCGCGACCGAGCGCAGCCTGGCCAGCTATGGCCGCGACTGGGTGGTCTGCACCGGGGGCGGTCCGGGGATCATGGAGGCGGGCAACCGCGGCGCCGACGATGCCGGCGGGCAGTCGATCGGGCTGAACATCGTGCTGCCGCACGAACAGGCGCCAAACCCCTGGGTGACGCCGGATCTGTGCTTCAACTTCCACTACTTCGCGATCAGGAAGATGCATTTCCTCATGCGCGCCCGGGCGATCTGCGTCTTCCCCGGCGGTTTCGGCACGCTGGACGAGATGTTCGAATGCCTGACGCTGATCCAGACCGGCCGGATGCGCCCGGTGCCGGTGATCCTGTTCGGCCGCGCCTTCTGGGACGGGCTGGTGAACTGGCAGGCCCTTGTCGAGGTGGGCACCGTCTCTGCCGCCGATCTGGAGCTGGTGAGTTATGCAGAGACGGCCGACGAGGCGATGCGGATCATCGACAACTTCGATTTCGGCTGCTGATCAGCCGCGCTCGAGCTCTGTCTCGAGCTTCAGCACCCGCCCGCCGTCCGTCTGTTCGATCAGGTAGGCCGGCCGGCTCCGGCTGCCGTTGCGGGTGATGTCGCGGCCCTTGATGCGGCGGGTGACACGGCGCGCGAAGGTCTTTGCGATGCGGCCCGTGCCCTTGCCGGCGCCCCAGCGCCACGCGACGGTCTCGCCCTTGGAAAACTTTGCCATCCTGCACCTCCTGCCGGCCAACGCCTGGCCGTGGCCGGGTGTTCCGGCGGGTGCTTTGGCAGGGGGGCTCTGCCCCCGCCGCGTCCCGGCGGGACGCGACTCCCCCGGGATATTTGGGCCAATGCGAAAGCCTCGTTCGGCTTGGCCAAAATACTCCCCGGGGGTCCGGGGGGGGCGGGCCCCCCCGGCCTTCGTCTTCAGCGCGTGAAGCGCTTGTGCTTCATCCGGGTCGGGCGCGCGGCCTCGGCGCCGAGGCGGCGGATCTTGTCCTTCTCGTAATCGTCGAAGTTGCCTTCGAAGAACTCGACATGCGCATCGCCCTCGAAGGCGAGGATGTGCGTGCAGAGACGGTCGAGGAAGAAGCGGTCGTGCGAGATGATGACGGCGCAGCCCGCGAAATCCTCGATGGCCGCTTCCAGCGCCTGCAGCGTTTCCACGTCGAGGTCGTTGGTCGGTTCGTCGAGGAGCAGGAGGTTCCCGCCCTCTTTCAGAAGCTTCGCCATGTGCACGCGGTTGCGTTCACCGCCCGACAGGAGCCCCACCTTTTTCTGCTGGTCCGAGCCCTTGAAGTTGAAGGCGCCGGTGTAGCTGCGCGAGGCGATGGTCGCATCGCCCAGCTGGATCAGCTCCGCCCCGCCCGAGATCTCTTCCCAGACGGTCTTTTCCGGATCCAGCGCGTCGCGCGACTGGTCGACGAAGGACATCTTCACCGTCTCGCCGATCTCGACCGTGCCCTCGTCGGGCTTTTCGTCGCCGATCAGCATCTTGAACAGCGTCGACTTGCCGGCGCCGTTCGGGCCGATCACGCCGATGATCCCGCCCGGAGGCAGGCTGAACGAGAGGTTCTCGATCAGGAGCTTGTCGCCCATCGCCTTCTTCAGGCCCTCGACCTCGATCACCTTGTTGCCAAGGCGCGGGCCATTCGGGATGACGATCTTGGCCTCGCCCACGCGTTCCTTGATCGATTCATCGGCAAGCTTGTTGTAGGCCGCGATCCGGGCCTTGGACTTGGTCTGCCGCGCCTTGGCGCCCGAGCGGATCCACTCGAGTTCCTTTTCCAGCACCTTCTGCTTGGCCTTGTCCTCGCGGGCGTCCTGCTCCATCCGCTTGGCCTTCTGCTCGAGCCAGCTCGAGTAGTTGCCTTCCCACGGAATGCCCTTGCCGCGCTCGAGCTCGAGGATCCAGGACGTGATGTCGTCCAGGAAGTAGCGGTCGTGGGTGACGCAGAGGATGGTGCCCTTGTAGTCGATCAGGTGCTGCTGCAGCCAGGCGATCGTCTCGGCGTCCAGGTGGTTGGTCGGTTCGTCCAGAAGCAGCATGTCGGGCGCTTCGAGCAAGAGCTTGCACAGCGCGACCCGGCGGCGTTCCCCGCCCGAGAGGTTCGTGACGTCGGCATCGTCCGGCGGGCAGCGCAGCGCGTCCATCGCGATGTCGATCTGCTGGTCGAGGTTCCACAGGTCCTGCGCGTCGATCTCGTCCTGCAGTTGCGCCATCTCGTCCGCGGTCTCGTCCGAGTAGTTCATGGCGAGCTCGTTGTAGCGGTCGAGCTTGGCCTGCTTGTCGGCGACGCCGAGGCGCACGTTGTCGCGCACGCTCAGGCCCTCTTCGAGCTTCGGTTCCTGCGGCAGGTAGCCGACCTTGGCGCCCTTGGCGGCCCAGGCCTCGCCCTGGAAGTCCTTGTCCCAGCCGGCCATGACCTTCAGCAGCGTGGACTTACCGGCGCCGTTGACGCCGACGACGCCGATCTTGACGCCGGGAAGGAAGTTCAGACGGATGTTCTCGAAGACCTTCTTCCCGCCGGGATAGGTCTTGGACACGCCATCCATGTGATAGACATATTGATAGGACGCCATGGGCCTCTTCCTCGCTCTTGCGGGTGGATCGCCCTCTCCTAACGAAGGGGCGCGCAAAGCACAATTCCGTGCCGCGCTGCCCCATCCTGCGGCAGCGGGGATTTATTGCGCGGAAATGCGCGCCGCCGGGGATCACCTTCCGGTCAGCGGCACCGCTATCTGCCTCTGCCGGGTTGCGCCCGGCGGCCTCCCGGGCCAGCAAGGGGGCGATCGCCCGGCGCCCGCGCCTGCGGCCTCCCCGCCCGGCAGGTGCCGATCCATGGAACGCGACCCGCGAGGGAGACGCCATGTCCCGACCGAACAAAGGTTTTTCCCTGCCGCTGCCGGCGTGCCTGCCCCCCTGCAACGGGGGGCTGGGCGTGCTGTCCGCACTCTGCGGGCTCGTCCTACTGGCGGGCTGCGCGATTCCCGCCGACACCTCGCGCCGCGCCTACGAGGCGCCGACCATCGCGGCCGCGCGCAAGCTGATGCCGGGGCTCGAGACGGCCGATGTGCGGATGTGCGCGGGCTTCCCCTCGCGCTCGCTGACGCTCGAGAACGGCGACGAGATCTGGACCTACGAACGCTCGCGCCCGCGCGGCAGCGTCAGCATGTCGATTCCCACCGTACAGATGGGGGGCACGCTGCCGGGGCTGAACGGTTCGGTCGGAATGAGTTCGGGCGGATACTGCAACACGCAGATGCGGTTCCGGGGCGACAGGCTGATCGATCTCGAATTCGCCGGGGACAACAATTCCACCACCCGGATCAACGCGCTCTGCGTGCCGGTGGTGGATGGCTGCGTGGTCTATGCGCGCCACCCCGACGACCGGCCGGCGCGGGTCGATGCGGTGGTGGACCGCGTGCCGCCCGACGAGGTGCAGGACGAGATCGAGACGCCGCCCCCCGCCGCCGCGCTTTCGGTGCCGCCCGCAGGCGCGGGGCCTGCGTCCGGGGCGGCGATGTCGGGCGTGCGGCCCGGGCCCGACCCGGTGCCCGAGGGCGGAAGCGCGTCCCTGATCCGCCCGGTGCAGACCGCGGCAGTGACCCGAGAGTGACCCGGCTGCCGCAGCGGCGGGCGGTTGTGCAGCGATTGATTGCGTCGCGCCGGTGTCACACTTATGTGTGCGGACGGGCCGGATGCGGAGGGCGGAATGCGCGCGGGACTGCCCCGGGCCGCGCCCGGCATGGCGATCGGATTGCTGGGCGGGTCCTTCGACCCTGCCCATCCCGGACATGCCCATATCACCCGCGAGGCGATGAAGCGCTTCGGGCTCGACCGGGTCTGGTGGCTGGTCTCGCCGGGCAACCCGCTGAAATCCGAAGGCCCCGCCTCGATGGAGCGGCGGATCGCGCAGGCCCGGGCGGTGATGCGCCACCCGCGGGTCGAGATCACCGACATCGAGGCGCGGCTTGGCACCCGGTTCACCGCGGAAACGCTGGAGCGGCTGGTCGCGCTTTATCCCGGGGTGCGGTTCGTCTGGCTGATGGGGGCGGACAACCTCGCGCAATTCGGGCGCTGGCAGCGCTGGGACCAGATCATCCGCTCGGTCCCGATCGGGGTGATCGCGCGGCCGGGCAGCCGGCTGACCGCGCGGATGTCGAAGGCCGCGATCCGGTTCGAGCGCTATCGCCTGCCCGCCACCGATGCCCCCGCGCTGCCCTGGAGGGCGCCGCCGGCATGGTGTTTCGTCAATGTCCCGATGGTATCGGACAGTTCGAGCGCGATCCGCGCCCGCGGTGACTGGCGGCGGTGACTGGCGGCGGTGATGGGTGTTTGCCGGCGCCGGCTTGCCGGTGCGGGGCGGGCGCCTGTAAGGTCTGCGGACGGACTCTGGGGACGAGCATGGGCATTTCGCGGCGACTGGTACTTGGCGGAATTCTGGCGGCAGGCAGCGGATTCGCCGCCCGGGCCGAGGCGCCGATGCGCTCGCTTCGTCCGCAGCCGAAGGCGGGGCTTTCGGTGACGCCGGTCTCGGCCTCCAGCGGCGCCGCGGCGCCGGCTGTGCTGCGCGCCGCGCCCGAGGCGGCGGATCTGGTGGCGCAGGCGAAACTGGGTGGCGAGGTCGGCTTCATCGTCGCCGACCCGGCGACGGGGCGGCTGCTGGAAGGGCTGAACGCCGACCGCCCGATGCCGCCTGCCAGCACCGCCAAGGCCCTGACTTCGCTTTACGCGCTGGAAACGCTGGGAGCGGGCTACCGCTTTGCCACCCGGCTGATCGCCACCGGCCCGGTGCAGGGCGGGCAGATCCGCGGCGACCTGATCCTTGCCGGGGGCGGCGACCCAACGCTGTCGACCGACGGGCTGGGCGACATGGTCGCGGCGCTGAGGTCCCGCGGAGTCAACGGCGTTTCGGGCCGCTTCCTGGTCTGGGACGGGGCGCTGCCCTATGTGCGCGCCATCGACCAGGGGCAGGGCGACTGGCTGGGCTACAACCCCGCCGTTTCGGGGATCACGCTGAACTTCAACCGGGTGAATTTCGTCTGGAGCCGCACCTCGGCCGGCGCCTACGCGGTGTCCTTCGACGCGCGCGGCGAACGCTTCGCGCCGCAGGTCACCACCGCCAGCATGAGCATCGCGAACCGGGAACAGCCGGTCTACACCTATTCCGACCGTGGCGGGCGCGAGGACTGGACCGTCGCCGCCGGGGCGCTGGGCCGCAATGGCAGCCGCTGGCTGCCGGTGCGCCGGCCCGCGGAGTACGCGGGCGACGTGTTCCGCACGCTGGCCCGCGCGCAGGGCATCGTCCTGCCCGCACCGGACGATGCCCGCACGCTGCCCGGCGGCACGGTGCTGGTCGAGCGTCCCAGCGACGCCCTGCCGACCGTTCTGCAGGACATGCTGAAATATTCCAACAACCTGACGGCCGAGGTCGTGGGCATGACCGCGTCGCTGCAACGCGGGCCGCTGGCCTCGCACGGCGACTCGGGGCCCGAGATGTCGGACTGGCTGCGCGCGCGGGCCGGGGTGCAGTCGCGGCTGGTGGACCATTCGGGGCTTGGCGGCGCCTCGCGCATCGCGCCGACCGAGATGATGCGGGCCATCGCCACCTTGGGTCCGGGGCTGGGGCTGCGGCCGCTGCTGAAGGAATTCGCCTTCCGCGACGCTTCGGGCAAGCCGATGCGCAATGCCCCGATCCGGGTCGATGCCAAGACCGGCACGCTGAATTTCGTCTCGACCCTGACCGGATGGATGACCGCGCCGAACGGCAAGGACCTGGTCTTCGCGATCTTCACCGGCGACGTCGCCCGCCGCGACGCGATCCCCGAGGCGCAGCGCGAACGCCCGCCGGGCGGGGCCGAGTGGGTCCGCCGTTCGAAACGGCTTCAGCAGCAGCTGATCGAGCGCTGGGCCGCGGTCTACGCCTGACCGCGGGTCACGCGCGCCCGCCCGCTGCGGCGGCACGGGCCGGGGCGTTCAGACCTCGCCCGCCATCCAGACCGCCTCTTCCAGCCGTTCGAGCAGCGGCTCGTAGGCTTCGGCCATGGCCGACAGGCTGGCGGCATCCAGCGGCGTGGCCTGGGCCGAGACGGCAAAGCCGCGCACCGGCTGCCACCATTCGGGGATCGTCTCCAGGGCCATCCGCATGTCGAGGCTTGGCGCCTGCGCGATGCCGCGCGACGGGTCGCCATCGGCCAAGGCGGTCAGGTTCGCCTCGAACTCGGCCAGGTCCTTGCCGATCGCGGCCTGCGTCTCGGGCACCGAGATCCCGGCAGCGCCGAGGCAGGCCGCGCCCACCAGCCGCTGGCTGAGCAGGCGCTGCCGACCGGCCAGATCGACATAGCGCGCAAGATCGGCCTGCGCACCCGCCGAGTCGCCGCCGGCCAGCGCGCCGACGGTGGCCACGGCGCTGGCCAGCAGCGGCGGGGCTGCGGCGGCCAGTGCCGCCAGCGCCCCGGCATCGCCGGCGGCGGCGGGGCCGGTGAACTGGGCGAAGGCTGTCCAGGCGCGGCGCTGGTCTTCCAGCTTCGCGCGGGCCGCCGGCGCGGCCAGCGGCGGCAGGCCATCGGCGACGCGGCCGTTTTCCAGCGTGTCGAGCCCGGTCGCGAAATCCTGCACCGCATCGGCGAGGATCTGCGATTGCGCCTGCGCATCGGCGCCGCGGCCGGTCAGGCAGGCGGCGGCAAGGATGCGCTGCGACAGCATCCGCTGGCGCCCGGCGATGTTCACCTGATGCGCGGTGATCTCTTCCTGCGTCAGCGCGCCCGCCGCGTCCGACGGCCCCGCAAGGCCGAGCGCCACCACGACGCCCGGCAGAAGTCTGAAGACCGAAGCCATGTAGCCCCCCGATTCCGGTATCCCGGGGGAAGCCTGCGGCCGAGAGGTGAAGAAAAGGTCAGAGCGTCAGGTGACGCGCGCGTGCCCCGCGCTCGATCGCGGCGGCGTGAAGGCGGTCGATGGTCAGCTCGTCGCGGATCTCTTCCAGCATCCTGAGTTCCTGCTGGCCCAGCTTGCCGTCCGAGGCCGCGACATCGCAGGCCAGCGCATAGGCGGTTTCGAACAGCCGCTCGGGCAGGGCGGCGCGCACGAGGCCGAAGAGCGCGTCGAGCCCCTCTTCCTCGAGGAACAGCGCGTAGACGGTCTGCGCCACGCGCCCGATGCGGTCGACGTCGTAATCGCCGAAGACCGGCATCGAATCGACCATGCGGCTGATCGCCAGCAGCTCGACCGTGCGCATGTGCTCGTCCGAGACCGAGACCGCGACCATCAGCGCCACCAGCGCATCCTGCGCCGACAGCGAGGCGAGCGGTTTTTGCTTTTCTGCGACCTGATCCTGCACGGCTGTGCCCTCTGTGACGAATTCCCGGGCAAATTATTGACGATCCGGGGTCCGTTCAATAGGGGCTTCCACTGACGCCGCGCATGGGGTGCGGCGGACCCGAGGACGAGCCCATGACCACGCTCCGCGACGCTGCGATGAACTCCAAAGCCTGGCCTTTCGAGGAAGCGCGCCGCGTGCTCAAACGCTACGAGAAGAAGGACCCCGAAAAGGGCTATGTCCTCTTCGAGACCGGCTACGGGCCGAGCGGTCTGCCCCATATCGGCACCTTCGGCGAGGTCGCGCGCACGACGATGATCCGCCGCGCGTTCGAGCTGATCTCGGACATCCCGACGCGGCTTCTGTGCTTCTCGGACGACATGGACGGCATGCGCAAGGTGCCCGAGAACGTTCCGAACCAAGAGCTGTTGCACGCCAACATCCAGAAGCCGCTGACCGCGGTGCCGGACCCGTTCGAGCAGTTCGACAGCTTCGGCAACCACAACAACGCGATGCTGCGCCGCTTCCTCGACACCTTCGGGTTCGAATACGAATTCGCAAGCGCGACCGACTACTACCGGTCGGGCCGGTTCGACGCGATGCTGGCGCTGGCCTGCGAGCGTTACGACGCGATCATGAAGATCATGCTGGCCTCGCTGCGCGAAGAACGCCAGCAGACCTATTCCTGCTTCCTGCCGATCTCGCCCTCGACCGGCCGCGTGCTCTACGTGCCGATGAAGGAGGTGAACGCCAAGGATCACACGATCACCTTCGACGACGAGGACGGCACCGAGATCACGATGGCGGTGACCGGCGGCAACGTGAAGCTGCAGTGGAAGCCCGATTTCGGCATGCGCTGGGCAGCGCTGGACGTCGATTTCGAGATGTATGGCAAGGACCACTCGACCAACACGCCGATCTATGACGGGATCTGCAAGGTGCTGGGCGGCCGCGCGCCCGAGCATTTCACCTACGAGCTGTTCCTGGATGACAAGGGCCAGAAGATCTCGAAGTCGAAGGGCAACGGGCTGTCGATCGACGAGTGGCTGAGCTATGCCGCCTCGGAATCGCTGAGCTATTTCATGTACCAGAAGCCGAAGACCGCGAAGCGGCTGTGGTGGGACGTGATCCCGAAGGCGGTGGACGAGTATCACCAGCAGCTCCGCGCTTATCCCGAACAGGCGGCAGAGCAGCAGCTGGCGAACCCGGTCTGGCACATCCACCGCGGCCAGGTGCCGGCCTCGACGCTGGCGGTGCCGTTCGGGATGCTCTTGAATCTCGCGAGCGTGGCGGGGACGCAGGACAAGGCCGGGCTCTGGGGCTTCATCCGCCGCTATGCGCCGGGGGCGACGCCGGAAAGCCATCCGGATCTGGATGCGGCGGCGGGCTATGCGTTGAAATACTTCGAGGATTTCGTGAAGCCGACGCTGGTCTTCCGCGATCCCGACGACAAGGAGCGGGCGGCGCTGGCGGATCTGGCGGCGCGGCTGAAGACCTGGGAGGGCGGGCTCGACGACGAGGCGCTGCAGTCGCTTGTCTTCGCGGTCGGCACCGAACACGGGTTCGAGCCGCTGCGCGCCTGGTTCACGGCGCTTTACGAGGTGCTGCTGGGCCAGAGCCAGGGCCCGCGCTTCGGCGGCTTCATCGCGCTTTACGGCGTCGAGGAGACGGTCGCGCTGATCGAGGCGGCTCTGGCGCGCTAATGCGCCCAGAGACGCCACCAGTCCTGCCAGCGCTCGACCTCTGACCGGGCTGAGCCGGCAAAGAGGCGCGCCGAGGCGAGGTGCGCCTTTTTCTCGAGCCTTTTCTGGCGTCTGGCCGCGAGGCGGTCGAGCGGCTCCGCCTCGTCCGCGGGCAGGAGCCCTTCGAGCGCGAGGCGGAAGACCGAGAGGTCGTGATGCAGCCCGAGTTGGTCGCCGAGGTCCGAGGCCTCGGCCACCCGCGCCTCCATCAGGGCGGGCCAGATCGGGGCGAAGAGCGTCGCCTGATACCAATGGTCCTTCGCGGCCTTGCGCCAGTCGTGGAAGGCCTCGTCGAGGCTGTCGGCATCCTCGCAGCGGCGGTGGTGCTTCTGCGCGGCTTTCCACGTGGTTGCGAGACCTTCTTCAACCAGCGTGAAAGCCTTGCCGCGCAAGTCCCAGTCGGGCACGCGATCCGCCACCGCGGCCAGCGTCGCAGCGAAGCGATCGAGCGCCGCGGGGCCGGTGATTTCGCTTTCTGCGCGGTGCCGCTCGGCGAGAACGGCGCCGAGATGGGCGGCGGCCGCCGCCGCCTCGGGAGGGGCCTTGGCGACGATGCCGGCCAGCGTGTGGCGCAGCACCTCGGCATCGCGCAGGCCCGAGATGCCGCGCGCGGCGTCGCGCAGCGCGGCGTTTTCCCGCTTCGCCCCCTGGAACCGGTCCGCGACCAACCGCACCAGCGCCCGCAAGCGTTTGACATGCTTGCGCAGCCGGTGGACCCGCTCTGCCTCGGACACGTCGGGAGCCTGCAGCAGGGCGCGCGCCTCGGCCAGTTCTTCGGCGGCGATGCGGCGCAGGCCTTCGGGCAGGGAGCGGTCGGTGGGCAGCAGCGCGTAGGTCATCGGGCCGGTCCTTCGGTTTTCGCCCCGGAGTCTGGCACGATACTGGCCCGCGGCAAGGGGCGGCGTGACCCTTGCGGCGGTTGGTCGCCGCCGGCGCCGGGCAGCGCGCGGTCGGATTAACGCGTGTTAACCATCCAGCGGCTAACACTCTGCCCCTGTTTGCGCCAAAGCCGCCGGGGGATCCGCGATGAGTTCACTGACCGAGGGTCTGACGCTGATGCCCGCGCCCTTCGAGGCCGGGCTGAACCAGTGGTCGAGCGACACCGGCATTCCGGGATCGGCCAGCTATGACGGGGCGGCGAATGCGGCGCTGGTCGCCTCGGACCCGGATTTCGGCGGCTGCCTTGAGCTGCAGAAGACCTCGAGCACGCAGAAGCTGCGCTGGATGGGCGAGACGCCGATGCTGCCGGGGCTGTACCTGCGGGTGACGGCACGGGTGAAGGCGATCAGCGGCGCGCTGCCGGGGGTGCGGATCGCGGCCTATGCGGTCAACGGGGCCGAGGCGCATGTGGCCGGGCTGGTCGAGGTCGGCACCACCGTGCCGCTGACCTCCTACGGGCAGGTGGTCACGGTCAGCGCGGTGATCGGCACCGGGGCGCGGTCCGGCGTGACCATGGCCTGGGGCACGGGCGTGGATCACGGCCATGTCGGCATCGACCTGACCGGGGCGAACGGCGGGGTGGTGCGGATCGACGACATCAGCGTCACCGAGGTAACGGGCGATTTCCTGCGCGACCTCGTCGATGCGGTGGATGTGGTGGATTACGGCGCGAAGGGCGACGGGGTCACCGATGACGCGGCGGCCTTCGTCGCGGCCAATGCCGCGGCGAACGGGCGCACGGTCTTCGTGCCCGAGGGCACCTATGCGCTGGGCTCGACGGTGACGATTTCCAACCCGGTGCGCTTCGTGGGCAAGGTCACGATGCCGGCGGACGCCCGGCTGCAACTGAGCCGCAACTTCGACCTGCCGAGCTATATCGACGCCTTCGGCGACGAGACGCTGGCGCTGAAGAAGGCGCTGCAGGCGCTGTTCAATTACTCGGACCATGACACGCTGGACTTCATGGGCCGCCGGGTCGAGCTGACCGAGCCGCTGGACGTGCAGGCGGCGGTGGGCAACCAGACCAGCTTCGCGTCCACGCGGGTGATCCGCAACGGGCAGATCAACGCCATCGACGGGGCGGCCTGGACCTCGGCCGTGGTGACGGCGCAGGCGAGCTATGCGCCGGGCAACCCGCGCCAGTTGAGCGGGGTGCAGAACATCGGCACGATCCCGGTGGGCGCGCGGGTGTCGGGTGTGGGCGTCGGGCGCGAGGTCTATGTGACGGCGAAGAACGTGGGCAGCGCCTCGCTGACCTTGAGCCAGCCGCTCTACGGGGCCGGGGGCACGCAGAGCTACACCTTCACCCGCTATCGCTACATGCTGGATTTCTCTGGCTTCGACGCGCTCAGCCGCTTCGTGGTCGCGGGGATCGAATTCCTGTGCAACGGCGTGGCGAGCGCGGTGATGCTGGCGCGCGACGGCGACATGTTCCAGCTGCTGGATTGCTCGGTCGCGCGGCCGAAGGACCGGGTGGTGACCTCGATCGGGACCGGCTGTCAGGATCTGGTGCTGGACCGCAACCTGTTCCATTCGAACGAGCTGACCTTGGCCGCGACTGAGCGGCAGAGCATCGTGTTCAACGTGAACGCCAATGACAGCAAGATCCGCCACAACCGCGCGATGCGGTTCCGCCACTTCGGCGTGCTGACCGGCAACGGCCACATGATCGAGGGCAACCACTGGTTCCAGGGCGACGAGGTGACGGACGGGCCGCGGGTCGCGGGGCTGGTCTTCGCCAACACCAACCTGAAGGCGCTGATCGTCGGCAATTACATCGACAACAACTTCGTCGAATGGACCAACGAATACGAACCGACGCCGGACTTCGACGACCAGTATTCCTTCGGCGGGCTGACGATCACCGGCAACATCTTCACCGCCAACGACGTGGCCCCGTGGTTCAACTGGCTGGTGGTGAAGCCCTACGGGGCGGGGCATTTCGTCCAGGGCCTGACCGTCACCGGCAATGTGTTCAAGGTGCTGAACGGCTCGATCGGGCGGGTCGAGAGCGTGGACACCACCTTTGCCGGGCTCGACATGGGGCGGATGCGCAACGTGGTCTTCGACAACAACACCTTCACCGCGATCGATCAGGTGACGGCCTCGCCGCTGTACCTGCAGTTCGACCAGGCGACGGCGGCCGCGACCTGGGTGGTGAACGCGGGCGGCTACATGCCCTTCGGCGGCTGGATGCGCACTGTCGAGAGCCTGGTGGCCGAGGGGATGATCACCACTGCCGGGGGCGTGCGGGTGACCGAGATGCCCTATGTGACGGTCGAGCAGGGCGTGTCGAAGCAGGAGGCCCGGGTGAACTGGTCGCAGGCCTGCAAGGGGCGGGTGCAGATGCGGCTGCGCTGCGACAACCCGAACTGAGGGCCCGAACTGGGGGCCCGAACTGGGGGCCCGAACCGAAAGGCTAGGCCGGCAGCCCGAGGTCTTCCGCGGTCAGGTGATAGGCCTTGCCGAAGCCGCCGTTCAGGCTGGCCGCGGTGACGCGGAAGGCCGTGAAACGGAAGTCGGCGAAATCGACGTAGAGCTTGGCCTTCGGGTGGTCTGCGAGCCAGGCCGCGCGAAGGCCTTCTTCGCGTTCGAGCGGTTCCGCGGTGCAGGACAGCGAGAGCCGCGGGTGGGTCAGCGGATCGCCGCGCTCGCCCGGCTCGCCCAGCAGCAGCGCGCAGCGCGGGTCGCGTTCCAACGCCTGCGCATGGGCGGCAAGGTCCGAGATCAGCGTCAGCAGCCGTCCGCCGGGGGCGCGGCCCAGCGCGATGCGGCTGATCGCCGGCGCGCCGGTCGCGTCGAGCGTGGCGAGCGCCGCATGGGGCCGGGCGAGCAGCCCGCGCGCCAGGGCGCGCGCCGCGTCGTCGGGCGTGCGGAAGGGCGAGGCGGGCTGTGGCGAGACGGGCTCTGGCATGGCGGCTCCGGCGTCGTTGGTGCTGGCTGGTGGTAGCGCTCGCGGTGCGGCGGGTCCAGCGGCGCGGCGCGAATCACCCGCTGCGGTTGCGGCGGCGCGGCGCGCGATGCCGCAATGCAGCGCGTCCGCCCCGGTTTTGCAGGGCGATGCCGGGCGGCTTTGCAAACTTCGCGCCGCCGATTCCGGGTGCCGAGTCAACGCGCTGTAATGGCGTGTCAAAATCTTGGCAAAATCCCAGACATTTACAAAACACAGCACCGGGCTGTGAATGAATTTACACAAAAATCCATCTTTCGAAAAGGCTTACGAAGTTTCGCCGTTTGGGTTTACAGTGCGCTTGAGGGAGGAGCGTGCCGCGTGCGGAGCCGGAGGGTTTTCGCGCGTGGCGGACCTAAAGGAGGAGCGACCCGGATGAAGCCGCAGCAACACCACCAGCTCGAGGGCGAAATCGTGCGCGCCGTGCCGGAGGGCTTTGGCCCTTCCCATGCCGATACCGCGACCTATCGCGCGATGTATGCGGACTCGATCGAGGATCCCGAGGCGTTCTGGGGACGCGAGGGCAAGCGGCTTGACTGGATCAAGCCCTACTCGGTCGTGAAGAATTCCACGTTCGAATACGGTCAGGTCTCGATCAAATGGTTCGAGGACGGCGTGCTGAACGTCGCGGCGAACTGCATCGACCGCCATCTGGCGACGCGGGGCGACCAGACGGCGATCATCTTCGAGCCCGACGATCCGAATGCCGAGGCGCAGCACATCACCTATCGGCAGCTGCACGAAAAGGTGTGCCGCATGGCCAACGTCCTGCTGAGCCAGGGCGTGATGCGCGGCGACCGGGTGGTGATCTACCTGCCGATGATCCCCGAGGCGGCCTATGCGATGCTGGCCTGCGCGCGGATCGGCGCGATTCATTCCGTGGTCTTCGCGGGCTTCTCGCCCGATGCGCTGGCCAACCGCATCAACGACTGCGGCGCGAAGCTGGTGATCACCGCCGACACCGCCCCGCGCGGCGGTCGCAAGACGCCGCTGAAATCGAATGCCGACGCGGCGCTGCTGCATTGCTCGGACAAGGTGCGCTGCCTTGTGGTCAAGCACACCGGCGACCAGACCACTTGGATCGACGGGCGCGACATCGACGTGAAGGCGCTGATGGAGGTGGTCGCCCCCGACTGCCCGCCGCGGCCGATGGGCGCCGAGGATCCGCTGTTCATCCTTTATACCTCGGGCTCGACCGGGAAACCGAAGGGCGTGGTCCATACCTCTGGCGGGTATCTGGCCTATGCGGCTATGACCCACCAGTACACCTTCGACTATCACGACGGGGACATCTTCTGGTGCACCGCGGACGTGGGCTGGGTCACCGGGCACAGCTACATCATCTATGGCCCGCTCGCGAATGGCGCGACGACGCTGATGTTCGAGGGCGTGCCGACCTACCCTGATGCCGGGCGGTTCTGGGCGGTGTGCGAGAAGCACAAGGTGAACCAGTTCTACACCGCGCCGACCGCGATCCGCGCGCTGATGGGGCAGGGGACCGAGTGGGTCGAGAAATACGACCTGTCCAGCCTGAAGCTGCTGGGCTCGGTCGGCGAGCCGATCAACCCCGAGGCCTGGACCTGGTATGACGAGCATGTCGGCAAGGGCCGCTGCCCGATCGTCGACACCTTCTGGCAGACCGAAACCGGCGGGCACATGATCACGCCGCTGCCGGGCGCCACGCCGACCAAGCCCGGTTCGGCCACGCATCCGTTCTTCGGGGTGAAGCCGGTGGTGCTGGACCCCACGAGCGCCAAGAAGATCTCTGAGGTCGAGGCCGAGGGGGTGCTGTGCATCGCCGACAGCTGGCCGGGGCAGATGCGCACGCTCTGGGGCGATCACGAGCGCTTCCAGGAGGCGTATTTCAGCCAGTACAAGGGCTATTACTTCACCGGCGACGGCTGCCGGCGCGATGCCGACGGCTATTACTGGATCACCGGCCGGGTCGATGACGTCATCAACGTCTCGGGCCACCGGATGGGCACGGCCGAGGTCGAAAGCGCGCTGGTCGCCCATGTCGCGGTCGCCGAGGCCGCGGTGGTGGGCTATCCGCACGAGATCAAGGGGCAGGGCATCTATGCCTATGTCACCCTGATGAACGATCAGACGCCGAGCGAGGACCTGCGCAAGGAGCTGGTGAAATGGGTCCGCACCGAGATCGGCCCGATCGCCAGCCCCGACCTGATCCAGTGGGCGCCCGGCCTGCCGAAGACCCGTTCGGGCAAGATCATGCGCCGGATCCTGCGCAAGATCGCCGAGAACGACTTCGGCGCGCTGGGCGATACCTCGACGCTGGCCGACCCGTCGGTGGTCGACGACCTGATCGCGAACCGCATGAACCGGGGGAAGCAGGATGCGTGAGGCCGCGAACGACTGCGTGACCGAGACCGCGCCGGCGGTGCTGATCCTGCTGGGCCCCCCGGGGGCCGGCAAGGGCACGCAGGCGCGGATGCTGGAGGAACGCTTCGGGCTGGTGCAGCTGTCGACGGGCGACCTGTTGCGCGCCGCGGTCGCCGCGGGCACGCCGGCGGGCCTGGCCGCGAAGGCGGTGATGGAGGCGGGCGGGCTGGTCAGCGACGAGATCGTGCTGGCGATCCTGAAGGACCGCATGGCCGAGCCCGACGTGGCCAAGGGCGTGATCCTTGACGGCTTCCCGCGCACCGCCGGGCAGGCGGCGGCGCTGGACGGGCTGCTGGCCGGGGCCGGGCAGAAGGTGACGGCGGCGGTCAGTCTCGAGGTCGATGACGCGGCGATGATTGACCGCGTCGCGGGCCGCTACACCTGCGCCCATTGCGGCGAGGGCTATCACGACACCCTGAAGCAGCCCCGCCGGGACGGGGTCTGCGACAAATGCGACGGCACGGCGTTCAAGCGCCGCGCCGACGACACGGCCGAGACCGCGCGCGCGAGGCTTTCCGCCTATCACGCGCAGACGGCCCCGCTGATCGCCCATTACGACGGGCTTGGCGTGCTGGAACGGATCGACGCGATGGGTGCCATCGACGAGATCGCCGGCGCGCTGGGCCAGATCGTGGCGGCCCGATCGGCCTGACGACCGAGACCGGGGCCCTAAGGAGGGGGCACCGCGAGAAAGGGAGGCCGCCGCCCCGTGCGGGGCGGTGGAAGGGTAACTCATGTCACGGGGAGAGACGACATGGCGGACAAGACCTCGTCGGATGCCTATCTGGCACGACACGACGGAGCGAATGCCTACTGGTCGGCGAACATCCGGATCATCCTGTGGTCGCTGGTGATCTGGTTCGTGTGTTCGTTCGGAATGGGCATCCTGCTGCGCCCGATGCTGGAAGGCATTCATGTCGGCGGTGCCGACCTTGGCTTCTGGATGGCCCAGAACGGGTCGATCTACGTGTTCCTGGTCCTGATCTTCGCCTACGCCTGGCGAATGAACAAACTGGACCGTGAACACGGCGTGGACGAATAAGAGGGGCGGGGACAGATGGATCAGTTCACTCTCAACCTCATCTTCGTGGGCCTGACCTTCGCGCTCTATATCGGGATCGCGGTCTGGGCCCGGGCGGGATCGACCGCCGAGTTCTATGCTGCGGGCCAGGGTGTGAACCCTGTGCTGAACGGCATGGCCACGGGCGCGGACTGGATGTCGGCGGCCTCGTTCATCTCGATGGCGGGGATCATCGCCTTCGGGGGCTACGCCACCTCGGCCTACCTGATGGGCTGGACCGGCGGCTATGTGCTGCTGGCGCTGCTGCTGGCGCCCTACCTGCGCAAGTTCGGCAAGTTCACCGTGCCGCAGTTCATCGGCGACCGCTTCTATTCGAACGGTGCGCGGCTTCTGGCGGTGGTCTGCCTGATCATCATCTCGGTCACCTACGTGATCGGGCAGATGCGCGGCGTGGGCGTCACCTTCTCGCGCTTCCTGGAAGTGTCGACGGACACCGGCCTTTATATCGGCGCGGCGATCGTCTTCGCCTATGCCGTGTTCGGCGGCATGAAGGGCATCACCTACACCCAGGTCGCCCAGTACTGCGTGCTGATCGTCGCCTACACGATCCCGGCGATCTTCATCTCGCTGCAGCTGACCGGCAGCTTCCTGCCGCAGCTCGGCTTCATCGGCACGCATGAGGCTTCCGGCGTGGAGTTCCTGCAGAAGCTGGACGAGGTGGTGACCGAGCTTGGGTTCGCGGCCTATACCGCCGAGACGCCGAGCATGCTGAACACCTTCCTGTTCACCATGTCGCTGATGATCGGCACCGCGGGTCTGCCCCATGTCATCATCCGCTTCTTCACCGTTCCGAAGGTCGCCGATGCGCGCTCGTCGGCCGGCTGGGCGCTGGTGTTCATCGCGCTGCTCTACACGATCGCCCCGGCCGTCGGCTCGATGGCGCGGCTGAACCTGACGACGACGATGTGGCCCGCCGCCGCGACCGGGAATGCGCTGGACGGCGAGGCGCTGAGCCTTGAGCAGATCAATTCCGACCCGGCGCTGGGCTGGATCGCCACCTGGCAGAAGACCGGCCTGCTGGTGATGGAAGACAAGAACGGCGACGGCAAGATCCAGTACTACAACGACAAGTCGCCGGCGCTGCAGGCGATCGCGACCGAGAAGGGCTGGACGGGCAACGAGCTGACCAAGGTCGACAACGACATCATGGTTCTGGCCAACCCGGAAATCGCGGCGCTGCCCGGCTGGGTGATCGCGCTGGTCGCCGCGGGGGCGCTGGCCGCCGCGCTGTCCACCGCCGCGGGGCTGCTGCTGGCCATTTCCTCGGCCATCAGCCACGACCTGATCAAGGGCTCGATCAATCCGAACATCTCGGAGAAGGGCGAGCTTCTGGCGGCGCGGATCGCGATGGCCTTCGCCATCGTGGTGGCGACCTACCTTGGCCTCAACCCGCCCGGCTTCGCCGCGCAGGTGGTGGCGCTGGCCTTCGGCCTGGCCGCGGCGACGATCTTCCCCGCGCTGATGATGGGGATCTTCTCGAAGCGGGTGAACAAGGAAGGTGCCATCGTCGGCATGCTGGTCGGCCTGATCTTCACCGCCGTCTACATCTTCCTCTACAAGGGCTGGTTCTTCATCCCCGGCACCAACATGCTGGAAGACGTGCCCTCGGCCTACGTGTTCGGCATCTCGCCGCTGTCGATCGGCGCGGTGGGGGCGGTTCTGAACTTCGTCTCGGCCTTCGTGGTGTCGAACGCGACGCAGGCCCCGCCGCAGGACGTGCAGGACCTGGTCGAATCGATCCGCATCCCGCGCGGTGCGGGCGCTGCGACCGGCCACTGAGCCTAAAGCGCGCGCGCCCCCGACCGGGGCGCGCGTCACCCCCCCAATTGCAGACCCGGGCGCCGTGGCGCCGGCCCAGAGGGCATCATGGGTTCCGAGACATCCCCGATCCTGGCCTTCCTCGAAAGCGTGCATCCCTATGACACGCTGCCCCCCGAGGCGCTGGCCCGCACCGCCGCCGCGTTCGAGCGCCGGGTGCTGGCCGCCGGCGACTGGGCCTATCGCCTGGGCGAGACGCTGCCCGGCCTGTTCCTGATCAAGCGCGGCCAGATCGAGGTCACCGACGCCAATGGCGCGCCGGTCTCGCTGCTGACCGCCCGCAATTCCTTTGGCGAGCGCGGCCTGATGCGCGACGGCCGCGCCGCCACCAATGCCCGCGCCCAGTCCGAGAGCGTGGTGCTGGTACTCCCCGCGCCCGAATTCCGCCGCCTGATGGCCGAGAGCCCGGCCTTCGAGCGGTTCTTCACCCGCGGCCGCCCCGACACCCTGCGCGAGCCGAGCTTCGCCACCGCCAAGGTCGCCGACCTCGTCTCGCGCCGGCCGGTGGCCTGTCCGCCCGAGACCGCGGTGGCCGAGGCCGCGCGGATGATGCGCGACGCGCATATCTCGAGCCTTGGCGTCACCGACCCCGCGGGGCGGCTTCTGGGCATCGTCACCCAGCGCGACCTCAGCGACCGGGTGCTGGCCGAGGGCCGTGACCCGGCGACCGCGGTCGGTACGGTGATGACCCGCGACCCCGTCACCCTGCCGCGCGGGGCGCTGGGCTCTGACGTGCTGAGCCTGATGCTCGAGCGCCGGATCGGCCACCTGCCGGTGGTCGAGGACGGGCTGCTGGTGGGCATGATCACCCAGACCGATCTCACGCGGTTCCAGGCGGTCACCGCCTCGGTCCTCGTGCGCGACATCGCGGCGGCGGGCAGCGTGGCCGAGATCGCCGCGGTCACCGCCCGGATCCCCGAGCTGCTGGTGCAGCTTGTCGGCGGCAACCAGAGCCACGAGGTCGTCACCCGGCTGATCACCGACGTGGCCGATGCCGCCACCCGCCGGCTGATCGCGCTGGCCGAGGCGCGGCTGGGCCCGGCGCCGGTGCCCTATGTCTGGCTGGCCTGCGGCAGCCAGGGCCGGCAAGAGCAGACCGGCCATACCGACCAGGACAACTGCCTGATCCATGACGATGCCGCGACCGAGGACGACCGCGCCTGGTTCCTGGCCTTCGCGACCGAGGTCTGCACCGGGCTCGATGCCTGCGGCTATGTCTTCTGTCCCGGCGAGATGATGGCGATGACCCCGCGCTGGTGCCAGCCGCTGTCGGTCTGGCGCGACTATTTCCACGGCTGGATCGCGCGCCCCGACCCGATGGCGCAGATGCTGGCCAGCGTCATGTTCGACCTGCGGCCCATCGCCGGCGCGACGCCGCTGTTCGAGGCGCTGCAGGCCGAGACGCTGGAGGCGGCCGCGAAGAATTCGATCTTCACTGCGCATCTGATCGTCAATTCGCTGAAGCACGCGCCGCCGCTGGGCCTGCTGCGCGGCTTCGCCACCATCCGCTCGGGCGAGCATCGCAACCAGATCGACATGAAGCACAACGGCGTCGTGCCGGTCACCGACCTTGCGCGGGTCTATGCGCTGCTGGGCCGGATCCGGCCGGTGAACACCCGCGCGCGGCTTCTGGCGGCCGAGGGGCAGGGGGTGCTGTCGGTCACCGGCGGGCGCGAGCTGGTCGCGGCCTATGACCTGATCGCCGACCTGCGCCTGCAGATGCAGGCGGCGCTGGTCCGCTCGGGCCGGAAGCCCGACAATTTCCTGGCGCCCTCGGACCTGTCCGAGTTCGAGCGCAGCCACCTGCGCGACGCCTTCGTCGTCGTGCGCACCCTGCAATCGGCGCTGGCCCACGGCCGCGCCGCCGCCAGTTGAGGAGAGAGCGATGCTCATCGACCTGATCGCCATGATCGCCATCGGCGCCTTCATCATCGGGGTCTACCTGCTGGCCAACCGCGTTGCGGGCCGGCGGCTGCCGAAATGGCTGATGCCCGCGGCGATCGGGGCGGCGGTGATCAGCTTCGCGGTCTGGAACGAGTACACCTGGTACGGTCGCGTCACCTCGGCGCTGCCCGACACGGTGGCGGTGGTGATGCCGGTGACGGAATCGAACCTCTGGCGGCCCTGGACCTATGTCGCGCCGGTGACCACCCGCTTCATCGCCGTCGATCGCGGCGCGGTGCAGCGGTCCGAGGCGCGGCCCGAGCTGGTGCGGACCGAGGCGCTGCTGGTCCAGCGCTGGGCCGGCACGCAGCGGGTGCCGGTGGCCTTCGACTGCGCGGGCGACCGGCGGGCGGATCTGGTCGCGGCGAGCCTTGGCGCCGATGGCACGCTGACCGGGGGCGCGTGGCAGCCGGTGGCGGCCGACGACCCGATGCTGCGCGCCGCCTGTGGCCAGGGCTGACGGAGGGCGCCATGGCCGAGCCGCACCGCCATTCCGATCCCGCGCCGCTGGTGCTGATCGTCGAGGACGAGGACAACATCGCCGCGGCGCTGGCCTATCTGATGACGCGCGAGGGCTACCGGCACGAGCGCGTGGCCGAGGGGCCGGCGGCGCTGGAGCGGATCCGGGCGCTGCATCCCGATCTCGTGCTGCTCGACGTGATGCTGCCGGGGCTGTCGGGGTTCGAGATCTGCCAGCAGATGCGGATGGAGCCGGCGCTTGGGGACGTGCGGGTGCTGATGATGACCGCGCGCGGGGCGGGGAACGAGCGGCGACGCGGGCTGGCGCTGGGCGCGGACGGGTTCATCGCCAAACCCTTCCAGCTGCGCGAGCTGCGCGACGAGATCCGCCGCCTGCTGGGCGGCGCCGGATGAGCGGGCGTCTTGCCGCGCGGCTGGAAGGTCTGGGCCTGCGGCTTCGGATCGGGCTGATCTTCGCGGGGCTGTTCGCGGTGCTTGTGGCCGGGCTGGTGCTGGGGCTGGTGCTCGGGGCGCTGCACGGCGGGGGCGCTGCGGGCTTCGTGCAGGCCGGGATCGTGGCCGGGATGGTGATGCTGGCAGCGCTTGCCGGGGCCTGGATGCTGTTCGACGAACATGTCGCGCGGGCGATCCTGCGGCTGTCGGGGGGGCTGCGGGCCACCGCCCATGCCGGGGCGGATTTCGCCGGGCAGGCGCGCTGGCTGGGCGATCTTGCCCCGGCGGCCGGGGCCCTGGCGGATCGCGCCGGAGCCCCGGTCGCGCCGCCCCCGCCGGTCGAGACCGAGGCGACGCGGCGGCTGGAACGGATCCTCGCCGGGCTGCCGATCGGCGTGGTGGTCGCGGGGCCGGACGACGGGATCGTCTTCTACAACGCGCAGGCCGCGGGGCTTCTGCAGGGGCTGGCGCTGGGGCGGGGCCTGTTCGACTTCCTCGAGCCCGCGCCGGTGCGCGCGGCGCTGGCGCGGCTTGGCCCCGCGGGGGTCGAGACGCTGACCGCGCGCACGCCCGAGGGGCGGCTGCTGGCGGCCGAGATCCGGCGCAAGGACGCGGGCTATGTGCTGGCCTTGCGCGATGTGTCCGCGGTGACGGCCCGGCGCGAGGCGCGGGCGGCGCGGCTGGCCGGGCTGGTCGAGGATCTGGGCCGCCCCGTCGCGGCGCTGGCGGCGACGCTGGAACTGCTCGAGGACCCCGACGGGCCGCCGCCCGACCGGGCGATGCGCCACGGGCTCGCGGCCGAGGCGCGGCGGCTTGCGGCGGCGGTGGCGGCGCTGGCGGGCGAGGCCGAGGCCGAGCGGGCCTTCGCCCTCAGCCGCTCGGGCCTTGCGACCGAGGCGGCGGCGACGCTGGCCGCGGTGGCCGAGGCGCTGGCGCGGGCCGGTTACCCGGTGGCGCTGGCACCGCCGCCGGCGGGCCTGACGCTGGCGGTCGAACCGGGGGCGCTGGCCGAACGCATCGCGGGGCTGGGACAAAGGCTCGCCGAATCGGGCCGGGCGCCGGGGTGGCTGGGCCTTGCCGCGGCGGGGGCCGATGGCGGGGCGCTGCTGCGTCTTGGCTGGACGGGGGCCGCGCTGTCGCTCGCGACGCTCGAGGACTGGCTCGGCGCCGAGGGCTGGACCGAGGCCGCGGCCGGTGGCTGGGCGCTTTGCCTGCCGCTGGCGGGCGCCGCGCCGCCCCGCGCCGGTGCCCCCGCGCGGCCGCTGGCCTATGATTTCGCGCTGCTCACGCGCGAGGGGGCCGAGGATCTGTCGTCGCGCGCGCTCGATGCGCTGACCTGCGTGGTGCTCGACACCGAGACGACCGGCCTCGATCCCGCCCGCGACGCGCTGGTCGAGATCGCCGGGCTGCGGCTGGTGAACGGTCGGGCGATCCCGGGCGAGCGGTTCGAGAGCTTCGTCGATCCCGGCGGCCCGATCCCCGTCGCCGCGCGGCGCGTCCATGGCATCGGCCCGGCCGACGTGGCGGGCGCGCCGGGCCCGGCCGAGGCCGCGGCGCGCTTCGCCGATTTCGCCCATGATGCGGTGCTGGTCGCGCATAACGCGCCCTTCGACCTCGAGCTGCTGTCCCGCGCCGCGCCGGGGCGGTTCGGCAACCCGGTGCTCGACACGGTGCTGCTGTCGGCGGTGGTCTTCGGCGAGGGCGAGCTGCACACGCTCGACGCGCTGGCGGCGCGGTTGTCGGTGCCGATCCCCGAAGGCCGGCGCCACCGGGCGATGGGCGATGCCGAGGTGACGGCCGAGGTCTTCCTGCGGCTGATCCCGATGCTGCGCGCCAAGGGGATCGAGACCTTCGGCCAGGTGCTGCCGGCCGTGCGCCGGCATCGCCGCCTGCTCAGGGATCTGAACGGAACGGATCCTCGGGATAGCCGACCCCGGTAAGATACAGCCCCTGCGGCGGGCAGACCGGCCCGCAGGCGCCGCGATCGCGCGCCTGAAGCGCCGCGCGCACCCGCTCGGGCGCCCAGGCCCCGGCGCCCACCCGTTCCAGCGTGCCCACGATCGAGCGGACCTGGTTGTGCAGGAAGCTGCGCGCCCGCAGGTGGAAGCGGAACTCGCTGCCCTGCGGATAGGGCAGCTCCTCGATGGTGATCTCGTCCAGCGTCTTCACCGGCGAGGCCGCCTGGCAGATCGACGAGCGGAAGGTGGTGAAGTCGTGATGCCCGACCAGATGCGCGGCCCCGGCCCGCATCGCTGCCAGGTCGAGCGGGTTCTGCACCTGCCAGACCAGCCCCTTGTCATGGGTCACCGGCGCGCGCCGCCGCACGAGGCGGAAGGTGTAGCGCCGTTCCAGCGCCGAGAACCGCGCGTGCCAGTCGTCGGCGACCCGCGCCGCCGCCAGCACCGCGACCGGCGCGGGCTTCAGGTGGAAATTCAGCGCCTCGGACAGCCGGAACGGATCCCAGTCGCGGGCCATGTCGCAATGCGCCACCTGTCCGGTCGCATGGACCCCGGCATCGGTGCGCCCGGCACCGCCGATCCCGGGACAGTCCGGCTCCAGCCGCCGCAGCGCCGCCTCGATGGCTTCCTGCACGGAGGCCTGCCCGGACTGGCGCTGCCAGCCGGCGAAGGGCGTGCCGTCATAGTCGATCAGAAGCGCATAGCGGGGCATGGCCCGCCCCTAGGCGAAACCGGGGGCCTTGGCAATCCCGCCGCCTTTTCGCATTGGCCCAAATATCCCGGGGGAGCCCGGAACGGGCGGGGGCAGAGCCCCCATCCCTCAACCTCTTCGGCTTGGCACAAATACTCCGGGAGGCCGGGGGGCAGGGCCCCCCGCCGCCGGGCTCACAGCGCCATGTCCGCCACCGGCACCAGCCGGCCCTCGGCCGCGGCGCCCAGGCGACGCAGCGGCCCGATCTGCGGTGCCGCGATCTCGAGCTTCAGCGCCTCGCCGGTCTGCGACCATTCCTCGGCCACGACCTCGGGCTGCTCGTCCAGCGCCGCGCCGCCGCCGGGCACGATCTTCTCGAGCACCGCCGCCCATTTGGGCGAGGCGACCCGCTCGGGGAAGACCTTGCGCAGCAGGCTGACCATGATCGGTGCCGCGGTCGAGGCGCCGGGCGAGGCGCCCAGCAGCGCCGCGATCGTGCCCTCGGCATCGCTGACCACCTCGGTGCCGGGTTTCAGCACGCCGCCCTTGCCGGGTTCGTGCTTGATCACCTGCACCCGCTGGCCCGCCTGCCACAGCCGCCAGTCCTCGTCCTTCGCGCCGGGGAAATAGTCACGCAGCGCCGCCATCCGGTCGTCCTTCGACATGGCCAGCTGCTGCGCCAGATAGCGCACGAGATCGAAGTTGCGGGTGCCGACGTTCAGCATCGGCAGCAGGTTCGCGGGCGTCATCGAGCCCGGCAGATCCAGCAGCGAGCCTTCCTTCAGGAACCGGGTCGAGAAGGTCGCGAAGGGCCCGAACAGCAGCACGCGCTTGCCATCTAGGATCCGGGTGTCGAGATGGGGCACCGACATCGGCGGCGCGCCGGTGGGTGCCTTGCCATAGGCCTTGGCCATGTGCCGCTCGACCACCTCGGGCGTCTCGCAGACAAGGAACGAGCCGCCGACCGGGAAGCCCGCGTAGGGCCGCGCCTCGGGGATGCCCGACATCTGCAGCACCGGCAGCGAGCCGCCGCCCGCGCCGATGAAGACGAAGCGCGCCCGCACCCGGTGCTGTTCGCGCCGGCGGCCGCCTCGGCGGGAGTATTTCACTTCCCACAGCCCGTCGGCGCCGCGCTTCAGCCCGCTGACCTCGGTCGCGCAGGACAGCGAGAAGCCCGGCTGGGCGCGCAGATGCGCGATCGACTGGCGGGTGATCTCGCCGAAGTTTACGTCGGTGCCCTGCGGCGCCCAGGTCGCGGCGACCGGCTGGGCGGGGTCGCGGCCCTCCATCATCAGGGGCACCCAGTCCGCGATCTCGGCCGGATCGGTCGAGAACTTCATGCCGGCGAACAGCGGGTGGCCGTCCAGCGCGGCATGGCGGCGGCGCAGGAAATCGACGTTCTTCTCGCCCCAGACGAAGCTGACATGCGGGGTCGAGCGGATGAAGCTCTGCGGATCGGACAGCACGCCACGCTCGACCTGGTGGGCCCAATAGCGGCGCGAGACCTGGAAGCTTTCGTTGATGTGCAGCGCCGACTCGATCCGCACGGTTCCGCGGTCGTCCTCGGGCGTGTAGTTCAGCTCGCACAGCGCCGAATGCCCGGTTCCGGCGTTGTTCCAGCCGTTCGAGCTTTCCATCGCCACTTCGTCCAGCCGCTCGACCATGTGGATGGTCCAGTCGGGCTCGAGCTCGTTCAGCATCACGCCGAGCGTGGCACTCATGATGCCGCCGCCGATCAGCAGCACATCGACGATGCGCGGGGCGTCGGTGTTGGCGGCGGCCTGCGACGGGGCGTGATCGTTGGCCGGTGCGGGGGGGCGGGCGGGGGTGCGACGGGCGGGCGTCTTCACCGGGGAGGGGTTAGACAAAATCCAGATCTTTCGCAGTTTCCTTCTCTCCCCGGGTCCGGACCTATCCCTGTGACAGGGGTGCGACAAGTGACCACAATGCGGACCAGATATGCGCTGAATGCATAGGTTCGCTGCGCGGTATGCATATGTACGCCAAGTATTCCGCTTTGCCCGCGCGCCGTGCCTCGCGCTGCCCGTGCCCTGTTCCTCGCGGTCCTTCGCCCCTATGTTTCAACGAGGTGGCAAGAGGGGTGGACGTGCTCGGCATCGGTGATCTGGCGGATGGAGTGGCCCGCAGCGTCGAGACGCTGGGCGCGCAGGTGTCCGAGGCCTTCTTCGAGCCGGTGATTCGGCTGGGCGTCACCGGCCTCAGCCGGGCGGGCAAGACGGTGTTCATCACCTCGCTGGTGGCGAACCTGCTGGATCGCGGGCGGATGCCGCAGCTGCGCGCGGCGCAGGACGGCACGATCCGGTCGGTGTTCCTGCAGCCGCAGCCCGACGTCACGGTGCCGCGCTTCGATTACGAGACGCATCTGGCGGCGATGACCGGCCCGGCGCCGCACTGGCCCGACAGCACCCGCGCGGTCAGCGAGCTGCGCCTGTCGTTCAAGGTGCAGTCGGCGGGGCTGATGGGCAGCCTGCGCGGGGTGCGGACCGTGCATCTCGACATCGTCGACTATCCGGGCGAGTGGCTGCTGGATCTTGGCCTGATGGAACAGACCTACGAGGACTGGGCGGCCGAGGTGCTGGGCCGGATCTCGTCGCGGCCCGAGGCGGCGGAGTTCCTTGCGCGCGCGGGCGGCGTCGATCCCTCGGGCGCGATGGACGAGCAGATGGCGAAGGGCCTGGCGGAAAGCTTCGCGGGCTACCTGCAGGCGGCGCGGAAGGCGGGCTGGTCGGATTGCACGCCGGGGCGGTTCCTGCTGCCCGGCGAGATGGCGGGCTCGCCCGCGTTGACCTTCGCGCCGCTGATGAAGCCGGCCGGATCTCCTGCCCGCGCCAGCCTCTGGCGCGAGATGGACCGCCGGTTCGAGGCCTACAAGTCCAGGGTCGTCAAACCCTTCTTCCGCGATCACTTTGCCCGGATCGACCGGCAGGTGGTGCTGGTCGATGCGCTGGGCGCGATCCATGCCGGACCGCGTGCGGTCGAGGATCTGCGCCGCGCGATGGCCGACATCCTGTCCGCCTTCCGGCCCGGCACCGGGTCCTGGCTGCTGTCACTGCTGGGCGCCAAGCGGGTCGAGCGGATCCTCTTCGCCGCGACCAAGGCCGACCATCTGCACCACAGCCAGCATCCGCAGCTGACCGCCATCGTCTCGGCGCTTTTGCGCGAGGCCAAGGACCGCGCCGATTTCGCCGGCGCCCGGACCGAGGCGATGTCGATCGCGTCCTTGCGCGCCACGGTCGAGGAAGAGATCGAACATCACGGCCGGACGCTGCCCGCGGTGCGCGGGCGGCTGGCCAGCGGCCGGCAGGCGGCGTTCTGGCCCGGCGAGCTGCCCGGCGACCCCGCGCAGCTGCTGGTGCCGGCGCGGCAGGGGGCCGAGCATTGGCTCGATGCCGATTACGGCGCGATGGCCTTCCTGCCCGCGGCGATCCACCTCAAGCCCGGCGAGGGGCCGCCGCACATCCGGCTCGACCGCGCCGCGGAGTTCCTGATCGGAGACCGGCTGTCATGACCGAGCGCCGCCAACCGGTGATCCTTGACCGCGACGAGACCGGCCCGAGCCCGGCCGAGGCGCCGCCGGTGCCCGACGAGGGCCTGCCCGACGGCCGCGCCATGCAGATCGCGGCGCGGATCGCCGCGCGCCCGCCCTCGCGGCTGGCGAAATTCTTCTGGGCCTCGACAGGGGCGCTGCTGTCCTTCCTGGTGACGATCGCCGCCTGGCGCTTCGTCGAGGGGCTGATGGCGCAGTATCCGACGCTGGGCTGGATCGCGACCGTGCTCTTCGGGCTGTTCCTGGCCGCGGCGCTGGGCCTTGCCCTGCGCGAGCTTGCGGCCTTCGCGCGGCTGGCGCGGCTCGACCGGCTGCAGGCGCTGGCGGCGCAGGCGGTGCGGACTTCTGATCTGAAGGCCGCGCGCGAGGTGTCGGGGCGGATGGCCTCGCTTTACGCGGGGCGGCCCGAACTGGCCTGGGGCCGCGACCGGCTGGCAGCGCGCACGCCCGAGGTGCTGGATGCCGACGGGCTTCTGGATCTGGCCGAGGCCGAGCTTCTGGGCCCGCTCGACCAGGCGGCGCGGCGCGAGATCGAGGCCTCGGCCCGCACCGTCGCCACGGTGACGGCGGTGGTGCCGCTGGCGCTGGCCGATGTGGTGACGGCGCTGGCGACGAACCTGAAGATGATCCGCCGCATCGCCGAGATCTATGGCGGCCGCGCGGGCACGCTGGGCTCGCTGCGGCTGATGCGCGCGGTCTTCACGCATCTGGTGGCGACGGGCGCCGTGGCGGTGGGCGACGACGTGATCCACACCGTGGCGGGCGGTGGGCTGCTGGCGAAACTGTCGCGGCGCTTCGGCGAGGGGATCGTGAACGGCGCGTTGACCGCGCGGGTCGGCGTCGCCGCGATGGACGTCTGCCGGCCGCTGCCGTTCCGCGCCCTGCCGCGCCCGAAGGTGTCGAACCTGATCGGCCGCGGCCTCGCCGGGCTGTTCCCGACCGGCAAGGACGCCTGATCCCCATTTCCCCAACCGTGACCGGGCAGCGGTTCGGGCTCATTCCGTCGGGGCCGGCAGTCTCCGGTGCTTCTGATCGTCACAAGGTCCGGCTCGGCCCCTGCGCGGCGCCCGTGCCGCCGCCCGAGGGCAGGCCATCGCCCGACGGCCGTGCCGGGCGTCGCAACCCGGGGCGGCGCTGCAAGGCAGCCGGGGGCAGGGGCGGCGGCGCGAGCCGAGGGGGGCCGCTTTCCGGGGCGTCGCCTCCCAAGCACGCGGCGCGGGATCTGGCACCGGTCTCTCCGGGCCGTTCCGCAAATGAGGGCGCGGGCGGTCACCGTCCGCCGCCATCGTCGCCGACCCGGTGCCGCTGGCCCGCCCCCGCCCGCGGGTCCCTCGGGCGGCGCTCAGCGCAGGATCGGCACACCGCCCTTCGAGGGCGTCTCGACCAGCCCGAAGCGCAGCCCCTGGCCGATGCGATGGGCGAGCGCCGACCAGGCGGCGGCGGTCTCGGGCGGCAGCTCGGCCGCCAGCGTGCGGTCGAAGAGCGCGAGCCAGGGCTCGAACATCCCCGGCCGGACATTGCCCGCCCGCAGATGCGCGGCCATGGGCGAGCCCTCGTAGCCGCGCTCCATCAGGATCGCGTTCTTCCAGAACCCGGCGATCTTGGCCTCATGCGCCGGCCAGTCCGCGACATGGGCGGCGAAGACCGGGCCCAGCAAGGGATGCACCCGCACCCCCGCGTAGAAGCGGGCGACCACGCGCTCGATCTCGGCGCCGGTGATCGGGAAACGCGGCGGCAGGCCAGAGGTGGGAGCAGTGTCGGACATCGGCGGGTCTCCTTGCCCCCGAGATAGGCGGCTCCGCGCGCCCCCACAAGCGGCTTGCGGCGGTGGCGCCACGGGGTTCAATGCGGCGGAAGCAGGGGGCAGGGCGCATGGAAGAGGTCTGGCAGGAGATCCATCAGGGGCGGCCCGAGGGCGTGCAGCCCGACCAGCAGTCCTATGTCGCGACGGTCGGCGCAGGGCAGATCCTGCTGCCGGTGCGCCCGCTGCCCGAACCCGGGCAGGCCGTGGTGTCGCTGATCCTCAACCAGGCGAGCTTCGCGGTCCTCGACCTCATCGCCGATGCCCTCGCCGCGCGCCTCGCCCCGCTGGCCCCCGAGGTCGTGGTCGCCGTCCCGACCCTCGGCCTGCCGCTGGCCGAAGCCGTCGCGCGCCGCCTCGGCCATCCGCGGCTCGTGGCACTCGGCTATTCGCGGAAGTACTGGTATGACGACGCGCTCTCGGTGCCGGTCTCATCGATCACCACCCCCGATCAGGCCAAACGCCTCTATCTCGATCCCCGCACGTTGCCCCGCCTGCAAGACCGCCGGATCGCGGTGATCGACGATGTGCTGTCCTCGGGCCGGTCGATGGCCGCGGCGCTCGACCTGCTCGCCCGCGCCGCGTCGCCGCCCGTCGTGATCGGCGCCGCGATGCTGCAGGGCACGCACTGGCGCGCCCGGATCGCGCCCCCGGTCGTCACCGCCTTCGCCACCCCCCGCCTGATCCTGCGCGACGGCCTCTGGACCCCGGAGCCCTGACCGCGCTTTCGCATTGGCCCAAATATCCCGGGGGAGCGCCGCAGGCGCTGGGGCAGAGCCCCCTTCGCGGCCCTTGCCGCCCCGCGCCGCCTTTCCTATAAGGCGCAGCATGATCCGGACGGCCGCATATCGCCCCGCGCGCCACGCGCGAATTACCGGCCCGGCGCTCTGATCGTCAGGGCCGCCGGGTAAAGCCTTGTCCGGGACCTCGCGCGCCGCAGCGCCGGTCCTGCCCGAAGACCCGATCCGGGGTCCTGCGCGACCCCCCGCTTCTGCCCAAGGATGATACGCCGATGTGCGCCGACACCACCGCCGACACCAGCGTTGACGGGACTGCTCCCGACTACCGCGACACCGTCTTCCTGCCCGAGACCGCCTTCCCGATGCGCGCGGGCCTGCCGCAGCGCGAGCCGGGCTGGCTGGCGCGCTGGGCCGAGATCGGCGTCTACGACCGCCTGCGCGAAAAGGCGGGCCGCACCCCCTTCACGCTGCATGACGGCCCCCCCTATGCCAACGGCCACCTGCACATCGGCCACGCGCTGAACAAGGTCCTGAAGGACATGGTCGTGCGCAGCCAGCAGATGATGGGCCGCGACGCGCGCTATGTTCCGGGCTGGGACTGCCACGGTCTGCCGATCGAGTGGAAGATCGAGGAGCAGTACCGCGCCAAGGGCCTGAACAAGGACGATGTCGACGTGGTCGACTTCCGGCAGGAATGCCGGCGCTTCGCCGAGGGCTGGATCGACATCCAGCGCGAGGAGTTCAAGCGCCTCGGCGTCACCGGCAACTGGGCCGATCCCTACCTGACCATGGACTTCCACGCCGAGGCGGTGATCGCGCAGGAATTCATGAAGTTCCTGATGAACGGCTCGCTCTACCAGGGCTCGAAACCCGTCATGTGGTCGCCTGTCGAGAAGACCGCCCTGGCCGAGGCCGAGGTCGAATACCACGACCACACCAGCCACATGATCTGGGTGCGGTTCCCCATCGTCGACGGTGCCCCCGCCGACATGGCCGGCGCGCGGGTCGTGATCTGGACCACCACCCCTTGGACGATCCCGCAGAACCGTGCCGTGGCCTTCGGCCCCGCGATCGCCTACGGGCTCTACGAGGTCACCGGCCGGCCCGAGCAGAGCCAGGCCACGATCGGCGAACGGCTGGTGCTGGCCGATGCGCTGGCCGCTCAGGTCTTCGCCCAGGCCAAGCTCGACGACACGATGGTGCGCCGCCTGCGCGATGTGACGGCCGAAGAGCTGGGCGCGCTGACCCTTGCCCACCCCTACCGCGGGATCGAGGGCGGCGCCGGCGAGTGGGACTTCGACGTGCCGATGCTGCCGGGCGATCACGTGACCGACGACGCGGGCACGGGCTTCGTGCACACTGCGCCCTCGCACGGTGACGACGACTATCAGCTGGGCCTGAAATTCGGCCTGCCGATGACCTACAATGTCGAGCCGGACGGGTCCTACCGCGCCGATCTGCCGGTCTTCGGCGGGCAGGCGATCATCCTGCCCGATGGCAAGGAGGGGCCGGCCAACGTCTCGAACATCAAGGCGCTGGCCGGGCAGGGGGCGCTGTTCGCCAAGGGCAAGCTGAAGCACTCGTATCCGCATTCCTGGCGCTCGAAGGCGCCGCTGATCTACCGCAACACGCCGCAGTGGTTCGTCGCTATCGACCGCGATCTGAACGACGGCATGGACACCTACGGCCAGACGATCCGCACCCGCGCGCTGAACTCGATCAACCAGCTTGTCGAGTGGACCCCGGCCGGCGGCCGCAACCGCCTGCATTCGATGATCGAGAGCCGCCCCGACTGGGTGCTGTCGCGCCAGCGCGCCTGGGGCGTGCCGCTGACCTGCTTCGTGAAGAAGGGCGCCAAGCCCACCGATCCCGATTTCCTGCTGCGCGACGCCGCGGTCAACGACCGCATCGCCGCCGCCTTCGAGGCCAAGGGCGCGGATGTCTGGTATGTGCAAGGGTTCAAGGAAGAGGTGCTGGCCGGCATCGTCGATCCGTCGGATTACGACCAGATCTTCGACGTGCTCGACGTCTGGTTCGATAGCGGCTCGACCCATGCCTTCGTGCTGCGCGACCGCAAGGACGGGACCGAGGACGGGCTCGCGGACCTCTACCTCGAGGGCACCGACCAGCACCGCGGCTGGTTCCATTCCTCGATGCTGCAGGCCTGCGGCACCAAGGGCCGCGCGCCCTATCGCGGCGTGCTGACCCACGGCTTCACGCTGGACGAGAAGGGCATGAAGATGTCCAAGTCGCTTGGCAACACCGTGGCGCCGCAGCAGGTGATCGACGAATACGGCGCCGACATCCTGCGGCTCTGGGTGGCGCAGTCGGATTACACGGTCGACCTCCGGATCGGCAAAGAGATCCTGAAGGGCACCGCCGACAGCTACCGTCGCCTGCGCAACACGCTGCGCTTCCTGCTGGGCTCGCTCAACGGCTTCACCGAGGCCGAGCGCGTGGCACCGGAAGAGATGCCGGAACTGGAGCGCTGGGTGCTGCACCGGCTGGCCGAGCTGGATGCCGAGGTCCGCAAGGGCTATGCCGCCTATGACTTCCAGGGCGTTTTCCAGAAGCTCTTCACCTTCTGCACGCTCGACCTGTCCTCGGTCTATTTCGACATCCGCAAGGACGCGCTCTATTGCGACGCGCCGGGCTCGATCCGCCGCCGTGCCGCGCGGACGGTGATGGACCTGTTGTTCCATCGCCTCGTCACCTGGCTGGCGCCGGTGCTGGTCTTCACCATGGAAGAGGTCTGGCTGGAACGCTTCCCGGGGGACACCTCGTCGGTGCATCTGGAAGACATGCCCGAGACGCCCGCCTCTTGGCTGAACCCCGCGCTTGCCGGGAAATGGGACGGCATCCGCCGCACCCGCCGCGCCGTCACCGCGGCGCTGGAAGTGCAGCGCACCGCGAAGGTGATCGGCGCCAGCCTCGAGGCCGCGCCGGTGGTGCATGTCGAGGATGCCGAGCTGCTCAAGGCGCTGAAGTCGGTCGATTTCGCCGAGGTCTGCATCACCTCGGCCCTCGCGCTGACCGCCGATGCGATCCCGGCCGAGGCCTTCCGCCTGCCCGACGTGCCGGGCGTGGGCGTGGTCTTCGAGGCGGCCGAGGGCGAGAAATGCGGCCGCTGCTGGCAGATCCTGCCCGACGTCGGCAGCCATGCCCATGCCTGCACCTGCGCGCGCTGCGACGCCGCGCTGACCGCCGCGGGCAAGTGATGGCCACGCTGGCGGTGGGCAGTCCCTACGGGCGGCTCACCGTCACCGAGGCGAACGGGCGGATCACGCATCTGCGCTGGGGCGGGCCTGACGAGGGCCCGCCCTCGGCGCTTCTGGTCGAGGCCGCGGCGCAGCTTCAGGCGTATTTCGACGGTCGGCTGCGGGTCTTCGACCTGCCGCTGGACCTTGGCACCGGCTTCGCCGCGCGGTTCCGGCAGGCGCTGATCGACATCCCCTTCGGGCAGACCCGAAGCTATGGCGAGATCGCCCGCGATCTTGGCATCAGCGCGCAGGCGGCGGGGCAGGCCTGCGGCGGCAATCCGATCCCGATCATCGTGCCCTGCCACCGTGTGCTGGGCACCGGCCACCTTGGCGGCTTCTCGGCCCCCGGCGGGGTCGAGACCAAGATCGCACTTCTGCGCCACGAGGGGACGGAGATCCCCGGTCAGGGCGGGCTGCTGCTTTAGGCGGCCTTGGCTTCCTTGGCGCGCTTCACCGCACGCTCGACGGCGTTGGTCACGTCGAGATGGCCGGACAGTTCGGTGTTGGTGTGATGCCAGGCGCCCGGGATCGCGAAGTCGATCTCGATGTCCTTGTCCGAGTTCATCTCGCCGTAGCGGTCGTCCTCGCCCATGATCGTGATCGGCGTGAAGCCCTTCGGCAGCGCGACGCGGGTCGAGATCTGGATCACGGTCAGGCTCTTGGCCAGCTGCGCGGCCTTGGCGGGCTGGGTATCGGCCAGGATCGACAGCGCGTCCGAGATGACGATGTTGCCCTTGGAATGCCCCACCAGCGTGTCGATCGGATGCGCGGCGAGGATCGCGGCCACGGTCTTGGCGTCCTGCGCGCCGGCGATCCCGTCGAGGTCAGGGATCTTGGCATAGGCGAAGGTAGAGCCCTGCGGGCGCGACATCAGGTCCACCGCCTCGAACTGGTGGCGGGTCGGCATCAGCCGGCTGAACCAGAGCATGCCGCCCATCGCCTCGGTCATCAGGTCCGACAGGCCGTAACCCGAGACCACGGCCAGCACCGGCGCATCCAGCGCGTCGCCCACGTTGCGCGCAAAGGCCGCGGCCCCCAGCGCCGACGAGCCGCCGCCGGCGACGATCAGCGCCCTGCAGGTCTGCGCCTGCCGCGAGGCGCGGAAGTCGTCGTAGTGATCGAAGCGCTCGACGTCGGGGTGGTCGGAGTTGCCGACCAGCAGGACCGAGCCGGGGGCGGCGTAGCGGGGCGCGAGTTCGGCCGCCTCGTTGTGGTGCAGCTTGTCGAGGTCGTAGAGCAGCCAGTCGATCATCGCGTTGCGCTCGCGCGGCAGTTCGAGCACCGCCTCGCGCAGCGGGTTCGGCCGGTTGGCCTGGTCGGCCATGGTCATCATCCGCGCGGTCTGCGCGGCGTTGAGGATCGCGAGGGACTGCATGAAGGACTCCCGTTGGCTGCCGTGCCCGCAGGATGATCCTGTTTCCGCGCTGCGGCAAGGGGATGCTGAAAAGGCGCGCCGCGTCACGAACACGGCTGCGCGAGGGCTATCCGGCGCTGCGCTTTGGGAACAGTTCCTGCACGATCCCCGCCAGCAGCAGATAGAGCGACGTGATGACCAGCCCCCAATGCGCCCAGCTTTGCGGGTCGAAATCGACCCAGGCGGCCCAGCCGGCGAAGAAGGTCCACCCCAGCGCCATCGGCAGCGACAGCGCCCGCCAGCGCTCGGTCCGGACCGGGTGGATGAATTTCAGGTTCAGGAACATCGCGATCGCCAGTGCCACGACCAGCGCCAGCGTGATCAGGAACGGCGGCTTCAGTGCAAACAGCACGAGAACCACCATGTTCCAGCAGCCGGGGAAGCCCGCGAAGCTGTTGTCCTTGGTCTTCATCCGGGTGTCGGCGAAGTAGACGACCGAGCCGTAGACGATGACGATGATCGCGATCCAGCCCGTCCAGCCGGGCAGGATGCCGGATTTGAACAAAGCGTAGGCCGGGATGAAGACATAGGTCAGGTAGTCGACGATCAGGTCCATCAGGACGCCGTCATAGGTCGGGAAGTTCGTCTTCACGTCGTAGCGGCGGGCCAGCGGCCCGTCGATCCCGTCGACGAAAAGCGCGACCACCAGCCACAGGAACATCATCGCCCACTGGCCTTCGACCGCGGCCAGAAGGGCAAGCATCGACAGCACCGCGCCGGTGGCGGTCAGCAGGTGGACGGAAAGGGCCTTGAGGCGCAGCGACATGTCACCCTGATGACTGAAAAGTGAGGGCGGCGCAACCGCAGCCCTCGGGACCGGCGGTCAGGCCCGGGGATGGGCGGTGGCGTAGACCTCCATCAGCCGCGCGGCATCGACGGCGGTGTAGGTCTGCGTGGTGGAAAGCGATGCGTGGCCCAGAAGTTCCTGAATCGTGCGCAGATCGCCGCCCGCGGACAGAAGATGGGTCGCGAAACTGTGGCGCAGGGCATGGGGGGTCGCCGTCGCCGGCAGGCCAAGACCCATGCGCGCCGTCTCCATCGCCTTGGCGACCATCCGCCCGTTCAGCGGCCCACCACGGGCGCCGCGGAACAGGGGCCCCGCGCGCTCGACCGGGAAGGGCGCGACGGCCAGATAGGCCGCGACCGCGCGGCGGGCGGCGGGCAGCACCGGCACCAGCCGCTCCTTGCCGCCCTTGCCGCGGATCCTGAGCACCTCGGGCAGCGGCGCGTCGGCGCCGGTCAGGCCCAGCGCCTCGGAGATCCGCAACCCGCAGCCCCAGAGCAGCGTCAGCACCGCGGCGTCGCGGGCGGCGACCCATGGCTCGCGCGCCTGCACCTCGACCGCCTCGATCATCGCGCGGGCGGCCTCGGGGGCCAGCGGGCGGGGCAGGGGCTTCTTGAAGCGCGGGGTGCGGGCCGACAGGACCACGGTCGCATCGAACCCTTCGCGGTCCGACAGCCAGCGGTAGAAGCTGCGCACCGAGGACAGCTGGCGCGCCAGCGTGCGCGCGCCGATGCCGCGGCCGCGTTCGTGCGCCATCCAGCTGCGCAGGTCGGTGGCGGTGATCCGGCCCAGCGGCGCGATCGCGACCGGGCCGTCCCAGTGCATGGCGAGGAACGACAGGAATTCCAGCACGTCGGCGCGATAGGCGGTGACGGTGCGCGGGGCGGCGCCCTCGAGCGCGCCCAGATGCGACCCCCAGTGTTCCAGCGCGTCGCGCGTCGCCGGGGCGAGCGCGAAGCTCATGCCAGCCAGCGGCGCATCGCCCGCTCGAAGCAGCCGGCGAAGAAGGCCAGAAGGTCGGTGCCCTGCGAGGGTTTGAAATGGTGCGGGTCTTCCGAGCCCATCACCAGCATCCCCGGCAACCGCCCCGGCCCGAGGTCGAGCTTCAGCACCGCTTCCGAGCGGATCCACTCGGCCTTGGCGCCATAGACGCCGTCGGCGGTGGGGGTGGTCTGGCGCAGCACGACCTCGCGCACCGCACCGTTGCGGGGGCCGCGCATGTAGGCGGTGGCGAAGCCCGGCTCGGCGATGCACAGAACCTCGCCCAGATGCGCCAGCGCCGGCTCGTCCGCCGACTGGCGGCTTTCCAGCACCAGCCGCAGCGCGTCGAGGCGCAGCACTTCCGGAAGCCCGTCCTCGAGCACGGCGAGGAACTCTTCGAAGTTCGCGGGTTCCAGCACGCGCAGGACGGCGCGGTGGATCTGGGTGGTGCCGGCGAGATTTTCATAGGCCGCAGCGATGACCGAGCGATGCGTGTCCTCGAGCCGGTCGAGCCGCTGTTCGAGCCGCGCCATGGCGATGCCGCGCAGGTCGACGATGTTGGCGCCCATCGCGCGCTCGTTGGCCGAGACCAGCGCCGCCATCAGGTCGCGGTCCTCGAGTACCACCTCGGGCTGGGCCAGCACCAACGCCCTGAGCCGGGCCGCGACGGTTTCGGGAGGTTCGGTCGTCTGGGCGGTTTCCGCCATGCCTGCATCCTTTCGCTGCCCGCGGGCCGGTTTCCGGCCTCGTTGCGCGCAGGGTAGCGGGGCGGGGGGCGCGCGTCCATCGGGGCGCCGCCCGTCGCCGCCCGCTGCTGCGGATCGGCAACGGGCCGGGCGGGGCTCTCAGTAGGCCAGTCGCAGCATCGTGCGGGTGGCGGGCGCGGCGCTCAGCCGCGAGGGGGCGGCGGTGCGGCGCGATTGCGTCGGCGGCGGCGGTTCGGCCAGCGCGCTTTCGGGCAGCCAGACGGTGAAGACCGTGCCTTCGCCAAGCCGGCTCTTGACGCTGATCTCGCCGCCATGCGCCGCCGCGATCTTGCGGCAGATCGCAAGGCCGAGGCCGGTGCCGCCCTCGGACCGGCTGTCGGCGTTCTCGAGCTGCTGGAAGGCCACGAAGATCCGTTCGAGATCCTTCTCGGCGATGCCGCGGCCCTGATCCTCGACGATCAGCGAGAAGCCGCCGCGTTCGTATTTCGCGCGCAGGATGATGATCGGCGAGCGCGAGAACTTCACCGCGTTGCCGACGAGGTTGATCAGAATCTGCAGGCAGCGCCGGCGGTCGGCCATCGCGGTGATCTGGTCGCAGGCGACATGCAGCGCGATCTGCTTCTGCGCGGCAAGGCCTTGGAACTGGTCCTCGACCTCTGCCAGAAGCCCGCCCACGTCGAATCGTTCGGGGGTGATCGTGCCGTCGCCCAGCTCGAAGCTGCTGTAGTCGAGGATCTCGTTGATCAGCGTCAGCAGGTGCTGGGCCGAGGCGTTGATCTTCTGGCCGTAGGTTTCGGCCTGGCCGACGACGCGGGCCAGCTGCTGCTCGAGCGGCAGCGGCGCGGCCCCGCCCGCCACGCGCTTGGCCTCGACATCCTTCAGCTGCGCGAGGATCGTCGAATAGCCCATCACGATGGTCAGCGGCGTGCGCAGCTCGTGGCTGAGCACGCTCATGAATTCGGACTTGATGCGGCTGGCCCGTTCGGCGGCGTTGCGCGCCTCGGTCAGCTCGGCGATGTTGGCCATCCGGGTGCGTTCCAGCGCGAAGCTGAACAGCGCCCCCAGCATGATCAGGATCGCGATCCCGGCGACGGCCAGCGCCAGCGTGCCAAGGGCCGAGGGGTTGACGTAGTCGCCCGCGATGTCGAGCGGCAGGATCTGGAAGGCGGCCATGCCGGTGAAATGCAGGGCCACTATTGCCAGGGTCATCACTCCGGCCATGCGCCAGGTGCCGTCGCGCCCGCCGCGGCGGCCCTGCATCAGCGCCAGCGCCGACAGCGACACGCCCAGCACGATCGACAGGGCCAGATAGGGTTCCTGCCATTCGACCAGTCCGCGCACCCGGTAGGCGATCATGCCAGAGTAGTGCATGGCCGAAATCGCGAGGCCGAAGATCGCGCCGCCGATCGCCGGGGCGAGGCGCAGCGGGATCATCGCTGCGAAGAGGATGCCCGCGACGCTGCCCAGCACCGCGATCAGCAGCGACAGCAGCGTCAGCGTCAGGTCGAAGCTTACCGGAACCTCGGGGCGGAAGCCCAGCATGGCGACGAAATGGGTGCCCCAGATCGTGACCCCGGCTGTCGAGGCCGCGAGCAGCGACCAGGGCAGGGCCTTGTCGCGCGGGCGGTTGCTGGTCTGGCTGAAAAGGCGCGCCGTCACCCAGCTTCCGAAGGCGCAGACCAGGGCGGCAAGCAGCACAAGGCGGGCGTCATGCTGGACTGTCAGGCACGAGAGGATCGTCATCATCCGCGGTACTCCGCAAAATCGTTCACACTGCAACAGTTCCTGCGGGTGATGACGATTTTGAGGCCGAGGTTTGTCTATTTGCGGTTGCGCCGGTTTCGCGACCTTTCCGCCAGCGTTGCGCGCTTCCCGTGAAAGGCGACTGCCGGCCCCGCGAGGGGGCCGGCAGCGTGCAGCGTCCTGGTCTGTCGCGTTGGCCTCAGAGGATGCTCTGACCGGTGGCGGCCCAGTCCTTGTTGAACTGCTCGAGCCCCTTGTCGGTCAGGATATGGTTCGCCATGGCCTTGATCACCGCGGGCGGCGCGGTCATCACGTCGGCGCCGATGCGCGCGCATTCGATCGCATGGTTCACGGTGCGGACCGAGGCCGCGAGGATCTCGGTCTGGAAGTCGTAGTTGTCGTAGATGGTGCGGATGTCGTTGATCAGCTCGCAGCCGTCGATGCCGTTGTCGTCGAGCCGGCCGACGAAGGGCGAGATGAAGGCCGCGCCCGCCTTGGCGGCGAGCAGCGCCTGACCGGCCGAGAAGCAGAGCGTGACGTTGACCATCTTGCCCTCGGATGCGAAAGCCTTGCAGGCGGTCAGGCCGGCCCAGGTCAGCGGCACCTTGATCGCGATGTTATCGGCAATGGCGGACAGTTTCATGCCCTCGGCGATCATGTCCTTGGCCTCGGTGGCCACGACCTCGGCCGAGACCGGGCCTTCGACCAGGTCGCAGATCTCCTTGGTGACTTCGAGGATGTTGCGCCCCGACTTCAGGATCAGCGACGGGTTGGTGGTCACGCCATCGACCATGCCGAGCGCGTGCAGCTCTTTGATCGCGGCGATGTCGGCGGTATCGACGAAGAATTTCATGGCCAGCCTCCTTAAGGCGGGGGCGCCGTCCGGGGCCCCCCTGACAATTCGTCGCCCTGATAGCGCAAACGCGTGCTCATCGGAAGCCCCGGGGGCGGCCGCGCATGGCTGAACGCGGGCTTTTCGACAGTTTCGATGCCGGGCCGCCGCCAGACTTCGCCGAGGGCGCGCGCGTGGCGGTGCTGACGGCCGAGCCGGTGGGGCGAGTGCTCGACTACCTCGCGCCCGAGGGGGGCTGCGACGCGGGGGCCTATGTGGCCGTGCCGCTGGGGCCGCGGCTGGTGATGGGCGTGGTCTGGGGGCCGGGCGAGGGCGGCTTCGACGCGGCCAAGCTGCGCCGGGTGAACCGGGTGCTGGAAGCGGCCCCGATGCGGCCCGAACTGCGCGACTTCCTGATCCGGGCCGCGGATTACACGCTGACCGCGCCCTCGGCGATGCTGCGGCTGGCGACGCGGGCGCCGGGGCTGGGCGAGCCGCCGGGGGTGCGGATGCTCTACCGCGCCACAGGCCATGTGCCCTCGCGGATGACCGAGCCGCGCGAGCGCGTGCTCGAGGCGCTGGCCGAGTATGACGGCGCGGCACTGACGCTGACCGAGATCTCGGTGGCCTCGGGCGCCTCGAGCTCGGTGATCAAGGGGCTGGTCAAGGCGGGCGCGATCGACGAGGTCGAGGCGCCGCGCGACCAGCCCTATCCGCGGCTCGATCCCGACCGGCCCGGCAAGGCGCTGGCCGAGGATCAGGCGGCGGGGGCTGCGCGGCTGGCCGAGGCGGTGCGGTCCGATCGCTATGGCACGACGCTGCTGAAGGGCGTCACCGGCTCGGGCAAGACCGAGGTCTATCTGGAAGCGGTGGCGGAATGCCTGCGCGCCGGGCGGCAGGCGCTGGTGCTGCTGCCCGAGATCGCACTGACCGCCGAGTTCCTGACCCGTGTCGAGGCGCGCTTCGGCGCGCGGCCCGCGGAATGGCATTCGGGCGTGACCCAGACCGAGCGGCGACGGGTCTGGCGCATGGTGTCCGAGGGGCAGGCGCAGATGGTGATCGGCGCGCGATCTTCCCTTTTCCTGCCTTTCCGCGACCTCGGGCTGATCGTTGTCGACGAGGAACATGACGGATCCTACAAACAGGAGGATGGCGTCCTCTACAACGCGCGCGACATGGCGGTGCTGCGCGCGGTGGGCGCGCAGGCGCAGGTGGTACTGGCCTCGGCGACGCCCTCGCTCGAAACCTGGGTGAATGCCGACCAGGGGAAATACGCGCGCATCGATCTTGCCTCGCGCTTCGGCGCCTCGGTCCTGCCCGAGATGGCGGCGATCGACATGCGCGAGGAACGGCTCGAGGCCTCGACCTGGATCTCGCCGACGCTGGCCAAGGCGGTGGCGGCGCGGGTGGCGGCGGGCGAGCAGGCGCTGCTGTTCCTGAACCGCCGGGGCTTTGCCCCGGTGACGATCTGCCGGGCCTGCGGGCACCAGATCGGCTGCGATCACTGCGACGCGCGGATGGTCGAGCACCGCTTTCAGAAGCGGCTCGTCTGCCACCAGTGCGGCGAGACGAAGCCGGTGCCGCAGGCCTGCCCCTCGTGCCAGGTCGAGGGCAAGCTGGCCCCGGTCGGGCCGGGCGTCGAGCGGCTGGCCGAAGAGGTCGCGGCGAAATTCCCCGAGGCCCGCGTCGCGGTCCTGTCTTCTGACCTCTTCGGCTCTGCCCGGGCGCTGAAGCAGGCGATTACCGACATCGCGGCGGGGGCGGCGGACATCATCATCGGCACGCAACTGGTGGCGAAGGGGCACAATTTCCCGCTGCTGACGCTGGTCGGCGTGATCGACGCCGACCTCGGGCTGCAGGGGTCGGACCTGCGCGCGGCGGAAAAGACCTTCCAGCTGATGCGGCAGGTGGCGGGCCGGGCGGGGCGGGCCGAGAAGCCGGGCGTTGCGCTGTTGCAGACCTTCCAGCCCGAGCATCCGGTGATCCGCGCAATCCTCTCGGGCGATGAAGAGGGCTTCTGGCGGGCCGAGGCCGAGGGGCGCCGCGCCGCCGGAATGCCGCCCTTCGGGCGGATGGCAGGGATCATCCTGTCCTCGCCCGATCTCGCGCAGGTCCATGATCTGGGCGCCGAACTCGCGCGCCGGGCCGAGCCCTTGCGCCGGATCGGGGCCGAGGTCTGGGGACCGGCCCCGGCCCCGATCGCGCGGGTCCGCGGGCGGCACCGGATCCGGCTGCTGGTCAAGGCCGCGAAGGGCGCACCGTTGCAGGCCGCGATCGCGGACTGGATCGCGCAGGTGAAGGTTCCGACGAACACCCGCCTTGCCGTCGACATCGACCCGCAAAGCTTCCTTTGAGCGGGTTTCTGCAAGACACGGCCTGATCTCTGCTTCTTTCACCCTCGTGGGCGTTGGATAAGTGCTGCAACTGGCGCTGCCACTGCAGCGTCTGCGGCGGGATTTCACCCGCGGCGGAACAGATGATCTGCGCGGTCTGTCGGACGCCTGCGGGTTCGAAACGGTTGGGCGTGGTCGGATCGGCGGGACCGCGCGCCGTAAGCCTTCAGCGATCAGCCAAGCTGGGCGTGGATGGCAGTGGCCAGATCCTCGACCACCCGGCGCGGGAACTGCCCCACCACGGCATAGCCCATGCCGCGGTCCACCCACCAGAAGCCCTGCATCCCGTCCTTGTCGACGAAGCGGAAGGCGGTCTCGCCGCCCTCGGGCTGCGGCGCGACATACAGCGTCGCGCGGCGGCCCTGATCGTCCTCGTAAAGGAACATGGCCGCCACCCGGTCCATCGGGCCGTTGTCCATCGGCAGCACCCGGCCGCCCATCAGGCGGAAGCCGAGCGCGCCCAGATCCGGCGCGGCGATCTCGTGGCCGAGCCGCTTCGACAGCCAGCGCTCCAGCTGCGGGCGGTCGTCGCCGGTGACCTCGACCGCGCGCACCTTTTCGACCGAGAAGGCCTCGTGCGCGCGCATCGCCGCGGTCATCGGGGCCGCCTGCTGGGCGGGCGCATAGCGCGCGGCCCCCCAGCCGCCGGCGGCGCCCACCGTCACCAGCACGACCGAGGCTGCCAGCCGGCGCAGCGCGCCGAAATCGCGCCGCGCGCGCGGCGGCGGGGCAGGGCGGGCGGCGGCGCGCAGGGGCGCGCGCAGCGGCGCCTCGGCCCGGCGCGCGGCCTCGAGCGCGGCGGCCATGCGGTCGGGCAGCGGTTCGCTGACCACCGGGTCGTAAAGGGCGGCCAGCGCGTCGTCCTGCGCATCCCAGTCGGCCAGCATGTCCTGCGCGGCGGGATCGCGGGCGACGCGGGCCTGAAGGTCGCGCGTCTCGGCCGCGCCCAGGCGGCCATGCCTGAGCGCGATCAGGGCCAGATCCCCGACCCGTTCACCGTTGCGTTCCCGTTCGTCGCCGCTCATCCCGGCCCGCTCCCGTCCCTGAGCCGCCCCATCCGCCGGGGATCGGGCGTCTCGTCCGTCATCTCGCGCAGCGCCGCCCGCGCCCGACCGAGGCGCGAGACCAGCGTGCCCTCCGGCACATCGACCACCGCCGCCGCCTCGGACAGGCTCAGCCCTTCGAGCGCGACCAGCAGCAGCGCCTGGCGCTGCTCGTCCGGCAGGCGGCGCATCGCCGCCTCGACCTCGCGCAGGCGCAGGTGGCCCTCCTGTCCGCCGCTGACCGGCGGGTCGGGCAGGATCTCGGTCTGCACCAGCCGGATCCGCGCCGCCTGCCGGCGCAGCCCGTCGCGGTGCAGGTTGACCATGATCCGGAACAGCCAGCCCTTCAGCGAGCCCTCGCCGCGCCATTGCGCCCGCGTCGCCAGCGCCCGTTCCAGCACGTCCTGCACCAGATCGTCTGCGGCGGTGGCATCGCCCAGCATGGCGCGGGCATGGCGGCGCAGCGCAGGCAGAAGCGCCGCGATCTCATCGATCGCGACGCCTGCCGTTCCGCCGTCGCCGCTGCCCCCGCGCGCCACGTCCGCTGGTCCTTCCCGCCTTGTCCCCGGGGCGCGGCAGGCCTCCCCGAGAACTTGGCGCCTCAGGGCTTGGCCACGTGCCACACGCCGTTCATCCCGTCGCCGGTGGTGTCCCCGGCGGCCTTGTCCTTGGCCCATGTGTAGAGCGGCATGCCCTTGTGCGTCCACTGCTTCGCGCCGTCCTTGCGCTCGGTCACCCCGAAGTCGCCGCTGGCCTTGGCATCGGCCGCCGCCATCGCCGGCGGCCAGTTCATCGCGCATTTGTCATAGCAGTCGGACATGCCGCCCTTGTCCTTGTCGAAGGTGTAAAGCGTCATCCCGTGCGGATCGGTCAGGACCTCGCCCATCGCGGTCTTGCCCATCATCGGCATTTCCATGCCGCCCATGCCCTCGGCCAGGGCCGGACCGGCGATCGCCAGTGCCAGCGCGGCGCCCAGAAGTTTCGCGTGCATCTCGTCTCTCCCGTTGAACGGGCCCCTGTCATCGGGTCCCGTCAGCAACGACGCGCGGATCGCCGCCGCCATCCCGCGATCACGCAGTGGTGAAGGGGGGCGTGGGGCTCGCCCGACGGGTCAGGCCGTGTTACCAATTTGCTGCAAAGGCGACTCGCGAGGGATGGTGCGGTGCGGATACTGGTGATCGGGGCCAGTGGTTCGGGAAGCTCAACGCTGGGGCGCGCGCTTGCGGGCGCGCTCGAGACCCAGCATTTCGAGGTCGACGACTTTTTCTGGCTGCCGACCGATCCGCCCTTCCAGAACCGCCGCCCGCCCGAGGAACGCGTGCGCCTGATGCAGGCGATGGTGCTGCCGCGGTCGGACTGGGTGATGTCGGGCTCGCCCATCGGCTGGGGCGACCGCGCGGTGATCCCGCGGCTGACCCATGCGATCTTCGTGACGCTCGACCCGCAGGTGCGGATGGCGCGGCTCGCCCGGCGCGAGCGGGTGCGCTACGGCGACCGCATCGACCCCGGCGGCGACCGCGAGGCGAGCTATCAGGGCTTCATGGACTGGGCCGAGGGCTATGACCGCCCGGACTTCCCGCAGCGCAGCCGCCGCAGTCACCTGTGCTGGCTGGACGAGCTGAGCTGCCCGGTGCTGCAGCTGGACGTGACGCAGGGGCGCGACACCGTGTTGCGCCGGGCGCTCGACTGGTTGGGGCAGGGGGCGCCGGCCGCGCGCGAAGCCGGACGGATCGCGCGGTCCTGATCGCCGCCCTCTGGCGCATCGCGCGCGGCGTGCCTACATCTTGGCGGACCCTGACACCCTGACGCTATCGGAGGATGCGATGCTGAACATGCTTTTCGGCAAGCCGGTCGAGCTGCCCACGGCCGCAGAGGCGCTGCCCGGCCGCCCGGACCCGATCCCGACGGCCGAGACCCATTTCCTGTCCGGCCTGCCGCTGAAATCCCCGGTGCCCGAGGGCATGGCCGAGGCGATGTTCGGCATGGGCTGCTTCTGGGGCGTCGAGCGGATCTTCTGGACCACCCCCGGCGTCTGGCTGACCCGCGTCGGCTATGCCGGCGGGCCGACCCCGAACCCGACCTACCGCGAGGTCTGCTCGGGCCTGACCGGGCACAACGAGGTCGTGCAGGTGATCTTCGACCCGGCGGTGATCAGCTACGAGCAGCTTCTGAAGGTGTTCTGGGAAAACCACGACCCCACCCAGGGCATGCGGCAGGGCAATGACCGCGGCACCCAGTACCGTTCGGGCATCTACACCTATGCGCCAGAGCAGGAGGCGACAGCCCGCGCCACCCGCTCCAAATACGCGGGACAGCTGGCCGCGGTGGGCTATGGCGCGATCACGACCGAGATCCTGTCCGCGCCCGAGTTCTTCTATGCCGAGGACTACCACCAGCAGTATCTGGCGAAGAACCCCGACGGCTACTGCGGCATCGGCGGCACCGGCGTGAGCTGCCCGATCGGGCTTGCTGTCTGAGCATCGCACCGCAGGCCTGCGTTCGGCTTGGCTGAAATACTCCGGGGGTCCGGGGGCAGCGCCCCCGGCCTTGCCACACCTCGCGCCCATTGACCGCCTGCGCCGCTGGCCCTAAGGCCCGTCCTGCATCCCATCGCAGGACACGAGGCCCGCCATGACCACCTTCACCGCCCTGACCACGCTTGCCGGCCGCGAACCCGCCGAGGCGCTCGGCGAGGCGATGGAGGACATGGAGCCCGAGCCCACCGGGGTTGGCGTCTTCGAGATCGAGGATGGCTCGGGCCGCTGGGAAGTGGGCGGCTACTTCCTCGAGCGTCCGGACGATGTCGAGCTGACGCTTCTGGCCGCGGCCTTCGGCGCCCAGCCCTTCGTCGTCTCGGAAGTGCCCGAAACCGACTGGGTCGCCCATGTCCGCCGCGACCTGCACCCGATCGAGGCCGGCCGCTTCTTCATCTACGGCGCCCATGACGCCGAGAAAGTGCCCGCCGCCGCGCTGCCGCTGCTGATCGAGGCCGCGATGGCCTTCGGCACCGGCCACCACGGCACCACGCAGGGCTGCCTGCTGGCGCTCGACCGTCTGGTGACCGAGGGTTTCACCGCGCGATCCGTCGCCGACATCGGCTGCGGCACCGCGGTGCTGGCCATGGCCGCCGCCCGCGTCTGGGACGACGCCGCCACGCCCGAGATCGTCGCGACCGACCTCGACCAGATCGCGGTCGAAACGGCGGTGGCCAATGCCGAGGCCAACGGGCTGGGCGCACGGCTGACCTGCTTCGAGTGCCCCGGCTTCGAGCATCCCTCCTACGAGGGCCGCCGCTTCGACCTGATCTTCGCCAACATCCTCAAGGGCCCGCTGATCGAGCTGGCGCCCTCGGTCGCGGCCCATGCCGCGCCGAACGCCCGCGTGATTCTGTCGGGCATCCTGAACCCGCAGGCCGACGAGACGCTCGCGGCCTATGTGGCCGAGGAATTCACCCTCGTGCGGCGTGACGAAATCGGCGAGTGGACGACATTGGTTCTGGCGGCGAAACCCTAAACAGATACATCTTTTCGGATTTCGCACCGTCCCTCAGGGTGATCTCGAGGAACGTGATCGAGGCCGTGATGAGTGATCCCAATATGTCCCGGTTCCAGCTTCGGCTGGAGCGGATCGAACAGTCCCAGGCGATGATGGCGGCGATCGAGGACAGCCTCGGTCGGCCCTCGCGGCTGGGGCGGTCGTTCCGGGCCTTCCTGCGCAGCGTGGCGATCGCGTTCCTCGCGATGATCCTGCTGAAGGTCGCGATCCTGCTGCAGATCGGCTCTGGTGCCTATGAGGCGCGGCTGGCCAGCCTGCGCACCGGCAAGAGCATCGACGAGATCGGCGCCTATGTGCTGGGCCTCGACCCGCTGACCCGCGGGGTGGCCGGCTGGATCTCTGACACGGTGGACGGCCGCGCCTGAACGGGCGCGTCTGCAGCCCTTCGGCGACCCCCGGAAACGACAAAGGGCCGCGCATCGCTGCGACGGCCCCGTCCGTATGGGTCGTTCGGCTCGTTCGGCGGATCAGCGGGCGCTGATCATGTCGATGTCTCCGCGGCTCAGCCCGATATCGTCGAGCTCGCGGTCCGACAGGCGCGACAGCGCCTTGCGGGTGACGCGCGCGTCGTTCCAGGCGGCGACGGAGGCGACGAGCCGTCCCACGATCCCAACACCGGCGCCCGGAGCAGCCAGGCGGTTCGTTTCAAAGGCGGCCATGTCTTTCATCCTTGTTTTCAAACTGCCGAAATCTTCGGCATCGCTTTCGATGAGCGGCAGATAATCCGGGCGCTTTGGCAAAACAAGCTGGCCGCATGGCATACTAGACCTGCTTTGCGCGCATAGCTCGGCAGCCCAATAAACCTCTGTGACAGAACCATAAATCCGCCGTGATCCGTGTCGCGATCAGACACCTTGAAGTCGCTTTTCGCCCGGAATCCGCGCCGGCCCGTCGCAAAGGCGCCGCAAAGGCTTGGCGCTGGCGGATGTTCGCGTTTCGTGCTAGTGCGTCAGAAAAGACACGAAACGCCGGATGCCGGCGGCGAGAGGCAGGCAGATGCGCATTCTGGGACTGGATCCGGGGCTTCGGACCACCGGCTGGGGCGTGATCGACGTCGCGGGATCGCGACTCACTCATGTCGCGAACGGGCTCTGCACCTCGGGCGAGGGCGATCTGGCCGTGCGGCTTCTGGCGCTGTTCGAGCAGATCGGCGAGGTGGTGGCCCGCTTCGCCCCCACCCATGCCGCGGTCGAGCAGACCTTCGTCAACAAGGACGCCTCGGGCACGCTGAAGCTGGGGCAGGCGCGGGCGATCGCGCTGCTGGTGCCGGCGCGGGCCGGGCTGGCGGTGGGCGAATACGCCCCGAATGCCGTGAAGAAGGCGGTGGTCGGTGTCGGCCATGCCAACAAGGACCAGATCGGCCACATGATCCGCGTGCACCTGCCCGGGGCAGAGGTCGCGGGGCCCGATGCCGCCGACGCGCTGGCCATCGCCATCACCCATGCCCATCACCTGCAAAGCGCGGGGCGCGTCTCGGCGGTGGTCAAGGCCGCCCGCCGCGCGCCCGCCGCCAAGGGCTGGGCCGAAATCGCCGCAACCCGAGCCGTGAAGAGGGCCTGAGAGATGATCGGACGCATCGCCGGGGTGATCCTGCACCGTGCCATGGACCATGTGCTGATCGACGTGCGCGGGGTGGGCTACATCGTCCATGTCTCGGAACGCACCGCGGCGGCGCTGCCGCCGGTGGGGCAGGCCTGCGCGCTTTATACCGATCTCTTGGTGCGCGAGGATCTGCTGCAGCTGTTCGGGTTCCAGAGCCTGCTGGAGAAGGAATGGCATCGGCTGCTGACCTCGGTGCAGGGGATCGGCGCCAAGGCCTCGCTCGCGATCCTCGGCACGCTGGGGGCCGAAGGCACGGGCCGCGCGATCGCGCTGGGCGACTGGGGCGCGATCCGCAAGGCGCCGGGCGTGGGGCCGAAGCTTGCGCAGCGCGTGGTGCTGGATCTGAAGGACAAGGCGCCGAAGGTCATGGCGATGGGGGGCGCGCTGACCGTCGATGTCTCGCTGCCCGACGATGCGGTGATCGAGACCCCGGTCGCGGCCCCGAAGCCCGCGCGCGCCGCCGCACCGCCGCCGGCCTCGGCGCAGGCGGTGGCCGACGCGCTTTCGGCGCTGTCGAACCTGGGCTACGGCGCGTCCGAGGCCGCCGCCGCGGTGGCCGAGGCGTCGGGCGCCGAGCCCGAGGCGGGCACTGCGCAACTGATCCGCGCCGCATTGCGCCTGCTGGCGCCGAAGGAGTGACCGGCAGGCGCTTGCGGGCTGCCCCGACGCGGGCGGCTTGAGGAGCGATTGCCGCCGACCCATATCTGACCGGTGCGAGGACGCAGGCAGAGGACCGGACGGCAATGGGTTACGTGAAGACCGCGATGCTGATGGCGGCGATGACCGCCCTCTTCATGGGGATCGGCTACCTGATCGGCGGTTCGGGCGGCGCGGTGATCGCGCTGATTTTCGCGGGGGGCATGAACGCCTTCAGCTACTGGAATTCCGACAAGGCCGTCCTGCGCATGCACAATGCCCGGCTGGTGACCGAACGCGATGCGCCCGATTACGTCGGCATGATCCGCGAGATGACGGCGCGGGCCGGCATGCCGATGCCCGCCTGCTATGTGATCGAGACCGACCAGCCCAACGCCTTCGCCACGGGCCGCAATCCCGAGAATGCTGCAGTCGCCGCGACAACCGGCCTGCTGCGCCGCCTGAGCCGCGAAGAGGTCGCGGGGGTCATGGCGCATGAGCTGGCCCATATCCGCAACCGCGACACGCTGATCATGACCATCACCGCGACCTTCGCCGGCGCGATCTCGATGCTGGCGAATTTCGCGATGTTCTTCGGCGGCAACCGCGAGCGGCAGGGCGGTATCCTCGGCACGCTGGCGATCATGTTCCTCGCGCCGGTCGCGGCGGCGCTGGTGCAGATGGCGATCAGCCGGTCGCGCGAATACGAGGCCGACCGCGGCGGGGCCGAGATCTGTGGCCAGCCCCTGTGGCTGGCTTCGGCGCTGGGCAAGATCGACGCTTTCGCCAAGGGGATCGAGATGCCTGCGGCCGAACGCAATCCGGCATCGGCGCATATGTTCATCATCAACCCGCTGCACGGGCAGGGGGCAGACAAGCTGTTCTCGACCCATCCGAACACCGCCAACCGCATCGCGGCACTGCAGGAGATGGCGGGGGGCATGCGCGACGTCCCGCGCTCGGGCGCGCGAACGACGAGCGAGCCCCTCACTCACAGTCGCATCCCCCGGGCCGGGCGCGGGGCGCCGAAGCGCGGGCCGTGGTCGTGATCGGGCGATAGCCGCCTGCGGGGCTTGCGCCGCGCGGCCATCCGGGTGAGAACGGATCGGAAACAGCCGAAGGCCCGCGATGCCCGCCCCCGATCCCACCCTGCGCGCCGCGGCGCTGCCCGACGAGACGCCCGGCGCCGACCGCGCGCTGCGCCCGCAGGGGCTCGAGGAATTCGTCGGTCAGGCCGAGGCGCGGGCGAACCTGCGCGTCTTCATCGAAAGCGCCAAGCGCCGCGGCGAGGCGATGGACCACACGCTGTTCCACGGCCCCCCCGGCCTCGGCAAGACCACGCTGGCGCAGATCATGGCGCGCGAGCTGGGCGTGAACTTCCGCATGACCTCGGGCCCGGTGCTGGCCAAGGCCGGCGATCTGGCCGCGATCCTGACCAATCTCGAGTCGCGGGATGTCCTGTTCATCGACGAGATCCACCGCCTGAATCCGGCGGTGGAAGAGGTGCTCTATCCCGCGATGGAGGATTTCGAGCTTGATCTGGTGATCGGCGAGGGGCCCGCGGCGCGCACCGTGCGGATCGAGTTGCAACCCTTCACGCTGGTCGGCGCCACCACGCGCCTTGGCCTGCTGACCACGCCGCTGCGCGACCGCTTCGGCATTCCGACCCGGCTGCAATTCTATACCGAAGCCGAGCTTGACCTGATCGTCGCCCGCGGCGCGCGGCTGCTGGGCGTTCCGGCCGAGCCCGAGGGCACGATGGAAATCGCGAAGCGCGCCCGCGGCACGCCGCGGATCGCAGGGCGGCTCTTGCGCCGTGTCGTCGATTTCGCTCTGGTCGAGGGCGATGGGCGGCTGACGCGAGCGCTGGCCGACAGTGCGCTGACCCGGCTGGGGGTCGACCACCTGGGCCTCGACGGCGCCGACCGGCGCTACCTGACCCTGATCGCCGAGCATTATCTGGGCGGCCCGGTGGGGGTCGAGACGATCGCGGCCGCGCTGTCGGAAAGCCGCGACGCGATCGAGGAGGTGATCGAGCCCTACCTGCTGCAGCAGGGCCTGATCCAGCGCACGCCGCGCGGGCGGATGCTGGCGCCGCGCGCCTGGGGTCATCTGGGCCTGCCACCGCCGCAGGTCGGGGGCCCGAGCCAGACCGACCTCTTCGAGTGAGCCGTTGCGGGCGGGGATTTGGCACTCGCCCTGACGCGGGCCTTTGCCTATAACCGAGCCGAACCGTCCCCGCCGCCCCCGGAGCCCCGAATGCCCGCTGATCTTTCGCCCATCGACAAGGCCAAGTTCGCCGCTGCCAAGCGCGCCGTCGATTTCGTCACCGACGGGATGCGCGTGGGTCTGGGCACCGGCTCGACCGCGGCCTGGATGGTGCGCTGCCTGGCCGAGCGGGTGCGCGAGGAAGGGCTGCGGATCACCGGCGTGCCGACCTCGTCGCGCACCGCCGAACTGGCGCGCAGCCTTGGCATCACCGTGGTCGGCCTCGATGAGGCCAAGTGGCTGGATGTGACCATCGACGGCGCCGACGAATTCGACCCGCAGCTGAACCTGATCAAGGGCGGCGGCGGCGCGCTGCTGCAGGAAAAGATCGTCGCCACCGCCTCGGACCAGATGATCGTCATCACCGATGCCGCCAAGGCCGTGCAGCAGCTGGGCGCCTTCCCGCTGCCGGTCGAGGTCGTGCCCTTCGGCTGGCAGACCACCAAGGCGCTGGTCGAAGAGACGCTGGTGTCGATGGATGTGCTGGGCCGCGAGACATCGCTGCGGATGAACGGCGGCAATGCCTATGTCACCGACGAGGGCAACTACATCGTCGACCTGCACCTGAACCGGATCGGCAACCCGCGCCAGCTGGCGCTGGTGCTGAACCAGATCCCCGGGGTGGTTGAAACCGGCCTGTTCATCGATATCTGCGATATCGTCGTGATCGGCCACGGCGACGGCAAGATCGAGCTTCGGGACGTGAACCAGGGCACGGTCGAGCACGACCAGATCAACTTCGCCGACGCGAAGAACATCTTCGCCGATCTCGGCGACTGAGAGCGCATATCCCGGACCGGCAGGGGAGGGTCGGGGCCCGGAAAGGACACCGAAAGGCAGACCATGGACTTCGATTACGACCTCTTCGTCATCGGCGGCGGTTCGGGCGGCGTGCGCGCGGCGCGGATCGCGGCGGGCGAACACGGCGCGAAGGTCGCGCTGGCCGAGGAATACCGCATGGGCGGCACCTGCGTGATCCGCGGCTGCGTCCCGAAGAAGCTGATGGTCTATGCCTCGTCCTTCCCGGCCGCGATGGAAGAGGCCCGCGCCTATGGCTGGTCGGCCGATGTGGGCACGTTCGACTGGACCGCGTTCCGCGCCAAGCTGGACACAGAGCTCGACCGTCTGGAACGCGCTTACCGCTCGGGCCTGAACGGGGCGAAGGTCACGATTTACGACACCCGCGCCACCATCGCCGGCGCGCATGAGATCCGTCTGGCCTCGGGCGAGACGGTCACCGCCAAGCACATCCTGATCGCCACCGGCGGCCGGCCCTTCGTGCCGGAGTTCCCGGGGTCCGGGCATGTTCTGACCTCGAACGACATCTTCAAGCTCGACGCGCTGCCCGAAAGCGTGCTGATCGTCGGCGGCGGCTATATCGCCTGCGAATTCGCCTGCATCCTCAACGGTCTGGGCGTGAAGGTCACCCAGTACCAGCGCTCGGCCCATGTCCTGAAGGACTTCGACGCCGAGGCCCGCGACATGGTCGAGGCCGGGATCCGCGCCGGCGGGATCGACCTGCAGACCGGGACCGAGGTCGCCTCGATCACCCCCGAGGGCACGGGCTTCCGCGTCGTCACCAAGGACGGGCGCGAGGCGGTCTTCGCCGCCGTGGTCCATGCCACCGGCCGGGTGCCGAATGTCGAGGGGCTGGGCCTCGAGACCGTCGAGATCGCGCTGGGGCCGAAAGGCCAGATCCCGGTCGATGGCTGGAGCCAGACCCGCGTGCCCTCGATCTTCGCGGTGGGCGACGTGACCGACCGCATCGCGCTGACCCCGGTCGCGATCCGCGAGGGGCATGCCTTCGCCGACACCGTCTTCGGCGGCAACGCCCGGCAGGCCGATCATGCGCTGGTCGCCTCGGCCGTGTTCACCCAGCCGGAGCTGGCCAGCTGCGGCATGACCGAGGAAGAGGCCGCCAAGGCCGGCCCGATCGAAGTCTATTCGGCGGGCTTCAAGCCGATGCGCTCGTCCTTCGCGGGCAGCCCGGACAAGGTGCTGTTCAAGCTCGTGGTCGACAAGGCGAGCCGCAAGGTGCTGGGCTGCCATATCGTCGCCCCCGACGCCGGCGAGATGATCCAGATGGTGGCGATCGCGATGAAGATGGGCGCGACCAAGGAAGATTTCGACCGCACCTGCGCGGTGCACCCGACCATGGCGGAAGAGTTGGTGACCATGCGGAAACCGACGCGAAGCAGTTGAAAATCCGACGGGCATCCCCAAGTGCGGAACACGCCCGGTGAACAGGACGTGAAGGGAAGCAGACTTATGACGAACGGAGGCCCCTGGGGGGGCGGCGGAGGCGGCGGCAACCGGAATGACGACGACAAGGGGCGTGGCGGCAAACAGCGCCCCGAGGGTCAGCTTCCCGAAATCGAAGAGATCATGCGCAAGGGGCAGGAGCAGCTGCGCGTCCTGATGGGCGGCCGCGGCCCCCGCGGGCCCCAGCAGCCGCCCTCCGGCGGTGGCCCGCGCATGCCGGGCCCCGGCATCAACCGCGGCACCGTCGGCATCGCCGTGCTGGCGGCGGTGGGCCTCTGGGCCTTCGCCTCGTTCTACACGGTGCGTCCCGAAGAGAAGTCCGTCGAGCTTTTCCTGGGCAAGTTCTCGAGCCTGGGCGAGCCGGGCCTGAACTTTGCGCCCTGGCCGCTGGTGACGGCGGAAGTGATCCCGGTCACGCCCGAACGCACCGTCGACATCGGCATGGTGCGCTCGGCCAGTGGTGGATCGGCGGCGATGGCGGATGCCGGGCTGATGCTGACCGGCGACGAGAACATCGTCGACATCGACTTCCAGGTGGTCTGGAACGTCTCTGACCCGCAGAACTTCCTGTTCAACCTGCGCGACCCGGAACAGACGGTCCGCGCGGTGTCGGAATCGGCGATGCGCGAGATCATCGCGCAGTCCGAGCTTGCCCCGATCCTGAACCGCGACCGCGGCGTCATCGCCGACCGGCTCGAGGAACTGGTGCAGTCGACGCTCGACAGCTATTCCAGCGGCCTGCACATCGTGCGCGTGAACTTCGACCGCGCCGATCCGCCGTCCGAAGTGATCGACGCGTTCCGCGAGGTCCAGGCCGCCGAGCAGCAGCGCACCCGCCTGCAGAACGAGGCCGACGGCTATTCGAACCGCGTGCTGGGTCAGGCCCGCGGTGACGCGGCCGAGATCGTCGAAGCGGCCGAGGGCTATCGCGCCCAGGTCGTCAACCAGGCCGAAGGTGAGGCCAGCCGGTTCTCGGCGATCCGCACCGAATACGAGAAGGCCCCCGAGGTCACCCGCCGCCGTCTCTATCTCGAGACGATGGAAGAGGTGCTGGGCCGGGTCGACAAGGTGCTGATCGACCAGCAGGCGAACGGTCAGGGCGTCGTGCCCTTCCTGCCGCTGAACGAGCTGGGCCGCGCCGCCTCCGAGGCGGCCTCGGGCGGTGCCCGCGCCGGCTCTGCATCGCAGGCGGGAGGCAATTGAGATGAAGAAGACCACCATCCTGTTGCCCGCCGTGGTGATCCTCGCCGCGCTGGCCCTGTCCTCGGTGTTCATCGTCGATGAGCGCGAAAAGGCGCTGGTGCTGCAGTTCGGCCAGATCCGCGACGTGAAGACCGAGCCGGGCATCGGCTTCAAGATCCCGATGATCCAGCAGGTCGTGAAGTATGACGACCGCATCCTGTCGCGCGACATCGACCCGATCGAGGTCACGCCGCTCGACGACCGCCGCCTGGTGGTCGATGCCTTCGCCCGCTACCGCATCGCCGATGTGGTGCGCTTCCGCCAGGCGGTCGGCGCCGGCGGCGTCAGCCTGGCCGAGGGCCGGATCGACACCATCCTGCGCTCGCGCCTGCGCGAGGTGCTGGGTTCGGTGTCGTCGGACGTGATCCTGTCGTCGAACCGGGCCGAGCTGATGGCGCGGATCCGCGACAGCGCGCGGACCGAGGCCGAGGCGCTGGGCATCGAGATCGTCGACGTGCGCCTGCTGCGCTCGGACCTGCCCGAGCAGAACCTCGACGCGACCTTCGCCCGGATGCGGGCAGAGCGCGAGCGCGAGGCGGCCGACGAGATCGCCCGCGGCAACGAGGCCGCGCAGCGGATCCGCGCCCAGGCCGACCGGACCGTGGTCGAGATCGTGTCGGACGCGCGCCGTCAGGCCGAGATCATCCGCGGCGAGGCCGACGCCCGCCGGTCGGGGATCTTCGCCGAGGCCTATGGCGCCGATCCCGAGTTCTTCGGCTTCTACCGCTCGCTCGAGGCCTATCGCGCCTCCATGAAAGAGGGCAACTCGACCGTGGTGATGTCGCCCGATAGCGATTTCTTCACCTATTTCGAGTCGGTTGGTGCTGCGGAACCTCCGTCGCTGCCCGGGGCCGCGGCGCCCCAGGCCCCGGCCGCCGCTCCGGCCGCTCCGGCGTCGAACTGACGGCGCAGTCTTGTGACGTCTTGGCCGGTCCCTGCCGGGGCCGGTCGCGCGCGGGTTGCGGGTCTTGCATCGCCTTCACCGGCATGTGAGGCTTCGCGAGAGAGCGTGCATTGCATTGCGGGACGCCTTCCCGGCTAGCTGAGACGAAAGCCCGGCCGGACGGGATGTCGAGTTCAGAGGAGAGCAGGGATGGCAGCACGGGGACTGGCCCGATCGGTGGCACTGGACAGGGACCGTCGGGGGATGGCCTCGCTGTTCTGGGCCGGGGCGCTGGGGCTCGCGCTGGTGATAGGCCAGGCGGGGCAGGGCCATGCGCGCGCGGCGCCCGACAGTTTCGCGGGCCTTGCAGAGCAGGTCAGCCCGGCTGTCGTGAACATCACCACCTCGACCACCGTCGCCTCGCCGCTGAGCGGGCCGGATGCGCCGCAGCTGCCGCCGGGCTCGCCCTTCGAGGAATTCTTCCGCGACTTCCTGAACCCTGACGGCCCCGGCGGACCCCGCCGCGCGCCGCAGCATTCGAACGCGCTGGGCTCTGGGTTCATCATCTCGGAAGACGGCTACATCGTCACCAACAACCACGTCATCGAGAATGCCGACGAGATCGAGATCGAGATGTTCTCGGGCCGTCGTCTTGATGCCGAGCTGGTGGGCCGCGACGAGCAGACCGACATCGCGCTGCTGAAGGTCAAAAGCGACGAGCCGCTGCCCTTCGTGCCCTTCGGCGACAGCGACCAGATGCGCGTCGGCGACTGGGTGATGGCGATGGGCAACCCGCTGGGGCAGGGCTTCTCGGTCTCGGCCGGGATCGTCTCGGCCCGCAACCGGGCGCTGTCGGGCACCTATGACGACTTCCTGCAGACCGATGCCGCGATCAACCGCGGCAACTCGGGCGGGCCCCTGTTCAACATGGACGGGCAGGTGATCGGCGTGAACACCGCGATCCTGTCGCCCAACGGCGGCTCGATCGGCATCGGCTTCTCGATGGCCTCGAACGTGGTGTCGAAGGTCACCACCCAGCTGCGCGAGTTCGGCGAGACCCGCCGTGGCTGGCTGGGCGTGCGCATCCAGGACGTGACCCCCGACGTGGCCGAGGCGATGAGCCTGTCCGCCGCGCAGGGCGCGCTGGTGACCGAGGTCCCGGACGGCCCGGCCAAGGATGCGGGCATGCAATCCGGCGACGTGATCACCAGCTTCGACGGCCAGCCGGTCAAGGACACGCGCGAGCTTGTGCGCCGCGTCGCCGATACCGACGTGGGCCGGGCGGTGCGCGTGGTGGTGCAGCGGGGCGGACGTTCCGAGACGCTGCTGATCACGCTGGGCCGTCGCGAAGAGGCCGAGGCGACCGCGACGCCGGCCGCCGCTCAGAAACCGGCCGAGCCGCAGAGCCAGGAGATGCTGGGCATGACGCTGGGCGTGCTCGATGCCGACGCGGCGCAGGCGATGGGGCTTGCCCCGGATGCGACCGGGCTGGTGGTGCGCGAGATCGACGAGGCGAGCAACGCCTATGAGAAGGGGCTGCGCGCCGGCGACGTGATCGCCGAGGCCGGGCAGCAGAAGGTGGCGAGCCTCGCCGACTTGCAGGCCCGTGTCGACGAGGCCAAGCAGGCGGGGCGCAAGTCGCTGCTGCTGCTGATCCGCCGCGAGGGTGAGCCGCGCTTCGTGGCGCTGGCGGTCGAGTGACCGGGACCGGTCCTTCCAAGACACCGGGGGCGGCCGTCGTGGCCGCCCCTTTTCATTTGTGACGGGCCTTCGCGCAGGCGATGCGGCGGCAGTGCCGATCGCAGCCTGGGGTGTCGCGGCACCGCTGGTGCCGCTGCCGGGCGGGCACCGCAACCTCGTGTTCCGCACCGTCGGGTTGACGCGGGATCTGGTCTTCAAGACGACCCGGCGGTCCGAGGCGGCCTTGCGCTGGCTGGGCCCCGTGCAGGCGGCGGCCTGTCAGGCGGGTCTGGCGGTTCCGGCGCTGATCCCTGCCCGGTCGGGTTCGCTGTCCTGCGCCGGCTGGACCTGCGAACCTCTGCTGGAGGGCATCGTCGCCGATCCGGTGAAGACCCGCGGCCTTGAAGCCGCACTGGGGCGGTTCCACGATCTGACCGCGCGAATGGCGCAGCGGCCGGGGTTTCGCTCGTCGCGCGCGCTGCTTGGCTGCCGGTCGGGCGGCGATGTCGATTTGGATGCGATGCCGGTGGCCGTCGTGGCCCTGTGCCGCGCCGCCTGGCGCTCGGTTGCCGGCGCCCGTTGTGCAGCGATCCACGGAGATGTCTCCAGGAGCAACCTTTTGCGCTGCCCGGACGGGCGGATCGCGCTGCTCGACTGGGACGAGGCGCGGCGCGATCTTCGCGGCTTCGATACGCTTGCCTGCGGAACAGCCGCGCCGGGCCTCGTCCGCGCCGCGCTGGCCTGGGAGGTCGCCTGCTGCTGGCGGGCCGAACCCGCCCGGGCGCGCCGGCTCGCCCGCAAGCTTGCGGTCGTCAGCCGCGCGGAACCGGGATCATCCCGAGCTCTTCGGCCGCGGTCAGCGACAGCTGCCCGCTCTTGAGCCCGCGGGGCGTCTGGAAGGCGCGGATCGCGGCCGCGGTGGGCGGGTCGATCACCCCGGTCGGCGTCCCCTGATAAAGCCCGCGCGCGGCCAGCGCCCGTTGCAGGCCCGCGACCACGTCGGGCGAAAGCTCGGCCGGGCAGGGGCTGCGGAACCAGATCTCGCCGCGCTCGCGCTTGATCCGGGTGCGCTGGACGCTGCGGTAGCGCGCCGGCGTGACGACGCCGGTCACGTCGTCGCCGCGCTCGGGCGCCACCTGCACCTGTTCGGTCACCGTCTCGATCACCGCCGGGGTCACCTGATGGTCCCAGCAGGCGCCGGCGGGCGTCACCGGCGCGGCGCTGCCGATCGGCGCATAGACCAGTTCGCCATCCAGCCGCCGCATCGTGTCGGGCGCCTCGACCGGCACCGTCTGGCAGGCCGCCAGCGCGAGAGCGAGCAGCGACAGGGCAAGAGGCAACGGGGCGGGGCGGGGCATCGGGGCAGGGCTCGCGTCAGGTCGGTCCGGCGGCACCATAGGGCGGCGCGCGGTGCGGCGGAAGATGCGCCGCACTGGCACAGGGGCGCGTCATCCTCTATGTGCGGATCTGGGGGTGGCCTCGCCGCCCCCTCTCATCCCCGGCGCGACCAAGGACAGCGAGATGGCGAAGATCACCTACGTGGAATTCAACGGCACCCGTCACGAGATCGACGTGGCCAACGGCCTGACGGTGATGGAGGGCGCGCGCGACAACGGCGTCCCGGGGATCGAGGCGGATTGCGGCGGGGCCTGCGCCTGCTCGACCTGCCATGTCTATGTCGATCCGGCCTGGGTCGAGAAACTTCCGGCCAAGGAGGCGATGGAAGAGGACATGCTCGACTTCGCCTGGCAGCCCGATCCGGCACGCTCGCGGCTGACCTGCCAGCTGAAGGTGACCGATGCGCTCGACGGTCTGGTCGTGCAGCTGCCCGAGAAGCAGATCTGAACCATGACGGTCCGGGCCCTTGTCGCGCTTCTGGCCGGCCTGGGCCTGGCCTCGCCCGCGCTGGCCGAGCCCGTGGTGGGTGCGGTCTTCGAGGGGCCGGTGCAGCGCTATGGCCACAAGGCGCTGGGCGGCGCCGCCGAGTGGTCGGTGCTGCGCATCGACACGACAGAGGGCGTGCTGTCCTACGAGCTGCCGAAACGGCTGGTGTTCGAGGATCTCGCCCCGCGGCTGGCCGATCTGGACGGCGACGGCGCGCCCGAGGTGATCGTGGTCGAAAGCGACCGTGACCGCGGCTCGCGGCTTGCGGTCTGGGGCCCGACCGGGCGGATCGCGGCCACCGATTTCATCGGCAACCGCTTCCGCTGGCTGGCACCCGCCGGGATCGCGGATTTCGACGGCGATGGCCGGGTCGAGATCGCCTATGTCGAGACGCCGCACCTTCGCTATCTGCTGAAGCTCGTCCGTCTGGAGGGCGACGCGCTCGTGCCGGTGGCTGAAATGGCGGGCGTCACCAACCACCGCTTCGGCGATGCGGTGATCCAGGGCGGGGTGGTGACCTGTCCGGGGCCGGCGCTGCGGCTTGCCGATCCGACCTGGGGGCTGGTGCGGCTGGTGGCCTGGGATGGTGCGCGGCTGGCCTTCCTCGACCTCGGATCCTATCGCGGTCCGGCCAGCCTCGACCCCGCGCGGGGCTGCCGCCCCTGACCGCGGTTCATCCGCGACGCAGGCTGTCGCCTTTTGCCGTGGCCCGGTCGCAATGGGGCTGGCGCGGACACGGTCCGCGACGGAAAGATGCCCCCGTTGCCGCCCGCGAAAGGACGCCCCCGATGACCACCTACGTTCTGACCGTCACCTGCCCCTCGACCCGCGGCATCGTCGCCGCGATCTCGGGTTTTCTTGCCGAGAAGGGCTGCAACATCACCGACTCGGCCCAGTTCGACGATGCCGAGACCGGGCGCTTCTTCACCCGCACCACCTTCGTGTCGGAGACCGGCGCGACGCTCGCCGAGCTGCGCGAGGCCTTCGCCGGCGTCGCCGCCCCCTTCGACATGGACTGGGCGATCCATGACGGGGACCACAAGATGAAGGTCCTGCTGATGGTGTCGAACTTCGGGCATTGCCTGAACGACCTGCTCTACCGCTGGCGCATCGGCGCGCTGCCGATCGAGATCGTCGGCGTTGTGTCGAACCACCTGACCTACCAGAAGGTCGTCGTGAACCACGACATCCCCTTCCACCAGATCAAGGTGACCAAGGAGAACAAGCCCGAGGCCGAGGCCCGCCTGCTGGCGCTGGTCGAGGACACCGGGGCCGAGCTGATCGTGCTGGCGCGCTACATGCAGGTGCTGTCGGACGCGCTCTGCCGGAAGATGGAAGGCCGGGTGATCAACATCCACCACTCGTTCCTGCCGTCGTTCAAGGGGGCCAATCCCTACAAGCAGGCCTTCCAGCGCGGGGTGAAGCTGATCGGGGCCACGGCGCATTACGTCACCGCCGACCTCGACGAAGGCCCGATCATCGAGCAGGACACCGTCCGCATCACCCACGCCCAGTCGCCCGACGACTATGTCTCGCTTGGCCGCGACGTCGAGGCCTCGGTGCTGAGCCGGGCGATCCACGCCCATATCCATCACCGCGTGTTCCTGAACGGGAACAAGACCGTGGTCTTCCCGGCCTCGCCCGGCAGCTACGCCTCGGAACGCATGGGCTGAGGACGCCGGCAGCGGCGCCGGCAACGGCCAGAAAGCAAAAGGCCCCGCGCAGGCGGGGCCTTCTTCGTTTCCGGCCGCCTGCGCCGAGGGAAGGCGCGCCGGCGGCGGAAGGGTCAGGCTTCGGATTCGGTGGCGCGCGAGACGGTGGCGATCACCGCGACCAGCACCGAAAGCAGCGCGAGGCCGAATCCGCCGTGGGCGATAAGCGCCGGGGTGCCGGTGAGGCCCATCGCGGCGATCCAGTCTTCGGCGGCGATGATCGCGCCGACGCCGAGCACGAAGAGCACGGCATAGACGAGGGCGATCAGGGCGTCGGCGTTCAGCGGGGCTTTGGAGACGAGCGTGGTCATGTCTGTTTTCCTATCGGGTGCGGCCTTCCGGATCGAAGCGCCGCCGGATCTGTTGGGGGATAGATGCGCCTTCCGAGCCCTGCGCACCATGCATAATGCGCGATTCCCGTCTTGCGCGAACCGCAAGGCTCGGGACACGAAATGCATGGCGGCCCTGCGGGAATCGGGAACCGGTCGGGGGGCTTGCGCGTCCTCGTGACAGATCTTCCAGGGAGTGACCCCGATGAAACCGACCGCCCGCACCTTCGCGAAGCTCGGCCTGCTGGCCGCCCTGCCGCTGGCTCTGGCTGCCTGCGAACCCAACAAGACGACGATCACCCGCACCGACCGCGTCGTCGCGGCCCCGGTGGTGACCATGGGCGCCAATGGCCGCACCGTCACCTTCGGCGACGGCTGCGTGGTGACCTATTCGACCGCCGGTGTCGCCACGACCCGGACCGCCGCCTGCTCGCCCCAGCAGATGACGCAGGCGGCCGCGGTCGTGGTCGCGCGCTGAGTTACAGCGCGCGCCAGCCGATGTCGCGGCGGCAGAAGCCGCCCGGCCAGTCGATGGCATCGACCATCGCATAGGCGCGCTCGCGGGCCTCGGCGAGGCTCGCGCCCCGCGCGGTGACGTTCAGCACCCGCCCGCCCGAGGCGATGATCGCCCCGTCGCGGGCCGCGGTGCCGGCGTGGAAGACCATGTTCAGGCTGTCGTCCGGCAGTTCGTCCAAGCCGCGGATCTGGCTGCCCTTGGCATAGTCGCCCGGGTAGCCGTTCGCGGCCATGACCACGGTGATCGCGTGGTCGTCGGCCCAGACCGGCTGCACCTCGGCCAGACGCCCCTCGGCGCAGGCCTGCAGCAGGTCGAGCGCCTGCGCGCCGAGCCGCATCATAAGCACCTGGCATTCCGGGTCGCCGAAGCGGACGTTGTATTCGACAAGCCGCGCGCGGCCGTTTTCGATCATCAGCCCGGCATAGAGCACGCCCTGGAACGGGGTGCCGCGGCGGGCCATCTCGGCGATGGTCGGGCGCACGATCTCGGCCATGGCCTGTTCCGCGATCGCGTCGGTCAGCACCGGGGCCGGGGAATAGGCGCCCATGCCACCAGTGTTCGGGCCGGTGTCGCCGTCGCCCACGCGCTTGTGGTCCTGCGCGCCGCCGACGGCCAGCGCGGTCTCGCCGTCCGACAGGATGAAGAGGCTGGCCTCTTCGCCGGCCATGAACTCCTCGATCACCACTTCCGCGCCTGCCGCGCCGAAGGCACCGCCGAAGATCTCGTCGAGCCCCGCCAGCGCCTCGTCCAGCGTCATCGCGACGATCACGCCCTTGCCGGCGGCAAGGCCATCGGCCTTCACCACGATCGGAGCGCCCTGTTCGGTCACGTAGTCCTTGGCGGCTGCGAGGTCGGTGAAGCGCGCATAGCCCGCGGTGGGGGCGTTGCAGGCGTCGCAGATCTCTTTCGTGAAGGCTTTCGAGGCTTCCAGCCGCGCGGCCTCGGCCGAGGGGCCGAAGGTCAGGATGCCCGCGGCGCGCAAGGCGTCGGCCACGCCCGCGGCCAGCGGCGCCTCGGGGCCCACGACCACGAAGTCGATGGCGTTCTCGCCGCAGAACTCGACCACCGCCGCGCCGTCGAGAATGTCGAGCGCCGCGCATTCGGCCAGATCCGCGATGCCCGCGTTGCCGGGGGCCACGATCAGCCGGTCGCATTTCGGGTTCTGCTTGATCGCCCAGGCCAGCGCATGTTCGCGCCCGCCGCTGCCCAGCACCAGGATGTTCATGCGCCTCTCCTCGACTAACCGGGCCGGCTTGGCCTCGCTCGCCCGGCGTTCTAAGGTCCGGGACATGACCGCACAAGACTGCCGCGCCCCCGATGAGTGACCTTTTCGAAGACGACGCCCCGGAAGCTTCCGGAAACACCGCCGGAAATGCCCATGACTACTCCGTCTCCGAGATCGCGGGGGCGGTGAAGCGGGTCATCGAGGGCGAGTTCGGCCGCGTGCGGGTGCGCGGCGAGGTGGGGCGCGTGTCGCGCCCCGGGTCGGGCCATCTCTACTTCGCGCTGAAGGACGACCGGGCGACGCTGGATGCCGTGGCCTGGAAGGGGCAGGCGGCGAAACTGGCGGTGAAGCCCGAGGAGGGGATCGAGGTCATCGCCACCGGGCGGATGACCACCTTCCCCGGCTCGTCGAAATACCAGCTGGTGGTCGAGAACCTTGAAGTCGCCGGACAGGGCGCGCTGATGGCGATGCTGGAGAAGCGTCGCGTGCAGCTGCAGGCGGAAGGTCTGTTCGACCCGGCCCGCAAGCAGCCGATCCCGTTCCTGCCCGAGGTGATCGGCGTCGTCACCTCGCCCTCGGGCGCGGTGATCCGAGACATCCTGCACCGGCTGCGCGACCGCTTCCCGCGCAAGGTGCTGATCTGGCCGGTGGCGGTGCAGGGGCAGGCCTGCGCGCCCGAGGTCGCCCGCGCGATCGCGGGCTTCAACGCGCTGACGCCCGGCGGCGCGCTGCCGCGGCCCGACCTGCTGATCGTCGCGCGGGGCGGTGGCTCGATCGAGGACCTCTGGGGCTTCAACGAAGAGATCGTGGTGCGTGCTGCGGCGGCCTCCGCGATCCCGCTGATCTCGGCCGTGGGACACGAGACCGACACCACGCTGATCGACTTCGCCGCCGACCTGCGCGCGCCGACGCCCACCGCCGCGGCCGAGATGGCGGTGCCGGTGCGGGCCGAGCTTGCGGCACTGATCGCCGAACAGGGCGCGCGGATCGCGCGGGTGGTGATGCTGTCCGCCGACCGCCGCCGGCAGCGGCTGGCGGATCTGGCCCGCGCCCTCGGGCGGCCCGAAGCACTGACCGCGCCTGCGCGCCAGCGGCTCGACCTGACGGGCGCGCGGCTCGATCCCAGCCTGCGCGGCGCGACCGCCGCCAAGCGCGCGGCCTTCGCCCGGGTCGGCGCGCGGATGGGGCCGGCGCTGCTGACCGGGTTCCTGCTGGGCGAGAGGCGCAGCCTTGCCGACCGCGCCGCGCGGCTGGCCCCGGCGCTGGCCACGCGCACCGACCGCACGCGCGAACGGTTCGATGCGCTCGCCGCGCGGCTCGAGCGGGCGCATCAGGCCCGCACCGGCAATGCTCTGCGCGAGATCGGCCATGACCGCGAGCGCCTTGGCCAGATGGCGGCGCGTCTGGCCGCGGTGCTGCCCGTGCGGATCGAGCGCGCGCGCGAGCGTCTGGTGGCACTCGACCGGATGCGGGCGACGCTGGGCTATACCGAGACGCTGGCGCGGGGTTATGCGGTGGTGCGGGCGGGCGAAGCTCTGGTGACCGGGGCCGAGGCCGCACGGACCGAGCCGCGGCTCGAGATCGAGTTCGCCGATGGCCGCGTCGCGGTGCGCCCCGACGAAGCTCCGCCAGCGGAACCACGTGCCGAGACGTCGGGTCCCGCGAAGGCGGCGGCCGCGAAGCCGAAGAAGCCCGCGGCGCCGGATCAGGGCTCGCTCTTCTAGGTCAGACGCCCACGTCGGGCATGCAGGGCAGGGGACTGGTGCTGTCCTTCACTGCGACCAGCGGGTCGCCCTCGGGGTCGCCGCGGAACTTCGCCGCGATCCCGGCGCCGGTCTGGAAGAAGGTCCAGCACTGCAGGTCGGGCACGTCCTCGTAGGCGAAGCAGATCTCGTCGCCCTCCGGGAACCAGTGGCCGCTTTTGCAGATGTCGCCGGTGAAGGCCCAGATCACCTTGCGGTTCGGCAGATACTGCTCGGTCCCGTAGACCTGCCCGCCCGCCGCATAGGTCAGGGTGCGGCCGACCGAGAGCGCGTCGAACTCCTCGGGGGTCAGCGGGCGGCCGTCCTCGGCCGCGGCCAGCTGCGGCAGCAACGCCGCCGCCAGCACCAGTGCGTGGATGCCCTTGTCGAGCTTCGGGGTCATGTCGGCCGCTCCCAGATCGTCTGGGCGCGACCCTGCCAGAGCCGCGCCCCCGGGGGCAAGCGGCCTGCGCGTCACGAACCCGTGCCCGGCGCCTGCCTTTGCTGCCAGCGCGCGAGCCGCGGATCCATCACCCGCCGCCAGAGCGGGGGCACCAGCGCCAGCGTGGCCATCAGCGGCAGCGAGCGCGGCAGGGTCGGGGTCGTGGCGGGCGCAAGGCGCAGGCCGGGATAGGGGCGCGCGGGATGCAGGTGGTGGTCGGCATGGCGGGGCGCGTGCAGCATCACGAGGCCGGAGAAGGCCTGCGGCGCGTCCCAGCTGTGCCCGGGCCCGACCGGCTCGTAGCGGCCGTCGGCGCGGCGGTCGCGGGTCAGGCCGTAGTGCTGGACATAGTCTGACAGCATCAGCTGCAGCTGCGCATAGGCGGCCAGCGCCAGATGCGCGGCAAGCCCCGCCGGTCCGAAGGCCTGCGCGCTGCCGGCAAGAAAGATCGCGGCCCCGGCGAGGTAGGCTGCGTAGGGATGCACTCCGCGCGCGGTGCCGCGGGCGCGCAGGGCGGTTTCCGCGCGCAGCCCCTCGCGGAACTCGCCCCACCAGGCGCGGGGCAGATAGGCCCAGAAGCCTTCGCCCGCGCGGGCGGTCGCAGGGTCGTCGGGTGTCGCGACGCAGCGGTGATGCACCAGCCGGTGGCCCGAGACGTGCTGGCCGTGCAGCAGCGTGACATAGACCAGCGCGCCCAGCCGCGTCAGGCCGCGGCCGCCGCGGTGGATCAGCTCGTGCGCGTTGGAATTCGATACCTGTCCGAAGAAGAGCCCCGCCGCGAGGAACAGCCCAATCCGCGCCGGGACCGAAAGCCCGGTCGCGCCGGCGACCCCGGCGATCGCCAGCGGCAAGAGCGCGAGATGGACCAGCGCCAGCACCACCGACAGGCTGTCGGCCACCGGGAATTCCGCGTCGCCGACATTGCCGAAGGCCGCGATGACCCGGTCGAGCAGGTAGGTGAGCACCGTCATCCAGCCAAGCGCCGCCGCGACCCAGACCGCGCCCTGCAGGGCCGCTGCCGCGATCAGCGCGGCGGGCGCCAACGTGGCCAGCGCGAAGCCCGCCATCGGTGCCGGGGGGCGCGGGGGCGTCACCCGGCGGCCCGTCCGATGCCGGGGCCGCGGGCAGGGGGCTGCGCGGCAGGGTGCCGCGGGGCGGGGACGAGGCAAGGGGCGCGTGGTCGAGGGGTCATTCCCCGATCCTACCCGCCGAAACCCGGCCCCGGAAGGCATTCGCGGCCTCCTCGGCCCTTTCCAGTCGCGCGCGCGTGCCTTAGGTGAAGGAACAGGCCGCCCACGCGGCCGGCAGGAATGGGTCCGGAGGGTCGATGTCGTTTTTCTCCAAGCTCCGCGAGCGGCTGAACCGGTCGTCGTCGCGTCTCGGCGAAGGGCTCGAGGCGATCGTCGAAGAGGGCGGCGCGGTCTCGGCCGGGGATGCACCCGAACCGGGACCCGAGGTGCCGCAGCCCGCCCCGCAGGAACGCCCGTTGCGCCCCGACCCGATGCCTGCGCCGACCCCGGCCGAGGTGCCCGGTCAGGCGCCGCCGGAATGGGTGCCGACGCCCGCGGAAACCCCGCAGCCCGAGGCCGCGAAGCCCGGCATGTTCGGGCGCCTCTTCGGGCGCGCGCCCGGCGCGGCGGCGGAACCGGTGATGCGGCGGGTGCTGGATGACGAGATGCTGGAAAGCCTCGAGGAGCTGCTGATCCAGTCCGACATGGGCGTGGACACGGCGCTGCGGGTGACGGCGAACCTCGCGCAGGGGCGGATGGGCCGGCGGATGTCGGTCGAAGAGATCAAGGCCGCGCTAGCGTCCGAGATCGCCGCGATCCTCGACCCGGTCGCGCGGCCGCTGCCGATCTATCCCAAGACCCCGCAGGTGGTTCTGGTGGTGGGCGTCAACGGCTCTGGCAAGACCACGACGATCGGCAAGCTGGCCAGCCAGTTCCGCGCGGCCGGCAAGTCGGTGGTGATCGCCGCGGGCGACACCTTCCGCGCCGCGGCCGTCGACCAGCTGAAGGTCTGGGGCGAGCGCGCGGGCGTGCCGGTGCTGACCGCGCCCGAGGGCTCGGACCCGGCGAGCCTCGCCTTCGACGCGATGACCAAGGCGCAGGCCGAGGGCGCGGACCTCTTGATGATCGACACCGCGGGCCGCTTGCAGAACCGCGCAGACCTGATGGAAGAACTGGCGAAGATCGTCCGCGTCATCCGGAAGAAGGACCCGGACGCGCCGCACAACACCCTGCTGGTGCTGGATGCGACCACCGGGCAGAACGCGCTGAGCCAGGTCGAGACCTTCCGCAAGCTGGCCGATGTCTCGGGTCTGGTGATGACCAAGCTCGACGGCACCGCGCGCGGCGGCGTGCTGGTGGCGCTGGCCGACAAGTTCGGCCTGCCGATCCATGCCATCGGCGTGGGTGAGCAGATCGACGACCTCGCCCCCTTCGATCCCGAGGATTTCGCCCGCGCGCTGGTGGGCGCGAAGGCGGCCTGATCAGTCCTCGGACCGGCCGGTGCCTTCGCGGTCGCGCGGGTAGCTGTGGGCGAGGGGGAAGGGCGGCAGCCAGCCCTCGCGACGGATCGTCCAGTTCTCGTAGGTCGGGCGCAAAAGGTCGGGCGCATCGAGCGTGCCGAGATGCAGCTCGATCTCGTCGCCGCTTTCCGCGAAGACCGACGAGCCGCAGGTGGGGCAGAAATGCCGGCCGCGCCAGTCGCGGCTTTCGCCACTGACGGTGACCGCGTCCCGCGGGAAGACCGCGGCGGCGTAGAACAGCGCCCCGTGATGCTTGCGGCAGTCGAGACAGTGGCAGAGGCCCACGCGGAACGGCGCGCCTTCGGCCGTGATCCGCAGCGCCCCGCACAGGCAGCCGCCCTCGTATCGCTCCATCCCGTCCTCTCCTTCCCGCGGCTTGTCCCCGACGCCGGGCACGCCTAGGGTCCGGGTCAATCTTCCTGACGCGTCCGTCTGGGCGCGCCGATCTGTCCCGAGATCCCGTTGAGCCACCTCACTCCCAAGACCGCGCCCGCCCCGGCGATGCGCCGACGCCCCGCAGCGCGGGCCCGGCAGCCCGCCCCGACCCGTCCGCCACGTCCAAGGGTAGCGCCGCGCAACGGGAAGGCCATGATCGCCGGACGGCCCGTGCGCCGGAGGCTGTCATGGGCGATCTGATCCTGTCGCTGGAAGGCACCGACGCCGGGCGCGATCTGGCGATGGCGCTCGCGCTGTTCGCCGCGCTGACCCACGCGGTCTTCGGCGCGCTGCAGAAGGGGCGCCACGACCCTTGGGTCTCGCGCGGGGGGATGGACATCTGCTCGGGGCTCTTCGCGCTGCCGGTGATGGCGATGGTGCCGTTCCCGGAGCCGCAGATGTGGCCGATCTTCGCCGGTGCCTGGGTGATCCACTCGGCCTACAAGTTCCTGCAGGCCTCGACCTACCAGCGCGGCGCGTTCACGGTCGTCTACCCGGTCGTGCGCGGCGCGGCGCCGCTTTTCGCGGTGATCGGCGCCTGGATCGTCTTCGGCGAGCGGTTCGCGCCGCTGCAATGGCTGGGGGTGGCGGTGCTGCTGGCCGGGATCTTCGGCCTTGCAGTCTACAACCTGCGCTATGTCACCGTCGCGCGCGACACGCTGGTGGCGGCGCTGGGCTTCGCGGTCGCGACCGGCGCCTCGGTCGCCTTCTACACGACCTATGACGCCTACGGCATCCGCGCGACCGCCGATCCCTTCACCTTCCTCGCGTGGTTCTTCTTCATCGACGGCTGGCTGATGCCGCTGGTGCTGCGCAAGCGCCTTGCGGCGCTTCCGCGCGCCGACCTGGTCTCTGTCCTGAAACGGGGTGCATTCGGCGCGATCATCGCTTATCTCAGCTTCGGCTCGGTCATGCTGGCCACCCGGCTCGACAAGGTCGGCGAGGCGGCGGTCCTGCGCGAGACCTCGACGGTCTTCGCGGCGCTGATCGGCTGGCTGATGCTGGGCGAGCGTGTCGGGCCGCGACGGCTGGGACTGATGACGCTGATCGCGCTGGGCGCGGTGATCGTGGAATTCGGGGGATAGGACCGATGGCGGACGAAGACATCGCGGGTGGCCGGCTGGGCGCCGAGGCCGAGGGCGCGACGCCCAAGGGCCGCAAGATCAATCCCTGGCTGAAGGCGGGACTGGAATTCGGCCCGGTGCTGGCCTTCTTCGTGGCTTTCGGGCGGCTGAAGGACACGCATGTCACCATCGCCGGAACAGACTACGGCGGGTTCATCGTCGCGACGGCGGGCTTCGTCGCGCTGATGATCCTCACCACCGGGATCCTCTGGAAGCTGACCGGCCGGCTGTCGCCGATGCAGATCGCGACGCTGGTGCTGGTCGTGGTTTTCGGCGGGCTCTCGGTCTGGCTGAACGACGAGCGCTTCTTCAAGATGAAGCCCACGATGATTTACGTGCTCTTCGCGGCGATCCTCGGCTGGGGACTGATGCGCGGGCGGTCCTACCTTGCGCTGGTCATGGAAGAGGTGATGCCGCTGACGCAGGAAGGCTGGATGATCCTGACCAAGCGGCTGGCGCTGTTCTTCCTTGCCCTCGCGGTCGCCAACGAGGTCGTCTGGCGCACGATGTCGGACGAGGCCTGGGTCAGCTTCAAGACCTTCGGGCTGACGCTGGCGATGTTCGCCTTCTTCATTGCCCAGAACGGGCTGATGAAGGCGCATGGCCTGTCGAAGGACGACGAGGACAAGTGACGACGAGGACAAGTGACGGCGAGGGCCGGTGGGGGCGCGGCTCAGAAGAGCCGCACCAGCATCCACAGCCCCATCAGCGCCATCGCGAGGTTCTCGGTCAGCGAGACGAAGCCCAGCGGCGTGTTCGATCCGCCGCCCATGCAGGCGCATTTCAGCTCTCGCCCGTCGATCCACACCGCCTTGATCACCGAGACCGCGCCGATCGTGCCGATCACCAGCGCCACCGGCGCGGCGGCCCAGAGCGCGACGCCGGCCAGCATGGCAAGGCCCGCCGCGGTCTCGAGATAGGGGTAGATGTAGCCATAGGGCACCCAGCGCCGCGCGAGCAGGTCGTAGTTCAGGAACATCGTCGAGAAGCTTTCGACGTCCTGCAGTTTCTGCAGACCCAGAAGCACCATTGCGACCGAGACGAACCAGGAAAAGATCATCGCCGTCTCCAGCGCCCCGGTCGCGACCCAGGCGATCGCCAGTGCGATCACGGCTGCGACCGCGAACAGCGTCAGCACCGGGCGATAGGTCGTCTCGTCAGCTTTCGGGACGTGATGTCCGAAATGCTCCTGCAGGTCGTCATAGCCGCCGATGCGGCGCCCGGCGATGAAGACCTGCGGAGTCGCCTTCACGTCCAGCTTGCGCTTCAGCCGGTCGGTCTCGTCGCGCGTGGTCAGCCAGTGGTCATGGACGGTGAACCCCTTGCGTTCGAGCAGTGCCTTGGCCTTCAGGCCGTAGGGGCAGAGGTGATCGGGCATCACCATGCGATAGAGGCTGGCGGTCTTCGCGGGGTCGGCATCGCTTTGCGGCGCGGTGTCGATGACGATGGTTTCCATCGTTTGATCGGTCATGGGCGGCTCCGGTTCTGCGGCTGTGTCGCAGGGCGGCGGTGCCAAGGCCACGCCTTGGGCGCGCCATCGCCGGGACCGCCCCGGTTGCCGACACAACGGCTCCGGGGCGGTTTCGGTTTCGTCTTCGGTCAGGCTTTGCGGAACAGGTGCTTCTGCGCTTCCTTGTCCGCCGCCACGTTGCCGCGGTTTTCGGCCGAGACCGCGCGGCCGCGCTGCACGCCCGGACGCGCCGCCATCACGTCCAGCCAGCGCTTGAGGTTCGGCTTGTCGTCCAGCGTCTGCGACTGCCCTTCCCAGAGCGAGGCCCAGGGCCAGATCGCGAAATCGGCGATCGAGACGAAGTCGCCGGCGACATACTCGGTCTTCGCCAGCTGGCGGTCGAGCACGCCGTAAAGCCGCGCCACCTCGTTGCGGTAGCGGTCCTTGGCATAGGGCAGGTCCTGCGGCGGGTCCATCGCGGGGGCGTATTTCAGGAAGTGGTGAGCCTGTCCCGCCATCGGGCCCAGCCCGCCCATCTGCCACATCAGCCACTGGTCGACCGCGATCCGGTCGCGCTCGGTCGGGCCGCAGAACTGGCCGGTCTTGCGGGCGAGGTATTGCAGGATCGCGCCTGATTCGAAGATCGAGACCGGCTGGCCGTCCGGCCCCTCGGGGTCGATGATCGCGGGCATGCGGTTGTTCGGCGCGATCTTCAGGAACTCGGGGTCGAACTGCTCGCCCTTGCCGATGTTCACCAGATGCAGGGTGTAGGGCAGGCCCATTTCCTCGAGCGCGATCGAGATCTTCCAGCCGTTCGGCGTGGGCCAGTAGTACAGGTCGATGGGTTTGGTCACGGGTCATTCCCCCATTGGCCCCGCGGTGCCGCCGGATGCGGCCGTCTGAACGGGGCGGTTCGGATATCGAGAATGGGGGTTTTCCCGGCGGGGACAAGTGCGCCAGCGCAGGGCGGGGTCTCAGGCCATGCGCGGACCGGCGTCCTCGTCGCGTGGTGGCAGGGCCGCGATCAGCCCGCGGAAGCGGCGCACCGTGGCAGGAGGCGCTGCGGCGCGCAGTTGCGCGGGGCTGATCGCAGCGCGCTCGCGCAGGATCGCGCGATAAAGCGCGAAGACCCCGGGGCGCAGATAGGGGCCCCAGTGGCAGACGCGGTGGCGGGCGGCGCCGATGCGGAAGCCCAGCGCGGCCAGTCCCGCCCGCGTCTCGGCGCAGTCGAGGTCGAGATCGACCCAGTCCCGCGGCGCCTGCGGCAACCCGCGCCCGAGCCCGCGCCACAGCGAGGCGCCGAGTGCCAGCTCCAGCGCCGCGTCGAACAGGTCGTTCTCGCGCGTCGTCACGTTCACGAAGCCCGCGCGCCGGCCTGCGGGGCTGTCGACGGCGCGCATCGCGTTCGCGGTGAACTCGGCCGCGGCCAGCAGCAGCACCCGGCCGATGCTGCCCGCCGGTGCCGCGGCGATCCCTGCGAAGGCCACCCGCGCGCCCATCGAATGGGCGAGGATGTCGAGCGGGCGTCCGTCGAGCCGTGCCGCGATCTGCGCCAGCCCCGTGCCCGCGCGCCCCGCCGCCTGCCAAGCCCGCCAGAGCGAGCCGCTGGCCTCCCAGCCGATGGCGATGGCCAGCCCCTCGTCGGGGCGGCCCTGCCCGAAGCCCAGCGCGCGGGGCCAGGACAGTGCGCGGCGGTCGCCCGGGGCGGGGTCCAGCGCCAGGATATGGCGGTGGGGGGACAGCGCCTCGGATCGGGGCGAGAAGCGGAACCCGTGCAGCAGCGCGACCACCGGCCCGCGGGGCACGGCAGTCAGGGCTGCGCGAAGACGTGCCGCGGCGGGGGCGGGCAGCTGGCCGTCGGGGGCAAGGTCGATGCGGATCAGGGCCATGGGCGGCGCTCGATGAACTGGACCTGCTTTCATCCTGCCGCAGCGCGGCGACGCGGGCGTGACCCTGCGGTAACGCGGCCGTGACGATGTGCCCCGCACCGCGCTTGACCTTCGGGCGGGGCGGGCGTAAGCCCACCGCGACCGTGGCGATTTGTCCCCGATTGCGGGCCACGTAAAACAATCCGCTAAAGTGGCCGGACCGCCCTCGCAGGCCGTTCCGACCCCTGTGATGCGGGGTAACGCGATGCGAGGACCCGGAAGAATGACCGATCCCAAAGACTGGAAACGCCGCACGAAGCTCGTGCACACCGGCACCCGCCGGTCGCAATATGGCGAGATGGCCGAAGCCCTGTTCCTCACCCAGGGCTTCGTCTACGACAGCGCCGAGCAGGCCGAGGCGCGCTTCATCGCCGTCGGCGACGACGAGTTCATCTATGCCCGCTACGGCAACCCGACGACCCGGATGTTCGAGGATCGCATCGCCGCGATCGAGGGCACCGAGGACGCCTTCGCCACCGCCTCGGGCATGGCTGCGGTCAACGGCGCGCTGGCCTCGTGGCTGCGGCCCGGCGACCATGTCGTCTCGGCCCGTGCGCTGTTCGGCTCGTGCATCTTCGTGCTGGACTACCTCGCCTCGTTCGGGGTCGAGGTGACCTATGTCGACGGCACCGACAATGACGCCTGGAAGGCGGCGCTGCGCCCCGACACCAAGGCGGTGTTCCTCGAGTCGATGTCGAACCCGACGCTGGAGATCGTCGACCTGAAGGCGGTCTGCACGCTGGCCCATGCGGTCGGCGCGACGGTGATCGTCGACAACGCCTTCGCCACCCCGGTCTGGAGCCGTGCGGTCGAGATGGGCGCGGATGTGATCGTCTATTCGGCGACCAAGCACATCGACGGCGGCGGGCGCGCGCTGGGCGGCGTGATCTGCGGCACGAAGGAGTTCGTGCGCAAGGTGGCCGAGCCCTACCTCAAGCACACCGGCGCGGCGATCAGTCCGTTCAACGCCTGGCTGATGCTGTCGGGGATGCAGACGCTCGAGCTGCGCGTGCGTGCCCAGACCGAGGCCGCAGCCGAGATCGCCGAGGCGCTGTCGGGCCATGCCAAGATCACCCGGCTGGTCTATCCGGGACTGGAAAGCCACCCGCAGCACAAGGTCGCGGCGGAACAGATGGGCGGCTTCGGCACCATGCTGGCCTTCGAGATCGCGGGCGGGCAGGAGGCGGCGTTCCGGCTGCTGAACGCGCTCGAGGTGGCGAAGATCTCGAACAACCTCGGTGACGCGAAGACCATCGCCACGCATCCGGCCACCACCACGCACCAGCGCCTGCCGGTCGAGCAGAAGGCGATGCTGGGCATCACCCCCGGCCTGATCCGGCTGTCGATCGGTCTGGAAGACCCGGCGGACCTGATCGCCGACCTGATGCAGGCGCTCGACAAGGCGTAAGACCGGCGCGCGCGCTAAAGGCGCGCCGCCACCTCGGCCCCGATCGCGAGGCTCGAGGTCAGGCCCGGGCTCTCGATCCCGAAGAGGTTCACGAGCCCCGGCACCCCGTGCTCGGCCGGTCCGCGGATGACGAAATCCGCGGCCGGTGCGCCGGGGCCGGACAGCTTCGGCCGCACCCCGCAATAGCTGACAGACAGCGAGCCCCTGGGCAGCCCCGGCCAGTAGCGCGAGATCTCGGCCTCGAAATGCCCGGCCCGTGCCTCGGACAGGGTATAGTCGACCCCCTCGATCCATTCGACATCCGGCCCGAACCGCGCGCCGCCGCCAAGGTCCAGCGTCAGGTGCACGCCCAGCCCGCCGGGTTCCGGCACCGGGTAGATCAGTCGGCTGAAGCTATGCCGCGCGCTGGTGGTGAAGTAGCTGCCGCGGGCATAGTGCATCCGCGGCACCTCGGCCGAGGGCAGGCCATCCAGCGCCGTCGCGATCCCTGCCGCCCAGAGGCCCGCCGCGTTCACCACGCTGCGCGCGCGCAGGTCGAAGGGCGCGCCGGCCGCGTCCACCGTTCGCAGTTCGATCCCGTCGCCGGTGATCCGCCCGCCGGTCACGCTAGTGCCAAGCGCCAGCATTCCGCCGGCCGCCTCGATCTCGCCCACCAGCGCCAGCATCAGCCCATGGCTGTCGATGATCCCGGTCGAGGGCGAAAGCACCGCCGAGGTGCAGAAGAGGTCGGGTTCAAGCTCCATCGCCTCGCGGGCGGTCAGGCGGCGCAGGTCGCCGACCCCGCAGGCGGCGGCATGGGCCATGACCGTGTCCAGCGCCGGCTCCTGCGCCGGATCGGTCGCCACCACCAGCTTGCCGCAGTTGCGGTGGCCGATCCCATGCTCGGCGCAGAAGGCATAGAGCCGCGCCTTGCCCTCGATGCAGAGCCGTGCCTTCAGGCTGCCGGCGGGGTAGTGGATCCCGGCGTGGATCACCTCGGAGTTCCGGGCGCTGGTTTCCGTCCCGAAGGCCTCGGCCCGTTCCAGCACCAGAACCTCGCGGCCAGAGCGGGCCAGTTCGCGCGCGATGGCCAGCCCGACAACCCCGGCCCCGATCACCACGCAATCGACGTCTTCCATGTGATCCTCCCTCTTGCGCAGCAGCCTAGGGAGCGCAGGGCGGGAACGGAACCCCGCCGCGGTGCGTAGGGCATCGGAACGCGACGGAGGATGGCGATGCGGGCACTGGTGATCGGGGCATCGGGCGGGATCGGCGCGGCACTGGCCGCGGCACTGGCGGCGCGGGGCAAGGTGGTGGGCCTCAGCCGCAGCCACGACGGGCTCGACGTCACGGATGAGGCCTCGGTCGCCCGTGTGCTGGGCGTGCTGCGGGGACCCTTCGAGATGATCTTCTGCGCGACCGGGGCGCTGGGCCGGCCCGAGAAGATGCTGAAGGCGCTGGAGCCCGAGGCTTTCGTGCAGCAGATGCAGGTCAATGCACTGGGCCCGCTTCTGGTGCTGAAACACGCGCTGCCCCTGATGCCGCGCGACCGGGTGGCGCGGTTCGGGGCGCTGTCGGCGCGGGTCGGCTCGATCGGGGACAACCGGCTGGGGGGCTGGTATTCCTACCGCGCCGCCAAGGCCGCGCTGAACCAGGGCCTGCGCTCGGCCGCGGTCGAGATCGCGCGCACCCATCCGCAGGCGGTGATCGCCGCCCTGCATCCGGGCACGGTCGAGACCGCCTTCACCGCGGGATACGCCGCCGAGAAACATGCCCCGGACCGGGCCGCCGCGGACCTGATCCGGGTGTTGGAGGGCCTGACCCCGGACGACAGCGGCGGCTTCCGCGACTGGCGCGGCGCGACGGTGCCATGGTGAGCGGGGTCAGTTCAGAAGCCCGTCGACGGGTTGCAGCGGCTCTGGCAGGTCGGTGATGCCGCGGGCGGCCTGCAGCTCGATCTCGATGTTGCGGGCAATGGCGGCCAGCGGCAGGTCGTTCGGCTCGAGCCCGAAGGGCTGCTCGACCTCGTCGGCCAGCGCGTCGAGGCCGAAGAAGGCATAGGCCACCAGCAGGGACAGGATCGGCGTCAGCCAGCCGATCAGGTCTGCGAAGCCGAAGGGCAGCAGGAAGCAATAGGGATGCGCGGTGCGGTGCAGGAGCAGCGCATAGCCGAAGGGCACCGGCGTCGCCTTGATCCGCTCGCAGGCCGCCTGCGCGTTCATCAAGAGGCCAAGGCTTTCGTCGAGCCGCACCCAGGCGATCTCGCCCAGACGCCCCTCGCGGGCCTCGGTCGCCAGCCGCTCGCCGATCTCCTGCAGCATCGCTTCGGCCGGGTTGCGGGTGGCGATGGGCCGTGCGGGCATCGGCACCGGCAGTGCCACCGGGCCCTCGGCGCCGCGCAGCTGGTGCTCGACCAGCCGGATCCAGGCGACCAGATGCAGCAGCATCCAGTCGCGCAGTCCGGGGTCGGGCAGGATATGGGTGGCGCGGCCGATTTCGCGCACCCCGATCACCATCGCGCCCAGAAGCTTGCGGGCCTCCCACCAGCGGTCGTAGGCGGCCGAGTTGCGGAAGCCGAGGAAGATCGACAGGGCGATCCCCAGCAGCGAGAAGGGCGTCGGGTTCACCGCCGGCACCCAGTCCGGCGCGGTGCGGTGCAGGGTCACGATCACGGTCGAGATGACGCCCACGCCCAGCACCATCGGCCAGACCTTGCGGATCACCGAATGGCGCAAGACGAAAAACAGGGTGAGGACGCCGGGGCGGGGGCGAAGGATCATGACGGAGCTCTGAAGGGCTGAGGGGCGATCATTCCGGCGTCAGCAGGGCCGTATTGCTGCCTAGACCCGCGCCGGGTGCTTTTTCCAGTGCCGAGCCCGGGGGCGCGGCAGGAGGTCGCAGGGACGCTGTCCCGGGATCTGACATGGGGGTCGCCCAAGGCAACCGATCGGCGCAGGATGGCGTTGGCCCCGCGACGCGAAAAGGAAGGTCCCGATGGAAGACGCAAGTCCCGAAACCGCCACGGCCGAGGCGGCGGTGGCCGCGGTCCTGACCCGCGCGGCCCTGGTCACCGGCGGCGCGCAGGGCATCGGCCGCGCGATCGTGAAGCACCTGTCGGACGCGGGCTGGCAGGTCGCGGCGCTCGACATCGACGAGGACGCGCTGGACGAGGTCGGCGCATGGCCCGGGGTGATCCCGCTGGCCTGCAACCTTGCGGACGAGGCGCAGGTGACCCGTGCCGTTCAGGCGGCCGGGCTCGACCGGCTGGACCTCGTCGTGAACAACGGCGGGCTGGCCAAGGCGCAGGGGGCGGCGCTGGAGGAGATGAGCCTGGAAAGCTTCAACGGCTGGATCGGTTCGCATCTGGTCGGCACCTTCCTGGTGACGCGGGCCTGTCTGCCGGCGTTGCGCGCGGCGCACGGGGCGGTGGTCAACATGGCCTCGACCCGCGCCTTCCAGTCCGAGCCGGACAGCTACGGCTATGCGGCGGCGAAGGGCGGGGTGGTGGCGCTGACCCATGCGATGGCGATCGGGCTTGGGCCGCAGGTGCGGGTGAATGCGGTGGCGCCCGGCTGGATCGACACTTCGGGCTGGCAGAAGGGCCACCCGGCGCCGGCGCAGTGGTCGGCCGAGGATCATGCCCAGCATCCGGTCGGCCGCATCGGCGAGCCCGCGGATATCGTGGGCGCGGTGATGTACCTGTGCGACGCCCGTTTCGTCACCGGGCAGGTCATCGTCGTCGACGGGGGCATGTCGCGGAAGATGATCTACCTTTGAACGTCCGAAGGGAGTGCCGGGGGGAGGCGCGCCTCCCCCCGGCACTCCCTTCGGACGTTCAAAGGTAGATCATCTTCCGCGACATGCCCCCGTCGACGACGATGACCTGCCCGGTGACGAAACGGGCGTCGCACAGGTACATCACCGCGCCCACNTGGGGGGAGGCGCGCCTCCCCCCGGACCCCCCTGCGCCATGGCGCTCCTACCCGGCGTCGGGGCGAAGCCATCCGGGGTCGAAGGCCACCGCCTCGACACCGGCGAAGCGGGCGAGACGGTCGAGTTCGGCCTCGAGCCGCGCAAGCCGGGCGCCGGCGATCTTCACGCCGGGCTCTGGCCAGACCGCGCGGACCTGCAGCACGCCCTCGGCCCGCTTCGCCCGCGCGTCGAGGCGGCCGATCAGGCGGTCGCGCTCCAGCACCGGAAAGACGTAGTAGCCCCAGCGCCGCTGCGGCTCGGGCACGAAGACCTCGATGCGGTAGTGGAAGCCGAAGAGCCGCTCGGCCCGTGCCCGGTCGCGCAGGGCGGGGTCGAAGGGCGACAGGATGCGCACGCGGCCCGAAGGCTCGGGCGCGGCCTCGGCGGCGGCGCGCAGGCCCGGGCGCGCGTAATGGCGGCGGGGGCTGCCGTCGGCGCCTTCGATCTTCACCTCCTCGATCGCGCCGCGGGCGAGGGCGGCGGTGCACCAGTCCTTGGCCTCGGCGGGCGTGACCTTGGCCCAGAAGGCCGCGATCTCGCCGCTCGTCGCGAAGCCGAGGCGGTCGAGGGCGGCGTTGCAGGCCCAGTCGATGGTCTCGGCCTCGCCGCGCGCGATGGCCTGCGGATAGACCCGTTCGGCAAGGTCGTAGACCTTGGCGAAGCCGTCGCGGCGGGTGACGGCAAGGCGGCCCGAGCGCCAGAGGAATTCGAGCGCGGTCTTCGAGGGCTGCCAGTCCCACCAGCCCTGGCCACGGCTTTCGCGCGGGGTCGAAAGATCGCCGGTGCCGACCGGGCCGCTGTCGCGGATCCGGTCGAGGACGGTGTCGATCTCGGCCTCGAATTCGGGGCCCTGCCATTGCCGGTAGCGTTCGCGGATCCGGGCGGCATCGCGGGCGAAGCGCATCTGCCAGTGGTCGAGGAAAGCCGTGGGGATCAGGGCCGCGTCATGGGTCCAGTGTTCGAAGAGGTGGCGGTCGCGTTCGTGCAGGCGCTTCAGCGCCGGCGGGCGATAGGCGGGTCGGCGCGACCACAGGATCTGGTGATGGGCCCGCGCGACGGTGTTGATCGAGTCGAGCTGGACGAAGCCCAGGCGGTCGATCAGGGACAGCAGGTCGGGGCCTGTCGCGGGGCCCGCGGGCGCCTCGGCCAGCGCGTGGCGGTCAAGGAAGAGCCGGCGGGCGAGGGCGTTCTCGAGGATCATCGGGCGGCGGTCCCCTGTGACGAGCGCCGGGGGCTGTCTGCCCCCGGACCCCCGAGGATATTTTCGCCAGTGCGAATGCGGAAGGGGCTCAGGCCCAGGTCCGGTCGAGGAGGGCGAGCCAGTTTTTCCACGCGAGCTTCTCGATCAGCGCCTCGCCGTAGCCATGGGCGCGGAAGGCCTCGATCAGGCGCGGCAGGCCCGCGACATCGCCCAGGGGCGCGGGGATCGTCGCGCCGTCGAAGTCGGAGCCAAGGCCGAGGTGATCCTCGCCCAGGATCGACAGGAGGTGATCCATGTGGCGCAGCATCACGTCGAAGCCGAAGGCCGGGTCCTTGCGGCCGTCGGGGCGCAGGAAGGAGGTGGCGTAGTTCAGGCCGACCATCCCCTTGGACTCGGCGATCATCTTCAGCTGGCGGTCGGTGAGGTTGCGCGCCGAAGGCGTCACCGCATGGGCGTTCGAATGGGTGGCGACCAGCGGCGCGTCCGAAAGGCGGGCGACATCGTCGAAGCCCTTCTCGTTCAGGTGGCTGAGGTCGAGCATGATCTTCAGCGCGTTGCATTCCGCGACCAACCTGCGTCCGGCCTCGGTCAGGCCCGGGCCGGTGTCGGGCGAGGAGGGGAAGGCGAAGGGCACGCCGTGGCCGAAGGCGGTGGGGCGCGACCAGACGGGGCCGAGCGAGCGCAGGCCGAGCCCGTGCCAGACATGCAGCGTGTCGAGGTCTTCCGAGATCGCCTCGGCGCCCTCCATGTGCAGGATTGCGGCGATCTTCCCCGCGGCCATCGCCGCACGGATCTGGGCGGTGGTCGTGCAGATCGAGAGCGTCCCGGTGCGCTCCATCCATTTCAGATGGCCGATCATCGCGGTGGCGACCGGCAGCGCCGCGTCGAGCGGGGCCGGCGCCGGCAGCGGCACCTGATAGGGCGGGTTGTCCATCAGCGCGTCGTAATCGAGCCCCGCGGCATCCTTGGGCGAAGGGATGTAGACCGCGAAGAAGCCGCCGGCGAAGCCGCCCGCGCGCATCCGCGGCAGGTCGAGCTGGCCCTTGCCCTCGCCGGTCAGCCAGATCTCGTCGCGCCGGGCGGGATCGCGCAGCAGGCGCAGGAGGAAGTCGTTGTGGCCGTCGAAGACAGGAACTTGGGTCATGGGTCAGGCTGCCGTATAGCCGCGCGAGGCCTCGAGAAGCTGGCGCGTGTAGGGGGAGGTGGCGGTGCGGGCGCGCAAGGCATCGCGCGTGAGCTCTTCTACGCCCTGGCCATGCTGCATCACCAGCAGCCTCTCGCACATGTGCGCGACCACGGCGAGGTCGTGGCTGACCATGATGTAGGTCAGACCGCGCTCGGTCCGCAGCCGGTCGAGGAGGTTCAGCACCTCGGCCTGGATCGAGGCGTCGAGGGCCGAGGTCGGCTCGTCGAGCAGGAGCACCTTGGGTTCGAGGATCAGCGCCCGCGCGATGGCGACGCGCTGGCGCTGGCCGCCCGAGAGCTGGTGCGGATAGCGGAAGCGGAAGCCTTTCCCGAGGCCGACCTCCTCCAGAGCGCGCTCCACGCGGCTTTCCCGATCCGTGAAGCCGTGGATCGCCAGGGGCTCCGACAGCACCCGGTCGATGGTGTGGCGGGGGTGCAGCGAGGCATAGGGGTCCTGAAAGACCATCTGCACCTGCCGGTAGAAGGCCGGCGGGCGCGGGCTCGCAAGCTCTTGCCCGCCGATGCAGATCTCGCCGGCCGAGGTCGGGGCAAGGCCGCAGATGGCGCGCAGGACGGTGGATTTGCCAGAGCCCGACTCGCCCACCAGCCCATAGCTTTCGCCCTGCGCCACGCTCAGCGAGACGCCGCGGACGGCATGGACCTCGGTCGTCCCGCTGGTGAAGCGGACGTGAAGGTCGCGGATGTCGATGAGTGCGGTCATTCGGCCCAGCTCGCCTCGCGTTGCAGGGTGGGGAGGGGGCGGATGTCGTCGTCGAGCCGCGGCAGGCAGTTCAGAAGGCCCTGCGTGTAGGGATGCTTTGCCAAGTGAAGCTCCGAGGCCTTCAGTTCCTCGACGACGCGCCCGGCATACATCACCAGCACCCGGTCGCAGAAGGACGACACCAGCCGCAGGTCGTGGCTGATGAAGATCAGGCCCATGCCGCGCTCGGTCACCAGCCGGTCGAGGATGCGCAGCACCTCGACCTGCACGGTCACGTCGAGCGCCGAGGTCGGCTCGTCCGCGATCAGGAGGTCGGGCTCGGTCACCAGCATCATCGCGATCATCGCGCGCTGGCCCATGCCGCCCGACAACTCATGCGGATAGGCGTTGAACACGCGGTCCGGGTCGCGGATCTGCACGGCTTCCAGCATGGCGATGGCGCGGCGCTTCTTCTCGGCCCCCGACAGGCGGCCGTGGAACTTCAGCGCCTCCATGATCTGCTTGCCGATGGTCATCACCGGGTTCAGCGAATACTTCGGGTCCTGCATCACCATCGACATCCGGCCGCCGCGCAGGCTGCGCCATTGGCGGGGCGTCGCCTTCTTCAGGTCGATGCCGTCGAAGGTGAGCGTCTTCGCGCTGGCCTTGCCCGGCGGCGGGGTCAGGCCGAGGATCGCGCGGCCGGTCTGCGACTTGCCCGAGCCGCTTTCGCCGACGATGCCCAGCCGCTCGCGGCCCAGCGTGAAGCTGACGCCGCGCACGACCTCGACAGGCCCCTGGCGCGAGGGGAAGGCGATGCGCAGGTCGTCTACGGTGAGAAGCGTCATCACTTCCTCGCTTTCGGATCGAGGACGTCGCGCAGGCCGTCACCAAGGAAGTTGAAGCCTAGCGAGACCACGAAGATCGCAAGGCCCGGCATGGTCGCGACCCACCACTGGTCGATCAGGAAGCGCCGGCCCGCGGCGATCATCGCGCCCCATTCGGGCTGCGGCGGCTGCGCGCCAAGGCCGATGAAGCCGAGGCCGGCGGCGGTCAGGATGATGCCCGCCATGTCGAAGGTCACCCGCACGATCACGGACGAGGTGCAAAGCGGCACGACATGGCCCCAGATGATCCGGGGGCTAGAGGCGCCCTGCAGCCGGATCGCGGCGATGTAGTCGCTGTCGCGGATCGTCAGCGTCTCGGCCCGCGCGAGACGGGCGTAGGGGGGCCAGGAGGTGATGGCGATGGCGATGATGGCGTTTTCGATGCCGGGGCCGAGCGCCGCGACGAAGGCCAGCGCCAGGATCAGGCGCGGGAAGGCCAGGAACACGTCGGTGACGCGCATCAGCGCGGTATCGACCCAGCCGCCGAAATAGCCGGCGGTGGTGCCGACCAGAAGGCCGATCGGCGTCGCGATCACCGCGACCAGCGCCACCACCATCAGCGTCAGGCGTGAGCCGTGCACGAGCCGCGAGAAGATGTCGCGCGCCTGATCGTCGGTGCCCATCAGATGCGCCATCGAGGGCGGCAGCAGCCGCTCGGTCCTGAGGTCGCCGCCGACGATCGGATCGTAGGGGGCGATGACATTGGCGAAGACCGCCATCAGGATCAGCACGACGATGATGGCAAGGCCGACCATCGCCAGCGGATTGGTGCGGAAGGCAAGCCAGGTGCGGTAGGCCTGGCCCAGGCGGGCCTGCCGGCGCGAGGCGGGCTGCTCGGACAGCAGCCATTCGCGCCGGGAAAGGTTTGCAGCGGTCATGCGCGTCTCCGGACCCGGGGGTCGAGCAGGCGGTAAAGAAGGTCCGACAGCAGGTTCAGGGCGACGAAGCTGGTGCCGATCAGCAGCGTGCAGCCCAGCACCGCGGTCATGTCGGCGTTCTGCAGCGAGTTGGTCAGGTACATGCCAAGCCCCGGCCAGGCGAAGACCGTCTCGGTCAGGACCGAACCTTCGAGCAGGTTCATGTAGCTCAGCACGATCACGGTGATCAGCGGCACGGCCGCGTTCTTCAGCGCGTGGATCCAGATGATCCGCCATTCCGGCACGCCCTTCACCCGGGCGGCGATGACGTATTCCTGCGCCATTTCGGTCAGCATGAAGCTGCGGGTCATCCGGCTGATGTAGGCCATCGAGAAATAGCCCAGAAGCGAGGCGGGCAGGACCAGGTGCGAAAAGACGTTCTGGAACGCGGCCCAGCGGCCCTGCATCGCGGTGTCCAGAAGCAGGATGCCGGTCGTCGCGGTGAAATCGTACTCGTAGGAAATATCGACGCGGCCCGGGCCGGACACCCAGCCGAGGTTGGCGTAGAAGACCAGCAGGCCCAGCAGCGCCAGCCAGAAGATCGGTGCGGAGTAGCCGATCAGGCCGATCACCCGCACGATCTGGTCGGAGATGCCGCCCTGGCGCACCGCGGCCAGCACGCCCAGCGGGATGCCCAGCACGGTGCCGATGATGACGCCCGAGGTCGCAAGCTCGAGCGTGGCGGGGAAGACCCGGGCGATGTCCTCGAGCACCGGGCGCTTGGTCAGCACGCTTTCGCCGAAGTCGCCGCGGAAGATGTCGGTCAGATACATCCAGAACTGGGTGTAGAGCGGCTTGTCGAGGCCAAGCTCCAGATAGACGCGCTGGTAGGTCGAGGCGGGTGCGCGGTCGCCGACCACGGCCAGCACCGGGTCCACCGGCACCAGACGGCCGATCACGAAGGTGACCATCAGAAGGCCAAGGAAGGTCACGGCGGCGGTGGCGAGGATCTTCACCACGCCCCAGAGAACCGCCCCGATACGGGAAGCAGGGGCGCGCGAGCGCCCCTGCCGGGTCATGTCAGCGGCGCTCACTCCTTCGTCACCCCGATGAAGGAGTTGTCCGAGAAGCTGGGACCGAGCACGAAGTTGTCGACATTGGAGCGCTGGGCCGAGACCTCGACCTGCTGGAACATCACGACGAACGGGCTTTCGGCCAGCACCTTGCGCTGTTCCTCTTCGTACATCTTGGCGCGCTTGTCGGCGTCGCCCTCCATCATCGCCGCGTCGGTTTCCTTCGTCAGCTCGGGGATGTCCCAGGCGTTGCGCCAGGCGAGCGGCTTCGAGGTCGCGTCATCGGCGTTGTTGGGGTTGTAGGCGAAGGTCGAGGCGTTGGTGTGCGGGTCCTGATAGTCCGGGCCCCACTGGCCGATGTAGATGTCGTGCTGACGGCCGCGGTACTTGGTCAGCGTCTGCTTGCCGTCGCCCGGGATCAGTTCCAGCTTGATGCCGGCCTGCGCCATCGTGCCCTGGATCGCCTCGGCGATCGCGGTGATGTCGGCGGTGTTGCGGGTGTCCATCGTGACCGAGAAGCCGTCGGGATAGCCCGCTTCCTTCAGCAGCTCCTTGGCCTTGGCGACGTCGAGCTTGTAGGGCGCATCGTCGATCTCGCCCAGGAAGCCCTTGGGCAGGAAGGTCTGGTGGACCTGCGCGACGCCCGACATGATCGTGTCGGCGATCGCCTGGTAGTCGACCAGGTATTTCATCGCCTCGGCGACCTTCGGGTTCGACAGGTATTCGTTCTTCTGGTTCAGCCCGAGGTAGTAGATCGAGCCCTTGACCCCTTCCTCGATCTTGATGTCGGGGTTCGACTTCAGCGCGGCGATCTCTTCCGGGCCGAGCTTGCGGGCGATGTCGATGTCGCCCTGTTCCAGCATCAGACGCTCGGTCGCCGGTTCCGGGATGTGGCGATAGATCACCCGCTTCATCGCCGGCGCGTCGCCATAGTACTTCTCGTTGCGCTCGAAGACGACGGCCTCGTTCGGGCGCCATTCGCGGATCACGAAGGGACCCGAACCCGCGTAGTTCGTCTTCAGCCAGTTGTAGCCGTAGTCGTCACCCTCGGCATGTTCCATCACCAGCTTCTTGTCGACGACCATCGCGACGTTCGAGGTCAGGCAGTAGAGCACCAGCGAGGGCGCATAGGCCTGGTCCATCTCGAAGGTCACGGTCGAGGCGTCGGTGGCCTTGATCTTCTCTTCGACATTCTCCGGCGTGAAGCCGAACTGGGTGATGATGAAGGCGGGCGACTTGTCCAGCTTGACCGCGCGCACCAGCGAGAAGACGACGTCCTCCGCGGTGATCGGGTTGCCCGAGGCGAAGGTCAGCCCGTCCTTGATCTTGAAGGTCAGTGTCTTGCCGTCGTCCGACACGGTCCAGCTGTCGGCGATCTTGCCATAGACCTTGGACACGTCCTTGACGTCATAGCCGATCAGCGGCTCGTAGCTGTTGCCCAGCATCTCGCCGCCCGAGAATTCGAAGACCTCGGCCGGGTCGAGCGAGATGATGTCGTCGATCGCCCAGGCCTGGATCAGCGTGTCCGAGGGCGTGGCCGCCATGGCCGGCAGGCCCTGCACGGCGGCCCAGGCCACGACGGCCGTGGCCAGCCACTTGGAACGGTAAAGCATCTTGGAAATCCCCTCTGCTGGAAGTCGCGCCCGTGCCCGCGGTCCTTTGGCGGCCGTCGGTTGGCATGCGAACGATTTAACTGCCGGGTCAAAATTTCTGTCAAGGGTGCCGTCGGGGGAGAGCGGGCCGGCGCGGCGGACTGCCGATTTCGAAGGCAGCGGCGCGCGGGTTTCGCCGCGGCTGCGAAACGGGCTGGATGGGTGGGGGAAAAACGTGCAACCGTTAAGACCTACAGGGAATGGCGGGACGGCAGGACACATGTCGATCAAGGCGAGCATCTATCACCTCACGCATTACAAATACGACCGGCCGGTGATCCTCGGACCGCAGGTGATCCGGCTGCGACCGGCGCCGCACAGCCGCACGCGGGTGATCTCGCATTCCTTGCGCGTCGGGCCGAAGCCGCATTTCGTGAACCACCAGCAGGACCCCTGCGGAAACTGGCTGGCGCGCTTCGTCTTCCCGGAACCGGTGACCGAGCTGAAGATCGAGGTCGATCTTGTCGCCGACATGTCGGTCTACAACCCCTTCGATTTCTTCGTCGAGGAGGCGGCGGAAAACTGGCCCTTCGACTACCCGGCCGACCTCGTGCGCGACCTGTCGATCTACCGCCAGCCCGAAGAGGGCGGGCCGCTGTTCGAGAAATGGCTGGCCTCGATCCCGCGCCGCCGGATGCGCACCGTCGATTTCGTCGTCGGCCTGAACGCCCGGATCTCGCAGGAGATCGGCTATGTGATCCGGATGGAGCCGGGCGTGCAGACGCCGGAAGAAACGCTGGAAAAGGCGCTGGCCTCGTGCCGCGATTCCAGTTGGCTCCTGGTCAACACGCTGCGCCACCTGGGCTTCGCCGCGCGCTTCGTCTCGGGCTACCTGATCCAGCTGAAGCCGGACCTGAAGGCGCTCGACGGCCCCTCGGGGACCGAGGTCGACTTCACCGACCTGCACGCCTGGTGCGAGGTCTACCTGCCCGGCGCGGGCTGGATCGGGCTCGATCCCACCTCGGGCCTGCTGACCGGCGAAAGCCACATCCCGCTGGCCGCGACCCCGCATTACCGCAACGCCGCGCCGATCTCTGGCGGCTTCTCGGCCAATGGCACGCCCGAGACCGAATTCGCCTTCGACATGAAGGTGAACCGCGTCGCCGAACACCCGCGCATCACCAAGCCCTTCTCGGATGACGCCTGGGAGGCGCTGAACGCGCTGGGCCGCAAGGTCGACGAACGGCTGCAGGCCGGCGACGTGCGGCTGACGATGGGGGGCGAGCCCACCTTCGTCTCGATCGACGATTTCGAAAGCGCCGAGTGGAACACCGGCGCCGTCGGACCGCAGAAGCGCATCCTCGCCGACCGGCTGATCCGGCGGGTCAAGGACAGCTTCGCCCCGGGCGGCTTCCTGCATTACGGGCAGGGCAAGTGGTACCCAGGCGAAAGCCTGCCGCGCTGGACCTTCTCGCTCTACTGGCGGGCGGATGGCCAGCCGGTCTGGGGCGACACCTCGCTGATCGCGGATGAGGGCGTCGACACCGGCGCGACGCCGATGCAGGCGCAGGAGCTGATGCGCGAGATCGCCTTCGAGCTCGACGTGCCCGAGGATTACGTGATCCCGGCTTTCGAGGACCCGGCCGAATGGCTGGTCAAGGAAGCCCAGCTGCCCGAAAACGTGACGCCCGAGAATTCCAAGCTGGAAGATCCCGAGGCACGCCACCGCATCGCCAAGGTCTTCGACCGCGGCCTGACCGCGCCCGCGGGCTTCGTGCTGCCGGTCCAGCGCTGGCAAAGCCGCGCGGGCGGGCCGGGCTGGCGGTCCGAGCGCTGGCGGCTCAGGCGCGGGCACATGTTCCTGGCGCCCGGCGACAGCCCGGTGGGCTACCGCCTGCCGCTGACCTCTCTGCCCTGGCTCTCGCCGGCGGTCTATCCCTATCACAACCCGGCCGATCCCACGATCGAACGCCCGCCGCTGCCCGACTACGAGCCGGTCGAGGGCGCGAAGGGCGAGCGGCGCACCCAGCCGATGGCCAGCTTCGTGCCCTCGCCCCCGGCGCCGCAGGGCTTCGTGCCGCAGGGCGCGCCCGAGATCGAGGGCTTCGTGCGCACCGCCATCGCGGTCGAGCCGCGCGACGGGTGCCTGTGCATCTTCATGCCGCCGGTCGTCTGGCTGGAGGATTACCTCGACCTGCTGCGCGCGGCCGAGGCCGCGGCGCGGCGCATGGGCCTGAAGGTGCATATCGAGGGCTATGCGCCACCCTGGGACCCGCGCCTGAACGTGATCCGCGTCGCCCCCGATCCGGGTGTGATCGAGGTCAACATCCACCCCGCGCATAACTGGGAGCAGGTCGTCCACACGACCGAGACGCTCTACGAGGACGCGCGTCAGTGCCGCCTTGGCGCCGACAAGTTCATGATCGACGGCAAGCACACCGGCACGGGCGGCGGCAACCATGTCGTCGTGGGCGGGGTCACGCCCAACGACTCGCCCTTCCTGCGCCGGCCGGATCTGCTGAAATCGCTGATCCTGCATTGGAACCGGCACCCCTCGCTCAGCTATCTGTTCTCGGGCCTGTTCATCGGTCCGACCAGCCAAGCCCCGCGCATCGACGAGGCGCGCCACGACAGCCTCTACGAGCTGGAAATCGCGCTGTCGCAGATCCCGGCGCCGGGCTGGGGCGCGCCGCCGATGCCCTGGCTGACCGACCGGCTGCTGCGCAACATCCTGACCGATGTCACCGGCAACACCCACCGCTCGGAAATCTGCATCGACAAGCTCTATTCCCCGGACGGCCCCACCGGCCGCCTCGGCCTTGTCGAGTTCCGCGGCTTCGAGATGCCCCCGAACGCGCGGATGTCGCTTGCCCAGCAACTGCTGATCCGCGCCCTGATCGCGCGGTTCTGGGACAATCCGGCGGGCGGCAGCCTGACGCGCTGGGGCAACCAGCTTTATGACCGCTTCATGCTGCCGCACTACCTGTGGGAAGACTTCCTCGACGTGCTGGCCGACCTGCGCCGCCACGGCTTCGACCTCGACCCGGACTGGTTCAAGGCGCAGGCCGAGTTCCGCTTCCCCTTCTGCGGCGAGGCGGAATACGAGGGCGTCCATCTGGAACTGCGCCAGGCGCTCGAACCCTGGCATGTGCTGGGCGAAACGGGCGCGATCGGCGGCACGGTGCGCTACACCGACAGCTCGACCGAGCGGATGCAGGTCAAGCTGACCGCCGCCGACCCGTCGCGCTACATCGTGACGGTGAACCAGCGCCGGATGCCGCTGCAGAAGACCGCGACCAGCGGCACCGCCGTCGCGGGCGTGCGCTTCAAGGCCTGGCAGCCGGCGGCGGCGATGCAGCCGACGGTGCCGGTGCACGCGCCGCTGACGCTCGACATCTTCGACAGCTGGACGGGGCATGCGCTGGGCGGCTGCACCTACCATGTCGCGCATCCGGGCGGGCGCAGCTATGATACCTTCCCGGTCAATGGCAACGAGGCCGAGGCCCGCAGGCTTGCGCGTTTCGAACCCTTCGGTCATACGCCCGGCGGATATTGGCCCGCGGAGGAACGCGCGCATCCGGAGTTCCCGATGACGCTCGACCTGCGCCGGCCGGCAGGGATCTGACAGGACCAGAATGACACGCGCCGCCCCCTACAAGGACCCCGTCCTGTCCCTTCTCGAAGGGTATGAACGGCTGCCGGGGGCGGCGGACGAACTGCTGGACGGCGCGGGCCAGATCCGCCCGGTCTGGAAGCCCTTCGTGCAGCATCTCGCGCGGCTGCCCAAGGACGTGGTTGCCAGCCGCTTCGCCCGCGGCGACCAGTACCTGCGCGACGCGGGCGTCTTCTACCGGCTGTATTCCGAGGCCGACAGTGCCGAGCGCGCCTGGCCGCTGAGCCATGTGCCGGTGATCGTTCACGAAAAGGAATGGAACGGCATCGCCGCGGGGCTCGCCCAGCGCGCCGAGCTGCTGGAAAAGGTCATTGCCGACCTCTACGGCCCGGCCTCGCTGGTCAGCGACGGCCACCTGCCGCCGCAGCTTGTGGCGCAGAACCCCGAATGGCTGCGCCCGCTGGTGGGCGTGCGCCCGCACGGTGGCCATTTCCTGAACATCGTCGCCTTCGACATCGGCCGCTCGCCGGACGGGTCGTGGTTCGTGATGGGCGACCGGACGCAGGCGCCCTCGGGCGCGGGCTTCGCGCTGGAAAACCGCATGGCGACGGGCCGCGTCTTCTCGGACTTCTTCGCCACCGCGAATGTCGAACGCCTGGCCGCCTTCTTCCGCGCTTTCCGCGATTCGCTGAACGGCCTGCGCCGCAACGACGCCACCCGGGTAGGGATCCTGACCCCCGGCCCGATGAACGACACCTATTACGAACACACCTACATCGCCCGCTACCTCGGCTTCCTGCTTCTGGAAGGCGAGGATCTGGCGGTGCAGGACGGGCAGGTGATGGTGCGCACCGTCGCGGGGCTCAAACCCATCGACGTGCTCTGGCGCCGGCTCGACGCGCGTTTCGCCGACCCGCTGGAACTCAACGGCGCCTCGCGCATCGGCACCCCGGGCCTCGTGGGGGCGGTGCGGGCGGGCCATGTCTCGGTCGTCAACGCGCTGGGCTCGGGCCTGATCGAAAGCCGCGCCTTCCTCGCCTTCCTGCCGCGCATCTGCGAGGTGCTGATGGGCGAGCCGCTGAAGATGCCCAACATCGCCACCTGGTGGTGCGGCCAGAAGACCGAGCGCGACTTCGTCCTGGAAAACACCGACCGGCTGCTGGTCGGCCGGGCCCTGACCAACCGCCTGCCGTTCGAGACCGATCCCAGCGAGGAGGTCGCCCGCAAGGCGCCGCGGCCCTGGATCGAGGAACAGGGCGCGGAACTGGTGGGGCAAGAGGCGGTGACGCTTTCGACCACCCCGGCCTGGGTCGACGGGCATCTGGCGCCGATGCCGATGCTGCTGCGCGCCTTCGCGGTGCGCACGCCCGAAGGCTGGCAGGTGATGCCCGGCGGCTATGCCCGGATCGGCAAGACCCGCGAGGCCTCGGCCATCGCCATGCAGCGCGGCGGCGCCGTGGCCGATGTCTGGGTGGTCTCGGACCGTCCCGTCGCCCCCGACACCAACATCCCGCAGCCCGAGGTCTTCGTGCGCTCGGGCATGGGCGTGCTGCCGTCGCGCGCGGCCGACAACCTCTATTGGCTTGGCCGCTATGTCGAGCGGGTGGAAACCGCGGTGCGCCTGCTGCGCGCCTGGCACCTGCGCATCGCAGAGCCGGGCAGCACCGACCGCCCGCTGATGCGCCGCCTGTCCGAGCATCTGAAGGGGCAGGGCTTCGACCCCGGCCAACCCTTCGCCGACCGGCTGGCCGAACGCGTCGCCGCCGCCCGGGGCTGCGCCAACAAGGTGCGCGACCGCTTCTCGACCGACGGCTATTTCGCGCTGGGCGATCTGGCCGAGGCCGCGGCGCGGATGCGCGGGCGCGACCTGACCGGCGACGACGCGGTGCGCGAGCTGTCGGGCTTCCTGCGCCAGATCGGCGGCTTTTCGGGCCTTGTCCACGAGAACATGTACCGCTTCACCGGCTGGCGCTTCCTGACCATCGGCCGGGCGCTGGAACGTGCCAACTCGATGGCCTGGCTTCTGTCGACCTTCGCCGATCCCGGCGGGCCCGAAGGCGCGCTCGACCTCGCGGTCGAGGTCGGCGACAGCGTGATGACCCATCGGCGGCGCTACACCGTGGCCACCAGCCGTTCGACCGTCATCGACCTGCTGGCGCTCGATGCGCGCAACCCGCGTTCGGTCCTGTTCCAGTTCTCCGAGATGAAGGCGCAGGTGGCCGAGCTTCCGGGGTCCGAAACGCTGGGCCTGATGCCGCGGCTGCCGCGCCGGCTGCTCGAGCTGCACACCGGCATCGCCGTGCTCGGCCCGGACGAGATGACGACCGAACGCCTGCGCGCGCTGCGCGGCGCCACCGCCGATCTTTCGGGCCTGATCGCCGAGACCTACTTCCAGTAGCGTCCGCCCCCCCGGCCGGGGTATGAGGGGCCATGCTCTACGACATCGCCGCCAGCATCGATTACACCTACCAGCAGCCCTCGGCGCTGGGCCGGACCGTGCTGCGGCTGCTGCCGGCCTCGATCCCCGGCGTGCAGCGGCTGATCGCGGGCACGCTGACCGCCCAGCCCCTGTCGGATGAACGCATCGACCGGGTCGACTTCTTCGGCAACGCGGTGACCGAGATCGCCTGGCGCGGCACGGGGCGCGAGGCGCGCTTCAAGGTGCAGGCCCGCGTCGAACGGCTTGCCCGCCCGCCCGAGCTTGACCTCTCGCCGCCGCTCTCGGGCCTCGCCGCCGCGATCCGGGCCTGGCCCGACCTCGGCCCCGAGGCGCCGCACCACTTCCTCGGCCCGTCCGAGCGCGTGCGCCCGACCGCCACGATGACCGCCTTCGCCCGCGATCTCGTCACCCCGCAGATGACGGTGCTGGCGGCGGTCGAGGCGATCGGCCGCGCGCTTTACGAGGACATGCGCTTCGACGCCTCTGCCACCACGGTCGATACCGACCCGATGGAGGCCTTCACCGCCCGCCACGGCGTCTGTCAGGATTTCAGCCACATCATGATCGCCTGCCTGCGAGGGGTCGGCATCCCCGCGGCCTATGTCTCGGGCTATCTGCGCACCCTGCCGCCGCCGGGGCAGGAGCGTCTGGCGGGCGCCGATGCGATGCATGCCTGGGTCCGCGCCTGGTGCGGGCCCGACCTCGGCTGGGTGGAATTCGACCCGACGAACGACCTGCTGGTCGCCGGCGACCACATCCTTGTGGCGGTCGGGCGCGACTATCACGACGTCTCGCCGGTGAAGGGCGTGCTGCGCACCGCCGGGCGGCAGGCCAGCCACCACGGCGTCGACGTGATCCCGCTGGGCTGAGCGCGATGGACCGGCTCGCCTCGGACCGGATGTTCGTGACGGTGATGGAGCTTGGCAGCTTCTCGGCCGCCGCGCGCCGGCTCGGCGTCAGCTCTGGTCAGGCCTCGAAGCTTGTGGCGCGGCTGGAAGAGGATCTGGGCGTGCAGCTCATCACCCGCTCGACCCGCGCACTGTCGCCGACGCTGGCGGGGCAGGAGTATTTCGAGCGGATGCGTCGCGTCCTCGAAGAGATCGAGGCGATCGACCACGAGATCCGCGACGCCGCGGCCGAGCCCGGCGGGCTTTTGCGCCTGACCGTGCCGATCAGCTTTGGCACCGCGGTGCTGGCGCCGGTGCTGACCGAGTTCTCGGCCCGCTTCCCGGCGATCCGCCTGCAGGTCGATTTCTCGGACCGGCTCGCGGCGCTGGTCGACGAGGGGTTCGATCTGGCGGTGCGCATCGGCGCGCCGCGGGATTCGGGCCTGATCGCGCGACGGCTGTGCCCGGTCCGGGTCGGCGTCGTGGGGGCGCCGGCCTATCTGGCGGCCCGCGGGCGGCCCGAGACGCCAGCGGATCTGATCCAGCATGATTGCATCCTTGACGGAAACTTCGCCAATCCCGGCGCCTGGGTGTTCCGCGATCCCGCGACCGGGCGCGAGGCCGGGGTGCCGGTCAGCGGGCGGCTGCAGTTCTCCTCGGCCGAGGCGGTGGCGCAGGCGGCGCTGCGCGGCGCGGGCCTGGCGCGCGGGCCCGATTTCGTGCTCGGCCCGCTGGTGCAATCCGGGGCGCTGGTGCCGCTGCTGGCCGACTGGGATGTCGAGCCGATCCTGCTGCATGCCCTTTATCCCGCCGGCCGCCATCTGCCGGCACGCCTGCGCCGCCTGATCGACCATCTGGTCGAGGCCTTCCGGACGCCGCCGCCCGATTGGCGGATGCAGGCGCCCTGATCCCTTCCGGATCGGAAGAGGTGTTCCGGCAAATGTAGGGGTTATGCGACGGGGACCGAACCGTCATCTTGGGGACAACGAAGCTTGAACCCCGGACCCGCTCCCATGACCGCAACCCTTGCCGCCGCGCACCCGCTGAACACCTCCACCGCCCCCGTCGAGGTCGGCCATGTCGTGCTGACCGTGCGCGATCTCGACGCCGTCGCCGCCTATTACCGCGACGTGATCGGCCTCGACCCGCTCGCCTCTGACGGCGCCACCGCGCGGCTTGGTGCCGGCGGCCGTACGCTGGTCGAGTTGCGCCGCGACGGCGCCGCCCGCATCGCGCCGCGTGGCGAGGCGGGGCTGTTCCACACCGCCTTCCTGATGCCCTCGCGCCGCGACCTTGCCGAATGGCTGAACCGCATCGCGGAACGGCAGATCCCGGTGCAGGGCGCCTCGGACCACCTCGTCAGCGAGGCGATCTATCTGGCCGACCCCGAGGGCAACGGGATCGAGGTCTATGTCGACCGTCCCCGTGCCGACTGGCCGCATGGCCCCGACGGGATCGCGATGGCGACCGAGCCGCTGGACATCCCGGACCTGCTGGCGCAGGCCCGCGGCCCTTGGGCCGGTGCGCCCGAGGAACTGGTGGTGGGCCATGTCCATCTGAAGGTCGGCGACCTGGCGAAGACCGAGGGCTTCTTCGGCAAGACCCTGGGTCTTGACCTCACTACCCGCTATCCTGGCGCGAATTTCTGGGGCTGGGGCGGCTATCACCACCACCTCGCGACCAACATCTGGCAGACCCGCGGCGCGGGCAGCCGGCAGGCAGGCCTGACCGGTCTGGCCGAGGTCGCGCTGCTGGCCGAGCCTGCAGAGGCCCGTCGCCTCGTCGGCGCGACGCTGGTCGATCCCTGGGGGACGGCATTCTCGGTCTCGGAAAAGCGCTGAAGCTCAGACCAGCTTCAGCAGAAGCGTCATCAGCTGGGCCCGCTCGCGTTCCGTCAGCGGGTCCAGGGTCGCCTCGGTCACCTGTGCGGCGCGGGGTTCGGCCAGCTCGTAGCTCATCCGCCCGGCATCGGTCAGCGAGACCGTCAGCCGCCGGCGGTCGTCGGGATCGGGCGAGGTCTGCACGAGCCCCTGCCGGGTCAGCCGGTCCACCACGCCCTTGATCGTCGCCCCATCCATCGCCGTCACCCGGCCCAGATGGTTCTGCGACAAAGGCCCCAGCTCGTGCAGCTTGGCCAAGGTCGTGAACTGGGTGGTCGTCAGCTCGGGGATCGCGGCCGAGAATATCGCGAGGTGGCGCTGCGTCACGCGCCGCAACACGAACCCCACCTGCTCGTCCAAAATGTAACGCGGATCATCGTTCATCACCGCTACATTTAGCGTCAGCGCGCGCCATCGCGCAAGAACGTTGACAGGCGCCGAAGCCGGGGCGCAGGATGTTTGTGCGCATACGATCTGCGCCGTCTCTCCTGTCCTCCCGGGGTGTCGTGTCGATGACCGAGCTTTTCGCCAGGCCTGACCGTCTTGACGCCGCGCTCGCGCTGATGGCTGCGGGCGGGTGGCGGCCGCTGGCGGGGGGCACCGACCTTTACGCGGCGACGCGGGCGGCGCGGCTTGACGGCCCGGTGCTGGACCTGACGGCGATCCCGGCTCTGTGCGGTGTCTCGACCATGCCCGATGGCCTGCGCATCGGCGCTGCGACGCCCTGGGCGACGCTGGCCGCGGCGGACCTGCCGCCCGCGCTCGACATGCTGCGTGCGGCCGCGCGCGAGGTGGGCGGGCGTCAGGTGCAGGCGCGGGGCACGATCGGCGGCAACCTCTGCAATGCCTCGCCCGCCGCGGATGGCGTGCCGCCGCTGCTTGCCGCCGGGGCAGAGGTCGAGCTTGCCTCGACCGCCGGCACCCGCCGCCTGCCGCTGGCCGCCTTCTTGCTGGGCCCGCGCCGCACGGCGCTGGCCGCAGGCGAACTGCTGACCGCGGTCCTGATCCCGGCCGAGGGGCTGCAGGGCCGCTCGGCCTTCCTCAAGCTGGGCGCGCGGGCGCATCTGGTGATCTCGATCGCGATGGTCGCGGTGCGGGTGGTGATCGAGGGCGACCGCATCGCCCGTGCCGCCGTCGCCGTCGGCGCCTGCTCGGCCACCGCCTGCCGGCTGCCTGCTGTAGAGGCCGCACTGGTGGGGCAGGGGCAGGCGGGGCCGCGCTTCGATCCGGCGCTGGTGACCGCGGCGCTTTCGCCGCTCGACGACATCCGCGCCACCGCCGCCTACCGCCGCGAGGCCGCCGCCGAATTGGTCGCCCGCGCCCTCTCTGCCGCCCTCGCCGCCGCCCGCCCGGAGCCCGCGCTATGAACCGCCCCACGCCTCCGGTGCCGATGCTGACAGTGAACGGCACGGCGCGTCCCGTGACGGGCGATCCGCGCCGTCGCCTGTCCGAGGTGCTGCGCGAGGATCTGGGCCTGACCGGCACCAAGGTCGGCTGCGACGCTGGCGATTGCGGGGCCTGCACGGTGCTGGTCGACGGCGCGCCGGTCTGCGCCTGCCTGACCGCGGCGGGACAGGTGACGGGCGCCCGGATCACCACCGTTGAAGGTCTGGCCGAGGATGGCGGCCTGTCGCGCCTGCAGGCAAGCTTCCTGCGCCATGGGGCCGCGCAATGCGGGATCTGCACGCCCGGGATGCTGATGGCGGCCTCGGCGCTGCTCGCCGCCACCCCGCGCCCGAGCCGGGCCGAGGCCGAGGCGGCGCTGGGCGGCGTCCTGTGCCGCTGCACGGGCTATGCCAAGATCATCGCCGCCGTCTGCGACGCGCATCGCGACGACATGCCTGAGACGGCACCCGCGCCCGGCACCGCGGTCGGCGCGCGGGTCCGGCGGCTGGACGGCACGCCGAAGGTCACCGGCACCGACAGCTTCGGCGCGGACGATTCCCCCGAGGGCGCCCTGCTGCTGGTTGCGGTCCGCTCTCCGCATTTCCACGCCCGCTTCACCTTCGGCGACCTCGCGGGCTTCGCCGCGCGCCCCGGCGTCGCCGGGGTCTGGACCGCCGCCGACATTCCGGGCGTGAATCGTTTCGGCGTGATCCCGGCCTTCGCCGACCAGCCGGCGCTGGCCGAGGGCACCGCGCGGCTGCGCGGCGAGGCGGTGGCGCTGGTGGCCTTCGAGCCGGGCATCGAGCCTGACGTCTCGGCCTTCCCGGTGGCATGGGAGGTGCTGCCGCACGAACTCGACCCCGAGGCCGCGGCGACCGAGGGCGCGGCGCTGGTCCATACCGACCGTCCCGGCAACCACCTGACGCAGGGCTTCGTGAAGCGCGGCGATGCCGCGGCGGCACTCGCGGCCTCGGCCCATGTCGCCGAGGCGCGGTTCGAGACCGCCTTCGTCGAACATGCCTATATCGAGCCCGAGGCCGGCAGCGCCTGGATGGAGGGCGAGACGCTGGTGATCCGCGCCTGCACGCAGGCCCCGGTGATGGATCAGGAAGAGACCGCGAAGATCCTCGGTCTGCCGAAAGCGCGGGTGCGGATCATCCCCTCGGCGGTGGGCGGCGGCTTCGGCTCGAAGCTCGACGTCTCGCTGCAGCCCTATCTGGGTCTGGTGACGCTGGCCACGGGCCGGTCGACGCGGATGACCTACACGCGGTGGGAGTCGATGACCTCGACCACCAAGCGCCACCCGGCGCGGATTTCGGTGCGGATCGGCTGCGATGCGCAGGGCCGGATCACCGCGCTCGACTTCGACGGGATCTTCGACACCGGCGTCTATGCCAGCTGGGGCCCGACGGTGGCGAACCGGGTGCCGGTGCATGCGACCGGCCCCTATCGCACGCCCGCGGTCCTTGCCCGCGCCCGCGCCATCCATACCAACGGCCCCTCGGCCGGGGCCTTCCGCGGCTTCGGCGTGCCGCAATCCGCGATCGCGCAGGAGTTGCTCTATGACCGCCTTGCCGCCGCGACCGGGATCGACCGGCTGCAGTTCCGGCTGCGGAACGCTTATGTGCCGGGCGACCTGACCGCCACCGGCCAGCGTCTTGCCGCGCCGGGCATCCAAGAGTGTCTCACCGCGCTCGCCCCCCATTGGGACCGCGCGCTGCAACGGGCCGCCGCGGCCAATGCCGAGGCCGAGGCCACGGGCAGCCCGCTGCGCCGGGGCGTCGGTGTCGCCTCGTGCTGGTATGGCTGCGGCAACACCTCGCTGCCGAACCCCTCGACGATCCGCGTGGGGATCACCCCCGCGGGCCGGGTGGTGCTGCATCAGGGCGCGACCGACATCGGGCAGGGCTCGAACACGGTGATCGCGCAGATCTGCGCCGATGCGCTGGGCCTGCCGCTGGCCGCCTTCGACCTGATCGGGCCGGACACCGCGCTGACGCCGGATGCGGGCAAGACCTCGGCCTCGCGCCAGACCTTCGTCTCGGGCCGGGCCGCGCAGGCCGCGGGCGCGGCGCTGCGGGCCGAGATCCTGCGCGCGGCCGGCGTGAACGGCGCGGCAGAGCTGCGGCTCGACGGTGCCGCGCTGGTCGTGACCGGCCAGACCGAGCACCGGATCGACCTTGCCGCGCTGCCGTCCGATGCCCGCGGCTATGCGCTGAGCGCCGAGGAAAGCTATGACCCGCCGACCGCGCCGCTCGACGCGAACGGTCAGGGCATCCCCTACGCCGTCTACGGCTACGGCGCGCAGATGGCAGAGGTCGCGGTCGACATCCGCCTTGGCACCGTGAAAGTGCTGCACATGACCGCCGCCCATGACCTCGGCCGGGTCATCAACCCGCTTCTGGCCGAGGGGCAGATCGAGGGCGGCATCGCGCAGGGCCTCGGCCTCGCGCTGATGGAGGAATACCTGCCGGGCCGGACAGAGAACCTGCACGACTACCTGATCCCCACCACCGGCGACATGCCCGAGGTCACCTCGTTGCTGGTCGAGGTGCCGGACCCCGAGGGGCCCTTCGGCGCGCGGGGCCTTGGCGAGCATGTGCTGATCCCGACCGCGCCCGCGATCCTGAACGCGATCACCCATGCCACCGGGGCCGAGATCACCCGCGTTCCGGCGCTGCCCCACCGCGTGCTGGCCGCGATCCGCAAGGCCGAGGAGGCGCGCCGATGACCCCCGAGGATCTGCCCGACGCCCCCGCCAGCCGCGCCGAGGCGCGGGCCGAGAAGCTGCGCTGCGACGCCTGCCCGGTGATGTGCTACATCGCCCCCGGCCAGACCGGCGCCTGCGACCGCTATGCCAACGCCGGCGGCCGCATCGTGCGCACCGACCCGGTGGTGATGCTGTCCAAGGCGCTGGAGGGCGGCGCGCGGATCGTGCCGTTCGCCGGGGCCGAATGGCGCGACGGCATGGTCCCCGCCGACACAGTCGTCACCGGCATCGGCTCGGGCACCACCTATCCCGACTTCAAGCCCGCGCCCTTCATCGTCTCGGCCGAGGTCGAGGGCGCGGACATGGTCACCGTGGTGACCGAGGCGATCTTCTCCTACTGCGGGGTCAAGGTGAAGATCGACACCGACCGCCACCTCGGCGCCGAGGGCGCGGCCGTGCGCGCCGCGGGCGAGGTCGTGGGCCATGTCACCACCGCCGAATACGGCAGCCAGATGCTGTCGCTGGGCGGCGTCTCGCACCTGACCGGCCATTCCAAGGCCGAGGGTCGCGCGACCTGTGCAGCCCTTCTGGCGCTGTGCAACCGCGAGGCGGTCGAGCTGACCATCGACGGCGGCTCGACCGTGGTGGTGCAGGCGGGCCGCGCGCCGATCGTCGACGGCGTGACCGAGCGGCGGATGCGCGTCGGCTGCGGCTCGGCCACGATCGGGATGTTCGCCGCCGAGTGGCAGGGGCTGGTCGACGAGGTGGTGGTGGTCGACGACCACATCACCGGCGTGGTCAGCGAGCATCAGGCCGGCAAGGTGATCGGCTGGCCTGACACCGGGATCAAGATCCTCGGCCACCGCTCGACGCCGGGGCGCTACTTCCGCGTCTCGGAGCCGGGGCTGGGCTGGGGCGGCACGCAGATCTCGGACCCGCTGCAGATCCTCGGGCCGTGGAATGCGCGCAAGGGCGCGCGGCCGGGGCTGCGGCTGCTGATGGTGTCGACCACCGGCGAGGACTGGGGCTATTACGAACTCGACACGGACCTCGTGCCGCAGCCCGCGTCCTTGCCCGCGGCGCTGGTGCAGGCGGTCGAGGTCATCGCCGAGAATTGCGAGCCCTCGCTCTGCACCGTGCTCTTCGTCGGCGGGGCGGGGGGCAGCCTGCGCGCGGGCGTGGTGCGCAACCCGGTGCGGCTGACGCGCTCGGTGCAGGGGCGCGAGACGCGGCTGACCTCGGGCGGGGCCGAGGTCTTCGTCTGGCCCGGCGGCGGCATCACCTTCATGGTCGACGTGACGTCCCTGCCCGAGGGCGCCTTCGGCTCGGTGCCGACACCGGCGATGGTCGCGCCCTTGGAATTCACCCTGCCGCGTGCGGCCTATCTGGCGATGGGCGGGCACGAGGCCGCGATCCGCACCCTGTCCGAGGTGATGGCCGAGGGCGGTGAATACCCCACCGCCGCGCGGATCGAGCGCGACCCCGCGGACCGCGGCTGATGGGCCCCGCCGTGCGGCTTCTGCCCGACGGGCGACGGCTGCACCTGAACCACGGGCCGATCGACGTGATCCTTGAACTCTGGGGGGCCCCCGCCGCCGTGGCCGAGGGGCGGGCCCGCGCCACGCAGGCGCTCGAGGGGCTGCTCGAGGCGCTGGTGGCCGAACTGCCCGCCCTGCGCAGCGCCGATCCGGGGCCGCTGACCCATCCGGTCGCGCACGCCATGGCGGCGGCGGTCGCGCCCTATCGCCCGGCCTTCGTCACGCCGATGGCCGCGGTCGCTGGCGCGGTGGCCGACCACCTGCTGGCCGCGGCTGTGGCAGGCGGCGCCATCGCGAAGGGCTATGCAAACAACGGCGGCGACATCGCGCTGCATCTTGCGCCGGGGGAAAGCCTGACCGCGGCCATCGCGGCGCGCCCGGGCCTGCCGGACCGCGTGACGGTCCGCGCCGCGGACCCGGTGCGCGGCATTGCCACCTCGGGCCGGGGCGGGCGCAGCCAGTCGCTGGGCATCGCCGATGCGGTGACGGTGCTGGCCGCCACAGCCGCCCGCGCCGATGCGGCGGCGACGATGATCGCCAATGCCGTGGACCTGCCCGGCCATCCCGCCGTCACCCGCCGCCCGGCCTGCGAGGTGAAGGCCGACAGCGATCTGGGCGCGCGCCCGGTGACGGTCGCGGTGGGGCCGCTGTCGCCCGCGGATCGCGCCCGGGCGCTGGCCCGGGGGCGCGCCTTCGCGGACGGCCTTGTCGCCTGTCACCGCATTGAAGGTGCGGCGCTTTTCCTTCAGGGTGCCGCCGAGGTCGCCGGCCGCTGCCCGCTGTCACTGCCCGCGACCAACCAGGGAGAGGCCGGCCATGTCGCGTTTCGAGATCCGCAAGATCACCACGCTTGTCGAGGAGATCCGCCATGACGGCGGCCCGGCGCCCGCCACGCCGCGGCTGCGCGCCGCGATCCTCGCGCAGGTGAAGAACCCCTTCGCCGGCGGCTACCACGCCGATCTGCAGCCGGCGATGGACGAACTGAAGCCCCTGGGCCTGATGATGTCCGAACGCCTGATCGCGGCCCTGGGCGGGCGCGAGGGCATCGACGGCTACGGCAAGGGCGCGATCGTCGGCGCGGGCGGCGAGATCGAGCATGGCGCGCTCTGGCACGTACCCGGCGGCTATTCGATGCGCGAGCATCTGGGCGAAAGCCGCGCCATCGTGCCCTCGGCGATGAAGCTCGGGGCGATGGGCGCCAGCCTCGACGTGCCGCTCGGCCATATCAACGCCGCCTATGTCCGCAGCCATTTCGACGCGATGACCGTCAGCCTGCCCGACGGCCCCCGTGCCGACGAGATCGTCTTCGCGCTGGTCATGGCGAAGGGCGGGCGCATCCACAGCCGGATGGGCGGGCTCGAGGCCTGGGACGTGAAGGGGCAGGACGGCCTTCGGTGAGGGCAGGCCTCGCGCTTCTTGTCGCGCTGATCCCCGGCGCGGCCTTCGCCCATGCCGCGGAACGGATGGTGATCCAGACCCTGCCGACCGGCTGGTCGATCCTCGGCGCGGGTCTGGTGGTGGCGCTGACCGGCCTGCTGGCGCTCGTCCGCCTGCCGCGCCTTGCGGCCCGACACCTTGGCAGCCTGCGGCTTCTGCCCCGCGCCGCCACCAGCTGGATCGCCGCCGCAGGTTGGGCGCTGCTGATCGCCGTGGGCTTTCTGGGCAGCCGCGACCCCTTCGCGAATCTGCTGCCGATGACGCTCTGGGTGCTGGTCTGGGTCGGGCTGACACTGGCCTCGCTGGTCTTCGGCGACCTCTGGCGCCCCTGGCAGCCTTGGTACGGCCCGGCGCGCGCCCTGCGCCGGCTGATCGGCTGGCAGGGCAGGGTGGGGATCTCGCGCCTTGGCCACTGGCCGGCGGTCATCGGCTATTTCGGCTTCGCCTGGCTCGAGATCGTCTCGCTTGCCCCCGCCGATCCCGCCGGCCTCGCCCGTGTCGTCCTCGCCTATGCCCTCGTGATCCTCGCCCTGAGCGTTGCCGAGGGCGAGGACTGGCCCGACCGCGGCGAGGCGCTGAGCCTCTACTTCGCCCTCGTCTCGAAGGTCGCGCCGGTCTGGCGCGAGGGGGCGACCTGGCGCGCGGGTCCGCCCGGCACGCAGATCACCGCGATGTCCGCGCTGCCGCTGTCCGCCGCCGCCTTCGTGACGCTGGTGCTGGCCGGCGTCAGCTTCGACGGCCTGTCCGAGACCTTCTGGTGGCTCGCCCGGATCGGGATCAACCCGCTGGAATTCCCCGGCCGCTCGGCGGTGCAATGGCAGAACACCGCGGGACTCGCGGCGATGTGGGCCGCCTGTGCCGGCTCGGTCGCGCTGGCGGTGGGACTTGGCCGCGCGCTCGGCCATCGCGGCCTTGCCGGGCCGGTGTTGCTGTCCTTCCTGCCGATCGCCGCGGGCTATCATAGCGCGCATTACCTCGTCGCGCTGCTGACGCAGGGCCAATACGCGCTCTCGGCCCTGAACGATCCGCTCGACCGCGGCTGGGCACTGCTCGGCCTGCCGCAGCATTGGGAGCGTTTCGGCTTCCTCGCCGACCGCACCGGGGTGACGCTGGTCTGGGCGGTGCAGATCGCGGCGATCCTCGGCGCGCATGTGCTCGCCGTGCTGCTGACCTCGGTTCTGGATGCAAAAACGCCTTCAGGGCCGGAAAAGGTGCTTTCGCATCTTCCGGTCACCACGGTGATGGTGATTTATACGGCGCTGGGACTGTGGCTGCTTTCCACACCGACCGGCGCCTGAATCACTGGACAGATCATTTGCACACGCACAACCTGTCTGCAAGGCCCCACGGAACAGAGGCGCCGCCCGGGCCACCGCATCGCGGGGCTCCATGCAACAGCGAGGATCAAGATGACGTCTTCCCTGCTCGGCACGACACCGACCTTACTGAAACCTTCGCGGCGCGCGGTGCTGGGCGGCTTGGCCGGCGGCGCGGCGGCGCTCGCCCTGCCGGCGCGATTCGCCTCGGCGCAAAGCGCCGCGCCGATCAAGCTCGGCGTCCAGCTGCACCGCACCGGCATCGGCGCGGCCTACGGGCGCTGGTACGAGCGCACCGCGCAGGCGGCGCTGAAGGCGGTGAACGACGCCGGCGGCATCAACGGCCGCCCGGTCGAGATCGCCTTCGAGGATGACGGCACCGACCCGAAACGCGGCGCCGAGGTGATCGAGAAGCTCGCCAGCCAACAGAACTGCGACCTGATCTTCGGCCCGCTCTTCAGCCATGTCGTCATGGGCTCGGCCCCCCGCGCGGGCGAGCTGAAGATCCCCTATCTCGTCTGCTCGGAAGGCCATCACGTGGCCTCTGGCAAGCTGAACCGCTGGACCCTGCAGCCGGGCATCACCGACGTCAAAAGCCAGGTGAAGGCGATGGCGCCCTGGATCGCCTCGACGCTGGGCAAGAAGGTCACGATGATCTTCCCCGACTACGCCTTCGGCTATGACCACCGCGACAACTTCGTCCCGGCGATCAAGGAAGCCGGCGGCGAAGTGGCCGAGCTGATCGCGATCCCGCCGACCGAGACCTCGTTCACCCGCTACCTGCCGCGGATTCCCGCCGACACCGATGTCATATACCACGTCATGATCGGCCCCTCGGTGCTGACCTTCGTGCGCGAGCTTGGCGAATTCTTCGGCTCGGGCGACCGGCCCGAGATCTTCGGCTTCATCGACAGCCTCGAAGCGGTGGCGATCGACAGCCCCGGTCTCGAATTCCTCGAGGGCACGCATTTCTGGGAAGGCAATCCGCGCTACCAGCAGGCCGATGCCGACGGGATCGAGACCGGCTTCCGCGCCGCCGTCGGCGTCGATGCCAAGGGCGCGAGCCTCGCCGACCCGAAGGACGTCTCGACCTATGCCCATATGTTCTCGGTCTGGGAGACGCTGCACGTGATCAAGGCCGGGATGGAGGCCGCCGGCTATCAGTCGAGCGCCGACCGCCAGAAGTTCGTCGAGGCACTGGAGGCGATGACCGACATGCCCCGCTCGGCCGCGCATCCGCAGGGCGACAAGGTGTTCAATGGCAAGACCCACCAGGCCTTCGGCCACCAGTACATCTCGAAGGTCGAGGGCGGGAAACTCGTCAAGGTCCATGCCACCGCGATCGAGGACGGGTTCTACCCCGACGAGGTCGACTACACCTCCATGTCCTTCTGATTTCGCATTGGTCCAAATATCCCACGGGGGTGCGGGGGTGTGAAACCCCCGCTCCGCCCTTGCCGTATGGGNCCCCCCCCCCCCCCCCCCCCCCCCCCCCCCCCCCCCCCCCCCCCCCCCCCCCCCCCCCCCCCCCCCCCCCCCCCCCCCCCCCCCCCCCCCCCCCCCTCCGCCCTTGCCGTATGGGAACTGACGCTTGGGTTTCGGAGCCTTCTTCCTTCTCGCCTCGCTCGAGGGCCTTGTTTCCGCCGCGGTGCTCGCGCTGACGGCGGCCGGTCTCAGCCTCGTCTTCGGGGTGATGCGCGTGGTCAATGTCGCCCATGGCGAGTTCTTCATGCTGGGCGCGGTGCTCGCCTCGTTCGTGACGTCGTTCCTGCCCGGCCCGCCGGCGCTGGGTTTCCTCGCGGCCCTGGTGATCGCGCCCTGCCTCGTCGCCACCATCGCCGCCCTGTCGGACCGGCTGATCCTGAAGCGGCTGAACTACGACCCGGATGCGACGATCGTCGCCACCATCGGGTTGCTCTACATCTTCCAGCAGGCCGCGCTCAGCTTCTACGGGCCCGAGGCGCGCCCGGTGCCGGCACCCTTCTCGATCCGGGTGCAGCTGCCGTGGTTCGGCTATTCCGGCTACAAGCTCGCGGTGATCGCCGCGGCGGTGGTGGTGCTGGCCGGGCTCTGGCTGTTCCTGACCCGCACCCGGGCCGGCCTCGTGATGCGCGCTACCCAGATCGACCGCGAGACCGCGACCGCCTTCGGCATCGACACCGGCCGCGTCTATGCCGGGGTCTTCGCGCTGGGGGCCGGTCTGGCGGCGCTGGCCGCGGTGCTGATCGTGCCGATCCAGCAGGCCCATTACCTGATGGGCCACGACCCGCTGCTCTTGTCGTTCATCACCGTCATCATCGGCGGACTCGGCAGCTTGCGCGGCACGCTGGTCGCGGCGCTGGTGATCGGGCTGTCGGACGGGATCATCTCGGTCTTCTTCTCGCCGACGCTGGCCAAGATCATTGCCACGCTGCTGGTGGCACTGGTGCTGGTGTTCCGCCCGCAGGGCCTGTTCGGGGGCGCGAAGACATGAGGGACTTCGCGCTTCCCGCCGCCCTGATCGCGGTGCTCTGGGCCGCGACGATGGTGCTGCCGGCCTATCACGAGGGCAACCTCGCCCGGATCATGCTGCTCGCGACCTACGCGATGGGCTACAACATCGCCTTCGGCTACACCGGGCTTCTCAGCCTCGGCCACGCGCTGTTCTTCGGGGCGGGCATGTATGCCGCGGGCCTTGCGGCCGAATACGGCGGGGTCCCCGCCGGGCCGGGGCTGGCGCTGGGGCTTCTGGGCGGCGGCGCGATGGCGCTGGCGGTGGGACTGCTGGCGCTGCGCACCACCGGGGTCAGCTTCCTGATCGTGACGATGATGTTCGCGCAGGCCGGCTACCTGACGATCCTCTACTACACCCCCGTCACCCGCGGCGAAGAGGGCATCGTGCTTGCATCGGCCCTGCGCCGGATCGGGCCGCTCGACCTCTCGGCCGACGACACCCGCTATCTTGTGGCGCTGGCGATCTTTGCGGCAGGCCTTGTCGTACAGGCGGCGCTGGTGCGTTCGCGCTTCGGGCGGGTCATGGTCGCGATGCGCGAGAACGAGGAACGCTCGCGGATGCTCGGCTACAGCCCGTACCGGGTGAAGCTGATCGCGCTGGTGATCTCGGGCCTCTATGCGGGGCTCGCCGGGGCGGCCTACGGGCTGCTTTTCGGCTACGTGGGCGCGGGCTTCGCGGCGATCCAGAATTCGATCGCGCCGCTCCTTTGGGTGCTGTTGGGCGGGGCCGGCACCGTGCTCGGGCCGTTCCTCGGCACGGCCGCGATGTTCTACCTGACCGACCTTGCTTCCACGATTACGACCGCGACGCTGATGGTCACCGGGGTGGCCCTGCTGATCCTTGTGCTTTTCGCACCGAAAGGCGTGCTCGGCACGATCCGCGACAGGTGGGCGCCATGGCTGCCATGACCTCTTCCGTGATCCTCTCGGCCCGCGGCCTCACCCGGCATTTCGGCGGCCTGAAGGCGGTCGACGGCGTCGATTTCGATCTCGCGCAGGGCGAGATCCACGCGCTGATCGGCCCGAACGGCGCCGGCAAGACCACCTTCGTCAGTTTGCTGTCCGGGCGGATCCCGGTGCAGTCTGGCACAATCACCCTCGACGGCGCCGACATCACCCGCAAGCCCGCCCACGCCCGGGTCCGCGCCGGCATCGCCTATACCTTCCAGATCACCTCGATCTATGCGCGCCTGCCGGTCTTCGACAACGTGGCGCTGGCCGTGCAGTCGCGCCACCGCGGCGACCCCGGCCCGCGCGCCCGCGCCGCCCTCGCGCGCGTGGGGCTCGAGACGCGCGGGGCCCAGCAGGCGGGCACGCTCAGCTACGGCCACCAGCGGCTTCTGGAGGTGGCGATGGGCCTCGCGCTCGAGCCCAAGGTGCTGATCCTCGACGAGCCCACGCAGGGCCTGGCCGACAGCGAGATCGAAACCTTCAAGGCGCTCGTCCGCTCGGTCGCGCCCGAAACCACGGTGCTTCTGATCGAGCACAACATGGACGTCGTCATGGACCTCGCGCAGCGGATCACCGTGCTGAACTTCGGCCAGCGCCTCGCGATCGGGACGCCGGACCAGATCCGCGCCGATCCGCAGGTGCAGAGCGCCTATTTGGGGGACACGGTATGACCGCCGCCCTGACGATCCGCGGCCTCAGCGCCGGCTACGGCCCGGTCACCGTCCTCTACGGCCTCGATTTCGAGGCCCGCGCCGGCGAGGTCACCTGCCTGATGGGCCGCAACGGCGCCGGCAAGTCGACGCTGATGAAGGCGATCATGGGCCTTGTCCCCGCGCGCGAAGGGCAGGTGCTGCTGGCCGGCCAGCCGGTGCAGGACCTGCCCGCGCATCAGGTCCCGCGCCACGGCATCGCCTATGTCCCGCAGGGGCGGCGGCTCTTCGGCGACATGACCGTGGCCGAGAACATCGAGGTCGGGCTGATGACCCGGGGCAGGGGGGCCGCGGTGCGCGAGCGGGTGCTCGACCTCTTCCCGCGGCTGCGCGAGCGGCTGGGGCAGGTCTCGCGCACCCTCTCGGGGGGCGAGCAGCAGATGCTGGCGCTGGCCCGCGCGCTCTGCCTCGAACCCGCGGTGCTGCTGCTGGACGAGCCGACCGAGGGGCTGCAACCCTCGATGATCCGGCTGATCCGCGACACGGTGGTGGCGCTGAAGGCGACCGGCGTCGCGACGGTTCTGGTCGAGCAGCGGGTGGATGCGGTTCTGGCGATGGCCGACCGCGTGTCCTTCATGGACCACGGCCGCATCGCCGCCACGGTCGAGGCCGCGGGGCTGACGCGGGATGCCGCGGAATTCCGCATCCATGTCGGTGTCTGAGCGCGGATCTGTCGCTTTTCGCGCGTGATGCGTCGAGTTCATCATTTCGCTGGACAGCGCCCCCGCGGCGCGGCTATCCGATCCGCGACAGGATCGGGAGAATCCGGCGGCGCGCGCGAGCGGGCCAAAGGTGCCGAAGGAGCAACCGCCCCGGTAAACTCTCAGGCGCAAGGGACCGTCCTGTCAGGAAGACTCTGGAGAGAGGCGCCGAGAGGCGTCCGCCGAAGGGATAACGATCTCAGGCGAAGGGACAGAGGGGGCATCAAAGGACGGGACAATTCCGTCCGGAAGATGCCGGGGCTTTCGCCGGCGTGACAGGAAAGGGTTTGGCGATGGCCGAAACCGACATGCTCCGCCGTACGGGGCTGCACGCGCTGCATCTGCGGCTTGGCGCGAAGATGGTGCCGTTCGCGGGCTACGACATGCCCGTGCAATACCCGATGGGCGTGCTGAAAGAGCATCTGCACACCCGCGCCGAGGCCGGGCTGTTCGACGTGGGCCACATGGGGCAGGTGATCGTCACCGCCCGCTCCGGCGACAACCGCGACGCCGCCCTGGCATTGGAACGGCTGATCCCCGTCGACATCGCCGGCCTCGCCGAGGGCCGCCAGCGCTACGGCTTCCTGACCACGCCCGAGGGCGGCATCATCGACGACCTGATGATCGCCAACCGGGGCGACCATTTCTTCATCGTCGTGAACGCGGCCTGCAAGGAGGGTGATCTTCAGGTCCTCAAGGCCGGCCTGCCCGAGTGCGACGTGGCCGAGGTGCCGGGCCGCGGCCTGATCGCGCTGCAGGGCCCGAAGGCCGAGGCCGCGCTGGCCCGCCTTGTCCCCGATGCCGCCGATTTCGCCTTCATGGACGTGGGCATCCGCAACTGGCAGGGTGTCGAGCTCTGGATCTCGCGCTCGGGCTACACCGGCGAGGACGGCTACGAGATCTCGGTCCCCGACGGCTTCGTCGAGCCCTTCGCCGAGCGTCTGCTGGAGATGCCCGAGGTCGCCCCGATCGGCCTCGGCGCCCGCGACAGCCTGCGGCTCGAGGCCGGGCTCTGCCTGTACGGCCATGACATCGACACCACCACGACCCCGGTCGAGGGCGCGCTGACCTGGGCGATCCAGAAGGTCCGCCGCACCGGCGGCGCCCGCGCCGGCGGCTTCCCCGGCGCCGAACGCATCCTGTCCGAGCTGGCCGAGGGTTCGGTTCGAAAACGTATGGGACTGCGCCCCGAAGGCCGGGCGCCGATGCGCGAAGGTGTTGAAATCTTCGCATCGGCCGAGGGCGGCGAACCGATCGGCCGGGTGACCTCGGGCGGCTTCGGCCCCTCGATCGAGGCGCCGATGGCCATGGCCTATCTGCCCGCCGGCACCGCGCCCGGCACCACCGTCTATGGCGAGCTCCGCGGCAAGCGGCTGCCCGCCACCGTCACCGCGATGCCGTTCCGGCCCGCGACCTACAAACGCTGACCCCTCCCGCACAGGACCCTGCATCATGCTGAAATTCACCGAAGACCACGAATGGCTCCGCGTCGAGGAAGACGGCACCGTCACCGTCGGCATCACCGAGCATGCCTCGGAACAGCTCGGCGACGTGGTCTTCGTCGAACTGCCCGAGATCGAGACCCAATGCGCCAAGGGTGACGAGGTCGTGGTGATCGAAAGCGTCAAGGCCGCCTCGGACATCCTCGCCCCGGTCGATGGCGAGATCGTCGCGGTCAACGAGACGCTGGCCGACAACCCCGGCCTCGTGAACGAGGACCCGCTGGGCGCCGCCTGGTTCTTCAAGCTGAAGATCGACGATCTCTCGGTCCTCGACGGCTTCATGTCGGAAGACGACTACAAGGACATGATCGGCTGAGGCCGCGCCCCGCCTGCGCGGCCGTGCCGCGCGGGCCTTCCCCCGATTGCGCGGGCTTCCCGCAGGATTGACGCCATGAGCTATACCCCGACCGCCTACGATCCCTACGATTTCGCCAACCGCCGCCATATCGGCCCTTCGCCCGCCGAGATGGCCGAGATGCTGAAGGCCGTGGGCTGCGAGACGCTCGACCAGCTGATTGCCGAGACGGTCCCGGGCTCGATCCGGCAGGGCACCGCGCTGGACTGGGCGCCGCTGGCCGAGCATGAGCTGCTGGCGAGGATGCGCGAGGTCGCGGCGAAGAACAAGGTGATGACCAGCCTGATCGGGCAGGGCTATTACGGCACCGTCACCCCGCCGGCGATCCAGCGCAACATCCTGGAAAATCCCGCTTGGTACACGGCTTACACCCCCTACCAGCCCGAGATCGCGCAGGGCCGGCTGGAGGCGCTGCTGAACTACCAGACCATGGTCGCCGACCTGACCGGTCTGCCGGTGGCGAATGCCTCGCTGCTGGACGAGGCGACCGCGGCGGCCGAGGCGATGGCCATGGCCGAGCGCGTCGCCAAGTCGAAGGCGCGCGGCTTCTTCATCGACGCCGGCTGCCATCCGCAGACCATCGAGGTGATCCGCACCCGCGCCCTGCCGCTGGGGATCGAATGCTTCGTCGGCCCGGTGGAAGAGCTTGACCCGTCGAAGGTCTTCGGCGCGATCTTCCAATACCCCGGCACCCACGGCGAAGTCCGCGATTTCTCGATGGAAATCGACGCGCTGCACGGCGCCAAGGCCATTGCCATCGTCGCGACCGACCTTCTGGCGCTGTGCCTGCTGAAGGAGCCGGGCGCGATGGGCGCCGACATCGCGGTCGGGTCCTCGCAGCGCTTCGGCGTGCCGATGGGCTATGGCGGGCCGCATGCCGCCTTCTTCTCGTGCCGCGACGAATACAAGCGCTCGATGCCGGGCCGGATCGTCGGCGTCTCGGTCGATGCCAAGGGCAACAAGGCCTACCGGCTGGCGCTGCAGACCCGCGAGCAGCACATCCGCCGCGAGAAGGCCACCTCGAACGTCTGCACCGCGCAGGCGCTGCTGGCGGTCATGGCCTCGTTCTACGCGGTGTTCCACGGGCCGAAGGGCATCCGCGCGATTGCCGAGAAAGTGCATTTCAACACCGTCCGGCTGGCCAATGCGCTGAAGGCGGCGGGCGCGAAAGTGCAACCCGCGGCCTTCTTCGACACGATCACCGTCGAGGTCGGCGTGGGGCAGGCGGGCATCCTTGCCGCCGCCGAGCAGCGCGGCATCAACCTTCGCAAGGTCGGCCGCGACCGCGTCGGGATCAGCCTTGACGAGACGACCGACGCCAGCGTGATCACCCGGCTGCTGGACGCCTTCGGCATCACCGACCCGGTGGGGGCCGAGACGGAACTGGGCTTCCCCGAGGCGCTGCTGCGCGAGACGGGCTACCTCGATCACCCGATCTTCGGGATGAACCGGGCCGAGTCCGAGATGATGCGCTACATGCGCCGCCTGTCGGACCGCGATCTGGCGCTCGACCGGGCAATGATCCCGCTCGGTTCCTGCACGATGAAGCTGAACGCCGCCGCCGAGATGATGCCGATCACCTGGCCCGAATTCGGCAGCCTGCATCCCTTCGCCCCCGCGCATCAGGCTGCGGGCTATGCCGAGGCGATCGCCGACCTGTCGGAAAAGCTTTGCGAGATCACGGGTTACGACGCCTTCTCGATGCAGCCGAACTCGGGCGCGCAGGGGGAATATGCGGGGCTTCTGACCATCGCCGCCTATCACCGCGCGAATGGCGAGGGCGACCGCGACATCTGCATCATCCCGGTCTCGGCCCATGGCACCAACCCGGCCTCGGCGCAGATGGCGGGGATGAAGGTGGTGGTCGTGAAGGCCGCGCCGAACGGCGACATCGACATCGAGGACTTCCGCGAGAAGGCCGCGGCGGCGGGGCGCAAGCTGTCCTGCGTGATGATCACCTATCCCTCGACCCACGGGGTCTTCGAGGAGACGGTCCGCGAAGTCTGTGAAATCGCTCACAAACACGGTGGTCAGGTCTATATCGACGGCGCGAACATGAACGCGATGGTGGGGCTGGTGAAGCCCGGCGCCATCGGCGGGGATGTCAGCCACCTGAACCTGCACAAGACCTTCGCCATTCCGCATGGCGGCGGCGGTCCGGGCATGGGGCCGATCGGGGTGAAGGCCCATCTCGCGCCCCATCTGCCGGGGCATCCGGAGACTGGTGGAAGCGAGGGGCCGGTGAGCGCGGCGCCCTTCGGATCGGCCTCTATCCTGCTGATTTCATGGGCCTATTGCCTGATGATGGGCGGCGAGGGGCTGACGCAGGCGACCAAGGTCGCGATCCTGAACGCGAACTACATCGCCTCGCGGCTGAAGCCCGCCTATCCGGTGCTGTTCATGGGCAACCGTGGCCGGGTCGCGCATGAGTGCATCCTTGACACCCGCGGCTTCGCCGATGTGGGCGTGACCGTGGATGATCTGGCCAAGCGCCTGATCGACAACGGTTTCCACGCGCCGACGATGAGCTTCCCGGTGGCCGGCACGCTGATGATCGAGCCCACGGAATCCGAGACCAAGGCCGAGATCGACCGCTTCATCGCGGCGATGCTGGCGATCCGCGAGGAGATCGCGGCGGTCGAACGCGGCGAGCTGACCGCCGAGCAGAGCCCGCTGCGCTTCGCCCCGCATACGGTCGAGGATCTGGTCGCCGACTGGGACCGCGTCTACACCCGTGAGCAGGGCTGCTTCCCCGCCGGCAGCTTCCGCGTCGACAAGTACTGGCCGCCGGTCGGGCGGGTCGACAACGTCTGGGGCGACCGCAACCTGATGTGCATCTGCCCGCCGCTGTCGGAATACGCGGAAGCCGCTGAATAAGCTGCGAAAACGGGGGGTGACATCCGTGCACCCCCTGTACACCCCCCCGTACACCCCCCGCGCGCGGTGCGCCAAGCCTTGAGAAGGGTGCATGACCCCCTTGCACGCCCCGCGCCTTGTCGCGGGGCGTTGGCGTTGCGATATGCCGCAACGTCATAGCCCGACGGGGCGATGGGAGGGGACGATGCCGGACAGCCTGAAGATCACCTGCCTCGACTGCGGTCAGGCGAACCGCGTGCCCGCCGACCGGCTGGGTGCCGGGCCGAAATGCGGCACCTGCGGGGCCGGGCTGGTGACCGGCAAGGTCGCGGCCATCGACGCCGCGACCCATGCCAAGGCGAAGGGCGACGACCTGCCTCTGGTCGTCGATTACTGGGCCGCCTGGTGCGGGCCCTGCCGGGCGATGGCGCCCGAATTCGCCCGCGCGGCCGAGGCGCTGAAGGGGCGGGTGCGATTCGCGAAACTCGACACCGAGGCCGAGCCAAAGGTCAGCCAACAGCTTGGAATCCGCGGCATTCCGCTGCTGATCCTGTGGCGGGGCGGGCGCGAGGTCGCGCGCGCGGCCGGCCAGCGCCCCGCCGCCCAGATCGCCCAGTTCCTGCAGGACAGCCTTGGGGCGGGGCAGGGGGCGGGACGCCGCTGATGCAGGCGGAGACGGGCCGAAAAAACTTTCGCCAGCCGGGGGCGGGTTCCTTGACAGTCCGCGGGAAAGGGGGCAAATACCCGCCCCGTGGGGGCAGTAGCTCAGTTGGGAGAGCGCGTCGTTCGCAATGACGAGGTCAGGGGTTCGATCCCCCTCTGCTCCACCAGATCTCCTAGGCAATCAGAAGATGAACATCCGGAACGCGCGAGTTCCGTTGCATTTTTGTGTGGTCCGGCAAGGTTTTGCGCATCGCGGCAACTTGTGCTGCACCTGCAATCTGCGCTGATGTAAATGGAGCCCGAGGCGTATGCTCGGGCGGCGCGATTCGGCTCTGGCCGGAGGGTTGCGCGAGGACATACGAGGGAGGCTTCCGGTTCCGTCGCCGGGTGTCGCCAGACCACCACGACCCCGACGGCACGACCCGATTGCTGCCCGGCGCGGCCCGCGCCAAGAGATCCTAGAAGACTGAACGGCCCCAAGACATGACCCGCGTTTCTGCCCTGTCGCTGATCGCCCCGAGCCGCCGCGCCCTTCTTGGGCAGGCGACCGCCGCGCTCGCCCTTTGTGCGGGTGGCCGCGCCTTCGCGCAGGACCAGCAGGCGCAGCCCGCGCAGGCCCCGGCCCCGGCAGAGCAGGCGCCCGCCGCCGCACCCGCCCCGGCCGAACCGCCGCCGCCGCCCTTCTCGTTCGACATCCTGACCGAGCAGATGCGCCAGAAGGCGATGGGCGGCGACGAGACGCCGGCGCCGCTGGAGGGCTTCCTGGCCGACCTCGGCTATGACCGCTATCGCCAGATCAACTTCCGCGCCGACCGCGCCCGCTGGGACGTGGACGGCAGCCTGTTCCGCGTGCAGGCCTTCCACCTTGGCTGGCTGTTCAAAGAGCCGGTGCATGTCTACGAGGTGGCCGAGGGCGTCGCGCGCGAGTTCGTCTTCTCGACCGACGATTTCGACTATCGCGGCGACCTTGCGCAATCGGTGCCGCAGCACTTCAACCTGCCGGGCGTGGCGGGCTTCCGTCTGCACTACGCGCTGAACCGCGCCGATGTGCTGGACGAGCTGGTGGCCTTCGTTGGTGCCAGCTATTTCCGCGGCCTCGGGCGCGGCACCAACTATGGCCTGTCGGCCCGCGGCCTTGCGATCAACACCGGCCTGCCGGGCGGCGAGGAATTCCCGCGCTTCACCGCCTTCTATCTGGAACGGCCGGTGATGAACGCGAAGTCGGTCGTGGTCTATGCCGAGCTGGAGAGCCCGTCCTGCACCGGCGCCTACCGGTTCGAGATCTTCCCGGGCAACGACACCCGCATGGAAGTGACCGCGCGGCTGTTCTTCCGCGCCGAGGTCCAGCAACTGGGCATCGCGCCGCTGACGTCGATGTTCCTGTTCGCCGCCGCGAACCGCGAGAGCTTCACCGACTATCGTCCGCGCGTGCATGACAGCGACGGGCTGCGCATGGTGCGCCCGGATGGCGACGTGCTGTGGCGTGCGCTGAACAACCCGCCGCGGCTGTCGACCTCGGTCTTCGGCGAGCAGAACCTGCGCAGCTTCGGGCTGTACCAGCGCGAGCGGAACTTCGACAGCTACCAGGATGCCGAGGCGCATTACGAGACGCGCCCCTCGCTGGCGGTCGAACCGCTGGGCGACTGGGGCAAGGGTTCCGTCCGTCTGGTCGAGATCCCCTCGGATCTGGAAGTGAACGACAATATCGTGGCGTTCTGGGCGGTTGACGGGGTGATCCCGGCCGGTCAGTCGCGGGAATTCCGCTACCGGATGCATTGGGGCGCGCTGCCGCCGCAGGGCGATGGCGATCTCGCCTGGGTGTCGGATACGCGTGCAGGACATGCCGGGGTTGCAGGGGCCGATGCGGAACCCAACACCCGAAAGTTCGTTATTGATTTCGAAGGCGGGGTGCTCGGAGAGCTGCCCCCCGATGCGGAATTGTCCCCGGTCGTGAATGTCGGTGGCGGCGAGGTGATCCACCAGTCGTTGTCGAAGATCGAGGGCAAGAAGATCTGGCGGCTGGTCGCGGATGTGCGCGGCCGTCAGGGCGGCGTGACCGAGCTGGTCGCGCATATCGCCGGCTACGACCGCAAACTGACTGAAAACTGGCTCTATCAGTGGGTGCAGGAATGACCGTTGAAGGTGACATTGTGAAGTCCGAAGCCGATCTCGTGGGGGAGAGCCTGTTCGCTCTGCCCGCAGCGCCGATGGTGATGCCGCGGCAGGTGCTGGAGCGTCAGCACACGCTGGTGGCGCGCCTGGCGGGCCTGTTCGGTGGTGCGCGGGTCGGCAAGGCCGGGAACTGACACTTGACGCCGAGACGGGTGAGCCTGGCCGTCACGCAGACGGTCCGGACGGTTGCGCTGCTGCTGTCGGTGGGCATCGGCCTGTCGGCCGGCGCCCTGTTCCTTCAATACGGGGCCGGTGACGGGCTTCAGTCGATGGACTGGATCCGGTCCGCCCTGATCATCCTGTCGACCTTCTGGCTGGCCTGGGGCGCGATCCAAGGCCTGATCGGCCTTGCCTTCCTGCGCACGCCGGCCGAGCAGCCGGCGTGGATGCGCGGCGAAGGCCCGGCGGTGCAGGGGATGACCGCGATCCTCGTCCCCGTCTACAACGAAGAGCCGATGACGGTCTTCGCCCGCGTCGCGGCGATGGACGCGTCGCTGGCGGCGCTGGGCGTGCAGGACAGGTTCCACTTCGCGGTGCTGTCGGACACCCGCAAGGAGGACGTGGCCGCGCAGGAGCGCGCCTGGTTCCTGCGGCTGGTGAAGGAGCGCGGCGCCGAGGGACGGATGTTCTACCGCCGCCGCGCCTCGAACCCCGGCAAGAAGGCCGGCAACATCGAGGACTTCTTCCAGCGCTCGGGTGGGGCCTATGATTACGCCCTGATCCTTGACGCCGACAGCCTGATGGAAGGCGCGACGATCCTCGAGATGGCGCGCCGGGTCGAGGCCGATCCGCGGATGGGCCTGCTGCAGTCGCTGCCCAAGGTGATCGAGGCGGAAAGCCGCTTCGGCCGGGCCATGCAGTTTTCGGCCTCGTTCTTCTCGCCGGCCTTCGCGCAGGGGCTTGGCGTGATGCAGGGCCGCACGGGTCCGTTCTGGGGCCACAACGCGATGGTGCGGGTGCGCGCCTTCGTCGAAAGCTGCGGGCTGCCGGTGCTGGCGGGCGAGCCGCCCTTCGGCGGCCACATCCTGAGCCACGACTATGTCGAGGCGGCGCTGTTGGCCCGCGCCGGCTGGACGGTACGGCTGGACGAGGATCTGGAAGGCTCGTTCGAGGAAGGCCCCGAGAACATCGTCGATCATGCGAAACGCGACCGCCGCTGGTGCCAGGGCAACCTGCAGCATTCGCGGCTGGTGATGGCGCCGGGGCTGAAACCCTGGAGCCGGTTCGTCTTCATCCAGGGCATCCTCGCCTATATTGCGCCGCTGTTCTGGCTGGGCTTCATCGCCGCCTCGATCGCGGCGATCGTGCTGGCGCCGCGGCCCGACTACTTCCCGAACCCCTATGACCAGCTGTTCCCGATCTTCCCGCACAATGACGCGGCGAAGGCGGTGGAACTGGCGATCGGCATCTTCGGGCTGCTGTTCCTGCCCAAGCTGATGATCGGCATCCAGGCCGGGCAAAGCGGGCGGGCGCGCGGCTTCGGCGGCGGGGCGACGGCGCTGCGCTCGACCATCGTCGAGCTGCTGTTCTCCAGCGTGATCGCGCCGGTGATGCTGATGTTCCAGACCCGCTCGGTCATGCAGGTGCTGTTCGGGCTCGACTCGGGCTGGCCCACGAACAACCGCGGCGACGGCACGCTGGGCATCCAAGAGGCCTGGGCCGCCAGCAAGTGGATCGCCTTCACCGGTCTTGCCGGGCTGATCTTCGTCTGGTGGCTGACGCCGCCGCTGGTCGCCTGGCTGCTGCCGGTGGGGCTGCCGATGCTGTTCGCGCCGCAGATCATCTCTTGGTCGTCGAAAAAGTCGGGCGAGCCCGCCTTCGGTGCCTACAAGCTGTTCACCGTGCCGACCGAGATCGCGCCGAGCCCGGTGATCCTGGCCTGGAAGCATGTCATCGCCAGCTGGAGCGAGCCGCAGGCCCCGGTCCCGGTCGCAGAGCCCGTGCTGGCCCATGCCTGAGCAAAGCCCCGCGTCGCAGCCGGGACGGGTTGCGGCGCGGGCGACCCCCGCGCCGTCGCGGCGCGATCCGCGGCTGGACGTGCTGCGCGGCCTCGCGCTGGTGATGATCTTCATCAACCATGTGCCCGGCAATGCCTACGAGGCGCTGACCAACCGCAACTTCGGCTTTTCGGACGCGGCAGAGGGCTTCGTCTTCATGTCGGGGATCGCGGCGGCGCTGGCCTATGGGCCGCGCTTTGCCGCGGGCTTCACCTGGGAGGCGGTCAAGCGGCCCTGGCGCCGGGCCTGGACGCTGTATCTGGTGCATCTGGCCTGCACGGTGATCGCGCTTGGCATCTCGGCCGCGGGGGCGCTGTGGCTGGGGACCGACCGGCTGATCGCGGAAAACAACGTGGCGCCGGTGATCGAGGACCCGCTGAGGGCCTGGATCGGGCTGGCGACGCTGTCGCATCAGCTGGGCTACATGAACATCCTGCCGATCTATGCGGTGCTGCTGATGCTGACGCCGGCGCTGCTTTACGTCGGGCGACGGGCGCCGGTGGGGCTGCTGGTGCTGTCGGTGGCGGTCTGGCTGGTGGCGGGGATGAACCGCTGGGCGATGCCGACCTGGCCCACCGAGTCGATCTGGTTCTTCAACCCGCCCTCTTGGCAGCTTCTGTTCACGCTGGGCCTGCTGACCGGACTTGCCGCCCGCGACGGCCGCGCCTTCGTGCGCGCGACGCGGGCCCGGGTGATCGCGGCCGCGGCGGTGGTGGTCTTCATCCTGGTCTGGGCGAAATGGCCGGCCTTGGGCGAATATCTGAATTCCATCATGTTCGCGATCCGCGACAGCCGCGCACCGACCTTCCTGTTCGATTATGACAAGACCTTCGTGTCCGGCCCGCGGCTGCTGCACTTCCTGGCGCTGGCCTATCTGCTGGCCAGCCTGCCCATCGTCACCCGCGCCTGCGCCAGCCGCTGGGCGGGGCCGTTCCAGACGCTGGGCCGCCACGGTCTGGTAATCTTCGCGCTGGGCACCATCCTGGCCTTCGCCGGGCAGGTGGTGAAGGAGCGGGCGCGGATGATCGGGATCGACGGGCTCGACCTCGACACCGCCGTGGTCGTCGCCGGGCTGGGGATCCAGTACCTGGTGGCGCGGATCAAGGAGAGCTCGGCCAGCCGCCGTCGGGCGGCGCGGGCCCGCGAAAGCCTGCTCGCCCACGCGAATCGCTGACGTTCCGGTTGAAACCTGCCTAGGCTGCAGCGCAGCAAGCGCGGTACGGAGGGGGCGCATGGCCGGAAAGGTGATTGCGGTCGCCCAGCAGAAGGGCGGCAGCGGGAAGACCACGATCGCGGTGAACCTCGCGGTGGCCTTCGTGCGGGCGGGGCGGAAGGTGGCGGTGCTGGACACCGATCCGCAGGGCAGCCTCGGGCGCTGGTTCATGACGCGACGCGAACGGCTGGGGGATGCGGGGCTGGAATTCTCGACCTCTTCGGCCTGGGGCGTGGCCTATGAATGCGAGAAGCTGAAGCGCGACGTGGATTACGTGATCATCGACACGCCGCCGAAGGTGGATGCCGATCTGCGCCCGGCGCTGCGCGAGGCGGATCTGGTGCTGATCCCGGTGGCGTCGAGCCACGTCGATCTCTGGGCGACCGAGGGGGTGCTGGATCTGGCCGGGCGCGAGGGCAAGCGCGCGACGGTCGTCCTCAATCGCGCCAAGGCCGGCACCCGGCTGGCGGAAGAGGTGGCGCTGGCAGCGCGGGATCTGTCGGCCGAGCTGGCCGACACGCGGCTGGCCTACCGGGTCGCCTATGCCGAAAGCCTGGGCGAGGGGCTGGGCGTGCAGGAGGTGGGCCGGCGCGGCCCGGCCGCCGACGAGGTCGAGGCGCTGGCGGCCGAGGTGGCGGCGCTTCTGTAGCGCCGCCCTTTCTGCGTTGGGGCCGGCTTGCCCGCGCTCACTCTGCGCTCATTCTGTGGGCGGGAAGGGCGCGGTCAGCTCGGCGGCCTTCGTCTGCTTGTCGAAGACGCAGATCATCCTGTCGCTGCCCTGTGGCGTGGTCAGGGTGACCAGCGCCGCGCCGTAGCTGGCCGAGCCGAAGGGATTGACCTCGACCGCAACCTCGCCCGGGTCGGTGACGAGGGCGGCGCAGGTCTTTTCGACCTCGTCGCGGAACTCGTCCCATGCCGCGTCGCTTGAGGCGAGCGCGGGTCCCGCGATGAGCGCGAGGGCCGGCAGGGCAAGCAGGGTGCGGATCGTCATCGGGTTCCTCCTCGGTCTTTCGGGGCCGCAGGGGAGCATGGGCGGACCGGGGGCGCCAGTGGGGCGCCGTGCACGAATGAGCGAGGTTGGTATGGACGGCGGAGTTCTTCAGGCTTTCGGCTGGACGGTCTTCGGGCTGCTGGCGGTGATCGGGCTGCTGGCGGGCTGGTTCGCGAGCCTGGTGACCGGCGGGTCGCGGGCGAAGTTCATGGCCCTGGGCGTGGTGGGGGCGGTGGTGCTGCCGGTGATCCTGGCGCTGGCCGGAGTGACGGTGGTGGCGGCGGCCGGGGTGGTGGCGATCGTGGTCGCGGCACTGGTCGGCGCGGCGGTGCTGCTGGCGCTGGGGGCGCTGATCTTCCGCTGAGCGCGCGCGCGCCGGTCACGCCGGGGGCGTGGCCCCTTCCTGCGTCTTGGCTTCCGGTGCCGTGAGGCCGGCCCCGGCGCCGGCGCGGCGGGCGGCGTCCAGCGCGGCCGCGAAGGCCTCGGCGCGGCGGCGGGAGGCGTCGGGCTCCTCGAGCGTGCCGGGCGGCAGGCTGTCGGCGAAGCTGCGGAATTCGGCCACGGTGAGGTGACCGTCACCGTCGGCATCGGTCGCCGCGAAATCCTGCAGTAGGCGCTCTGCCATCGGGATGGCCCCGGCCTCGGGCCGCGACAGGCGGCCGTCGCGGTCGGCGTCGTCGCGGGCCATCAGGCGGGCGGTGAAGCCGGCGCTGTCGGCGCGGCCGAGGGGCTGGGCTTTAGGGAGGGGCAGGGCGCTGTGCAGGATCATCCCGTGATCTCCGGCAGGGGGTTCGGGCAGGGGTTTCGGCCAGTCTCGCGCGGCGGGGTTAGCGAAGCGTTGCGCCTAGAACTCGATCCAGAGGCCGATCTTCAGCGCGGTTTCGCCCTCGCCCTCGAGCGGGGTGATGAGGCCGATCTCGGCCTTCAGCGGGCCGGGCAGGTCCTGCACGAGGCTGGCGGCAAGCCGGGCGTTCAGCGGCGTGGCCGAGCTGTCGTCAAGCTGCAGCTGCGCGATCCACAGCCGCCGTCCGCCGGCGGTGGCGATGCCGAAGGTGACGTCGGTCTTCATCGCGGTGACCAGCGTGACGGGGGTGATCATCTGCTGCATCGAGGCGCTTTGCGAGATCACCACCGGCTCGCCTTCGCCGGGCAGCAGGCGGATCTTGCTGTCGACGGCCAGCCAGCCGGGCCCGAGGCCGGTGTCGAAGCCCATGCCCCAGGACCCCGCGCCCTGCATCATCGGCGTGCTGCGCCCCTCGCTGCGGCTGGCGCCGATGCCGAGCGAGGCGGTGAAGCGGTGACGCCCGGTCTGCGGCCCGAGCGCGCTTTGCAGGAACAGGATCGCGATCCCGTCGCCGCTGTCCGAGCGGCCGGCGTCGAGGCCGAGCGTGAGCCCCTCGGTCAGCCCGTATTCCGCGTAGAGGCTGGTCCAGTCGCCGAGCGACGAGCGTTCCTGCCCGAAGGACAGGAAGGTGGCCCCCTTGTCGCGGGGCCAGGGCCCGGCGGCGGCCGGGTCTGCCGCGAGAAGCGCGAACGGCAGGGCACAGAGCCCCGCCGCCCGCAGGCGGATGCGCGCCGGTCGTGACGTCATGGCTGGTCCTTCCCCCGTTGCCCTGACGCTCAGCCTGACGCGAAGTCGTTAATCACTCGTTTACGATGATTTCGGCCCCGGCAAGGAGTTCGCCTGCCGGCGCAGGCGCAGCGCGCCGAGGGCCCCGAGCCCGGCCGCCAGCAGCGGCAGCCCCGCCGGCAGCGGCACCGGGGCGATCGGCGGTTCGGGGATGAAGGTGGTGCGGGTGGCAGCCTGCCAGTCGTCGGTCGGCGCATAGCCGTTGCCGCCGACGAAATCGACGGTGGCATAGGCGGCGCCGGTATCGTCGACGATGCCGAAGAAGCCGAAGGCCGCGGCCGAGACGACCGAGGTGATCAGGTCGCCGCCGGCAGTGTAGAAGCTGAGCCTGAGCGTGTCGTCGCCGCCGACGTTGAACATGCCGAGGCCGAAGATGTAGTCACCCGCCGCGATCGGGCGCACGGTGATCGGGCCGCGCGCGGGCAGGCTGTCATCGGCATCGTTGAGCAGGTTGTGGGGCCCCGAGCGGACGACGCCACCGGTCGAGGCGTAGGGCTGCACCGTCGGCTGGGTGCCGTCGTCGAGCGGGTCGAAGGCCAGGCCCAGCGCGGGCAGGCTGAAGACCTCGGTCGTGGCGGTGATGGGGTCGAAATCCTCGAAGCCGTAGACACCGCCCGGCGCGACCCGCCACGCGGCTTCGTCGGTGAAGGTCTGGGGGATGGCAAAGCTGGGCGAGGCCGCCAGTGGGCGCGCGCCCGTGGTCGGAACGCGCGATACATCCTGTTCCCCCGGTGCAACGGGTCGAAAAAACTCTGTCGGACGTTCGGCGCGGATCGCCCGCGGGCTATGGCGCGGCGGTGCGGCGGGCCTCAGCCGCGCCCGCGCCGTTTCACGCCGCCGCGCTGGCCGGGCCGGCCGGCGGTCGAGCGGCCGCTGGATTTCACCGCCGCCTCGGCCGCTTCTTCGATCGCCGACTGCCGCGCCATCGGGTCGTCGGACACGGCCAGTTCCACCGCTTCCAGCCGCTTGACCTCGTCGCGCAGGCGCGCGGCCTCTTCAAATTCGAGGTTTTCGGCCGCCTTGCGCATCTGCACCCGCAGACCGTCGAGATGGGCGGCAAGGTTCGCGCCGACCATCGGCTTGTCGACCTTGGTGGTGATCCGGCTCTGGTCGGTGTCGCCCTGCCAGAGGCCGGCCAGCACGTCCTCGACGTTCTTCTTCACCGTGGCGGGGGTGATGCCGTGTTCGAGGTTGTAGGCCTGCTGCTTTTCGCGCCGCCGGTCGGTTTCGCGCATCGCGCGTTCCATCGAGCCGGTGATGCGGTCGGCATACATGATCACCCTACCTTCCGCGTTGCGCGCCGCGCGGCCGATGGTCTGGATCAGCGAGGTTTCCGAGCGCAGGAAGCCCTCCTTGTCGGCGTCGAGGATCGCCACCAGCCCGCATTCGGGGATGTCGAGGCCCTCGCGCAGCAGGTTGATGCCCACCAGCACGTCGAAGGCGCCAAGGCGCAGGTCGCGCAGGATCTCGATCCGTTCGATCGTGTCGATGTCGGAATGCATGTAGCGCACCCGCACGCCCTGTTCGTGCAGGTATTCGGTCAGATCCTCGGCCATGCGCTTGGTCAGCACGGTGCAGAGCACGCGCATGCCGTTCAGCGCGACCTTGCGGATCTCGTCCAGAAGGTCGTCGACCTGCATCGAAACCGGGCGGATCTCGACCACCGGGTCCAGCAGGCCGGTGGGGCGGATCACCTGTTCGGTGAAGACGCCGCCGGTCTGTTCCAGCTCCCACGCGGCGGGGGTGGCCGAGACGAAGACCGACTGCGGGCGCATCGCGTCCCATTCCTCGAACTTCAGGGGGCGGTTGTCCATGCAGGACGGCAGGCGGAAGCCGTGTTCGGCCAGCGTGAATTTCCGCCGGTAGTCGCCCCGGTACATGCCGCCGATCTGGGGGACCGAGACGTGGGATTCGTCGGCGAAGACGATGGCGGTGTCGGGGATGAATTCGAAGAGGGTGGGCGGCGGCTCGCCTGGCGCGCGGCCGGTGAGGTAGCGCGAATAGTTCTCGATCCCGTTGCAGACGCCGGTGGCCTCGAGCATCTCGAGGTCGAAGTTGGTGCGCTGTTCGAGCCGCTGGGCTTCCAGCAGCTTGCCTTCGTCGTTGAGCTGCTTGAGGCGGTCGAAGAGCTCTTTCTTGATGCCCTTGATCGCCTGCTGCATCGTCGGGCGCGGCGTGACGTAGTGGCTGTTGGCGTAGATCCGGATCTGCTTGAAGCTGTCGGTCTTGGCGCCGGTCAGGGGATCGAACTCGGTGATCCCCTCGAGCTCTTCCCCGAAGAACGAGAACCGCCAGGCGCGGTCCTCGAGGTGGGCGGGCCAGAGCTCGACCACGTCGCCGCGCACCCGGAAGCTGCCGCGCACGAAGGCCGCGTCGAGGCGCTTGTAGGCCTGGGCGATCAGTTCGGCGATGAACTTGCGCTGGTCGTAGAGCCCGCCCACCGTCATGTCCTGGGTCATGGCCGAGTAGGTCTCGACCGAGCCGATGCCGTAGATGCACGAGACCGAGGCGACGATCACCACGTCGTCGCGTTCCAGAAGCGCCCGGGTGGCCGAGTGGCGCATCCGGTCGATCTGCTCGTTGATCTGGCTTTCCTTTTCTATGTAGGTGTCCGAGCGCGGGACATAGGCCTCGGGCTGGTAGTAGTCGTAGTAGCTGACGAAATACTCGACGGCGTTGTCGGGGAAGAAGCCCTTGAACTCGCCGTAAAGCTGGGCGGCGAGCGTCTTGTTCGGGGCGAGGATGATCGCCGGGCGCTGGGTTTCCTCGATGATCTTGGCCATGGTGAAGGTCTTGCCGGTGCCGGTGGCGCCGAGCAGCACCTGGTCGCGCTCGCCGGCCGTGACCCCGGCCGCCAGTTCGGCGATGGCGCGGGGCTGGTCGCCGGCGGGCTGGAAGGCGGTCTGCATGCGGAAGGCGCGCCCGCCCTCGAGCTTGGGCCGGGTCAGCACCTCGGGGCGGAACATCGGCATGTTCGAGTTGTTGTGGGGCATCGGGCACCTTCGGCGGCGGAGGGGCGGGCAGGGCGGTCGGGCAGGCGACCGTTGCCTAAATTGATCTTATTTTGTTCCGGTTCAAGCCCCGTCCCGGGGCCCGGCGAGGCCCGGAGGGGCTTGCGTGCGGGGCAATCATTTTCGATAAGGGGCCAACGCTCTGAACTCGGTGAGGATTCCATGCGCGCCCGGATCTACCAGCCTGCCAAGACCGCGATGCAATCGGGCGTCGCCCGCACCAAGGGCTGGGTGCTGGAATTCGCGCAAGGTTCGGCGCGCGAGATCGACCCGCTGATGGGCTGGACCTCGAGCGACGACACCCAGACCCAGGTGCGCCTGAAGTTCGAGACCCGCGAGGCGGCCGAGGACTATGCGCGCGAGCACGGGATCGAGGTCGTGGTGCAGGAGCCGAACCTGCGCAAGGCCAACGTCCGCGCCCGCGGCTACGGCGAGAACTTCGCGACCGACCGCCGCGGCGCCTGGACGCACTGAGGCTTGTAGTTCGGGGCAAAGTTGGTGCCGGCTGCGGCATGTTGTGACCCTGCTGGGGGCATAGTTTGCGCAAGTGATTGATGACGCAAGGGCAGCCTGTGGGCTGCCTTTTCGTTTGCGTGATCGCATCATGACGGCGTTGTTGCTCTAATCGGCTGAAGGCCGATCTGTCCCTTTCCCGCTCGGTCTTCAGCTCACGGCAGTGATCTCGGCGGTGCCGAGGGTGTTGTATCTGT